>NZ_CAAAFO010000041.1:49613-52509 GCF_900634715.1 Candidatus Protofrankia californiensis | reverse complement strand
GATGCTCTGCACGAAGACGCTGATCGTCCCACCGCAGGTCAGTCCGGTCGCGAACACGTCGTCATCGCCCAGGCCGTATGTGGCCAGCGCCGGCTCACCCGTGGCAAGCACCTGGCATGCCATCTCGTACACCGCGCCCTCGACGCAACCGCCCGAGATGCTGCCGACCGCGTCCCCGTCGGCGTTCACGGCCATCACCGCACCGGGCGGACGCGGCGCGGACGAACTGGTCGCGACCACGGTGGCGAGCGCGAACGGCGTCCCCGCCGTCCACCAGCGGGCCAGCTCCGGCAGCGCGTCACGCATGAAACCTCCTTACCGCTTTGCCGCCACGCCCGCCCTCGTCAGCGACAGCGAGACACTGCTCCTAGGTTGGACTACCCGTGCCGACCACGCCGCGCAGGACACAGCCACGATCTCCCGCCATGGCCACCGCCCGCCCGGGCCTGAACCCAACTGCGATACTTACCGCGAGCGGTCCACCAGGTTCCCAGGAGGCGTCACGCGGTAGGAACAGATCGGCACCGTTGCCGCTTCATCTTCGTTGAAGCGGTCGACAGACTTCTGTGAGGAGACCCTGACCAGTGCTCGACCCGAGTGAGCTGTATGAAGTCGCCGACGACCTGCCGGAGATCGGCAGGTCCGTGCTGGTGGAGGCGCTCACCGGTGTCGTCGATGCGGGTGGCGCGATTCGGCTGGCCCGCGACCACCTGCTGACCACGCTGGACAACCGTCTCATCGCGACCTTCGACGTCGATCAGTTGCTCGACTACCGCTCCCGGCGCCCGTTCATGATCTTTGTTGAGGACCACTGGGAACACTACGACGAGCCGGTACTCGGGCTGTATCTCGTTGACGACAGCGCCGGCACGCCGTTCCTGCTGCTGTCCGGTCCAGAACCTGACCTGCAGTGGAAGCGGTTCATCGCCGCCGTCGGCGCCCTCGCCCAGCGCCTGAGCGTCCGGCTGACCGTGGGTCTCAACGCGATCCCGATGGCCGTTCCGCACACCCGCCCGTGCGGCGTCACCGCGCATGCCACCCGTCGGGATCTCATCATCGGATACGAGCCGTGGGTGCGGCGGGTCCAGGTCCCCGGCAGCGCCGGCCATCTCATGGAGTACCAGCGTGGGCGCGACGGTCTCGACGCGATGGGGTTCGCCGCCCATGTCCCGCACTATCTGTCGCAGACCGACTATCCGGCAGCCACCGAAAGCCTGCTCACCTCGCTGTCGAAGGCGACCGGCCTGATGCTCCCGCTGGACGGGCTGCGCTCCGCCTCAGCGGCCATCCGCGGCAACATCGACCGGCAGCTGGCAAACGGCGGTGAAGCCGCGGCGCTGGTCACCGCCCTCGAAGAACAGTACGACACGTTCATCCAAGGTCGAGAAGGTACCGACCTTCCGGCGGCCACGACCGAGGCGCTGCCCACTGCGGACGAACTCGCTGCCGCGCTGGAACGCTTCCTCGCGGAGCAGACCGAGCCTGACGGCCCACCCGACCTTCCCTCGGGCTGACCGTCAGGCTCCCCAGCGCTTGTCCTACCCCAGCGCTTGTGCTATCTGGCCCCGCTGCCGGTGTAGATGTCGGTCCGTTCAGCAGCGCTGATCGAGGATTTGGCCGGGGGCAGGAACCCGAGCTGGACGATCTGACGTGGGGTGAAGGCACCGAGGAGCCAGTCGGCCGCAACCCGGGTCTTGTTGGTCAGGCACGGCAGCGCCCGGAGGTGGTACATGCGGGTCAACGCCGCGGCAGGCACCCCGGACAGGGGAACCCCGAGGGGATCGGCCACCGCGGCGGTCCCGCCGAGGTCGACGATGAAGCCGAGATTGCGATGCCGGTATGGCCGGGCCGTCGCGTAGCCCAGCGACGCGGCGACACTGCGAGCGGCGGCAGCTGCCTGCCGGACCGCATGCTGGGCGGTCTGCCCCGCGGGCTGGCAACCCTGGGTGACGTCCGGCACGGCCGCAGCGTCGCCGAGTGCGAACATGCCCGCGACGTCGGGCACCCGGAACTGGGCGTCCACCACCAGCCGACCCTGCCGGGTCGTCGGCAGGCCCAGGGTGGCGACCAGCGGACTGGGGCTGACCCCCGCGCACCAGACCAGGGTATGGGTCGCCACAATCTCACCGGTGGTGAACCGGATGCTGTCCGCACTCACCTCCGCGACGGACGTCCGTAGCCGCACCTCGACGCCGCGCGCGGCCAGCACCCGCGCCGCACGATCGCCCAGAGCGGTACGCAGCTCCGGCAACACCCGTGGTGCCAGATCGGCCAGGATCCACCGGATGTCCCCCTCGGCGAGCCTCGGGTACTGGTACACCGCCCGGCTGGTGAACTGCGTCATCTGCGCGGCGAGCTCCGTCCCGGTGTAACCGGCCCCGATCACCACGAACGTGCACCGCGCCCGGCGCTCGGCCGGATCGTCGCAGGCATCGGCGTACTCAAGCTGGCGGAGTACGTGATCGCGTAGATAGACGGCTTCCGCGAGGTTCTTCAGACCCAGCGCATGGTCGGTGAGCCCCGGGACGTCGAAGGTGCGGGTCACCGCCCCGGGTGCGAGCACGAGCCGGTCCCAGCGCAGCTTCTCCCGGAAGCCGTCGGGCCGGCGGATCGTGACCGTACCGCCCCCGGCGTCGGTCCCTCCCGCGGCACCGGCGCCTCCAGCGGCGTCGACCGCGACGACGTGGCCGAGGCGGAGCGTGGTCCGCCGCAACGCGGCCCTGATGGAGACCGCCAGGTGACGTGGTTCGGCCTCGTTGGCGCTGACCTGCGGCAACAGCGACGTGTACAGGAGATGATCCACCGGGGACACGACGACGAGTTCGGCTGCGTCCGCCGGCAACCGCCGTTCCAGATGGCTGAGCACCCCGAAACCGCCGAAGCCGCTGCCGACCAC
>NZ_CAAAFO010000041.1:44092-49400 GCF_900634715.1 Candidatus Protofrankia californiensis | reverse complement strand
GTGGTCACCGGGGCGTCGAAGGGGATCGGCGCGGCGACCGTGCGCCAGCTGGTCGGCCAGGGCAGACGGGTGATCGCCGGAGTACGCCGGGAGCAGGACGCGGCGGCGCTGAAGGCCGGATTCGGCGAGCGGGTCGTGCCCGTCCAGCTCGACGTGACCGATCCGGACGCGGTGGCAGCAGCCGTCGCCACCGTGCGCGACACCGTCGGAGCCGATGGTCTGGCGGGTCTGGTCAACAACGCGGGCATCGCGGTCGCCGCGCCGGTGGAGTTCCTCCCTCCGGCGGAGCTGCGCCGCCAGCTCGACGTCAATGTCGTCGGCCAGGTGGCGGTCACCCAGGCGCTGCTCCCCCTGCTGCGCGACGGCCACGGCCGGATCGTCAACGTGGGCTCGATCGGCGACCGGATCGTCTCGCCGATGCTCGGCGCGTACACCGCATCGAAGTTCGCGCTGGCCGCGCTCACCGACACGCTGCGCCTCGAGCTCGCACCGTGGGGGATCGGTGTCGTCCTCGTCGAACCCGGAGCAGTCGCGACGCCGATCTGGCAGACGGCGACAGCATCCGCCGACCAGCTGCTCGCGACGCTGCCCCCGACGGTCGACAAGCTGTACGGGGCACAGATCGCCGCCGCCCGCGCGAGCGCGAGGCGCAACGACGCCGCCGGGATCCCACCGGAGGAGGTCGCGAAGGTGATCGCGCACGCTCTGACGACTCGACGGCCCCGTACCCGGTATCTCGTCGGCAGGGACGCCCGCATCGCCTCTGCCGTTGCCCGGCTGCCACCGCGGGTGCGCGACCGCCTCGTCCTCAGCCAGTCACGATGACCAGGTGGCCGGATGGCCGTGGAGCCCCAACGGCCGTGGCGTCAGGTGCCTTTGGGGGCAACCGATCGGCGCACGCCCTGAATGTCAACCGACGTGGACGAAGGGTCGTCGGGCTGGGTCGGGTTCGGCTTCGCGGAGCACCTCACGGGTGACGGGCGCAACCTCGCCGACGCCGACGAACAGGAACCGCAGCAGGTTGAGCAGGGGATTTCCCTCGCTCCACTCGAAGTAGACGTGCGGGCGCTCGCCGGTGACGTCACGCAGGTGCAGCAGGAGCGCCGCGATCGCGTTGGGTACGGAGGTGCTTGTCAGCTTCAGGATCCGGTAGCCGTGGCGCTCCTCGCCCCGGACGTCGAGTTCGCTTTCGAACTCCGATGCGTCCGGCACCGTCACCTCGACGAAGAGCAGGGGATCTCCGTCGGGGATGTGCAGGTCACGACGTTCTTGCCGTTCCTTGTCGTAGTATTCGGCGGCGTCCCTCAGGTCCGGTTCATTGGCGATCAGCCGTAGTTGGCCGGATCCGGCGGCCTCGGCGACGAACCGTGTTGCGGCGTCGTCGAGGCGCACGTTCGTGACGCGCAGCTCGAACGCGCGTATCCCACGCGACGCGAACGACACGACGATGATCGTCATGATGAAGAACGACCCGATGATCAGACCGTCCGGCCGTTCGATGATGTTCGCGATGGTCGTGTAGACGAAAACCATGGTGATGGCCGCGAACCCGGTGGTGTATACGCGCCGGCTCCGTTTCACCGACGCCAGCGTCACTGCCAGTGATGCCGATGTGATGAGGACGAGCACGCCGGTCGCGTAGGCGCCGGCCTGCTTGTCGACGCTGGCCCGAAACAGCACCGTGACGACGAACGCGACCGCGGTGAACACGAGGACCAGCGGGCGGACCGCACGCGCCCAGTGCGGGGCCATCCCATAGCGCGGCAGATAACGGGGCACCAGGTTGAGCAGCCCCGCCAGCGCGGACGCACCGGCGAACCACAGGATTGCGATGGTGCTGACGTCGTAAACGGTCCCGAATACGTTGCCCAACAGTTCGTGGGCGAGATAGGCAAGGGCGCGGCCGTTGGCGGCGCCGCCCGTCTCGAACTCCGCCTTCGGGATGAGCAGGGTCGTCACCATGCTGCTGGCCAGCAGAAAAACGCTCATAATTATCGCTGCGGTGGTGAGCAGGTGCCGGGTTCCCCGGATCCGCCCGGCGGGATGCTCCTCCGTGTCGGATGCGTCCCCGCGGATCAGCGGCATCACCGCCACGCCGGTCTCGAAACCGGAAAGTCCCAGCGCGAGCTTTGGAAAGACCACGAGCGCCACCCCGATAATCAACAGGGGGTTCGGATGCTCGGACACCAGCAGGGTGTGCCAGTCGTCGACGACGTGCGGGGTATGCAGCACCTGGACCGCACCGGCCAGCACGACGACGAGGTTCAGCGTCAGATAAACTATGACCAGGGCGACCGCGATACCGAGGGCCTCAGTGAAACCCTTGAGAAATACCGCGGCAAGCAGGGCGAGCAGCACCAGCGTGACAAGCACGTTATGACCGTCCAGGAAGTCCGGGGCGTACGGGTTCTCGATGAGGTGCGCGGTGGCGTCGGCGGCCGAGAGGGTAACCGTGATGAGGAAGTCGGTGGCGGCGAACCCCAACAGAACCAGGACGAGCATCTTTCCCGACCACCACGGCAGAAGATGCTCCAGCATCGCGATGGAACCCTCACCGTGGGGGCTCGACAACGCCACTTTCCGGTAGACGGGAAGAGCCCCGAACAGGGTGAGCAGAACAAGGATCAGCGTCGCGACCGGGCTGAGGCTGCCGGCGGCAAGAGCGGCGATACCAGGCTGGTAACCGAGGGTGGAGAAGTAGTCCACTCCCGTGAGGCACATCACACGCCACCACGGGTGGCGCCTGTGCTCGACCGGAAGCTGGGCGTGGGGTCCCGCGTGCTGCCGCGACCGCTCGGCCAAGCCCTGGAGCAGCCACATGCGTAGGCGCTGGTCGTGCTGGCTTGTCCGGACAGGCTCTACGACAGTCACTACCAGCGCCTTCCATCGGATACAGAGTCGAATTGAGGGTAAGGGTTCGCTCATGACCACATCCCGTACTCGCCAGGCGGCCCACCGGTCGGCTGCAGGTCACCGCGAAGGGCGATGTTCGGCCTGGTGAGGAAGTGCGACACAACGCAGCCAAACGAGCCGGAGTCTACGGCGGGGCTCCGCCTCGCGCAGGCGCGTCCGGATGAATGGTCACGTGTGCATCCGGCCCCATTCATCACCCGTCCATCCAGCGGCACGATCCCGTTCTTCGGGACCACCGACAAACGTGGGAGAGCGACGGGTCGCAGTCGCTGCCGGGCACCATGGGATGGCAGGCAATTCATAGCGTTAGACATATTCGTGACGCTGCTGAAAATATCGGGAATTTCCTGTCAATCTACCCATTTTTTCGGCTCTGCCCCGTGACGGACGGGCGACGAGCAGGCGACGCATAGCGACCGATTTCCCGGCTGTCCCGGCCTGGCGTCCGGCTGTCCCGGCCGGGGCAAGCGGAGCGGCAGGCATGGCATGGCCGTCGTGGCCCCAGAACAACCGGGGCCACGACGGCCATGTGCGGTTACTTGATTCGTGGCTACCTGGGTCGTGGCTACCTGGCCGAGGTGTTCAGCGCCGCGAGCGCCGAAGCCCAACGGAAGTACTTCAGATTGGCCAGATCAGCCACTGTTTTAACGCCGAACGCCTCCTGCAACAGTTGGCCGTCTCGGTCCGAAACCCCCTTCAGGGCCGACACCGGTGCGGTGAGAATCTCCGCCAGATCCTGCTCCGCCCACGCCTTGTCCAACACTTTGTCGAGGTCGATAGAAGCCATATTTCCTCCTGGCACCCGACGGTCCCGCCATCCGGCCGGCGGCCCCTGTGTCCACAAGTATGATGCCGCACCCGGAAACGCACCACCGGCACCCGGTTCCCAGGCTCCTTCCGGGCGGGGGGTTCTTCAGCAGTATGTCTGTGCCGGTGAAATCCGGGGACTCACCCTATAACCTGGTTCGCGAACATTCCGACCAGTCGGCTTCGTTGTGGTGAACCGCCCGGAAAATCCACCGTGCCGCTGCACCGGTGACGACAACGGCGTTGGGCGATACGGTCGTCGGGGCCTTCTCATCGCCACGGAGCCTTCAGCTCCTCCTTCGGCGTGACATTCAGGGCCAGGACGGCGGCGTAACCGGCAAGTATCACCGTCGCCATGGCACTGAGCACGAATCCGAGCCAGCCGATGGTGGACAGGTAGTACCGGCCAGTCTGCAGGCAGGCGGCAGCGGCTGCCTCGGCAGGATGTACCTGGAGATGCAACTGAAGCTGGCGCAGCCACTCCCACTCCAGCAGGACCCAGTCGTCGTGCCTGCCCGACAGCAGCTCACCGACCGGGACGACCATCCCCTCGCCCCTCACCTGCCCGACGGTGCACCGCACATCGTCTGCCCGTTACAGTAAGGGACAGCATAGTGAACTGATAAGTTCAAATGACAATACTGTCAAGACATCCAACGTGGAGGGGGTCAATGTGGAGGCCTTGGTCGTCGATCCCGCCGCTCGGGCGGGGCTGAGCATCGGGTCCCGGCCCGAGCCCGTCCCCGGTCGCAGCCAGCTGGTGCTGGAGGTCGCAGCGTTCTCGCTGGTCGATCGTGATCTGCGCTATGCCCCTGGGATGCTCGGACCCGGCGAGGTGTGGGGATTCGACGCCGCGGGCGTGGTCGCCGTGGCCGCGGCCGACGGGAGCGGACCACCGGCGGGCACACATGTCGTCACAGTGCTGCCCGCCCCCGGTGCCTGGGCGCGGCGGATAGCGGTCGACAGCGCCGACGTGGCGATCCTCCCGGACGGCGTCGACGCGGGCACCGCGACGGCGTTGGCGCTTCCGGGCATCTCCGCCCTGCAGGCGGTAGGCGTGTTCGGGACGCTGCTCGGCCGGCGTCTGCTGGTCACGGGCGCCTCCGGGGCCGTCGGCTGGTACGCCGTGCAGCTGGCCACCCGTGCCGGTGCGCACGTGGTGGCCGCCGTACGCAACCACGCTGACAGCGATGCTCTGGCCGAGATCGGGGCGGCCGAGATCGTGACCGACCTCGGCCAGGTCAGCCCGCCGGTGGACGGCGTACTCGACGTAGTCGGCGGGCCAGCCCTTGTCCGAGCCTTCGACCTGCTCACCGACGGGGGCACCGCCCTGGCGGTCGGAGCGGTCGCGGGGGAACCCGCGACCTTCGCCCCCGAGACGATCGTCAGCCCCCGGCGGCGGCGCATCGAGGGTTTCTGGGGACGCTGGCCGGTCGGCGGGGATCTGGACGTCCTGCTCGATCTGCTGGCGGCAGGCCGGCTACGGCCGCAGACAAGCTGGCACGGCGGGTGGCAGGAGATCGACGAGGTCGCGAACGGCCTGTCGACCGGTGTGATCCGCCGGCGAGCGGTTCTGGAACTCAGGTGA
>NZ_CAAAFO010000041.1:38823-43790 GCF_900634715.1 Candidatus Protofrankia californiensis | reverse complement strand
CCGCAGAGCGCGTGATCACCCCTGTACCGCACCGGCGGACAGGCCGACACCGCGGCTGCAATCCCGCGACTTCGCCGTCCACCGTAGGCGTCTACCACCAGTAGGTGACCCCCAGGACGACATTGTGGACGGGAAATGTTTCGTGCCACTTCTGGGCGTTGCCGAAGAAGTTGACGAGTCCTATCCGGGGTGTCCAGAAGAAGATGCGCGGCCGCCACAGGACGCGCCGATCCCGGGAAGCATCGCTCACACGCGGTGCAGGGTCCCCTCGTAAGGGGGTTCCACGTCGCTGTCCGGCTCCACATGGAAGATCATCTGATCCTGTCCGCGACTGGTCACGGTGACGCGCCCGGGGGTGCAGGTTGGTGGTGGGACGTACCGCATCTCCATCCTGGTGGCGGTCCCGCGCAGCCAGGTCAGGGTTCCTCCGGCACACGAGCTCTGGCCCGACTCCACCTGCGCGACGCGACCATCGGCCCGGAAGTACACCGTCCAGGTAACGTCGACGCCTTCGTAGGGGATGTGGCCCTGACCGCTCCAGGTGCCGGCAAAGGTGCTTGCGATGCCGTTGGTCTGCTGCTCGTTCGGTCCGCTCCCGAACGGCCAGAACAGCACAACGAGTACTGCTCCGACCGCAACCACGGCGGCGCCGAGCGCGAGAATCCACCGCCGCGCATGCGCACCCTGCGATGTGGGCCGGTCCGGTAGGAGTCGTGTCGTCCCCGGCCCGCGGGCACCGTCAAAACGATCAAAGCGGAGGGTGGCGGCTGCGTTGGCGCCCTGGGTGAGGACACCCGCCGGTTGTGCGTCCGCCCCGGGCGGGATCTCGACTCCGGTCGTGGCCTGGTCCTGGCCGAGTAAACCGATGAGCACCTGGTGGGCACGCGGGCGAGCATGTGGATCTTTGGCCAGGCAGGCGGCGACGAGCTCGCGCAACGGGCCGGAAAGCTCTCCCAGCTCTGGTTCGGCGTACAGGATCCGGTGGAACACCGCCGGGACCGAGTCCGAGCCGAAGGGCGAGTGACCGGTCGCCGCAAAAACGATCGTCGCACCCCAGGCGAACACGTCCGCCGCCGGGCCGACGTCGGAGCCGGCAACCTGCTCGGGTGCCATGTAGGCCGGGGTACCGATCGCCTGACTGGCGATCGGGTTGGTTGTGTCCAACGCGCGGGCGATCCCGAAATCGATCACCCGTGGGCCGTCCGGGCCGATCAGCACGTTGCCCGGTTTGAAGTCCCGGTGGACGACGCCGGCGGCGTGGATCGCGGCCAGCGCTGTCGCGGTACCGATCGCCAAGCGTTCCAGCGCGCCGCCGTCGCGGGGACCCTGCGAGGACACCAGGTGCTGTAAGGACGGCCCGTCGACGTACTCGCTGACGATGTACGGCTGATCACCGTCGACGTCGGCGTCCAGCACCTGGGCGGTGCAGAAGCGGGCAACGCGTTTGGCGGCTGCCACCTCGCGGATGAATCGCTGCCGTGCCGCCGCGTCCCCGCTCAGGTCGGCACGCAACAGCTTGATCGCGACAGCCTCGTCCGAAGCACCCTCGTCCGAAGCACCGTGACCGAGGTAGACCACGCCCTGCCCGCCTGCACCCAGCCGGGCGGTCAGCCGATAGGTACCCACACGTTCCGGATCATCGGAACGCAGCGGATCCCTGACGGGCATCAGGTCTCCCAGCACACTGCCTCCATCCGGGAATTCCTCACCACCACCTCATGATGGCGCTCCACTGCTGATTTACCAGCATGGGAAGACCTTTGGCAATTCTATCTACTTTTGACGGAACACAGCCGGCGAGGTCACGGCCTGTTCACCCTTTTACTGATATACCGATCCTCACACGTTTCCCGCTCACTACCCGGCGGGGCCACATCACGGCCCATATCGACCTATATCAACCCATATCGACAAACCCCCGACAGCCCCGACAGCCCCGGTAAGAGCACGTGGCCAGCGCGCCGTATGCCCGGCAGTGCGTGAGCCGGTCACGACAGCCCGGTCACGACAGCACCGCCGCGGCGGGCAATACCAGATACTGCCGCAGGTACAAGTCCGCGAACGTGACCGGGCCACGGGGGCCAGGCACATGATCCACGTTGATCCCCGTCTCCGGAATCGCGTGCAGCTTGAACCCGTCCAGCAACCGGGTCGTGGCGTTCCAGAACACACCCGTGCCGCTGTAGCTGTCCATGAACGTCGCCGCGGCGTGCGCGTCCTCGGTGACCACCGTGGCCGCCAGCCCGGACGTCTCCGTGTTCGCCACCCGCGCCGCCTCTCGAGCGTCGCCCACCGGGGCCACTGTCACCGTCGCCTCGTTGCCCGGGTCCAGCGCCCACTCATACCCCAGTGGATGCCCGTGTGGGGGCAACGACACGCGGATCCTGTTGTCGCGCAGTACATTCTCCACTACAGGGCGCATCGCGTCGTACACCGCGTCGGCGATCAGCACCAGGTTGACCCGGTTACACACGCCCAGCCGGTCAGTGCCTGCCCACAGCAATCGCACCACGGTGTCGCGGTCGGCCGCCGCGTCCACGTAAAGCACCCCGCCGCCGTCGGCATGAGCGAGTGTACGGACTCCATGGCGGGCTGCCTCCGCCCCAAGCGCCGCCGTGGTCTCCCCACTGCCACGCAGGATCACCAGCTTGATCAGCCCCCGCTGGCGAACCAGCGCCGAGGCGAACTCGTGACCTGGCTCCTCGACAAGCTGGATTGCGTCGGGGTCCAGGTATGCCGCCTGCAACGCAGGCACGATCACATGCCGGTGCAGCGCCAGCGCCGAGCTGAGCGCGGCCGAACCGGTGCGCAGTACCCCGGCGTTGCGTGACTTCAGCAGTTGCGAGGCCACGTCGATGGTGACACCCGGCCGCGCCTCGAAGTTCGCCCCGATCACCCCTACCGGCCGCCGTCGCTCCACCAGCCGCAGCCCGTCAGGCAACTCACGCAACTCGATCTCGCGCGGGGGCACCTCGACTGCGGCGAGCAGGCGCAGCTGGGCGATCGTCGCGTCGATCCGCTGCTGTCCCAGCAGCAACCGATCCAGCAGCGCAACGCTCATCCCCGCCTTCTCCGCGGCACGCAGGTCTCGCTCGTTCGCCTCGACGATCTCCGCCCGGGCAACGGTCAGCCGTTCGGCCATCGCATCCAGTGCGGCCGTGATTTGCTGGCTGGTTGCCTCGGCCAGGGATTCCGCTGCGGCCGCCGCCAGCCTGCCGTACCCGGCGACAACAGCATCCGAGGCAACCAGGGCATCGTCACCCTGTGGTCTTCTGTCAGTACGTTGGTGTGGGCCCGCAGATGTCATGTACCGGGTGTCCTCGTCTCGCCGTGAACGACTCGTGCTGACCGGATGGTATGCAACGAGCTCTGTTGCGTTGACCGGTCGGTGATGCCCCCGGCGTGCGTAGCCCTGAATGGTCACGCACGGCCGTCGCGCGGTGCGACCCAACCCGCCTCTTGAATCTCACAACAGAGCCGGACGTACCGATCTCAGCGCCAGTCGTCACAGAAACGGTGACAATCGAAACCTTTCATGATTGACACCTTTCACGAATCCATGGTTCCATGGTTTCGCGATTGACATCTTTCACAGAGACGGCCGTCCCGACTTCATCCTTCTTCCAGCGCCCTTTTGATCGTATCCAGATAGTGGATGTCGGCGCTCTCGTCGGTCCACGCGTCCCGGTAGCGAAGCGGGATCGAGGCTCCGCCCGAGTAGCGCACGTCCACAGTACGGCCGAACACGGTGCAATCGCCGTCCGCGAGAAAGGTGTAGGTGATGCCGACGTGAACTCTTCCGTCGGCGGGGTCAGAGGTCAGGTACGGGTTCGCCTCGATTCGCCAGAGCCACTCCGCATCACTGGTATCGATGGTTGTGGCGGTCCACTCGAGTTCCACGATCTCTCCGCCGACCTCGACGGTTTCTGTCCATCTCGCACCAGCCGGCGCCGGCGGTGGACGTCACCCCGAACCGCTTTGGCCACGGGATGCGCCCCCACCCAGTTGGCCGGTGTCGTCACATAGTCCCACACTTCCGCGGGCGATCGTGCGATGCGGGTGCTGGCGTAGGTCGTGATACTCAGCATTTTGCCCCCTCCAGCCTACCCAGGAAAGACATACTCCCGGACGGCGACCAAACGGCTCCCCCGTCCCAGTCACCAAGGGAGTGAACGGGGCCGACCGATCCAGGATAGATGGAAGGAATTTCCTCAGGATAGTCCCGCCAGCAGTCATCTCCCGTGCTTGTGGACTGATCGCAGATGGCAATAGGAGGCGGGGACGCCTGAGTCCACGCCGAGTCGATCACTAACATGTGGGATGATCGTGCTCCGCACGGATGATCTCCTCGGACCGGACAGCGAGATCCCCTCGGCCGCTGTGGAGCATGCCCGTGAACGACAGGCGACGCACCGGCTGCCCGGCAACGGTCCTTGTCCTGATCCTCAGCGGCCGGCTCACCTGTCGACACCGATCTCACAACGAGAGCGATGTCGAACCCGTCGTCCATGGATGCGGGCCCTCAACGACACAACGCGACCACTGATCAGAATGCGATCGGCCATCCGCAGCCAGTCGAAACGTCGATGGGCTGGAAACGGAGGTCTGGCAGCGGCACCGCCGGCAACCTCGCCGCCCCGGCGAACACGGCACGCAGGAGGTCGTGGAACTGGGTTGCGCGCAGAATCGTGTAAGGAAGGCCGGACTCCTCCACCAGCCGCTCCGCCGCCAGCTTCCCCTGGTAGTAGCCCAGCGGCACGCGGTCGACACCGACGATGGAGATGTACACCAGGTACGGCTGTCCGGCCCGCCGTGCCGCCTCCAGCAGTGTCCGAGCGATCTCGGCCTCCAGCCTCCGCCTCGAGGCGGTCGCGCAGTGGACGACCACGTCCACGCCCGCCACGGCCTCCCGGGCGCCGTGGCCCGACCGCAGGTCCGCGGTCGCCCACGCGTACCCGGCGCTGTCG
>NZ_CAAAFO010000041.1:37555-38233 GCF_900634715.1 Candidatus Protofrankia californiensis | reverse complement strand
CCAGTGAGTGCCTGGGTGGCTGTGGGCAGTGCCTCATGTCGGGCCGAGACCGTCAGGACGAAGCGGCCAGGCCTGCCGTCGCGGTTGAGTTCGGCCTTGATCGCATCGAGGACGAGCGGGACGTGCTGGTACTCGTCCACACAGGCTGGGCGAGCGCCGGCGACGAACGTCCCGGGGTCCCTGGCCACCGCGTCGCGCACGGCCACGTCGTCGAGGTCGGCAATCTCCGCTTTGACGTCGGTGGCGAGGCTCCTCAGCAGGGTGGGGCGGACACAGGCTTCCTCGGAACATGGTTCGAGATGAACTCGAACTTTACTTCTGTTCGCTCACGAAGAAGCTCGCCGCTTTTTTAGGAAGGCGATGTCCATCTGTGCCTGCGCGTACTTCTTCCGGGGCTCCTCGAGTTCCGCACGCTCCGGCACCGACAACGGCTGCTCCTCGGCCTCGCTGTCTTCCTTCGCCTTCTTCATCCAGTTTCCCAACATGGCCTCGTTGATACTCAGGCTCTTCGCGGCCTCGGGCACCGACCGGCCCGAGTCGAGCACCAGCCTTACCGACTAAGAATTGCTGAAGCGCACGGTCATACCGCACACCGGCCTTCCGCATTCGAATGCGAAAGCCAACCGCCCCAAGCAGTCTGCTGCGGGGCCGTGACATGCTCGGCCGGCCGGGCCGGCC
>NZ_CAAAFO010000041.1:33589-37338 GCF_900634715.1 Candidatus Protofrankia californiensis | reverse complement strand
CGTCGAGGGCTGCGGAGGGCTCGTCCGCGATGAGGAACGGCGCGTCCCGGTAGACCGCCCGCGCGCAGGCGATCCGCTGCCACTGACCACCGGACAGGTCGTGCCCCGAGTTGTACTGGCGGGCCAGGGACGTGTCATAGCCGTGCGGTAGCTTCTCGATCACCTCGGCCGCGCCGGTCGCCTGCGCGGCGGGTATGACACTGTCCGGTCCGTCCGCAGCCAGTCGGCTGATCCGGCCGACGGCGATGTTAAGCCTGGCCGACATCGGCCACTGCGTGTAGCTCTGCGGGATCAAGCCGATACCCGACCGGACGCTGTCCGGGTCGACCTCGGCGAGAACGGTGTCGTCCCAGCTCACCGTGCCGGAGTCCGGCTCGTACAGACCGGCGAGGATCTTCGCGAGCGTGGATTTGCCGCTGCCGTTGGCGCCCACGAACGCGACGACCTCGCCCTTGCCTAGCTCGACCGTGACCCCACGCAGCGCTGGCGTGCCCGTGTGAGGGTAGGTGTAGGTGACGTTGTCGGCCCTGATGACTGTCGGGTTGGTCGGCGCCGGGCGTTCCCGGGGCGCGGGCACCCGGCCGGTCGCTTCCTCGATCCAGGTCCGGTACTCGCCGAAGTAGAGGAAGTTCTCATAGGCGTCGTTGAGGCTGTTCAGCGCCGAGGACAGGGCGCCCCGCCCGTTGCGGATCGCCAGCACCGCCGTGCCCGCGGCGGCGAGCGGCATGATGCCGGTGTCGAGCAGCACGATCAGCGTCCCGTAGACGGCGCCCAGCGCGAGCCCCGACACGGCCTCGCCGGTCAGCCGGTACACCGCCTGCCCGCGGCCGACACGCACCTGCTCGGCCTCGTGCTCGCGGGCCAGGGTGGTGTACTCGTCGAGCAGGAAGCGGCCGAGGCCGAACGACCGGATCTCCGCGGCGCAGTCACGTTCCGTCATATGGTACCGCAGCATGTACTGGCGCCTGACCTGGCGGATACGACCCAGCCAGGACGCGTGGGCGAGCCGGGCCGAACGCACCGACGCCCAGCCGTCCGGCACTATCGAGATCACCAACAGCGGCAGCAGGACGGGGTGCAGCACGCCGAGCACGCCGCCGGCGGCGGCGATCACCCCGTCCACGGCGGCAGGAAAGTCGGCCCGTCGTTGCCAGTCAGCGAACAGGTCGACGTCTTCGCTGGGGCATTCGAGGATGCCGTGCGCCGCGATCGCGTGGCCGCCGGTTCAGCGTTCGGGTGTAGCCAAGATCTTGAACAGCATGGTGTTGGCGTTGGTGAGCGTCTGAGTGTCGACCCGGCGCAGGCACTCGCCCAGGCCGGCCTTGGCCACGAACGTGACCAGGCCCATCACGGCCCACTGCCCCTCGCCGAGGTCGACGCAGAACCCCTCCTCGGTGGCGTGCTCCACGACCAAGGCAACCAGCACGGTCGGCTCATCGACGATCTCGTTGTAGACCGTGGAGCTGATGACCAGCACCGTCTGTGGCGCCGGCCCGGTGCCCGCAGTCCAGATCTCGCCGCGCCGCGGTGGTCTCACTCGGTGGCGCCCGCGAGGTTGGGCAGCCCCGCCGCCGCGAGAGCCCGCTGATTGGCCTCACCGAAAGCGAGGGCCGCACGGGCCGCCGCCGGGTTGGCCTGCACCCAGGCCCCGTGCGCGGCGCAGCGCCGGCGCATGTCCTCGGCATCGAGCAGGCCCTCGACCCAGGCGTTCATCGAGGTGTGCTCGGCCTCGGCGTACCGCTTGACCGCCTCGTAGGCTTCGTCCGAGAGTCGGAGTGTGATCGTGCGTGTCATGCGCGACATGCTAGCAAGATATGCTAGCAACGTCTGCCGGCAACGCGGACCGCATCGTCGGTGCCGAGGACACACTCCGGTCCGCCAGACGACGAACGCCTTGGTGGCGCTCGCCTTCTTCGATGACGTCGACCGCGGTGGGGGCGTGCTCACCCGGCTCAACAGGTTCGGACGCTGGGCCGGCGACACCTTCCAAGCCGTCCGCAAGGGTGCACACGGCCACCACGCCGGCGAGATGAAGCACCTCGTCGATGACACCGCGCGGCTCATCGAGAAGATCCGGGACTCGGCATGAACAGCGACATCCTGCTGCAGGAAGTCGACCGCACGCTCCACGGCGAGGTGCCCGGAACCAGCGGACCTGGCCACGCGCATGCGTCTGGATGCTCCGTCTGGCACTGGAAACCGCCATCAAAGAGCTATGGGACCGGACCCGACCAGGGATCACCAAGATCCCGACCTGCGCCCATTTTTCGTACTCCCGATGAATCGGGCAGCTACATCGGGTGTCCACCAAAGCGGGAACGGTCCAGCGCTGGCCGATCTATACGGCGATGAGCTCAACATGTATCCCGGCAGCGTGCGCGAGCGCTCGAAGATCACCTGGATCGGAGGTGAGGATGTCGTCCCCATCCACGGCCAGGCACACCACGGTGGCGTCGATCACATCCGACTGGCCAGCACGGGCCAGCAATGTTCCCGCCCGACGTCCCAGACCGTCATCGATCGCCGTGACATCGACTCCGGCGAGCATGCGGGCGACGGTGGCTTGACGTCCGCGGCCACCGCGCCAGACCTGCGCGACCACGCCCCCGCTGGTGACCGGCGAGCGGCCCGCCAAGCGCTCCCGTTTGACCAGAGCCACCACGTCACGGTCGCCACGCTCGACCGCGAGAAACGCTCCGGCATCCAGCACGAGCATCAGGCGGCACCGAGACCGCGGCCGGACGGGCCGGAACCGCTCGCGTCCGGCTCGCCTCGCACCACGACCGCCCGGGCGCGGGCCCGCCGGGCGGCATCGCGCATCTCCTGCTCGGTGATCTCGCCATGCTCGGTCTCGTAACCGGCGAGGAAGTCGTCGAGAGCCCGCAGCCGACGATCATGATCCGCTTTCAGGCGCAGCGCCTCGTTCACCCAGGCACTCACGCTCTCCGCCTGCCCCTGCGCAACAGCCTCCTGCGCTACGGCCACCAACTCGGCGTCCACCGACGCCGAGAGCCGCTGTTTAACACTCATACAAACATGCTACATCTCTACCACGGACGTAGGAACCTGCCGGCAGACCTGCTCTACATGGCTGCATGCGGGGCAGGTCACCTCTTATTTTCGGACCAGGTCTGACAGCGTCCTCCGGCCTCTTGGCTACTCGTTTGGCTACTCGGGGAGCGCGAGCCAACGACCGTCGGCCCGACCAAGACTGCACGGTCCCGCCGGGTCCTGGCCATTCCCGCTCCCCTGCTCACGCTGCTGCGTGAACACAAGCGACGCCAGGACACCGAACGGCCACTTGCCGGGTCAAGATGGAAAGACGACCGGGTCGTGTTCGCCACCACCATCGGAAGCCCGGTCGAGCATCGCAACGACATCCGAGCCTTCAAGGCGCTGTGCGCGAAGGCGGGCCTCCGGCCGGTCCGGCTGCACGATCTCCGACACACAGCCGCGAGTCTCCTGCTCGCTCAGGGCCAACACCCACGGGTCGTGATGGAAGTCCTCGGGCACTCGCAGATCAGCGTCACCATGAACGTCTACAGCCACGTCATGCCGTCCCTGCTCCACGACGCGGCCGACGCGATGAGCCAGGCACTCTGGCGGGACGGAACGGAAGACGACGACCGAGACAAGCAGGAGACAGCCTGAACAAGCCAGAACCATACGATCGAGGTTTGGCTACCCGGCTGTCCAGCCGGACCAAGCTAGATCAGCAACAACGCTCTGACGCTGACCTGCTGTTTTGT
>NZ_CAAAFO010000041.1:31754-33236 GCF_900634715.1 Candidatus Protofrankia californiensis | reverse complement strand
GCACGGCGAGCCCGTCACCACCGGAAAGCTCTTCAGCGACGAGATCCTCCACGACGCCGATCGCTCGCGCGCCGACCTCCTCGTAGGTTTCGCCACCGCCGCGGCGGACGTCCTCCCCGCGGCGCCAGGCCGCCTCCTCCTCGGGAAAGCACACCGCGGCCTGTTCCGCCGTCAGGCCCGACCACGCCCCCACCGATATCTCGCGCAGCCGGGCGTCCGCCCGGACCGCAAGACCCAGCTCGGCCGCGGTGGCCCGGCAGCGCAGCAGATCCGAGGACACCACGACGTCCGGGACGAGGGCCCGGATCGCCGGCGCCACCAGCCGGGCCTGGGCCCGACCGGTGGCGTCCAGCGGCGGATCGGCGTGGCCCTGGAACCTGCCCTGGTCATTCCACGAGGTGCGTCCGTGGCGCCACAGCAGGACCCTCACCGGCGGCCCGCGCCGGGTGCGGCTACTTCCGCATGCCGCGCGAGGTCACGGTCGGTGAAGGCGACCCGTGGGCAGTCCTTCCACAGCCTCTCCAGGTCGTAGTACGTCCGCTCCTCACCCCGCTGCACATGCACCACGACGTCGGCGAAGTCGAGCAGCACCCAGCGTCCCTCGCGTTCCCCCTCACGGCGGACCGGCTTGGCGTCGAAGCCGCGCAGATGCTCCTCGATCCCGTCAACGACGGCTTTGACCTGCCGTTCGTTATCCGCGGACGCGACGACGAAGCAGTCCGTGATGGCAAGACGCTCACTGACATCGAGCACGACGATGTCATGGGCAAGCTTGTCCGCCGCGGCCTGCGCCGCTTCGAGGGCGAGCTCGACGGCTCGCGGGGATGCGGTCACGAATGCACCTCTCTGGGTTCGGTGGATCGTCAGGCTTCGGTGGATCGTCGCGGTTGCGACCATCACCTGTGCTGATGCGGCCGGCACATGTCCGTCGATTTCCGTCTATGGGCGTGCCCCGAACCAGCTTGCGTACTGCCTGTCCAGCCTGACACACACAACACTTTCACGTGCCTGGATCTGTCCTGCGCCGGCTCAGCGGGCCTGCCGGCCTGGTCAGCCCGGTTTCCGCGGACGGCCCGGTTGCGCCGCCGCCGGTGGCGGTGGCGGTGGCACCGATTTCCAGGCCAGTCGGACCGGCCGGACCAGCGGGGTCGGTCGACGTGGCGGGGTCACGAGGCTGGTACAGGCCGCTCTTGGCGATGAAACGCACCACCCCGTCCGGGGTGAGGTACCAGATCGGTGCCCCGCGGCTGACCCGGGCGCGAATGTCGGACGACGAGATCGCCAGCGCCGGCACCTCGAGGAGACTGACGGCGTCCACGGGCAGGCTCGCGTCGAGTTCGAGCTGGTAGCCGGGCCGGGTGACGCCCACGAAGTGGGCCAGCGCGAACAGCTCCCGGACGTCCCGCCAGCTCAGGATCTGCGCCAGCGCGTCCGCGCCGGTGATGAAGAACAACGTGGCCTTGCTGCGCTCTCGACGCAGGT
>NZ_CAAAFO010000041.1:23126-31410 GCF_900634715.1 Candidatus Protofrankia californiensis | reverse complement strand
CGCGGGCCGGCCCGCGCCACCCGACATCCTCATCGACGTGGACGCGCTGCTGGCCGCCTACCACGACGAGCACCCCGACCCCGCCGACACCTCCCAGCGGGTCGCGTTCGGGACGTCCGGGCATCGCGGTTCGTCGCTGCGACGCTCCTTCAACGCCGACCACATCGTCGCGATCACGCAGGCGATCTGCGAGCACCGCGCCGCGCACGGGGTGGACGGGCCGCTGTTCCTCGGCATCGACACGCACGCCCTGTCCGTGCCGGCTCGTGACAGCGCGCTGACAGTGCTCGCCGCGCACGGGGTGGACATACGCATCGCTCCCCGCGACGAAGCCACCCCCACCCCGGTGATCTCCCACGCGATCCTCACGCACAACGCCGGCCACGCTGCCGGCCGTGGTGCCAGCCACGATGCAAGCCGCACGGCCGGGTCCATCGCCGGGCAGCGCGGCGGGATCGCGGACGGGATCGTCGTCACGCCGTCGCACAACCCCCCGGCGGACGGGGGGTTCAAGTACAATCCGCCGAACGGCGGGCCGGCCGACACGAACATCACCTCCTGGATCCAGGACCGTGCGAACGCCCTGCTCGCCGACGGGTTGCGCGGCGTCCAACGGGTTTCCCTCGAGCGGGCCCGGGCTGCGGCGACCGTGCACGACTACGTGTCGGCCTACGTCGACGACCTGCCGTCCGTGGTCGATCTCGACGCCATCCGCGGCGCGGGGGTCCGGATCGGCGTCGACCCCCTGGGCGGGGCGAGCCTGGTCTACTGGCAGACCATTGCCGAGCGTTACAAACTCGACCTGAACGTGGTCAACGCCACGGTCGACCCGCAGTTCGGTTTCATGACCGTCGACTGGGACGGCAAGATCCGGATGGATCCCTCGTCGCCGTACGCGATGGCTTCGCTGCTCCGGCTGAAGGACTCCTTCGACGTGGCGCTGGCCAACGACGCCGACGCCGACCGGCACGGCATCGTGACCCCCGCAGCCGGCCTGCTCAACCCGAACCACTACCTGTCCGCGTCCATCGCCTACCTGTTCGCGCACCGGGCCGACTGGCCCGGTGCGGCCGCGATCGGAAAGACCCTGGTCAGCTCCAGCATGATCGACCGGGTCGCGGCCGGACTCGGGCGCACCCTCGTCGAGGTTCCGGTCGGCTTCAAGTGGTTCGTGGACGGGCTGATCGACGGCTCCCTCGGTTTCGGCGGCGAGGAAAGCGCCGGGGCGTCGTTCCTGCGCCGCGACAGCCGGGTCTGGACCACCGACAAGGACGGCCTGATCCCCTGCCTGCTCGCCGCGGAGATGACCGCCGTCACCGGGCGGGATCCGGGACGGCTGTACGAGGAGCTGACCGGCCGGTTCGGCTCGCCCGTCTACCGCAGGGTCGATGCGGCGGCATCCCCCGCCCAGAAGGAGATCCTGAAGTCGCTCACCCCGGCGGACCTCGGCGCTGGCACGATTGCCGGCGAACCGGTGAGCGCCGCGCTGTCCCACGCCCCGGGCAACGGGGCGGCGATCGGTGGGGTGAAGGTCGTCACCGAGAACGCCTGGTTCGCCGCCCGCCCGTCCGGCACCGAGGACGTCTACAAGATCTACGCGGAAAGCTTCCGCGGACCCGAGCATCTCGAGGCGGTCCTTGCCGAGGCCCAGTCGGTCGTGGACGCCGCCCTGCGAGGCTGAAGGTCCGTCCCCCTCCTCTTTCTCAGGTGTCTTTTTTACGCAGGCGTCTTTCCAGGCGTCCACGACCGGGTCGGGCAAGGGGGCCGCCGAGCGGTACGGGAGCCGCCGGGCAGGGCAGGGGCGGGTGGAGGAGGCCGCCGAGCTCTACGACGTCGGTGCGGCCGGTGCGGCGTGCGCCCGGGTGCGGCGGCGGTGGCGTACCCGGCGGAGGATGCGGTAACCCCCGAAACCGGCCCCGGCCAGCAGCAGGATCAGGACAACCGGCCCGACCAGCCCGACGATCACGGCCACGCCGCCGGTGAAACGATCCCAGGAAAGCCGCAGTGCCCCGGCAAGACCCTCGTCGTCGCCGTCAGGATCCGGCCTGGTCGCGGACGTCCCCTGCTCGCTGATCCGCACCGTGAGGGTCGCCAGGTCACTGGAGTCGGCCAGCACCTGACGCCGCCCTTCGAGCTGCTCGATCTGCACCTGCACGTTGTCGATCTGCTGCTGTACGGCGAGGATCTCCCCGATCGATCCGGCCTTGCCCAGCAGGGCCACGTAAGTGTCGCGCGAACTGCCCAGCGCCTTCAGCCGGGACTGCAGGTCCACGTACTCGCCGGTCACATCCTGTGAGGAGACGGTCGAGGCACGAACTTCGCCGATCTTCCCCACCTGGCCGCGCAGTTCGTCGAACGATCCGGTCGGTACCCGCAGGGTGACGTTAGCGTGCTGGTCGTCATCGTCGGAGGTGGACGGGATACCGCTGCTGTCCAACGAGGCAAGATAGCCGCCCAGTCCCTTCGCCGCCGTCGAGACGGCGGCGACCGCCGCGTCGACGCCGCCCGGCCGCACCTCCAGAGACATCGAGCCGGTACGCACGATCCGCGGTTCGGCTCCGGCCGGCCGGGCCGGGTCGACCGCCTTCCCGGTCAGCGCGGATCCGGGTCCGGATCCGGATTCGTTGCCGGCCAGCGGCGCCACCGGTACCGCTGGCGCCGCCGCCCGTAGGTCGGCCGGACGCTGCCTCTCGCTGCCCACCCCGGATGACCCTGTCTCCGGTTGCGGCGCACCGGCGGCCGGGAACGTAATGCTCGACGACGGCTCGGCGGTCTCCAACGCGCTGCCGAGTGCTGCTATGCCACCGACAACGGCCACGATCCCGACAACGATCGCCACACCGATCACGCGCCGTCTGGACGTGCTGCGTGCGGAGACAGCTCCCGCAGCCCCCGCGGCTCCCGCGGCCACGTCACCTCTGCGCCGACCCGTGCCGGGCGCCGGTGTCGGTGTCAACTCCGTCGCCGTCGGCACCGGCGCTGGCGGCGCCGACATCGGAGGTGCGGTGTCGGGATCCTGGACGTCCGAACCTGTTCTGACCATCACGGTGGCCACCCTTCCGTCAGGTGTCAGCTCTCGGAAGGTTGGACGCCCCGTCAGGCGCTTCGGTTCACCCTAATTTCCCGATCATGACCGGATACGCGGACGCGGTCAGCGTTGCCCCTTGCGCCCCATGTTCAGAGCCAGCCGGTAGAGCTCGGGAACCCGGAACCGTTCGGGCTGCTCGGGTGTCCCCATGCTGACCCCGAGCAACCCGACCTCCTGGGCGAGCCGACGAATGTCCTCAGGAGCCCGGATGTCGGAGGCTGCGAACGGGGTCAACGGAAGCGAACGGAGTTCGTCCAGCAGCGATTTCAGTTCGGGAAACTCCTCCTGAAGGGATATGAGAGCCTGCTCGCTGACGTCGCCAAGCGAATCAATCATCGCTTTCGGCCGTATGACGCTCCGCGGGTGGCCGGTCTGGATGTTCAGTGTCCGCTCGCGGTCCCTGGCCAGTCCCAGGAGCTGCAGCAGGGCACGTGGGGAATGATCGTCGTTGGCGTCCGCGAGACGCTTCCACACCCAGTTCCAGGTGAATGCGGTCTTGCTACCGGCTACCCGTTCACCGGCGAGCAGCCGCCATGCCATCCGGGTCAGATCTTCGGACCACACCTCGACAGCGACGTCCAGCAACGGAAGATGATCATTGGTCACCGTTGCGTTCAGCAACCGGCGGAATGCCGGTGCCCGTACGGCTCGTTTGACCCCGACCTTGAGATATTCAGTCGGATCCGCCCAGGACAGCCGGACCTCGCGGCCGAAGAAGTGACTCTTGTTCGGAATGTTGACAGCCCGGTACAGATCCTCACGGAGCAGGATCTTGTACCGGAGGTTTACCAGGCCGTCACCACGAGTGTTGACGAGTTCGAGAAGGCCGGTTATGGCCTCGGCACGCCGGAACAGCGCCGCCGGTGTGCCCCCGAAGCCCGAATCCAGCCCATCGAACAGCAGCAGTGTTCCCGGTCGCGCCGCCTCGTCCAGCGCCCGGATCCATTCCCAGCTCCGCGGTCCGACATCAGGCGCGGCAAGCAGAGCGCGTAGATCCTCGACAAGAGACGAGCCGGTCTGCGGCGAACCGGGCCGCAGAAGACCGAGTGTCGGCGCCCAGGCAGGGGGCTGGACATCCGGCGTCGCCTTCGCGACGGCAAGGGCGGTCAGTGCCTGCCAGACCGCCCGCCACTCAAGGCCGAGTTCGGCCCGGACGGAGTCGAGGAGGGCGAACTCGTCGACGCCGGGGAGCCAGGCGGCACCCAGACCACTGGGTGCGACCACGGTGACATTGGATGTGTCCGGGGCGGACAGTTTTCGAAAAATCATCGTCTTCCCGGTCCCCTTGCGTCCGATGACGAGGGGAATATCGGGGGACAACGCCCGGCCGGTGGCGCTGGTCCGGAGAAAGAAGATCCTCAGTTCCTCGTCGTCCTCCTGCTCGGCGACTACCGTCGAGAAGGAGAGTTCGTCCAGCGCCAGCTCTTTCTCCGATTTCGGCTCTGAAAACGCGATAGAAACAGTGTCCCGACCGCTGGAACGACCACTGAAAAAGACGTCCGGCAACGGGGATACATTACTGGGGAGATATCCGGAAATCCACTCGGCAAGAGGCTCGTAGGGTCGGGAAAGATCCGCTGATTCAACGACCGAATCGCTGGTCGCCACAGCCTCATTGTATACGATGAAGTTGGTTATATCCGCTATCTTCGCATCGTCGAAGGCGCTCGCTCCGGTCGGGAGAACAGAGCCGTCCACCCACGAGTTGATCTGTTCGAGCGCGCGCTCCTCATAGCGTTCGATCGATTCTTGGTCACCTGATGGAACAGGTGAGACGAGAAACGAGGGGGCCGGGGTCAGATGGCTTCCCCCGGCACTTCTCTCCGTACTTGCGTGCAACAGCGCACGGACAAGTGCGCGAGTTCCCCGGAACGACTGCGGGTGCGGGAAAAAAGCGACAACGGCAAGATCTGCCAGGTCGAAGAGGAGCGGCGCGGACAGCGGGCTTATGCCCGTACGCGCATCGAGTAGTATGACGTCGAAAGAAAGGCGCAGGGATCGAATCCTGGACATCAGAGCGCGTAGCGGATTGAAGTCTTCCCGGTAGTATGCGGCCGGATCTATCTGGGCGAGCTGGCGGGCGTAGTTCGGGGTCGGCAGGCCGGCTGGCAGCAGGTAGAGCTCTGCGTCCCGGTCGACCCGGACCAGATGCTCGGTGATATCCGGCTCCGCACCGAGATCGATATTTACGAGGAGGGGGACGACCCCCTGCCCGTCGGTCAGCGCCTCCTCGACGCCGAAGAGTGCGGCCAGACCGGGTGCTTCGAGATCCATGTCGACGCACAGCACCCGGTGTTCACGCGCGAGAATCCGAGCGGCATAGGCCAATGCGGTAGATCTTCCAACTCCACCGCGGAGGGAATAGAAGGTCACGACGACAGGCGGGTCGAGACTCGCCTCGACATCAGCGGGGAAGCGTACTTCCACTCTTTCCCCGACAGCCCCACGCGCAAGTGACTCCGGCCACAGTGGAACGACGTCCATGTTCTGATCAAGAACAAGCGCCTCATCCACACCTTCTTCGGGTGTCCTGAAGACTGCCAGAGCGATGTGCTCGTCGATACCGGCAGGGACGATCCTCCGCCGCTCGGCATCGGAAAGCCCAGCGAGCTCCTGGCTTACGACCAGCACTCTCCATCCCCCAAAAGGATCAGCCCTGATCCGGACATCAGCGGATCCGATGCCGGCGCGATCCAACGCCTCGGTCAACCGGTGCCGCAGGTCCGACTCGGTGAGCACCGGAACCTCCTGGTCGTTTGTTCGAGGTCCGACGACGGAGCCGGTCACCGGCCTCTCCTCGCTGACACTCTTCGTAGCCGCGTAGTCAATCGTCCAGCCAGATCGACCGCTGCCCGGAACTGCTCGCGATGACGCTCCGTCCCTTCATACTCGTATCTCATACCCACGGTGCGCTGTTCGTAGTGTGTGCGGATGTCGACGCTGAAGTCGGAACGGCGAAATCCAGCGAGATCCAACAACAGGGCCAGGTCATGGCCCGCACCGCTGCCGGTCGGAGGTGTACCACCCCGGGCGGCGATGAGCGCTTTCGCAAGGCACTCAACGGCGTACCAGGCCATGTAGGCCGCGGCCAGTGACCGCTCCGCCTGATGGAGAACCTCCGCATCGCGGCTGCGTTCGGATGCGACCGACTGCCATTCCAGCGGCGTCATCACGGACACAGCGGCTCCAAGGATCAGGGAGCGGGCACAACAGGCCATCATCGTACACTTCGGTGACGGACGGCATCATGATGGAACCCTCCGTCACCTTGACTGGCCCGAACCCTGGTCGGCCGGGAGCGCGTGACCATGATTCTTTTTCGCGCGCTCGGGGACCCCGCGGAATCTAGCCGGAGGGCAGGATGCGTTCGATGAATGCCTGGAGCTGCTCGACGTTGCGGCATTCGACCATCTCGTCGACCAGGTCGGCGTAGGCGTGGGTGGCCGAGTCGCCCGAACCCCAGTAGGTACGCGGTTCGGGGTTCAGCCAGTAGGCGTGCCGGGCCTGCGCGCACAGCTTCCCGAACACCGGCGCGGCGGTCGCACGATAGTTGTTGCGGGCATCTCCGAGCACGAGCAGGGAGGTCTTCGGGCCGACCGCATCCGGATACCTGTCCGCGAACACGTCGAAGGCATGGCCGTAGTCGCTGTGCCCGTCGAACCACACCAGATCCGCCCCGGCCGCGATACGCGCCATCATGTCGCCGAGGTCGGACCCCCGCAGGAAGCGGGTGATCTCGTCGGTGGTGTCGATGAACGCGAACGCCCGGACCCGGGAGAACTGCTCCCGTAGCGCATGCGTCAGCAACAGCGTGAAGTGCGCGAACGACGCCACCGACCCGGAGACGTCGCACAGGACGACGAGCTCGGGTTTGTGCGGCTTGTGCGGCCGGTGGTGGGTTTCCAGCGGCACACCACCGGTGGCCAGCGAGGAGCGCACCGTCCGGCGGAAGTCCAGCCGGCCCGACCGCCCGAGACGACGACGCGCGGTCAGCCTGGTCGCGAGCCTGCGGGCAAGCGGGTGGACCCGGCGGCGCATCTCGACCAGATCCCGCTGGGACGCGCGAAGAAAGTCGACCTGGTCGACCAGGGGCTTGACCGCGGTCTTCGCGACCGCGTCGACTCCGCGTTCCTCGGCGAGCCTGCGGCGTACCTCGGTGGCGACCATCTCCTCGAAGGAACGGATCCGTTCCGCGATCGTCTGCCGGGCTACCCGCTCGGCAAGGCCGCCGGTTTCCTGCTCCCCGAGCATCGCGCTCAGCAGATCGGCGACAAGGGTGTCCGGTGACAACGCCCGCAGGACCCGGTAGGCGAACCAGGAACGCTTGCCGGGAGCAGCCGGCGACGACCCGAACCTGGTCACGGCATCGCGGGCGAGGCGACGCAGCTCCTCATCGTCCCCGCGGAGCAGGACATCCAACAGCTGCCTGCGCAGAACCTGGCGCAACAATTCAAGATCGTGCTCGCCGTCGGCGGCATTGCCCGGACGGCGCGAGTCCTCCGGCGTCCCCGACACGTCGTCCTCGGTGATGGGGAAACCGTCGACGGACAGCCCGTCACCGATCCACGACGGGAAGTAGAGATCGAACAGTGTGTCGAAGATCGCCCGGTAGGTCGGGCGCTTGCACATCGTCGCCGCGAACCCGGCGCGTAGCGCGTCGCGATCGAGCAGCCCGACCGCCCCGAGCGCGCGGACGGCGTCCACGGTCTCGGCGCTGCTCACCGGTACCCCTGCCTGTCGCAGCGCGGTGGTGAACACGACCGTACGGTCCAGCAGACTCATCCCGGACATCCCATCGGGTCATGTCACGTCATGTCACGTCAGTTCGAGCCGAGCTTGAGCTGGCCGATCGCCCGCGCCTGATCACTCGCGTGCTTGAGAACGACCCCCAGGGTGGACGACACCGCCTCCTCGTCGAAGGTGTCGATTCCCAGCGCCAGGACGGTCTGCGCCCAGTCGATCGTCTCCGCGATCGACGGGACCTTTTTCAGCTCCATCGCGCGCAGGGCCCGGATGGTGCCGATGATCGCCTCGGCGAGCTGCTCGGGCAGCTCCGGAACACAGGCGAGGACGATCTCCTTCTCCCGCGCCGGGGACGGATAGCCCAGGTGCAGGTACAGGCAGCGGCGCTTGAGCGCCTCGGACAGCTCCCGGGTCGCGTTGCTGGTCAGCACCACGAACGGACGCCGGCGGGCC
>NZ_CAAAFO010000041.1:21688-22838 GCF_900634715.1 Candidatus Protofrankia californiensis | reverse complement strand
GGCCCGCCGGATCGCGGTCAGCAACGGCCGGGACAGCAGGAACTCTTCACTGAAGATGTCATCGTGTGTTTCGTCCCATGCCTCGTCGCTGCGACCGGCCTGGATGCGAAGAAGCTGCTTTTTGTAGTTCCATTCGTAGAGCGCCCGGGCCTCGTCCAGCCCCTCATAGCACTGCAGACGGATCAGTTCGGCGTCGGTCGCGGACGCGAGGGCCTTGGCGAGCTCGGTCTTGCCCACGCCGGCCGGTCCTTCGACCAGCAACGGCTTACGAAGCCGGTCCGCGAGGAAAACCGTCGTCGCTATGGCGTGGTCAGCCAGGTAACCGGCCGCCCGCAGCCGGTCGTGGACGTCCGCCACATCGGTAAAGGCGTGCTCCTGTAGCGGCATATACACCTCTTGTGTGATTCAAGCCCCCATCCATAGTGCCAGCGATGGGCTGCCCGGCGCGACCTCACGGCTCCTGCTTACCGCCGTACACGTTCGGGTCCACACTCTCATGAGCGGAGGGTGCCCGGAAGCCGGCAAACCCGGTGATCTGGTAATGGGGGGCCTCCCGGACCTCCCGGCTCGGCTTCCAGACCCGGGCGCGAAAGAAACATCATCGCGCCGCCTTCGGCCCTCCAATGACCCGGGGATCTGGGTCTCCGGTAGCGCGAAAGAAACATCATCGCGCTACCTTCGGCCCTCCGGGCCGACGGGGCAGCACGTACACGGGGAGGCAAAGCCATGAACGTCGCTTTTCTCGGAATGGGACGGATGGGACGGGAGATGGCCCGCCATATCAGCAACGGAGGCCACCGGCTGACGGTCTGGAACCGGACACCGGGCCGGGCCGGGGAGCTGGTGGCCGCGGGCGCGCGCGAGGCGGCGTCCGTGCGGGATGCGGTGGCCGACGCCGACGCGGTTGTGCTGATGCTCTTCGACGACGACTCCGCCCGCCAGGTGCTCGACGAGGTGGTCGCCGGTGCGCCCGCGCACACCATAGTGATCAACGCGACGTCGATCGCGCCGGCGACCGGACGAGAGCTCGGGCAGGTGGCCGCCAGGGCGGGGCTGCGCTACGTGGAAGCACCTGTGGTCGGTACGATCGGACCAGCGCGGGCAGGCACACTGCGCGTCCTGGTCGGCGCAAACGAGCAGGACGCGGCCG
>NZ_CAAAFO010000041.1:16883-21147 GCF_900634715.1 Candidatus Protofrankia californiensis | reverse complement strand
ATCGGTGCCGCCACGTCGTTGAAGACGGTCGTGAACCTGGGGCTGGCGCTCACCACCACAGCGCTGGGCGAGGCGTTGCGACTCGGATCGGACCTGGGCGTCGACCGTGACCTGCTGCGCCGCGAGCTCTCCGGCGGCGCGCTGGGGTTCATCCTGGACTACAAGCAGGCGATGCTCGCGGACAACGACTTCCAGCCCGCCGCGTTCACCCTCGACGGTCTGATCAAGGATCTGCGGATCGCCACCGGATCGGCACGCCGACCGCTGCCGATGGCCACGATCACGCTGGCTCTCGCCGCGGAGGCATCCGACGCGGGGCACGGTGAGGACGACTTCTCCAGCCTCGCCGCCTACTACACCGCGACCTGACCGACGCCACGCACAAGGGCCATCAGGAACGTCGGGGCCGTCAAAAGAACGTCGGGGCCGTCGGGAACGTCAGGTACGGCCGGCGATCAGCAGCGGAATGTCGTGGGCGTAGTCGACGACCTTGGTGCCAGCGAGATACACGACATGGGCTATCCCGTCCGGGCTGAAGGCCGTCACCTGCGTGCCGTGCGAGACGGTCACCGACCCGTCGGGCTGCTGCCGCGACCGCTCGAGGGTGACACCGAGCTGGTCGGCGTAACCAGCGATCAGCTCGAACGAGCCGGTCAACCCGATGAAGGACGGGTCGAAGTGGGCCAGCCAGGCGCCCAGGACCGCTGCGGTGTCCCGCTGCGGATCGGATGTGACGAACACCACGGACACCTTGGCACGGTCAGCAGCCGGCAACACGCCCAGCGCGGCGGCGATGTCCGCCATGGTGGTCGGGCAGATGTCCGGGCAGTGGGTGTAACCGAAGAACAACAGGGTGAGCCGGCCGGCGGTGGCCGCCCGAAAATCGTAGGAACGTCCGTCCGTGCCGGTCAGCCGGATGTCCGGCTTGCCCAGCGGGTTCTGTAACGCCACCCCACGCACACCCGCGGCACCCTGGAGATCGTCCAGATGCACCGGCCCGCCGCCGGCCCGGCGGCCGGTCGTCTCCGGTGAACCGCAGCCGGCAACCGGCACAGCGAGTAGGATGGCGACGAGGAACGCGACGACAAGCGACCGGTGCCGTCGCATCCCAAGTCCGGATCGGTGGAAGCTCACCCGTCAACAATGCACTTGCCGGAATGCACTCGCCGGCAACGGACCCGCGGCGGGGATGCCGGTCAGCCGGTGGCGCGACCGGCCAGGCCCAGTGCGTAGTCGAGCCACCACTTGCCAGCGGCAGGCCCACCGTTGCACGTTCCGTCCGATTCCCCGGGAACCTTGATCCACAGGTACGCGTCGACAAGCGGATCACCTGTGTTGTCGGTCGGGCGGACGCCCAGCGCCCGGCCCGGCGGGTTGCACCAGATGTTGCCGGACGCGGGGCCGAGTCCGTTACGGCTGGTGTCGATGACGAAATGACTGGTCCCGCCCAGCGCCGCGGCGACCGCGGCGCCGTAGCCGCGCTCGTCCGCGGTCTCGTCGAAGTTCGAGACGTTCAGAGCGAAGCCGCGGGCCCGGTCGACACCCGCGGCACGCAGCCTGGTGGCGGTCTCGGCGACGCTGCGCCAGGTAGCGTTCCCGGCGTCGAGATAGACGGTCACGCCGGTGCGGGCAAGCGCGTCCACCGCGTTCCCCAGCAACGAGTACCGGGTCTGGCGGTCGGCCGTGGACAGGCAGTCGGTCTGGGAGATCGCGTCGGGCTCGAGGATGACCACGGCCGGGCCTCGACCGATACCGGCGGCAAAAGCGGCGATCCACGCCCGGTAGGCGTCCGCGTCACCGGCCCCGCCTTCGGAATAACCGCCGCAGTCGCGGTTGGGGATCGCGTAGGCGACCAATACCGGTAGCGCACCGGCGGCCCGGATTTCACTGACACGGCCGGCAACCCTGGTCTGAACGGCACCCGGATTCGCGGTGTCACCACCGAACCAGTCCGCGTGCGAGGTGTTCGCGATCCTGTTCAACGTGGCAGCGTTCGCGGGAGCGCTGCCACGCAGCCGGGCGACCGCGGCCATGGCGTCACTGTTGGGGTCGACGTAAAGCGTGGCCACCGTGAACGGGTTGCCGCCGGCTGGCGCCGGTGGGACCGGCAGTGGTGGTGGCGACGGCGTGACGATGACCCCGGTGCGCCCGGAGGGATGCGTGGGCCTCGCGGGCGGTGCAGTGGCTGTTCCCACCGGTGCCGGGGCGAACGAGCCGAAAACCGCGGCAACACTCGTCGGTCGTCCGGCCGCCATCGTAGCCGTAGCGGCCGGACGCGGGATCAGCACGTCCACCGAGGATGGGGAGACCGAAGGAAACATCACGCGCACACAACCGAAACCCACGAATACGGCGACGACGAGGGTCGGCACCGCCCACATCCATCGAGGACGGCCGGATTTCGGACGATGCGCATGGCGGGCGGCCCTGTGCGTGGACCTTCCGTGCGCGCCTGTCGACACACGACCTCCGAACGGGCGGTTCAATGCGGTGTTTTCCTTGCTGCACCCCCCTGTCCGTGCAGGCAGTTTAGCAGTGGCTGCACCGGCAGCACGGAATCGACCAGGGTGGCGACCGTAACATGTCTTGCGACAAGAGTAAGTCGATAAGATGACAACAACGACTTCTTGCGGTAACTTTTAACCATCAAAAAACAATTGATGTTGTTTTTTCGTTGTGAATAGTCCGGCATGGTGGACAGCAAAATTCGACCGGCGGGGGCGTATGCCTGGGGAGGCCCGCCTGCCGCCCGCGCGAGCGGGGAGAGTCAGCATGAAGGTTGTTCTGTTCTGCGGCGGCCGGGGGGAGCGCCTCCTGGACGGGAGCACGATCCAGGTATTCACGCCGAAGCGGACGACGGACGCGCCGAAACCAATGCACGTGGTCGGCGACAAGCCGATTCTCTGGCATCTCATGAAATGGTACGCGACACACGGTCACACCGATTTCATCCTTTGTGTCGGCTTTCGCGGGGAGTTCGTGCGCGACTGGGTCTCGGAACTGTCGACGGTGCGCGTCGACGAACCCACGGCACTGCCGGGCGTGCCCTGCCACCGGCTGCTCGACGGCGAGGCCGCCGGCTGGTCGGTCACGGTCGTGGACAGCGGCCTCACCGCGCCGGTGGGGCAGCGCCTGCGCGCCGTACGCGACCTGGTCGGCTCCGAGGAGCTGTTCCTGGCCAACTACGCGGACGGACTGTCCGACGTCCCGCTACCCGAGATGATCGAGGAAGCCGACCGGAGCGGGGCCGTCGCCACCCTGCTCGCGGTACGGCCCCCGGCGACCCTGCATGCCGTCGGTTTCAGCTCCGATTCGTCCATGATCAGATCAATCGCTCCCCTGGCGATGCAGGACGTCTGGGTGAACGCGGGATTCTTCGTCCTGCGACCAGCCGTGTTCGACGTGATCGGTCCTGGCGAGGACCTGGTGGACGCTCCGTTCGGCCGGCTGGCGCAGGTCGGTCGGCTCGGCGGCTTCCGGTACAGCGGGTTCTGGCGGGCCATGGACACCGCCAAGGACCGGCTCATCCTGGACGAACTGTGGTGTTCGGGCGTGCGACCGTGGGCGATCTGGGAACACCCGGTCCACGACGAGCTGGTCCCCTCCCAGTCACGGGCGCCACGATGATTGCGCGGACGCCATGGTGGCTGTGACGGTGGCTGTGATTGTCAGCCCGGACGGGGTACCGACGACAACGTGGCCTGAAAGCAGCGCCATGACCACCGACAAGACAACCCGGCGGCCACCGCACGAACGAGGGGAACACACGATGACCACGTCAGTCGAGCCGATACCCGCCGGGTACCCCACGATCAGCCCATATCTGTGTGTTGACGGCGCCGCCGCCGCCATCGACTTCTACACGCAGGTCTTCGGCGCGACCGAACGGATGCGGATGGGCGCTCCGGGCGGCAAGATCGGGCATGCCGAGCTCGCGATCGGCGATTCACTGATCATGCTGTCGGACGAGTACCCGGAGATGGCCGCCGTGGGGCCGAAGTCGGTGGGTGGGACGCCGGTCACCATCAGTGTGTACGTGGAGGATGTGGACGCGACCTACGACCGCGCGGTCAAAGCCGGCGCGAAGGGCCTGCGGCCGGTCGAGAACCAGTTCTACGGTGACCGTTCCGGCCAGTTCGAAGACCCGTTCGGGCACCACTGGAGCGTGTCGACACACGTCGAGGACGTCCCGCCCGAGGAGATCTCCCGTCGCGCGGCCAAGGCCGTCGGCGGCACGACCAACGGCCAGGGCTGACCGGCGGCA
>NZ_CAAAFO010000041.1:0-16677 GCF_900634715.1 Candidatus Protofrankia californiensis | reverse complement strand
GGGTGCCGCCGGTCAGCGCCGAGATCACGTCGGCGCGGGCCACCTCGTCCTGGGTGTGGTAGTAGTTCGACACGTTGACGGCAAACCCGCGGGTCCGCTGCACGCCGGCCCGGTTCAGGCGGTCGGCGATAACCGGTGCCGCCGTCCAGCCGCAGTTGGCACCGTCGAGGTACACACTGGTGCCGGCCAGTCCGCCGTAGACGTCGACGGCGTCGTTGAGCAGCTGGTAACGCTCCTCCTGCTCAGCGGGCGTCAGGCTGTCCAGCTGTGCCAACGAGTCCGGTTCCAGGATGACGACGGCGTTGCGGGCACCGATGGCCGCCGCGGCCTTCCTGGTGAAGGCCCGGTAGGAGGCCGCGTCGGCTTCTCCACCGGCGGAGAAGCCCGCGCCTACGTCACGGTGCGGGATCGCATAGACCATGAAGACGGCGGTGGCGCCGGTTTGGTCCGCCTCGGCCGTGCGCGCCGCCACCTCGGCCTGGACGTTCTCCCCCAGCCAGTCCCCGACCGGGTAGGCCAGCGGCCTGGCGGCGACCGCCGCGGCGGCCGTCCCGGTGGCCGGGTCCTGACGCGCCGCCTGGGCCGGCTGGCTGTTCGAGTCGATGAGAAACGGCGCCCGAGGCGCCGGGCCGTGCGGACCCGGCCCTGCCACCGCGCCGCGACCGGCGGGGTCCCCGGCGGGACACTGCGCGCCGACCGCATTCAGCGGTGTGGTCAGCCCGGCGGTCCTGACCGCCGGGGGGTTCGCTGCGCCCCCGCCACCGCAGGCGGCAAGGACCGACATGGCGCCCGCGACCGCGGCAGCCCTGACCCAGGTGCCACGCCGCGGCCGGTCAGTGTCCGGACCCCGTTCTCCCGTGACATGCCGGACCGACCTGGAGATCAATACAGCCCCTCCTCATCCAACATGAACCCAGGTGGCAACGGAGGGAACACCCTCGTCGTTGGTCGCGAAAAGCATGTACCAGTCTGACGGAAGCAGGTTGGGATTCTCCGGGACGTCCAGTGTGATGCTGCCGGCTGTCTGTTGGACGATGGGTAGCGCCACGGAGCGTTGCTCGGTGTCGGTGACATGGGTATAGGCACCCGGCCGGATCAGGCGCACCTTGGCCGTCGGCTGTGACGACGCCACGGTGATGGTCGAGCCCCGGGCGATCTCGGCCGGCACCAAGGAGATCTTCGGGCGCTCACCCTTGTAGAGATAGTGCGGAGAATACACCTCGATACGGGTCTCGAAGATGTTCTCGTCGCTCAACGGGTTGGAGCCGAAGACCGCCACGCGCCCGTCCGGCAGCAGCAGGTACTCGGAGTGATAATCACGGCCGACGTGCGGGTCGGCCGCCGGGGTGAAGCTGTTGGTGTCCGGATGGTAGATCTCGGCGGTCAGGGAGTCCTTGGCCCGGTAGGCGGTGGAACCGCCGGAGACCAGCACCGTGTCGTCGGGCAGGACGACGGCTCCAGGATACCGTTTGGCCTTCGTCAGGTTCGGGCCGCTGGCGTAGGTGGGATCGGGCGAGGCCAGGTCGACGATGGCGGTACGGGCGCTTGCGTCCTGGGTGTCGCCGACGCCGCCGCCGGCGATGAACATCACCTTCTGGTCCTGCGCCGGAGCAAGCATGATCGTCCCGGCCGTCTCGTTGATCTCCGGCTCGGGCAGCCCGTCGACCGGTTGGAAGGAGTTGTCCGCCAGGTTCCACAGACCGGGCTGGCGTTCGGAGACGTCCGCCGGACCGTAACCGGCGTTGGCGCCGGAGAAGAACAACCGGCCGTCGGCGGCAAGCAGCAGGGACGGATAGGTGGGAAAGACCTTTTTGAGATCGGGATGGTCCTTCCACATCCTGGTGGCCGCGCTGAACAGCTCGGTGTTGCCCTGGTCGATGTCACCGTTCTCGTCGAGACCGGAGACCGACACCACCGTGCCGTCGGCGAGGGTCACCAGTGTCGGATACCAGCGCGCGTGGTTCAGCTCGCCGGTCTTCTCATACCGCTCGGTGTCCGGGTTGAAGATGTAGGAGTCCTTCAGACCCTGATACTCGTGCTTCTTGCCGTCAGGCGAGTCCTGCGCCAGGATCTCGTATTTCTTGGTGCCCCCGGCGATCAGCAGGTTACCGTTCGGGAGGAAGGCGTGCCCCGCGCAGAAGACGTCCCACGGCGTGTAGACGTCGGCAAAGGTATTCGCGATCGGATCCCACAGCACGGTCGTGAAATTCTGCGCGTCGAAATTGCCCTGGTCGTTGCCGGAGCCGGCCATGAGCAGGACCTTGCCGGTACGCAGCATGGCCGCGTGAATGGACCGGGTGCCGCTGTCGGCGACGACGTCCCAGCGCCCGTGTCCGCGCATGTAGTCCGGCTGGTGGGACTGCCATTCGGCGTACTGCGCGGTGGCCCACGAGGCGGCGAACGGACCATTTCCGGCAATGATCAGAAGAAGAAGTACGCCGAGCTGGATCATCCGCCGCCTGCGAACCCGGCTGGCCTGCCTGGAGGCCGTCATGCCAGTTCCTCGAGCAGCCCGTCGCCGGAGACGCGGCGCCGGCGCGGTGTGAGTTTCAGGGTGACGTCCTCCACATAGGCCCCGGACGCCGGGCGCTCACGGGCAGGACCTCCCGGTGCCGGCTGCCCGGCCGCGGACCGGCCCACCTGCGCGGAGCTGTTCTGGGTACGCCAGCCCGGCTTGCCCGGTGTGGACACGGGCGCGGGCCGGACCAGCTTCTGCGTGGTCTCCTCGACGTAACTCCTTGGGCTGAGCGAGGACAGCACAGCCGGCAGGATGATCGTCTGGGTGGCCTCCTCGCGGTATCCGCCGGGCGCGGACGCCGACAGCGCCGGCACGACCGTTGTCTGGGTGACCTCCTCGCAGTGTCCGCCAGGCGCGGACGCCGCGAACACAGCCGGCCGCGCAAGCACCCTGGTGACCTCCTCGACCTCCCCCCGGGGCACTGCGGCCGGCGTGACGGCGGCTGACGCGGCCACGACGGACATGGTTTTTTCCGCCGTGACCGACGATGACGCCGTGGTTGTGGCGGCGACCGCCGCTGCGGCGGGTACCGCCACTTCGGCTGCCGCCACGTCGGGCATCGCTGCTTGTTGTTCGGGTGCCGCTGTTTGTTGCGGTATTCCCGGCTGCTCGGACACCACCACCGGCAGCAGGCCGGGCCCTCCCGCGGAACGAAGCCGGGCGGCAATCGTGGAGACCGACCACATGACAATAGGGGTGAGGCAGATGAGCAGCGATAACGCCGCCCAGACCGTGTTCGCCGGATACACGTGGCCGAAGACCGCCGCGGCGGCGATGGAGGCTGTGGAAATCGCCGCCCAGAAGATGTGTTTGCGAAAGGTCAGGAGCCGGTCGGGACTTACGCTCTGGCCCTTGGGGGTGACCACGAACCCGAGCGGACGCCGTAGCAGAGCGCCGACGAAAGCGGTCGAGTAGAACGGTGTGCACAGCATGGAGACGAAGATTCCGGAGATTCCGGCGGTGCCCTTCTCCTCATGCGGGCTGATGTTGAACCGCCGCAACCAGATGTAGAGCAGGAGTCTGGCCACGGCCACGTCGATGTAGAGAGCCAGCCAGGATGATATATGCACGGTCACCCCGGTCGACCCCAACGCCATGTAGCTGGAGGTGAGCAGCATTCCCATCAGCCAGGTGAGGGCGACAGTCGGATAATGCAGCATCAGGGTGGCGTAGTGCAGGCGCTGCCCCCACGGCAGCTTCCGCAGCCGGCGTACCGACTCGGTGACCAGAACCTCGTTGGAGCCACGAGCCCATCGCAGCTGCTGGCTGAAGAAGTCGGTCCAGGTGGCCGGCCCCTCGCCAACCGCGACCACATCCGGGGTGTACACCGACTTCCAGCGATGACCGGAGTCGGACTGGCGTGCCCCGTGCACGGCGAAGGATGTGGCCAGATCCTCGGTGATCGAATCCTGGAACCCGCCGATCTGCCGCCATGCCGACACGCGGTAGGCATGGTTCGTACCGACGAACATGCCGCAGCCGAACCGGTTGGCCGCCCGCTGGATGACCGAGTGGAACATGTAGTTCTGGGCCTCCGCACCCCGGGTCAGAAAGCCGCGGAAGTTCCCGTAGACCTGCGGCCCCACGACGAAGGCGACCTGGGGGTCGCGGAAGTAGCCGAGCATGCGCGACGCGAAGTTCGGCAGCGGAATGTGGTCCGGATCGACCGACAGTACGACGTCATAGGAGGCGCCATGGGCGTCCAGCCAGGAGTTGTGATTGCCGTGTTTGGTCTTGGCGCGGAACCTCCCCTTGGGCTCGTTCCACCTCTCGACCCCCTTGCGGGTGAAATGGTTGACCCCGAGGTCCTCGCACATCCGGCGGACCGTCGGGTCGTCCCCCTCGTCGAGCAGCCAGATGTCGATGGGTGTGCCGTAACGGATCTGCCGGGCCGCGATCAGGGTGTCGCGCACGACGTCCAGTGGTTCCTTCGACGGCACGATGGTGGTCGTGAAAGCGATCCGCAGACCTGCCGGGGGCCTGACCGGCACCGGGTTGCGCATGATGTAGGCGGCCCAGCAAAGAGTGATCGAATTGAGTAACCGGATGCCCTCGGAGACGACGATCATCCAGAACATGACCGCGTTGCCGATGCGCACCGGCGCTGGCAGGTACCTGCTCTGAGGAAAGTGATCCGGTTGGACCAGCCAGACGAAGAACAGCGACGACAACCCGACGGTAGCTATCAGGAGCGGCAGCACCATCCAGAGCTCCCGACCCACCATCACCTTACGGTAGGCAACGTGGTACTCTGCGTCAGCAGGCGGAAGGGTGAGTGGACCCGCGAGCTTCGAGAAGGAGGTGTAGTCGTAGGCCAATTCTCTTCCAAGGACTCGTGCCACCGGCGGGCTGTGGTCAGCGCCACGACATGCGTCGCATGCAGTTCGGTGAACCGGCCCGCGCCGGGACAGGGATACGCGCCAAAACCTTGTCCGTTGTCGACATGTTCGCGGTCGGCGATCCGCCGGATCCAGGTCGGATCACCCGGCGTCGACCACGCGATGGCGGCGCCATACCCGAATCAGTCCGTACTGGTTGCGATCTACGATCCGTCAAGGACGTCGTGCCGCCGCAGTGCTAGGGAGGCTGGGGGGCACTGACCCCGGATGCCGGGCGGCAGGCACACGAAACCGACACGCAACAGACGTCCTGAGAGTCGATCATCATCAGGCCATGTCACCGGATACCTGCACGGAACGGCCGGCCGCCTGCCATGCGATCCCGCCGAGGAGCAGCACGACACCGGCGGTGAGGCTGAGCCACAGGCCCAGACCCACCTCGGCGGTGGCCACGGGATGATCCGTCTGGAAAGTGCCAATCCGCAGCCGCAGGAACCTGGCGGCTATCGCATCCCCAGCATTGATCTTAATGGCGGCGAGGGCGGCAATCGCGCCCCCGGCCACGGGCAGCACCAGCCCGAGCGGACGCGTGCGCGGGACCTCGCGCAGCAGCACGCTGACGACAACACAGAGGATGCCCAGTCCGAGCACCACCTTGCCATGCCAGGACAGCTCCAGCCCCGTCCTGCTGCGGTGCAGCAGATCGGCGCCGCGGTCGGACAGGGTCGCGCCCGCCCACGGCAGGAACGCCCCTGCCACAGCGACCACCCCCGCCACGCCGCATCCCAAAGTGATCATGTTTGCCGTATGCGACCCGACACCAGTCGGCACATCCCCATCCGACACGGCGTTCCCTCCGTCGTTGGCACAGCCCCACCATGGAATCCGACGCCCGACGCCCCCGAAACGCTCGAACGGGCAGACCACTCCTTGTCCGATCATGATCTGGACAAGAAGACAAGTAATGGAATGTCTAGAGCTATCCCCTACCGAGTCAGAAGCGTACCTGGCGCCGCAGCTCGGTCGTAGGCGTCCCCCTGGCGTGACCAAGTCGCCAATCAGGTGCTCTGTCCCGCAGGTGCGGTCAGCCGCTCAGTGCCCCGGGGACTCGAGCCACCGGCGGCCCGAAAACATGATCACGCTGCCTTTGGTCTCTAGGAATCCTTTGGTCTCTAGGAATACAGTGCCTAGACCACCAGGTGACCGTCGCCGACGCCCACCCAGGTGGTGGACGTCAGCTCGGTCAGGCCCATCGGCCCGCGGGCATGCAGCTTCTGGGTGGAGATCCCGATCTCGGCACCGAACCCGAACCGTTCACCGTCAGTGAAGCGGGTCGAGGCGTTGACCATGACTGCCGCACTGTCGCAGGTCGCGACGAACCGGCGGGACGCGCTCAGGGAACGGGTCACGATCGCCTCCGTGTGTCCGCTGCCCCACCGGCGGATGTGCGCGACGGCGTCGGCGAGGGAGTCCACCACCCGTACCGCCATGTCCAGCGACAGGTACTCGGCGGCCCAGTCCTCCTCCGTTGCGGACAGCGCCGACGGGTCGTGGGAACGGACCACGTCGTCACCGTGGACCGTCACCCCCGCCTGGCGCAGCGCCGCGAGCACCCGCGGCAGGAAGACGTCCGCGACACCCGCGTGCACCAGCAGCGTCTCCGCCGCGTTGCACACCGACACCCGCTGGGTCTTCGCGTTGAGGACGATCGCCAGTGCCTGGTCGAGGTCCGCGTCGACGTCGACGTAGACGTGACAGTTACCGACCCCGGTCTCGATCACCGGCACGGTGGACTCCTCCACCACGGTCCGGATCAGCCCCGCACCCCCACGCGGGATCAGCACGTCGACGAGGCCGCGCAGGCGCATGAGCTGCTTGACGGACTCGTGGTCGGCGCCGGGCACGAGCGCGACCGCGTCGGCGGGCAGCCCCGCCCCCGCCGCGGCGTCCCGCAACGCCGCGACCAGCGCCGTGTTGGTACGCAGGGCTGAGGCGCTGCCACGCAGCAGCACGGCGTTGCCGCTTTTGACGCACAGGCCGGCCGCGTCGACCGTCACGTTCGGACGGGCCTCGTAGATGATCCCGACCACGCCGAGAGGCACCCGGACCTGACGCAGTTCGATGCCGTTGGGCAGCACCTGACCGCGTACCACCGTGCCGACCGGATCGTCGAGCAGCGCGACCTGGCGCAGACCGTCCGCGATCGCGGTGAGGCGGTCAGGAGTAAGGGTGAGCCGGTCGATCATGGCCTCGCCGGTGCCGGCGCCACGAGCGGCGGCCACGTCCTCGCGGTTGGCCGCCAGGATCGGCCCGGCACCGGCGAGGAGCGCATCCGCCATCGCGTGCAGAGCGCGGTCCTTGTCCGCGCGGGACAACGGGGCGAGTACGGCCGCGGCATCCCGCGCCCGGACCGCGGTCTCGCGGACATCCTCCGCAAGGCTGTTCATGACCAGTTCCTCCCGACCCGACGCTCGTCCAACGCGTCACGCCTAGAAGGCCGGAGGCGGGGCGATAATGTTTTCCGCGCCGCCGACGGCCCACGTTTCCAGGGCACCGGAGGGCCGAAGGCGCCGCGATCATATTCTTTCCGCGCCGCCGGACCCCGGAGCACTACGAGGCTACCGGCGTGTCAGGGGATTCATAATGATCGTCTTTATGGTGACCGCTCGGGACGGGCACGCGCACTACCCGCACCCGCGTGCGGAACCGTCGGAGGCGCGTCCTACCGTGCAGGCATGCTCGTGCTGCACACATCCGACTGGCACCTAGGGCGTGCCCTACACCGGTTCGACCTCCTGGCGGCGCAGGCCGCGTTCGTCGACCATCTCGTCGAGGTCGTCCGGGCCGAACACGTCGACCTCGTCGTGGTCAGTGGGGACGTGCACGACCGGGCCATCCCGCCGGTGGCGGCGATGCGGCTGTTCGACGAGGCGCTGTCGCGGGTACGTGACGCCGGCGCACACGTGGTGGTGATCAGCGGCAACCACGACGCCGGGGCGCGCCTCGGTGACAAGGCCGGGCTGCTCGACCCCCGGGTACGCATCAGGACGGACGTGTCCGCCATCGCCACACCCGTCACCGTCGAGGACTCCCACGGGCCCGTCCACGTCTACGCGCTTCCCTACCTCGAACCGGCGGCGGTGGCCGCCATCCTGCCGGCGGCACCCGGTCCGGACACCGACGACGGGACGCACCTCGACGGCACGGCACCCGCTGGCGGCACGCCACCGGCTGGCGGCACGGCACCGAGCCATGCCGCGACGCTGGGCCGGGCCATGCGGGCCGTACACGCCGACCGGGCTCGGCGCGACGGCCGCAGCATCGTCTGCGCCCACGCCTGGGTCAGCGGTGGCCAGGTCAGCGAAAGCGAACGTGACATCGGCGTCGGCGGGCTCGCGGCCGTCCCGGCGGAGCTGTTCAACGGGATCACCTACACCGCGCTCGGGCATCTGCACCGGCCGCAGGCGTTGGACGAGGGCCTGCGCTACAGCGGCTCGCCCCTGCCCTACTCGTTTTCCGAGGCGACCGACATCAAATCGTCGCTGCTGGTGGACATCGATGCGGACGGCCTGAGCGGGCTGGAGGAAATCCCGGTACCCGTCTACCGCAACCTCGCAAGGCTGCGGGGCCGGCTGGCGGAACTGATGACAGCCACCGTCCACGAACGACACACCGCCGACTTCGTCTCGGTGGTGCTCACCGACCCGGTCCGCCCGATGGATGCGATGGCGACCCTGCAGCGCCGCTTTCCCTTCGCGCTCACCCTGAGCCACGAGCCTGCCACCAACGCGTCCGTCGACGAACTCACCTACGGCCGGCGCATCCACGGACGTTCCGACCTTGCCGTGGCCGAGGCGTTCGTCACCCATGTACGGGCCGAACCGAGCGAGCGCGAGCGGTCCCTGTTACAGGCGGCGTTGGACGACGCCCGCCGGGCCGAGGAGGCGGCCTGATGCGTCCGCACCGCCTGGAACTCACCGCTTTCGGAGCTTTCCCGGGTCGGGTTGAGCTGGATTTCGACCGTCTCGGGGCCGGCGGTCTGGTGCTGCTGTGCGGCGAGACCGGCGGTGGGAAGACCACATTGCTCGACGCGCTCGGCTTCGCCCTCTACGGCATCGTCCCGGGGCTTCGGGCCCGTGCGAAGGACCTACGCTCCCACCATGCCGACGCGGGCACCGAGCCGTGGGTCCGCCTGGAGTTCAGCGTGTCCGGGCGCCGTTACCGGATCGCCCGGACAGCCGTCTGGGACAAGCCCAGGCGGGGCGGTGCCGGCAGCTCCCGGGTGAACCCCACCGCCCTGCTGCAGCGCCGCACCGACGCCGGCTGGGAGGTGGTCGCCCAGCGCAACGACGACGTCGGGCTCGAGACCGGCCGGCTGCTCGGTATGACCGCCGAACAGTTCTTCCAAGTGATCATGTTGCCGCAAGGGCACTTCGCCGACTTTCTGCAGGCCGACCACGACGCGCGGGAACGGCTGCTCAAGCGCCTGTTCGCCGTCAGCCGGTTCGAGCACGCCGAGCAGTGGCTCGCCGACCAGGCCAAGATTGCCGGCGAACGGATTGCCGCCGCACGCGGCGACCTCGCCCGGGTGGCGGCCCGGGCTGCCGAAGCCGCCGGGATCGCCGAGCCCGACGATCTCGAGGCCGACGCCAGCTGGGTCGCCGGGCTCGCCGCCACCGCGGGCGCCGCCGCCCACAGCGCCACGGACCACGCCGCCACGGCCGCCGAAGCCCGCCGGCAGGCCGAGGAATCACTCGACCAGGCCCGCGGACTCGCCGAACGCCGGCGGGAACGGCGTGGCCTCGACACGAGGCTGGCAGCGCTCGAGGCGCAGCTCCCGGCGATCGAAAGCATGGCCGCCGAGCTGGACGCCGCCCGCCACGCCGCCGCGGTCCGCCGCGCCCTGGACCACGTGCGGGAACGGGCGGACGACCTGGCGCGGGCGCGCCTGGCCGAGGACGCCGGACGCCACCGACTGGAGCTGCTCGGTGCCCGCCACGACGCTGCCGTCAACGAGCTGGCCCGGCTGTCCCGGCTCACCCACACCGACATGGGACGCCTCGAGCAGTTCGCGAACGTCCTGGCTGCCGCCGAAGCGGACGATGCCGCGGCACAGGCGGCCGACACCGACGCCGACACGCATGCGGCCGCCGCCGCCACACTCACCGGATACCTGCGAACCGATCTGCCGGAGCAGCGCCGTGCCCTCGACGCCAGGCACAGCCGTGCCAGGGCCGCCGTGGCTGCCCTGGCAGGTGCGCGCGAGCAGGCACGCATGGCCGCCGAGCTGGCCGCTGCCGTGCGTCAACGTGCGCATGCCCTCGCCCATGCGCACGACGTGGAACAGTCCGCGCGGGACGCCCGCAACCAGGCCAGCGACATCCGTCGGCAGCGGTTCGATGCGATCACCGCGGAGCTCAGCGCCGCCCTGGTCAACGGTTCTCCCTGCCCGGTCTGCGGATCCCTCGCGCATCCCGACCCAGCCGAGGTCCGCGCGGACCACGTCAGCAAGGACGACGAACTCGCAGCCGAAGCCGTGGCCAACCGACTCGCGGCACAGGCCGCTGACGCCCGCCGCGACGCCGACCGGCTGGACGAACGGATCCGCACGCTGACGGGTGCACTGGCAAACCACGTGGATCCCGGTACCGATCGCAATGCCGATCGCGGTGTCAGCCCCGCCGCTGTCGCTGCCGGCACCACCGTTGACATCACCGGCACGCTCGCCCCGAATTGGGCGGAACCCGCGGCAGGCCCTGGCGCGGACGGCGACAGGGCAAGCACAGCAGGCAAGGCAGGCGCGGTGGGCGCGGCAAACACAGCGATGGTGGGCACAGCGGTAGACACGGCGGTAGACATGGCGGGGGCAGGCTCGGCCACCGATGTGCGCGTCGAGCCCGCCGTGCCGCGCGGCCCGTTGCCCACCGAAAACACCGGCAGCAGGCCGCCCCGTCCGGTCGAGGCGTTCGCGACGGTCACCGTACTGGGGATGACCGACCCCATCCCCAGCGGAAACGAGGAGAAAAACGACCATAAGGGTGCTGGCGACAACATCGTCAATCATGAATCTGCCAATCATGAATCTGCAGATCGGCAGGTTGCCGATCGCGCTGCTGTGGACGGTGTTGCGCGGCTGAGGGAGCTGCCCGCAGGCTCCGAACTGCCCGCCGTACTACCCGTCGAGATGTTCGAGCAGACCGCGGTCCATCTGGCGGGCCGGGCCGACGCACTCGCCACGCAGGCCGACGACGTCCCGACCGCCGAACAGGCACTTGAGCTCATGCACCAGGAGGAGACGCGGGCCTCGACCGAACTGGCCGGCCACACCACCGGTGAGCAGCTCGCCCGTACCCGTGCGCAGGAGTGCCGGGCCCGGGCTGAGCGGCAGCGTTCCAGCCTCCCGCCGGAGCTGCGCGACGCCGGGCGGCTGGCCGCCCGGCAGCGCGAGGTTGCCCAGTTCGCCGACGCCTACTCGGACTGCCACGCGGCCGCTTCAGCCGCAGCGCTGGCGGAGGAGGAGTACCGCCGCGCCGCGTCGAGCGCGAACAGCGACGCCCACGCCGCCGGCTTCCCGGACGCGACCGCGGCCCTAGCCGCCTGTCGGGAGGAGAGCTGGATCGTCGATACCGAGGCGCGCCTGATGGCCCACCGTGACGACCTTGTCGGTGTGCGGTCCCGTCTGGCCAACCCCCAGCTGGCGGTTGATCCGGATACGCCGACGCCGGTGGCCGAGCGGGAAGTCGACGCGCTCGCGGCGCGGCAGCGGCACGAATCGGCGCTCACCGAAGCGGCGCGCGCGAACGACCGGGCCCGGCGGCTGTCCGACCTGGCGCCCGCGTTCGCCGATGCCTTCGCCGCGATACCGCCGCTGCGCGAGGCCGCGGAGGAACTGCGGGGCCTCGCCGAGCTGGCCGCGGGCCGCGGCGGTAACCGCCACGGCATGCCACTGTCGAGCTTCGTCCTCGCCGCCCGTCTGGAGGAGGTCGCGGCCGCGGCAAGCGGACGCCTGTCGGCGATGAGCGGCGGCCGGTTCACCCTTGTCCACGACAGCGGTGAGCGGCGTGACCGGCGCCGGCGGGCCGGCCTCGGGCTTCTCGTCGAGGACGCCTGGACGGGCCGGCGGCGCGACACCGCCACCCTCTCCGGCGGGGAGACCTTCCAGGCTGCCCTGTCCCTGGCGCTGGGCCTCGCCGACGTGGTCACCGCCGAGTCCGGTGGCCAGGCCATGGACGCACTGTTCATCGACGAAGGATTCGGCAGCCTCGACCCGGACAGCCTGGAGGAGGTCATGAACGTCCTGGACGACCTGCGCTCCGGCGGTCGGCTGGTCGGCATCGTCAGCCACGTCGCGGACCTGCGCCAACGCATCCCCACCCAGATCACCGTCGTCAAACAGGCCCACGGCAGCCACGTGCGCACCACCATCCCCTGACGGGGGCCCTAACGGAGCCTCGGACGATGAAGCCCGGAAACGCGAGCGCACCACCCGCGCGTAGCGCCATATAGCACGTGGCGCTACCAAGAACTATGATCAAAATAATCACATAGCGTGAGCTCCGCAACGGCTCCGCGGCTGTCATGGACGCGGTCGAGAACGGCGAAACGATTCTCGTCACCCGCAACGGCAGCCCCGTGGCCAGGCTCCGGCCGGTGCATCGCAGCACATCCGTACAGGAAAAATCACCCTGCGCAAGAACGTGGAACCGCTGTGTGGTTGAGTGTGCACTGACATGCGGACAAGGAGGTGCGCTTGACCACCAAGATCGACCCGCGCAGCCCGGACTTCGACCGGAAAGGGTTCAACCGGGCACTGATTACCGAATACCGGGCGAACAACGGCAGGTTGACCACGACTCTGCCCGAAGCGGCGCTGCTGCTGCTGACGACGGTCGGAACCCGCAGCGGCCGGCCACACACCACACCGCTGGGCTACATCCTCGACAGTTCCCCGGACCGGATCGTCGTCTTCGCCTCGAACCTGGCTTCGGCCGCCCATCCCGACTGGTATCGGAACCTGGTCGCCAACCCGCGGGTAACCGTGGAACTCGGCGCCGACCGGTTCGACGCCGCAGCGTCCACCACCGCCGGCCCGGAGCGGGAACGCCTTTACCAGGCGCTGATCGACGAGATCCCCAGCATCCGCGATCACCAGGGACAGACCAGCCGGGAAATCCCGGTCGTCCTCCTTCGCGCGGTCCGCTGACGACGGAAGGCGTGGGTGGAAAGCGCTGTTGTCACGACGGTCTCCACCTACAGATACGGAAGCCGTAGGTGGAGACCGTCGCTATCACAACCGTTTCTGCCTACGGCTTCCGCTGCAGGATGTCTCCTTACGGCTTCCGTTGCTACGGCTTCCGTTGCAGGATGACGATGTCGTCGCGATGGACGATCTCCCGTTCGTAGGACGAACCGAGTTCCGCGGCGAGATCGAACGTCGAGCGGCCCAGCATCCCGGGCAGCTCAGCGGCGTCATAGGCGACCAGCCCACGGGCAACCGGCTGCCCCGACGGGTCGACCAGGTCCACCGGGTCGCCCGCGGCGAAGTCACCGTCGACCTTGGTGACCCCGGCCGGCAGCAGCGACACCCGCCGGTTCACGATCGCGTTCACCGCCCCGTCGTCAAGGAACAGCCTGCCCTGCGGGGTGGTCGCGTGCTCCAGCCACAGCAGCCGGGACGCCCGACGCGGCCCGCTCGGGTGAAACACCGTCCCCACCTCGGCTCCGGCAAGGGCTTCGGTGGCGTTCGCCGCCGAGGTGATGAGCGTTGTGACCCCACCCGAGGCCGCCATCCGAGCGGCGTCGATCTTTGTTGCCATGCCGCCGACGCCCACGCCGGCACTGCCGGTACCTCGGGTGCCGACCCCCTCGAGGTCAGCGTCCGTCCGGACCTCGCGGATCATGGCGGCCGGGCCACGTCGGGGGTTGGCGTCGTAGACACCGTCCACGTCCGAGAGCAGGACCAGCAGGTCCGCGGACACCAGATGCGCGACGATCGCGGCGAGGCGATCGTTGTCACCGACCCGGATCTCCTGGGTGGCCACCGCGTCGTTCTCGTTGACGACGGGGACCACACCGAGCTCCAGCAGCCGGTCGAGGGTGGTCCGCGCGTTGCGGTAGTGGGTGCGGCGCACCACGTCGGTGGCGGTGAGCAGCACCTGACCGACCTGGTAGCCGGCTCGTCCGAACGCCGTCGCGTACCGGTGCACCAGCATGCTCTGCCCAACGCTGGCCGCAGCCTGCAGGGTTGCCAGATCCCGGGGACGGCGCGCCAAGCCCAGCGGCGCAAGCCCGGCGGCGATGGCTCCCGAGGAGACCAGCACCAGCCGTCCGGCCCGCGGAAGGACCGCCCGCACCAGGGCGTCGACACGGTCGCCGTCGATGCCGCCACTGGCGGTGGTCAACGACGACGAGCCGACCTTCACCACGACCCGGTCAGCCCGGATCACGAAATCACGGGCGGTCACGCTTCGACCTCGCCCTCCAGATCGTTCGGGTCGTCCAGATCGGCATCCCGGTCGGCGAGGGCTTGGCGGCTGCCGGCCCGGCGGGCGAGCCGCTGCGCACGGGTCAACCGCATGGAGGCGACAAGCCGGTCGTCGCTCCCCCGCGGGCCGAGGGACGATTCCGCCGCCGCCACCTCGCCATCAAGATCATTACTAGTCCGGCTGCCGCGGCGGTTCAGGTGCGGTTCCCAGTCGAAGGTGATCTCACCGATGGTCACCGCCGCGCCGGATTCCGCGCCGAGGCGGGCGAGTTCGGTCTCCACGCCCAGACGGGCGAGGCGGTCGGCGAGAAAGCCGATCGCCTCGTCGTTGCTGAAGTCGGTCTGACGGACCCAGCGCAGTGGTTTGGCGCCGGTCACGATGAATCCGTCATCATGCGCGCGGACGGCGAAGTCGGGTTCGTCGACCGCGCGGGGACGCAGGACGACCCGCTGGAACGCCGGCGCCGGCCGCGCGGCCCGATGTTCGGCGACCTGTTCGGCCAGGGCAAGCGAGAGCGCTCGGACGCCTTCACGGGTCGCGCTGCTCACGGCGAAGACGCCCAGCCCACGGGCGGTGAGCTCGGGTGTGACCAGTTCCGCCAGCTCGCGGCCGTCCGGAACGTCGATCTTGTTGAGCACGACCACCCGCGGCCGGTCGGACAGGTCGCTGGAGTAAGCCGCGAGTTCGGCCTCGATGACGTCGAGGTCGGTCAGGGGATCACGACCGGGTTCCATGGTGGCGCAGTCCAGCACGTGAACGATGAGCGAGCAGCGCTCGATGTGGCGCAGGAACTCAAGGCCGAGCCCGCGTCCGGTGCTCGCGCCGGGTATGAGACCCGGGACGTCGGCCACCGTGTACGGCGCAGTGTCGCCTGCTTTCACCACGCCGAGGTTGGGCACCAGCGTCGTGAACGGGTAGTCGGCGATCTTCGGCTTGGCGGCGCTGAGCACCGACACCAGCGAGGACTTGCCGGCGCTGGGAAAACCGACCAGCGCCACGTCGGCGACGGTCTTGAGCTCGAGGATGGCGTCGAGCTGCTCCCCCGGCTCGCCGAATTCGGCGAACCCGGGGGCTTTACGCCGAGCGGAGGCAAGTGCGGCGTTACCACGGCCACCGCGCCCGCCGCGGGCGATGACCACGCAGCTACCGGCACCGACAAGGTCGGCGATCTGCTCGCCGTCCGGTCGTAGGACGACGGTGCCGTCCGGCACGGGCAGGACGAGGTCTGCCCCGTCGGCGCCGTGCCGGTTGGAACCCTGGCCGGGCCGCCCACCGGATGCCCGCTGGTGCGGGTGGAAGTGGAAGTCCAGCAGGGTGGTCACATCCGGGTCGACCCGGACGATGACGTCACCGCCGCGACCGCCGTTGCCGCCATCCGGACCGCCGAGCGGCTTGAACTTCTCCCGATGAACCGATGCACAACCATGCCCACCGTCACCCGCAGTGGCATGAAGGATGACGCGGTCAACGAAGGTGGGCACTGCAGCGCTGCCTTCCTCCACCGCAGCCGACTGGAACGCCTACCCGGATCAGGCGGACAGGAGCTCCTCGGCAGGTATGACGTTGATGACCCGGCGTCCCCGACGGGTACCGAAATGGACGTGGCCGGCGGCAAGCGCAAACAGCGTGTCGTCACTGCCACGGCCGACCTGCGAACCGGGGTGGAAGTGCGTGCCACGCTGCCGGACGATGATCTCGCCGGCATTGACGTACTGGCCGCCGAAGCGCTTCACACCGAGACGCTGAGCGTTCGAGTCACGACCGTTGCGCGACGAGCTCGCGCCCTTCTTGTGTGCCATGTCGCTTCAGGCCTTCCCGGTCTCGATACCGGTCACCCGCAGGCGGGTCAGCTTCTGACGGTGGCCCTGCCGCTTGTGATAGCCGGTCTTGTTCTTGAACTTGTGGATCCTGATCTTAGGACCCTTGACGATTTCGACGACCTCGGCGGTTACCTCGACGGACGCGAGCGCGTCCCTGTCGTGGGTCACCACGTCACCGTCAACAAGCAGAAGCGCAGGCAGATTGACGGCCGCACCCGGCTCGCCCGGAACGAGCTCGACGTCGACGACATCGCCGACGGCGACCTTGTGCTGCTTGCCGCCGCTGGCCACGACCGCGTACACCAGTTCTCCTTGCTGAAGTCGGACGGGCGTTGGAGCTGCCGAGGATGGACTGTCCGATTGATGATCGAACACTTCCACCCTCAGAGGCCCTGACTGGCGCGGCGGAAACAGCCGCGCCCGGCCCTGATTGCATTACCTTAACACCGCCGGCCAACCACACCGACGCCGGCAGCCGGCCCGGACCGCTACGACGCCTACCAGCACTCCGGACC
>NZ_CAAAFO010000040.1:22886-26387 GCF_900634715.1 Candidatus Protofrankia californiensis | reverse complement strand
ATGAACAGCCGCGTCATGAACAGCTGTGGTGTCGGCGGCCGGCGCTGGTGCCGGCACCGGCACTGCCGGATCGGCCGGCGCGTTGCGCACGGGCGCAGGCGCGGACGGACCGTCCAGGTGCAGGATGACCCCACGCCCACCACAGTGCGTGCACGGCTCGCTGTATGCCTCCAGCAGTCCCTGACCGACCCGTTTGCGGGTCATCTGGACCAGCCCGAGACTGGTCACCTCCGCGACCTGGTGGCGGGTGCGGTCCCGGCCGAGACACTCCGTCAGGCGCCGCAGGACGAGTTCGCGGTTGCTTTCCAGGACCATGTCGATGAAGTCGATGACGATGATCCCACCGATGTCCCGGAGCCGGAGCTGACGGACGATCTCCTCGGCGGCCTCGAGGTTGTTCTTGGTGACCGTCTCCTCGAGGTTCCCGCCCTTGCCGGTGAACTTGCCGGTGTTGACGTCGATGACCGTCATGGCCTCGGTGCGGTCGATCACGAGGGATCCACCCGAGGGCAGCCACACCTTCCGGTCCAGGGCCTTGGCGAGCTGTTCGTCGACCCGGTACTCGTCGAACACGTCGGCTGGGCCGGCATGCCTGCGGACCCGGTCACGCAGGTCCGGCGCCACCATGTCGACATAGTCCTCGATCATCGTGGCTTCCTCTGCTCCCTGCACGACCAGTTCAGCGAAGTCCTCGTTGAAGATGTCCCGGATCACTCTGATCACGAGGTCGGGCTCGCCGTAGAGCAACGCCGGCGCGCTGGCCTTCGTCGCCTTACGGCAGATGTCCTCCCACTGGGCCGACAGACGGGCCACGTCCCGGGCGAGTTCCTGTTCGCTCGCACCCTCCGCGGCGGTCCGGACGATCACTCCCCCGTTCTCCGGAGTGATTTTCTTCAGGATCGCCTTCAAACGGGCACGTTCAGTGTCCGGAAGCTTACGGCTGATCCCGGCGTTCTGCCCGTCCGGCACGTAGACCAGGTAACGACCGGGGAGGCTGACCTGGCTGGTAAGCCGCGCACCTTTGTGACCCATCGGGTCCTTACTGACCTGGACGACGATCGACTGGCCGGACTTCAGCACCTGTTCGATCTTGCGAGGCCGTCCGTCGAGCCCGCTGGCGTCGTAGTTGACCTCACCGGCGTACAGGACGGCGTTACGTCCCTTGCCGATGTCGACGAACGCCGCCTCCATGCTCGCGAGCACGTTCTGGACCCGGCCGAGGTAGACGTTGCCCGCATACGACCAGGAACTCGCCCGGGTGACGAAGTGCTCGACCAGCACCCCGTCTTCAAGCACCGCGATCTGGGTGCGGTCACCCGCGTTGCGGACGACCATGCGCCGTTCGACCGCTTCGCGGCGGGCGAGGAACTCGGCCTCGGTAACGATCGGTGGGCGGCGGCGACCGCTGTCACGGCCCTCCCGCCGGCGCTGTCGCTTGGCCTCCAGCCGGGTCGAACCGCTGACCCCGCGGACCTCGTCGTCACGGACCCGGCTTTCGCGCACGTGCACGACCGTCGTCGGCGGGTCGTCGGGAACGACCTCGTCGACGAACGCGGCGCTGTCCCGGCGACGACGCCTGCGGCGACGGCGCGAGCTACCCGGCGGTGATTCCTCGTCGGACACGTCCCCACCGGGCGACAGCCCGGCCCGGGACTCCCCGGGCTCGCCGGAGTCGTCCGAATCCGGGTCCGAGTCCCGATCCGGCTCCGAGTCATCGGTCTCGGCACGGCCGGAGCGAGCCGGTCCGTCCCAGTCGAAATCGTCGGGACGCGTACGCGCCCCGTCGAAGGCAGGAGTGTCCAGGTCGTCGATGCCGTCGGTTTCCTCGTCGGAGCGGGCACGACCCCTGCCGCGACGGCCGCGGCGGCGGCGCCGCGTCGAACCACCGTCACCGCTGTCGTCGGCCACCGCCTCCGCAGTCGCCGACGCCTCGACGTCGCCGTACGCGGCGAGCTCCGACTCGAGCTCGTGATCGGGATCCTCCTCGGCGTGCGGGCCGGTATCGACGGCCGGCTTCGAACGAGAGTCCGCGGAACGGCGGTCTGCGGCACGAGGGTCCCCACCGGTACCGGCGGAAGGGCCGAAATCGGGGGTGGCCGCCCCGCCGGAGTCGTTCACGGCGTCCGCGTTCACCCTGTCGGCGCTGAACGGGGGGTTGTCGGTACCGAACGGCGAGGTCCCGCGGCGGCGACGCTGTATCAGCTCGATCGCGGCGGGCTCGGGCGCCTGGAAGGTCACCATCGTGACCGCCCGCCCGCGGCGTGGTCGTGGCTCCCGCTGCGCGTCCGGGTCGGCATCGGCGATCGCCGGCGTCTGGAGTCCGCCGGTCCGCGCAACCTCGGAGCCACTAAGATCGGATCGGAACGAAACCGGCCACGACCGGTCGGAGTCGGCGGGCCGCGCAGCAGTCAACGGCACGGCCGTCGGCTGCTGCGCTGTCGGTTCTGCGGTCGTCGGCTCCGGCGGATCGCTTTGTCGAGTCGCACCGGCGGGTTCACCGACGGCTACCGGCTCGTCCGGCGACGACGGTACGCCCAGGGGCCCGCTCGGGGTCTCGGTGCTGGTCTCGGTATTGGTCTCAGCCCTGATCCCAGTCAGGGCCTCGGGCGGGAGTCCGGCAGATCGCGCGGCAGCGCGCCGCCGTCTCGGTGCGGGACGAGTGACGGGTGTCTCATCGGAGTCTGTCGAAATGTCTTCGGGCACGGGTTATGAAGCCTCTCGGGGTCCCCGGGCGCGCTGCTCTCGCAGTCGCGACCGCTCAGGAACCACTGTCTCGGTCCGGCGGGGTACCACCGGCGAATCCTGCGACGCCCTGCATCACGCATCGATTCGACCGACCAGCCGTCCTGCGTCGTCGCGGTCCGGCATGAGCGGATCCGCCACGGTGCCATCCTCCAGCAGCCGACCTTGCCCGAGCCGAAGCGGTTCGGGTGGTACTGGCGGCCGAAGACCGGCGACCACGCATAGGGCGGTCAGCATGTCGTCGGGTCGTACGGCGGGCGTCGTGTGCCGCACAACCGTATCCAGTATCGCACACGTGTCGTTCTCCGCACGGCAAACCATCAAGACCACTGCCTGACGGACATCGAACCGCCGATGTCCGTTCTTGGTGACCCGCTCCACCTCGACCAGGTCACGGACAAGCAGCGCGTCCACGGCGGCGGCCAGCTCGGCGGGCGCGACACCGGGCAACCGCACCCGCCACCGCGACGCGTCCACCAGATCCGCCAGCGGTGTCGAGGTCGCCGGCGCGCAGGCCACGACGTCCAACCCGGCTGGCAGGGCCGCGTCCAACGCCTCCCCCAGCGCCCGCGGTTGGCGATGTTCGGCCAGGGCGAGCTCGACGTACTCGGCTTCGCTGGCAACGCCCGTGGGGGCGGCACCCAGCCAGGAGATACGCGGATGCGGGCTGAAGCCCGCCGAGTACGCCATCGGGACGTCCGCACGTCGCAGGGCACGCTCGAAGGTCCTCGCGATGTCGCGGTGGGACAGGAAACGCAA
>NZ_CAAAFO010000040.1:17136-22672 GCF_900634715.1 Candidatus Protofrankia californiensis | reverse complement strand
CGTCGAACCGGCCACCGTCGCGCCATACCCGTTCGATCACCGCGCCAACCCGGCGGTCACCGCGGGCGAGCAGGCCCTCGATCATGCCCGGACGCCCGTCGTGATAACGGAAACCGATCGCCCGTCCCACCTCCCGATCGCCGCGGATCGCGTCGCGCAACATCTGCAACCGGGCGTCGGTGACCTCGTGGGAGGCCTGGGCCGCCCACTGGAACGGCGTGTGCGGCTTGGGTACGAAACCACCGATCGACACCGTGCAGCGGATGTCGCGGTGCCCGCTGGCCCGCCGGCCGGCCCTGATCACCTCGCGGGCGAGGTCCGCGATCGCGAGGACGTCCTGGTCGGTCTCGGTGGGCAGGCCGCACATGAAGTACAGCTTCACCTGCCGCCAGCCCTGGGCATAGGCGGTGCTGACCGTGCGGACCAGATCCTCCTCGCTGACCATCTTGTTGATGATCCTGCGCAGGCGTTCGGAGCCGCCTTCCGGGGCGAAGGTCAGCCCGCTGCGGCGGCCGTTGCGGGAGAACTCGTTGGCCAGTGTGACGTTGAACGCGTCCACCCGGGTCGAGGGCAGGCTGAGCGAGGTGTGAGTGCCCTCGTACCGGTCGGCCAGACCCTTGGCTATCTCACCGATCTCGGTGTGGTCAGCACTTGACAGCGACAACAACCCGACCTCGGTGAACCCGGACGCCTCCAGGCCCCGGTCGACCATCGCACCGATGGTGTCGATGGTGCGCTCCCGGACCGGACGAGTGATCATCCCGGCCTGGCAGAAACGGCAGCCACGCGTGCATCCGCGGAATATCTCCACGCTCATCCGCTCGTGCACGGTCTCCGCCAGCGGGACCAGCGGTGCCTTCGGGTACGGCCAGGCGTCCAGGTCACTCACGGTGTGCTTGGCCGGCCGGGCCGGCACATCGGGACGGTTCGGGGTGACCGCGCGGATACGCCCGTCCGGCCGGTAGTCCACGTCGTAGAAGGACGGCACATAGGCCAACCCGCGCCGGGCCAGCTGCATGAGCAGCTCCTCGCGCCCGCCGGGGCGCGCAGCGGTCTTGACGGCGCGGACGACGTCGGTGATCTCCAGGACCGCCTGCTCGCCGTCGCCGAGGACGACCGCGTCGACGAAGGCCGCGATCGGCTCGGGGTTGAATGCGGCGTGCCCGCCCGCGATGACGATCGGATGTTCCTCGCCCCGGTCGGCGGCATGCAGCGGGATGCCCGCGAGATCCAGGGCGGTCAGCAGGTTGGTGTAACCGAGCTCGGTGGAAAAGCTCACCCCCAGCAGGTCGAAGTCACCGACCGCGCGGTGGGCGTCCACGGTGAACTGGGGGATGCCGTGCTCGCGCAGCAGATCCTCCAGGTCCGACCAGACCGAGTAGGTGCGCTCGGCCAAGACGTCCGGCTGCTCGTTGAGAATTTCGTAGAGGATCTGGACGCCCTGGTTGGGAAGGCCGACCTCGTAGGCGTCGGGGTACATCAGGCACCAGCGAACTACCGCGTCCTCCCACGGCTTGACCTGGGAATTTCCTTCGCCGCCGAGATAGCGCACGGGTTTGCGGACCCGCGGCAGCAACGGTTCCAAGCGAGGGAACAGCGACTGTCCGGACATGTCCGCGAGCCTACGGCACACACGCCGGCCGGAGGCGGACTCCGCCAGGCCCAACCTCCCCCGGGTTGCTACAGGGCGTAGGGGTCCGAACGAGCCCGTAGGCGGACGTTCTGCAGCAGGCCGACCGCCAGCAGGTTCGCGAACATCGACGATCCCCCGTAGGACAGGAACGGCAGGGGCAGCCCCGTCACCGGCATGACCCCCAACGTCATCCCGATATTGACGAACATCTGGAACCCGAACCAGCACACCACCCCGGTCGCGATCATCGTCCCGAAGGCGTCACCGGAGTCGAACGCGATCGACAACGCCCGCCACAGCACCACGCCGAGCAGTACCAGGACCCCACCGGCACCCAGAAAACCCAGTTCCTCCCCGGCGACCGTGAACACGAAGTCGGTCTGCTGCTCGGGCACGAACTGGCCCTGGGTCTGCATCCCGTTGAACAGGCCCCGGCCGATGAGACCGCCGTTGGCGATCGCCGTCATGGCCTGGTCGACGTTGTACCCGGTTGACGAGGTGTTCTGGTTGTCCCGGACGAACTCGGTGAGGCGCGCTTCCTGATACGGCTTGAGCAGGTGGAACTGCAGAATGGCCCCGCCGAACAGGATCCCGCACAGGATGAGCCCGATCACCCATCGGCTCGGAGCACCGCTGACCGCGAGCATGCCGAGAATGACGAACACGAAGACCATCACGGTGCCGAAGTCCGGCTGCATCATGATGAGTGCCATCGGCACGGCCGCCAGCGCGAGCACCAGGACGACGTCCTGGTGGCTGGGGTTGAGCCGGATACCGGTGTCGCGGTCGTCGTGTTTCTCCCCGAGAATCATCGCCACCCCGAGGATGAGGGCCACCTTGGCGAATTCCGAAGGCTGCAGCTGGAAACCGGCCGGCAGGACGATCCAGGAGTGCGCACCGTTTATCGTCGCGCCCATGAGCAGGACGGCGATCAGACCGAACAACGACCCCAGATACACAAACGGGGCGTATGCCCGCAGAATTCGATAGTCCACGATGGTTGCCACACCTGCGAGCGCCAGCCCGATGACCAGGTTGAGCAGATGACGCTTGAGGAATGTCTGCGGGTCGCCACCGCTTTCGATCTCGCGCTGCCGCGTGGCGGACCACACCAGCAACGCCCCCACCATCGACAACGTGATCACGGAGATCTGCAGCGGCCAGTCCAGCCGGCGCAGCGGGGAGTGTCGACCCGACGCCCGGTCACGCAGCTGGCCTATCCTGCCACGCAACGGAACCGGGGACGAACGCAGTGCCGTCGGGCTCGTCATGAACACTCCATCCATGATCGCCGATAGAAGAGCGCCTGGCCTGAGGAACCCTTGAGCTTCAACAGGGACCCCGGGCTTCAGGGGGACGGGGTGGCCCGCGGGCAGACCCGTCCCCCTCGCCTATGAAGGCCCCACGACCCAGAGCCCCGCGAACGGGAACCCCCCGAACGAGGGCCGGCTCGGCGACCGCGGACACAATCCCCAGGCCCGACGTACCCGGGACCGCAGCAGTCGCGACAGCGCCGGTGGGCCGATCCGCGAACGACACACCGGACGGGCTGGCTGCCGGTGCCGGTGCCGGTGCGGGTGCGGGTGCGGGTGCGGGTGCAGCACCCGTCGAGAACGTCCCGTCCCGCTCGACCCGGGGCAGTTCCGGCGGCGGTCTGCCGCCGGGCAGCGCCGCGGGGTGTCCGATGCCGTAGATACTCTGGTAGATGGCCTTGACGGCCGGAGCCGCGTACTCGGCGCCGGTTCCGGAATCCGGAATGGTCACGACGACGACGAACTGCGGGTCGTTCGCGGGCGCGAACGAGGCGAACCAAGATGTGTCCCCGGTCCCCTCCACCTCCGCGGTACCGGTCTTGCCCGCGACCGGGATGGTGTCGTTCGGCCAGTCCGCGAACACTCCGGTCGCGGTCCCACCGCCTTCGCTGGTCACTCCGTGCAGGGCGTCGCGGATGTAGGCGAGCGTCTCGGGCGTGGCCGGAATCCTGCCGGCGACCTTGGGTTCGACGGTCCGCACGACGTGGCCGTCCGGGGACATCACCGCCTTGGCCAGGGTGGGCTGGTACAGCGTCCCACCGTTGGCGATGGCGGCGTAGGAGACCGCGAGCTGCAGCGGGCTGGCCGACAGGTACTGGCCCTGCCCGATCGCGAACTGGACCGCCGCGCCTCCGTTGTACAGGTAGCCGTCGACGCACGCCTCGGCGGCATACCGGCGGAACCGTTCCGCCTTGGCCGGGTCGGTGACCTCCGGATAACCGTTCTGTGCCCGGCGGCAGTAGGAGTCCTTCAGATCCGTCCAGATCGCCTTCGCGCCGGCCCGGTCGACGACCGACCCGGCCGTCTCCCCCGGCAGGTCGACGCCTGTGCGGCTGCCGAATCCCATGGTGCGGGCCATCTTCACGAAGTACTCGTGGGGCTCCTGGTACGGTCCGCGACCGTTGCGCAGCCCACCGTCGGCAAGCCATGCCTCGTAGGCGAACCGGTCGAAGATGACGTCACAGGAGATGACCAGGGCCTGGTGGAGGGTGATCGGCCCGGCGGACGATCCCTCGAAGTTGTGGAAGGTCTGACCGCCGACCTGCAGTGTCGGCCCGCAGTCGTAGTCGTCGGTGGTCGACGCGCCGAGGTTGGTCAGCGCGGTCAGGGTCGACACCGGCTTGAACGTCGACCCGGGCGCGCCCGAACCCTGGTAGGCCCGCGACAGCAGCGGAATCCCGTTGGCCGGGTCGGACAACGCCTTGTAGTCGGTTTCGGAAACGCCCCCGACGAACACCGACGGGTCGTAGGAGGGCAGGCTCGCCATGGCGATCACATGGCCCGTCCTGGCGTCGAGCACGACACCGGAGGCGGTACGCGCCCGCCCGCCGCCGAGGGAGTCCAGTGTTTTCTGCAGGGTCTGCTCGACCGCCTGCTGGATCCCGAGGTCGAGCGAAAGCACGAGGTTGTCGCCGCTGCGCGGCGCGGTGGACGACGCAGTGCCCGCGACCCGCCCGAACCGGTCGACCTCGAGTCTCTGCACACCGTCGGCGCCCCGCAGGTCCGCGTCATAGGTGTCCTCCAGGCCGGAGACACCGACCAGGCTGTTCTGGTGGTATCCCTTGCTGGCGCCGTCGGAGTCGAGCTGCTTCTGGGTGACGGGGCTGAGATATCCCAGTTCGTGCGCGGCGAGGGAGCCGTACGGGTATTCGCGCACGGCCTGTAGGTCGGCCGAGACTCCGGGAAACCGGTCGGGATGTTCGATGACGGCCAGCGCCTGCTGCGCGGAAACGTCCTTGGCCACCGGAACCGGCTGGTAGGGCGAGCCGTTCCAGCACGGGGGCTTCGCCGTGGCGGAGCAGAACTGGATGCGCCCCTTGATGTCGGCGACGGGCATCCCGATCACGCTCGACAACCGCTCCAGCACGGCCTGCCCGGAGTCCTTCTGCCGATCGGTCACCGACCGGTTGACCGATATGACCAGAGAGGTCCGGTTGCGGACGAGGGCTCGCCCCTGATCGTCCACGATCAGGCCGCGGGTCGCGGGGGTGACGACCTCACGGACCCGGTTGGTCTCCGCGAGGTGACGGTAGTGGTCTCCGTTGAGTATCTGCAGGGTCCACAGTCGGGCGCCGAGAGTCACCAGCAGGGAGACCGCGAGGACGCGCAGGACGACCAGCCGCACCCGGGTGCGGTCGTCCAGCGACTCCTCGACAAGGCTCGGCCGTCTCACGGTCGCCGCCTGATCACGAACGGTCCCCGCGTGGGCGCCGCATCCCGGCCGTGACGAGCGGGAAGACGACCGGGGTCAGCACAAGCGCGTAGAGGGCCGCGCCGACCGCACGCAGGAGCGTCTGGGTACCGGTCAGGCTCGGATGACCGATGATGCCAGCCATCGCGGCATGACCGGCCGTCCCCAGCGCCGAGGCGA
>NZ_CAAAFO010000040.1:14439-16547 GCF_900634715.1 Candidatus Protofrankia californiensis | reverse complement strand
TGGCCGGCGGCGGCACCGGGCGCGGCGCCAGCACCCGGTCACCCGGATCGGTCGCGGGTGTGCCGACGACGACACCGACCAGGTCCAGCGAACCCAGGGCGGCGAAGGTGGTGACCTCGGCCGAGCGCGAGAGGCCCCCGCCGGAGTCCAGGACCTTGGTGACGACGCCGATCGGTACCCCACCGGCATAGTCGGCACTGCCGAACGTAACCAGGCGATCACCTGTCTTCACCTGGAGCGTGGCGTCGTAGAGGGTGAACGTCAGGGCGTCCGGACCGCCTCGGCCCGCCACCGCACCGAGCAGCCTGGTGTTCTCCAGTCGCGCGCCGATATGGCTCGCCGGACTGGAGGCCAGCTGGACCACGGCGGTGTGGGCGGTCGCGGTCAGGACCGTGCCGACGAGCCCGTCACTGTTGAGTACCAGCTTGTCCGGGGTGACCCCGTCGGCGCTGCCAGCATTGATCGTGACGGTCCAGTCGGTCCCGGTGATGTCACCGATCGCGACGACCCTGGCCGGGATGATCGTGTACTGTCCCCGGTCGGCGAGCAGCCGCAGGCTGGACAGTGCCGCGGCCTGCCGCCGCGCCTCGTCATCCTCGGCCAGGCGCCGCTTGAGCTCGGCGTTCTCCGCGGCGAGGGCGTCGGCGCGCTTCTGGTAGCGGTTGGGATGGGCCAGCGACGACAGGGTACGCCCGATCGGTCGGGTGACCGTGGTGACCGCTGTCTCGACCCCGCCGAAGACGTCGCGTAGCGCGCCGCGCAGGCCCGACGAGCTGTCACTCGAGTGGTAGTCAACGGTGATCAGAGTGAAGGCCACGACAAGCAGCACGAGGATGATCATGCGGGAACGCCGGGTGTCACGTCCCACCACCGGCCTCCGTACCTGAGAACCTCCGTACCTGCGGACAGTCAGCGACGGGGCTCGGAGATGAGTACCTGTTGCAACGCCTCGAACTCCTCGACGCACTTGCCGGACCCCATGGCGACCGAGTGCAGCGGGTTGTCGGCTATGTGGATCGGCATTCCGGTCTCGTGGCGCAGACGTTCGTCCAGGCCGCGCAGGAGCGCTCCCCCGCCGGTCAGCACGATCCCGCGGTCCATGATGTCACCGGACAGCTCCGGCGGACACTTGTCAAGGGTGACCTTGACTGCGTCGATGACCGCGTTCACCGGCTCCTCGATTGCCTTGCGGATCTCCTCGGCGGTGACGACGATGGTCTTGGGCAGGCCCGAGACCAGGTCCCGGCCGCGGATCTCAGCACTCGGCTCGTCCGACAACTTGTGCGCGGAACCGATTGCCATCTTGATCTCCTCCGCGGTCCGCTCACCGAGCATGAGCGAGTACTCCTTCTTGACGTAGGAGATGATCGCCGTATCCAGCTCGTCCCCTGCGGTCCGGATGGACTGACTGGTCACGATCCCGCCGAGAGAGATCACCGCCACCTCGGTGGTGCCGCCACCGATGTCGACCACCATGTTGCCGGTGGGTTCGTGCACGGGCAGCCCGGCCCCGATGGCCGCGGCCATCGGCTCCTCGATGATGTAGACCTTGCGCGCGCCGGCCTGGTAGCCGGCGTCCTTCACCGCCCGCTGCTCGACTCCGGTGATGCCGGACGGGACGCACACGACCAGGCGCGGCTTGGCGAAGTGCCGCCGCCGATGGACCTTCTGGATGAAGTAGCGCAACATACGCTCGGTGGTGTCGAAATCCGCGATGACACCGTCCTTGAGCGGACGGATCGCGACCACGTTGCCGGGAGTACGGCCGATCATCCGCTTCGCCTCGGTCCCGACCGCGAGGATCCCCGTCGTGGTGGTGTTTATCGCGACCACGCTGGGTTCATTCAGCACGATTCCGCGACCACGGACGTAGACGAGGGTGTTGGCGGTGCCAAGGTCCACGGCCATGTCACGGCCTAGGAACGACAACGAACTGGACATCGTCGGATGCCGGCCTTCCCGGGTATGCGGTCTGGGTGCGCATGCAGGGCGTGTTGGGTGTACAGGGCAGGCGGTATCCGTAACGACGTGTCCACTGCTTGTTCGACGGGCCCCATCCAGTAGTCCAGTAGTCCGGCAATCCAGTAGAGACGCTGTTGCAGATACCA
>NZ_CAAAFO010000040.1:6560-14124 GCF_900634715.1 Candidatus Protofrankia californiensis | reverse complement strand
GAGCGTAAACCGGGCCCCTCGAGCCTGCCGCGGATGTGAGGGATACGTGGCGTGTAACGGTTCACGCACCACGCCGGGTCACCAGGCCTGCCAGCCCCAACCCGTACGACCAGTTCTAACACTCGGAGTAGCAAGGATGCTACCTGAGACAACCCACTGAAGACACCCGGAGTGACAGCACTCCGTAACCCAGACGAACGAGGAACCCACCCGCCGGACGCACCGCGGGTGCACCGACCGACGAGCGGCACGCCACCGGTCGGTGCACCCGGGTCCGTTCGAGCGAGGGTCAGCTCAGCCCGGGGAAGAACAGGTCGATCTCGCGCTTGGCGGACTCGGGCGAGTCGGAACCGTGGACGAGGTTCTGCCCGATCTCCAGGGCGTAGTCACCACGCAGTGATCCAGGAGCTGCCTTGACCGGGTCGGTGGCGCCGATCAGGCCGCGCACGGCCTCAACCGCCCGCGGCCCCTGAACCACCAGCGCGACCAACGGGCCGGAAACGATGAAGTCGACCAGTTCGCCGAAGAACGGCTTGGCGGCGTGCTCGCCGTAGTGGGTCTCGGCAACCGACCGTTGCAGGGTGCGTAGCTCGAGCGCGACCAGGGTCAGACCCTTGCGTTCCAGCCGGCCGACGACCTCGCCGACGAGGCCACGGCTGACGCCATCGGGCTTGACCAGAACGAGGGTACGTTCGACGGACACGGAACTCCTTCTTCTGCTTACTCGCACGGACAGCCGCGGTATTCCGCGGCTGCTGTAGACCTTGCAGCGTGTAGACCTTGCGTGGACCTTGCAGTGTGTGGACCTTGCAGCCTCGGCGGCGCGACAGACCATGATCTACAGCTACGGATCCACAGTCACGCCACGTCCGGTTCACTGGCAACCTACCGGTCAGCGACGCAGCAGGTGCCGGGCCTCCCCCACCGTCACCAACGACCCGGTCACCAGGACCCCGGCACCGCCGAGGTCGGCGTCCTGCTCTGCCAGCCGGACGCCGACGTCGAGCGCGTCGTCGAGGCGGGCGGCGACCTCCACCCGGTCGGGGCCGAAGATGTCCACCGCGACTGCCGCGAGGTCGTCGACGGGCATCGCCCGCGGTGATCCGCTCTGGGTGACGACGACGGCGTGCAACACCGATTCGAGGGTGGCCAGGATGCCGGCGGCGTCCTTGTCGGCAAGTATCCCCACGACACCGACGAGACAGTCGAAGCCGAACGCCTCGTCCACGGCCTCGACGAGCGCCTGCGCGCCCGCGAGGTTGTGCGCGCCGTCCAGCAGCACCGTGGGCGAGCGCCGGACCACCTCGATGCGCCCCGGGGAGTCGGCCTGGGCGAAGCCCGCCCGCACCGCATCGATGTCGAGCAGCTCCCGGCCGCCGCCGAGGAAGCTCTCGACAGCCACCAGCGCGCATGCGGCGTTGTGGGCCTGGTGCTGTCCGTGCAGGGGTAGGAACAGGTTCTCGTAGACCCCGCCGAGACCACGGAAAGTCACCATCTGCCCGCCGACGGCGACGGTACGGCCGAGAACCCCGAACTCCAGCCCTTCCCGCACCACCGTCGCCCCCACCTCGGCGCACCGGCGTAGGAGCACCTCGGCTGCCGGCAACGGTTGCTGGGCGAGCACGGCGAGCGTGCCCGGATGGATGATCCCGGCCTTCTCCACCGCCACCGCCTCGGGGGTGTCCCCGAGCTCCGGATGATCGATGGAGATCGGGGTCACGACCGCCACCGCGGCGTCCAGGACGTTGGTCGCATCCCAGGTCCCGCCCATCCCGACCTCGACGACGGCGACGTCGACCGGCGCGTCCGCGAACGCCGAGAACGCCATCGCGGTCAGCAGTTCGAAGAACGTGACCTTCTCCGGATGCCGGCCGTCGACAAGCTCGGCGTACGCGATGACATCGTCGTAGGCCCGGGTGAAGACATCCGCCGAGGCAGGCCGGCCGTCCAGGCTGATGCGCTCGGTGACGCTCTCCAGGTGCGGGGAGGTGTAACGGCCAGGCCTGATCCCGAATGCGCGCAGCAGCGAGTCCGCCATGCGGGCGGTGGAGGTCTTGCCGTTGGTCCCGGTCAGGTGGATCGACGGGTAGACCCGCTGCGGCCGGCCCAACAGATCGACCAGGTCGCGCATCCGTTCCAGATCCGGGAGCATCCGGTGCGGGAAACGTCCGGCCAGGGCCTTCTCGACCCGGGCGAGACCGGCATCGTCGTCTGCCACCACGTCAGGCCGACTTCTCCTGGCGAGGGGTTCGCTTGGACGCGGCAACGTCACGGTCACGCGGGACCAGCGTCGGGTTGACGTGTTCCAGGACGACCTCACGCGTCACCACGGCCCGGGCGACGTCCTTGCGGCTCGGGATGTCGTACATGACCGACAACAGGACCTCTTCCATGATCGCACGCAGCCCCCGCGCGCCGGTTCCGCGTAGAATCGCCTGATCCGCGATCGCGTCGAGGGCGTCCGCGGTGAAGTCGAGGTCGACGCCGTCCAGTTCGAACAGTTTCTTGTACTGCCGGACCAGCGCGTTCTTCGGCTCGGTGAGAATGCGGATCAGCGCCTCCCGGTCGAGGTTCGACACACTGGTGATCACCGGTAGACGACCTACGAACTCGGGAATCATCCCGTACTTGAGCAGATCCTCCGGCATGACGTCGGTGAAGACGCTCGCGGCGTCCGGATCATCCTTTCCGTGCAGGACCGCCCGGAATCCCAGTGATTTCTTGCCTATGCGCGAGTCGATGATACGGTCAAGTCCGGCAAAAGCTCCACCCACGATGAACAGGACATTTGTGGTGTCGATCTGGATGAACTCCTGGTGCGGGTGTTTGCGGCCGCCCTGGGGCGGCACGCTCGCGGTCGTCCCCTCCAGTATTTTCAGCAGCGCCTGCTGAACACCCTCGCCGGAAACATCCCGAGTGATGCTCGGATTCTCCGACTTACGCGCGATCTTGTCGACCTCATCAATGTAGATGATGCCGGTTTCAGCTTTCTTGACATCGTAGTCGGCAGCCTGGATAAGTTTGAGCAGGATGTTCTCGACGTCCTCGCCCACGTAGCCGGCCTCGGTGAGCGCCGTTGCGTCGGCGATCGCGAACGGGACGTTGAGCATCCGAGCGAGGGTCTGCGCCAGCAGTGTCTTGCCGCACCCGGTGGGCCCCAGCAGAAGAATATTACTTTTCGCAAGCTCTACATCACTCTTGGCGTCGCCGCCAGCCCCACCGGCCTGGACCCGCTTGTAGTGGTTGTAGACGGCAACCGACAGGGTCTTCTTGGCCTGCTCCTGACCAACGACGTAACTGTCCAGGAACTCATAGATCTCGCGCGGCTTCGGCAGCTCGTCCCACTTGAGATCGGAAGATTCCGACAGCTCTTCCTCAATGATCTCGTTGCAGAGATCGATGCACTCGTCACAGATGTAGACGCCCGGTCCGGCGATGAGCTTCTTCACCTGTTTCTGGGACTTGCCGCAGAACGAGCACTTGAGCAGGTCGCCGCCGTCACCTATGCGTGCCACCGAGGACTCAGTCCCTTCGTCCAGACGATGGTGTCGCCTGCAGGTCAGGGGCGGCCTGGCCGCCCAGTCGTCGCCTGTCTGTTACTATCCTGCCCGCGTTACCGACTGTTGCGCATGCCGGCGACTTCGGGCTGATGGCCGTCACATCCTCGTGTGGGGACGGTACCCCTTACAGACGCCCGGTGAGAGCTCTATCGCGCGGCTCGCGTGGATCACGCCTATGCTCCGCCTGCCGCGTCCCGGCACGTCCACGCCGTACGGATTGAATCTGTGCACGCCGCAGGACGCGGCACCCACCCCACCGACCGGTCACCTATCTGACCACCCACTGCTCGATACCCACCTGGCACCGCGGGGAAGCGACCCCGAACGCCCCCGCGGACAGCCGGGGACAGCCGGGGACAGCCGGGGACAACCGGGGACAACCGGGGACAACACGATCATGCGCCTTCCGCGCCCTGGAACCCTCACCGGACCGGCAAAGCCGGTCCGGTGAGTCCGGGAGACCCAGATCCCTTGGGCGCTACAGGCCAAAGGCAGCGCGATCATGCTTTTGCCACGCTCCGTCGGTCGCTAACGAGCGGCCGACGAAGCGGCCGTCAGCCGGGAGGACTTACGCGTCGAGATGACCTCGTCGATCAGTCCGTACTCCTTGGCCTCGGCCGCACTGAATATCTTGTCGCGCTCAATATCCCGGCGGATCTCCTCCTCGGTGTGGCCGGTGTGCCGGGCGAGCATCCGCTCCAGCAACGAGCGCATCCGCAGGATCTCCCGCGCCTGGATCTCGATGTCGCTGGACTGGCCCTCACCCTGCCCGGACGGCTGGTGCACCAGGATGCGGCTGTTTTCCAGCCCGAAGCGCTTGCCGGGAGTGCCGGCGGTGAGCAGCACCGCCGCGGCCGAGGCCGCCTGCCCCATGCAGATCGTCTGGATGTCGGGCCGGACGAACTGCATCGTGTCGTAGATGGCCGTCAACGAGGTGAAGGACCCGCCCGGCGAATTGATGTAGATCGAAATATCGCGATCGGGATCCTCGGACTCCAGGAACAGAAGCTGCGCCATCACGTCGTTGGCGGACGTGTCATCGATCGGCACACCCAGGAAGATGATGCGCTCACGCAGGAGCTTCTCGTACGGATCGAGAGCGATCTCGCCGCGGCTGGTCTTTTCGATGACCCGCGGAAGGACGTATCGGCTGACGGGCTGGCGGCTGTTCCCGCCCTGACCGGTGATCGGCTGGTTCATGTCTGGGTGCCTCCGCGACGGCTTGTGATGATCGGTGGCCGATGTCGACGGTGCGGGCCAAGCGTCCCGCGCTCTTCGGGCCAGTCCGGTGGATAGCGGTCGATTCGCACGATTGAAGATCCACCAGACCGGCCCCAGCTCGACTGGCTAGCTGACCGAGCTCTCGCTGGGAACCTGGCGGGCCTGCGAGACGACATGGTCGACGAACCCGTAGTCCCTGGCCTCCTCGGCCGTGAACCAACGATCGCGGTCGGAGTCCCGCTCGATCTGCTCGATGGGCTGGCCGGTGTGGAACGCGATCCGCTCCTGCATCGTCCGCTTGGTGTAGAGCATCTGCTCGGCCTGGATCGCGATGTCGGAGGCGGTACCGCCGATACCACCGGAGGGCTGGTGCATCATGATCTTTGTGTGCGGAAGCGAGTAGCGCTTGCCCGCCGCGCCTGCGCACAGGAGGAACTGGCCCATCGATGCGGCGAGACCGAGAGCCACCGTCGCAACGTCGTTTTCGACGTACTGCATGGTGTCGTAGATCGCCATGCCGGCACTGACCGAACCACCGGGAGAATTGATGTACAGGAAGATGTCCCGATTCGGATCCTCGGCGTTGAGCAGCAGCAGCTGGGCGCAGATCGTGTTGGCGATCTGGTCCTCGACCACCGAACCCAGGAAAATGATCCGTTCGCGCAGCAGACGGTTGAAGACCTGCTCGTCGAAACCGACCCCACCCTGCCCCGGCGAGCGCAGCTGCGGGACGGCCAAACTCGGGGCTGCGATATCACTCACGGTTAGCTCCTCGGCTTCCTCGCACTGGCTGCGGTTGATCTGACCGGCTCGACACTATCTGTGACCCGCGGCGGTTCCGGGAGTTCATGCTCGATGTTCGCGCTAGGCGTGAGGATGAGCCAGTCCGAAATCGTCTTAATTCGGACATTCAGGTGTAATACGAATGCCGGTCAGGTGGATGTCGGGTGGATGAGGACCCGGGCGGCCGCCCGGAAGATCCTCATCCACCCGACGACGGTGGGTGCCGGTGTGGTCAGGCGTTGGGCGCGGGATTGACCGAAACGTCGCCGGCCACCACGTCGCTGCCGTCGGTGTCAGTGGCGGTGTCGCTCGCGGCGGCACCGCGGGCGTCGCTGCCGCCGGCATCGGCGGATGCCGCCACCGCGCCCTCTTCGACCCCCTCGGCCTCATCATCGACCTCGGCATCATCGGCCTCGGCCGCCGGTTCCGGCCGGCGAGGCAGTGCCAGCTCCACCGCGTTACCCTCGGCGTCGACGACCTTCACCTGCTCCAGCAGGAAGTTGAGGGCCTTGCCGCGCAGGGTGTCCGCCATGATCGAGGCGAGCCCCTCGCCCTGGGAGATCTGCTGGGCAAAGACCTCCGGACTCAGGCCCGCGCGCTGCGCCCGGCCGATCACCTGCTCCATCAGCTCGCCCTGTTCGACACCGATCTGCTCGGCGTTGATCACGGCATCCAGGATGAACTGGGACCGCAACGCCTTTGCGGCCAGCCGCCGCAACTCGTCGCGGTATTCCTGCTCGGTCTGGCCGAGCGACTCCAGATAGGAGTCACGGTCGAGGCCCAGCCGCTCGAGCTCGTGGAAGAGACGGTGCTCACGGGCCTCGACCTCGCTGTCGAGGACCGATTCCGGTACCGGCACGTCGATCCGCTCGATCAGGCTGTCGAGGATGTGCTCCCGTGCCTGATTGAACTGGTTGAGCCTGGCGCCCCGGTCAAGGCGCTCACGGACGTCCTCGAGCAGCTCCTCCAACGAGTCGAATTCGCTGGCGGTTGTCGCGAAGTCGTCGTCCAGCTCAGGAAGCTCACGCTCCTTGACGCCACGGATGGTTACCGTGACCTCGGTTGAGCTCCCGGCGTACTCACCGGCGAGCAGCTCGGTCTGGAACGTCCGGCTCTCGCCCTCGGACGCGCCGGTCACCGCCTCGTCAAGACCGTCGACGAGATCGCCGCTCCCGACCTCGTACGACATGCCGGTAGCGTCGGCACCCTCGACGGCCTCACCCTCGACGGTCGCGGACAGGTCGAGCGAGATGAAATCACCGGCCTGTACCGGACGCTCCACGGGCTTGAGGACGGCGAACCGCTCCCGCAGCGTCGTCAGCTGGGACTGGAGCTGCTCCTCGGTGACCTCGGTCGCATCGACGGTGACCTCGAGACCGTCGTAGTCGGGCAGGGCGATGTCCGGCCGGACGTCCACCTCAGCGGTGAACACCAGCGGGGCACCGTCGGAGAACGAGCTGATGCCCACTTCGGGAGGCGACAGGACGTCGACCTCCTCCTGGCGCACGGCGTCGGTGTAGAACCGGGGCAGGGCGCTGTTGATGGCCTCCTCGAGGATCGTCCCCCGTCCGAGACGCTGGTCGAGGATGCGCGGAGGCACCTTGCCCGGCCGGAAGCCGGAAACCCGGACGTCCCGCGCGAGTTTGCGGTAGGCGGCGTCGACAGACGGCTTGAGCTCGTCGAAGGGCACCTCGACGGTCAGCTTGACCCGGGTGGGGCTAAGGGTTTCCTTAGTGGCCTTCACGGCGCGGCTAACTCCTGATGCGGCGGTGGATCGGATGGACGCGCCGAGATTACCGGTCGGGGCGGGGAGACTCGAACTCCCGATCTCCTGCACCCAAAGCAGGCGCGCTAGCCACTACGCTACGCCCCGTGGCGTTGCTCCTCCATCCTACGGGGTAGAGTCTCTACGACGCCTCGCGGGTGTAGCTCAATGGCAGAGCCCCAGCCTTCCAAGCTGGCCATGCCGGTTCGATCCCGGTCACCCGCTCCACAGTGCC
>NZ_CAAAFO010000040.1:4731-6215 GCF_900634715.1 Candidatus Protofrankia californiensis | reverse complement strand
TCGTCGCCAAAGGCCTGGCCGCCGGATACGGCGGACGGCAGCTGTTCAGCCAGCTGGATCTCGTCCTTGGCCCGGGTGAGGTCATCGGGCTGGTCGGCGCGAACGGTGCGGGCAAGTCCACGTTGCTCCGCCTGCTGGCGGGCCTGACCGCTCCTGCGCACGGCACGGTGCGGCTACGCCCGCCGACGGCGTCGGTGGGCTACCTCGCGCAGGAACCCGACCGGCGTCCCGGTGAGACGGTGCACGGTTTCCTCGCCCGGCGCACCGGCGTTGCGCAGGCCCAGCGCCGGCTCGACGACGTCTCCGACGCGCTGTCCCGGCAGGAGTCCGGCTCGGACGACGGCTACGCGGAGGCGCTGGAACACTGGCTGGCCCTGGGTGCCGCCGACTTCGACGAGCGCGCAGCGGCGGTGGCAGCCGACATCGGGCTCGCGATCGACCTGGACGCCCGGATGACCGCGCTGTCGGGCGGCCAGGCGGCCCGGGCGGGGCTCGCTGCCCTGCTGCTGAGCAGGTTCGACGTCTTCCTGCTCGACGAGCCCACCAACGACCTCGATCTGGACGGCCTGGCCCGCCTGGAGGAGTTCGTCAGCGGTTTGCGGGCGGGTGTGGTGGTGGTCAGCCATGACCGGGAGTTTCTCGCCCGCACCGTCACCGGCGTCTGCGAACTGGACCTCGCCCAGCAGCAGGTCGGCTTCTTCGGGGGTGGCTACCAGGCATACCTCGACGAGCGCGAGGTGGCCCGCAGGCACACCCGTGAAGCCTACGAGGAGTACGCGCAGCGCCGTGACGCGCTGACCGACCGGGCCCGGACCCAACGGTCCTGGATGGACAAGGGGGTGCGCAACGCCCGGCGCAAGTCCCGCGACAACGACAAGATCGGCCGTAATCTGCGCGCCGAGACGTCCGAGAAGCAGGCCGCCAAGGTCCGGCAGACCGAACGCCTGATCGAACGCCTTGATGTCGTCGCCGAACCCCGCAAGGAGTGGGAACTGCGGATGCACATCGCCGCGGCACCGCGATCCGGTGCCGTGGTGGCGGCGCTGACCGCCGCGGTGGTCCGCCGCGGCGAATTCACCTTGGGGCCGGTCACCGCACAGATCGACTGGGGCGACCGGGTGACCATCACCGGACCGAACGGATCCGGCAAGTCCACGCTGCTCGCCACGATGCTCGGCCGGATCCCGCCCGAGCACGGCCAGGCCGCACTCGGGCCGGGGGTGCTGGTCGGCGAGATCGACCAGGCTCGCGGGCTGTTCGCGGGCGAGGGTTCGGTTCTCGACGTCCTCGCCCGACTGCTGCCCGGCATGGTCACCGCCGACCTGCGGACCCTGCTGGCCAAGTTCGGCCTGCGCGCGGACCACATGAGGCGGGCCGCCGCCACCCTGTCGCCAGGTGAACGCACCCGGGCTGCTCTCGCCCTGCTGCAGACCCGCGGGGTCAACCTGCTGGTCCTGGACGAGCCGACGAACCACCTCGACCTG
>NZ_CAAAFO010000040.1:1067-4418 GCF_900634715.1 Candidatus Protofrankia californiensis | reverse complement strand
CCGCTGGCAGGTCGAGGCCGGTCAGGTCACCGAGACGAGCTGACCGGCCGGGCGAGCCGACCGGAAAGCCGCTGAACAACAACGCCTGAGCAGCTCACCGAGATGAGCCGACCAGCCGGACAAACCCACCAGCCAGACAAACCCACAGCCGGACAACCCGATCAACCGAGCAAACCCACCAGCCGGACGAGCCGACCAGAAGGCCGCTGAACAACGGCGTCCGAGCAGCGAACGGGGCAGGACCACGCCCACGACCCGGCGGTCCCGTGGTCCGTCCCGCAGCCGGCGATCGGGCGGAGGAGTTTGCCGGACACAGTTCGTCAGGCACGATCGGACCTATCATGACGCTCGCCGACCAACTGCCCGCGCACCCCGATCCCGACAGCATCTTCGACGCGTTCACCGCGTGGACGCAGGGACAGGGTCTGACCCTGTACCCCGCCCAGTTCGAGGCGCTCATCGAGGTGGTGTCCGGATCCAACGTCATCGTGGCCACCCCGACCGGGTCCGGCAAGAGCCTCGTGGCCACCGGCGCCCACTTCGCCGCGATGGCCCACGGCCGGCGCAGCTTCTACACCGCGCCCATCAAGGCGCTGGTGTCGGAGAAGTTCTTCGCCCTGTGCGCCACGTTCGGCCCGGGGAGTGTGGGGATGATGACCGGGGACGCCGGCGTCAACGAGACCGCCCCCGTCATCTGCTGCACCGCCGAGATCCTGGCCAACATCGCCCTGCGGGACGCAGCGGCCGCCCGGGTGGGGCAGGTCGTGATGGACGAGTTCCACTTCTACGCCGATCCCGACCGCGGCTGGGCGTGGCAGGTGCCGCTGCTCGAGCTCGCGGACACGCAGTTCGTCCTCATGTCGGCCACCCTCGGTGACGTCCGCCGCTTCGAGGAGGATCTGACTCGCCGGACCGGCCGGCCGACCGCCGTCGTCCGGTCCGCGCAACGCCCGGTACCGCTGTTCCACCGCTACGTGACCACTGCGCTGCACGAGACGCTGGAAGAGCTGCTGAGCACCCACCAGGCACCGGTCTACGTCGTCCACTTCACCCAGGCGTCGGCGCTGGAACGCGCCCAGTCGCTGATGAGCATCAACGTGTGCAGCCGTGCGGAGAAGGACGCCATCGCCAAGACGATCGGCGGATTCCGGTTCACCGCCGGGTTCGGCCGGACCCTGTCCCGCCTGGTCCGGCACGGCATCGGCGTCCACCACGCCGGCATGCTCCCGAAGTACCGCAGGCTGGTGGAGCTGCTCGCCCAGGAAGGACTCCTGAAGATCATTTGTGGCACCGACACCCTCGGCGTCGGGATCAACGTGCCGATCCGTACGGTCGTGTTCACCGCCCTGTCCAAGTATGACGGAACGCGGACGCGCCACCTCGGCGCCCGGGAGTTCCACCAGATCGCCGGGCGTGCCGGCCGCGCCGGCTACGACACCGTCGGCACGGTCGTCGTGCAGGCGCCCGAGCACGTCGTGGAGAACGAGCGTGCTCTGGCCAAAGCCGGGGACGACCCCAGGAAGCGGCGGAAGATCGTCCGCAAGAAGCCCCCGGAAGGGTTCGTCTCCTGGGGCACGGCAACCTTCGAACGGCTCGTGGCCGCCGAGCCCGAACCCCTGACGTCGAGCTTCGCCGTCAGCCACTCCATGCTCCTCAACGTGATCAACCGGCCGGGTGACGCCTTCGCCGGCATGTGCCGTCTGCTCACCGACAACCACGAGACCCGGCCCGCCCAGCGCCGGCACATCCGCCGGGCCATCGCTATCTACCGGGCGCTGCTCGCCGCCGGAGTCGTGGAAAAACTTGCCGTGCCGGACGCGACCGGACGCACCGTCCGCCTCACGGTCGACCTGCAGCTCGGCTTCGCCCTCAACCAGCCGCTGTCCCCCTTCGCCCTGGCCGCCCTGGAGCTGCTCGACCGCGACTCGCCCGGCTACGCGCTGGACGTCCTGTCGATTCTTGAGGCCACCCTGGACAACCCTCGTCAGGTCCTGTCCGCCCAGCAGTTCAAGGCCCGTGGCGAGGCCGTCGCCCAGATGAAGGCGGACGGCGTCGAGTACGAACAGCGCCTCGAACTGCTGGAGACGGTCACCTATCCCAAACCGCTGGACGAACTCCTCGGCGCCGCGTTCGCGACATACCGGCGCGGTCACCCGTGGGTCGCCGACCACGAACTCGCGCCCAAGTCGGTGGTGCGGGACATGTACGAGCGGGCCATGACCTTCGTCGAGTACATCGGGTTCTACGGCCTGGCCCGCTCCGAGGGGCTGCTGCTGCGCTACCTGGCCGACGCCTACAAGGCCCTGCGGCAGACCGTCCCCGAGGAGGCCAGGACCGAGGAGCTGACCGATCTCACCGAGTGGCTGGGGGAACTGGTCCGCCAGGTCGACTCCAGCCTGCTGGACGAGTGGGAGCAGCTGCGCAACCCGACACCGGACGGCCCGCCCGTTCGAATCGACTCCCAGCCCCCGGCGGTGACCGCCAACGTCCGCGCGTTCCGGGTGCTCGTCCGCAACGCGCTGTTCCGGCGGGTGGAACTGGCGGCGCTGCGGCGCTATGACGATCTCGGCGCGCTCGACGCCGACGCCGGCTGGGACGCCGACCGGTGGGAGCAGGCCCTGCGGCTGTACTTCGACCTCCACGACGAGATCGGCACCGGCCCCGACGCCCGCGGCCCCGGATTTCTGATCATCGACACCGAGCCGGGGCGCTGGACGCTGCGGCAGATATTCGCCGACCCGGCCGGCGACCACGACTGGGGCATCAGCGCCGAGGTCGACCTCGCCGCCTCCGACGAGGCCGGCAGCGCCGTCCTGCGTGTCACCGCCGTCGACCAGCTCTGAGCGACCCGGGGACCTGGGCCTACGGAAAGTCCCCCGAGAGTTATTCAAAACTCCCCGATCAAGATCTTTAGCGGCGCTCCGACCTGTGACGATGCATGATCTAGATCACCTGAGCTAGAGGTTCTGAATAAGCTTCCTGGATTGGGAAGGGCGGGGCAGCGGTCCACGTGGCTTGGCGCGGCCATACTGTGGGTGTTCCCGTTGTTTACTCCGCCCGTCGCCGAGCACGTGCAGCAGGAGTTCGAACATGATCCGTCAGCACGGTCGGGGGAACTTGCACAGCTGTTCATGCGTATCGAGCTTCTCAGGATGCTCCACAACTTCGTTGACCATCCTGATCTGGAAAATCCGCTACCTCTGCACCGCAGATCAACTGACCGGGAAACTGAAAGATGACCAGCCGTAGATTTGCCCCGCACACTCCGACTGCGAGAGACGGGGACAGTCAGGTGCTGAGCGGCGGATTTGGTAAGGATAAAAACGTCCTACAACTTGTAGGAATGATCGG
>NZ_CAAAFO010000040.1:0-461 GCF_900634715.1 Candidatus Protofrankia californiensis | reverse complement strand
TATTTGTTTCGACAAGTAGATCATATCTGCGATTCGCTGTGGCTATTCTTTGCTCCAGTGACGGCTGCCCATCGCAGGGTGGGCGGCTCAGCGTGCTACCGGAGCCCAGCCTTCTGTCAACGGTCTCTGAGATTCTCGCATCCGTCGACAGTCTTCCGACACAGTGGAGATCCACAACCAGCTTACAGCCAACCAACGCGCCCCCAAATAGGGCCAACTCAGGCTGTCACAACCACGCAGAAACCTCCCGCATCCGCAACCATCGCGGTCGGACGCACGATACGGCCGCGGGACGATCTCAGAAGGGTGGCGGACCCAGGTCCGAAACAGTACCCGCACCGGTACCACCCGGGTCTGGAGCGTGGCTGCCGGCCCCGGCCCCCGGGCCGTCCACCCACGTCCCCACCCCCGCCTCTGCTCCCGGTCCCACTGCTGGTCCCGGTCCCACTGCTGGTCCCGCC
>NZ_CAAAFO010000039.1:59271-59967 GCF_900634715.1 Candidatus Protofrankia californiensis | reverse complement strand
TGATTCGGCGGCGTCTGCTCGAGGTTCTGGCGGCCCGCGGTCATGACGGGCCATTCCCCGCGGGCGCCACACATGCGCGCTTCGGGCCGGGCTCGCTCGGGACGAGCGCAACCGGTGCTTGCGGGGCCATTCCCCGCAGGCACCGCACATGCGTCTGGCCCGGCGGGGTATGATCTAGGCTGCGATAGGCCGGACCGTGTTTCCGCCGGCGGTATTCCCGCGGATCACCACCGGCCAGCACCAGCCTCCGGATCCCTGTCACTGGCATGGGAAATCCCAACTCGCAAATCCCAAGTCGACGCGCAGGAGCACGAGGGCGGCCACGGCGATCTTTCCGATCGCCCGGGACAGAGACTGGCCCAGGGCAGAGACTGACGGTGCGCAGTGCCTTGAAAGTGGCTTTGAACAGGGAGTTCGCCTCCGTTAATCCGTTTCTATCTTCCGCAGTGAACCTGCCCGGGTCCGGTGGATGGCGTGAACACGGACAACCTATGGGCATCCCTCCAACTCCTGCTGGTACGTGATCGGATTTACGATCACGATCCGGTTCGGGCACAGGAGGTTACCTACGACGGGCTGCAGCACGCGGTCGAGACTATGGGCCCGGTCGGGTAGCCGGGGGTATTTCGGCCCCCGGCTCCCACAGATCCCCGCATGACAGTCTCCCGTCACGGGGCTCTTCTCACCCAGCCATCC
>NZ_CAAAFO010000039.1:56178-59113 GCF_900634715.1 Candidatus Protofrankia californiensis | reverse complement strand
ACCTGCTGCTGTCCTTGCAGTACACCACTCTGGTCTTGGCCGGGTGCAGCCGCAGCCCGACCTCCTCCAGCCGCCGTCCTATCGCCGCGCGCACCTGCTCGGCCTGACGCCGGGTCCCGCAGTGCACCACCGCGTCGTCCACATAGCGCTCGAATGCCAGGCCCGGGAACTCCCGGGCCATCCACAGGTCGAACGCGTAGTGGAGGAACACGTTGGCGAGCACGGGCGACACCGAGGACCCCTGCGGGGTCCCCCGGTCCGGCGTCCCCAGCGAGCCGTCGGGGTAGCAGACCGGCGCGGTAAGCCACCGCCGGACGTACAGCACCACCCACGGCTGATCGGTGTTGGCCTCGACCGCCCTGACGATGAGGTCATGCGGGCAGCTGCCGAAGAAGTCCTGGATGTCCAGATCGACTACCCAGTCCGACCGCCAGCACCGTTCCCGGCACGCGCCCACCGCGTCCAACGCGGACCTCCCCACCCGGTAGCCGTAGGAGCCGTCATGGAAGATCTGTTCCATGCGCGGCTCCAGCGTCATTGCCACCACGGTCTGGGCGACCCGGTCGGCACACCGAGCAAACGAACCCCACCACCATGCGACTTCGGTATCTCCACCGCCTTCACCGGGGGCGGGAAGTAGCTGCCCGACGACATCCTGTTCCAGACCCGGTACAGATTATTTTTCAGGTCCTTCTCGAACGCGTCGACGGACTGCCCGTCCACTCCCGGTGCGCCTTTGTTGGCCTTGACCTTCTGATACGCCTCCCAGACCAGGCCCTTCGATATTGTGAACGGCTTCTCTGTAGACCTCGATGACCCCACTCGATCCCTCCCAGCAAGCGCCGGTTTCTCGAACGAACCCATCAGGATGAGCCGGCTCCTTCGCTCCACCCCCATTACAGGGGCTTCACCACTACTACAAGCCGGTCCGCCGGCGTGTGCCGCCTCGGTACTCGGCGCCTCCAGTTTCCGCTGTGCGGCGCACTCCCTCTCACCACCCACACCCTCGGGCGGACGTATCGGCACACGCCTTCCCACGTTCCGCGTGAGAGCGGCAGAACGGACTCGCGTCGCCTCCATGCCGGGCACCACCTGGCCAGAAGACGGGACACCCGCCAGGTTCTGTCCTGAGGCTTCATTCCATGCCCCAGTTTCGATGCCGTCTGACTTATTTTCGACACGTCGTCAGCGATTCGCTTGCGCTCGCCTTCCCGTTCCCTGCCTGACGCGCTCAAGGCGCGCCTTTTCCTCGACGCTCACCACAACAGTCGTCAACTAATGCAGCTCGAGGTGGCTTGAAGCCTCCGACCCGTCGGGCGGCTCCGAGGGGCCATGCACCCTCATCTCCCACGCAGCATCGCAGCCAGCAAGGCCCTCCTACGCCAAAGCCTCCCCTTCCGCGTTCGTGGCACACTAATGGAATAAGTGATGCCATCGTAATGCGGTGTTGGACGGCGACGAGACGCAGATCGCCGGATTCGATCCATCGCGATGGGAGATTCGACCCATCACGGTGGAAGAAGGCCGCAGGCTGTCGTGGCAGCGGACAGTCGAACCCGGCACATACCGGCCCGTCACCATTCTTGGTCTGGTCCGTGTCCTGATCTGGCCCGTGGCCGGTCGTGGACGTTCACCGGCAAACGCTGTTTTTCGACGTCGTGGCGACGCGCGGGCAATCACCCGATCGAACACCCGATCGAACCTCCCCTCCGCACTTTACCCGAACTGCCGGGCATGCCCGTCCCGGGAGAGGACCACCGATGACGGCATGCCCCTCTTGCGTTCGTGGTTATCGGGATACTCGTGGTTATCGGGACAGGTGGACGACGGCGACGGGGCAGGCCGAATAGCGGACGCACTGGTCGCCGACAGAACCGAGAAGAAGCTCGGCGAAGCCGCCGTGACCGGCGGGCGCCCACCACCAGCAGCTGGGACGTCGTGGACTCCAGCAGCAGAGCCCGGGCCGCGGAGGAGTCGACCACCACCTCGCTGCTGACGCACAGGTGGGAAGCGCCCCTGAGCCCTTTGGCCAGCGCGTCGGCGAGCACGTCGTTGGCATGGTCGCCGATGGCCGGGCCTACGGAGGCGAGAAAGTCCGGGTAGGGCGTGGCGGCCACCGCCAGCGCGTGCACCACCCGCAGCGGCACCTGCCGGTACGCCGCCTGGTCGGCGGCCCAGCGCAACGCGGCGAGGGAGGCGACCGACCCCGTCCACGCCGACGACAACCGGACGACGGTCACCGGGGAAACCGAACCCCCTCCCCCGGACGACGACAACCGGGGCCTCGGCGTGGTGGACGACGGCGCGGCCCACGGCACCGCCGAGCACCCGGTGGAACAGGCCGTGGTCGCGCGCGCCGACCACGGTCATCAGCGCGTTCCGCGACTGCGCCAGCAGGGCGAGTACCGCGGGTTCGTGAACCACCCGGCGGACGACCTCGGCCTGCGGAACCGACGCCGGCAGCCGACCGACCACGGCCTCGAGGACGTCGACCGCAGCCGCTGCCAGCCCTTCGCGGTCCTTCGTGCGTGCCCTGTGGTGGACGGCCCTGGGTTGGCCGTCCGCGGTCCACACGAGTATGGCTGTCACCGGCAGCCCGTACAGGGTCGCGGTCTGCCGTGCCCACCGCAACGCCTCGGCCGAACCGGGCGAACCGTCCACCCCGACGACGATTCCCGGCCGTACCAAGCCGGCGCCGTCCGTCATCGCCGCCCTCCCGACTCCCCTGGGCCCCGACCTGGTGTTGATCCTCGCGCCGGACACGGCCAGGCGGGGTGGGCATCCGGGCACAGTGGCGCAGACGTCCGGCCCCGCGCCACCCGCGGGCAGTGGGAGGGGTGGCGGGTGAAGGGAGAGTGAGCAGCGCTTCCTTACCCGAGTCTGCCTGCTTGTCCGGGTATGCCCGCCGCAGAGTCACGCAGCATGGCCCGGACGC
>NZ_CAAAFO010000039.1:49832-55871 GCF_900634715.1 Candidatus Protofrankia californiensis | reverse complement strand
GCGTCCGGGCCATGCCGAAGGCTGGTGGGCGCGGCTGTCGTCGGCGGCCAGGCCGATCCCCCACACCCGGTCCAACGGGCTCGCCTCGACGAGTACACGATCCCCCGTGCCGAGCAGGTAGTTGCGCAGCGACGGATGCTGAGTGAACTTCGCCGCGTTACCTTGGACCACAATGTCGAAGCAGTGTTCGTTCCACACTGTCTCGTCGAAGCCACGTACCTGCCGCCCGTATTTTTTCGCGGCGGCGGGATCCGAGGTGGCAAGAACTCCTCGCGCGGCAACAAGGTCACCGAATAACCGGGCCTTGCGTTCCATCATGAAGTGCTCGGCCGTCGGGTAGCGCAGCCCGTCCACGGTGAAGGCGGACGGCCACCACTGGCTCAGACATCCCGTACCGACACCGCGGGCACCACCGCGCGGTGACCGGTGACCCCAGAAGAACAGAAGATCCAGTTCCTGCCCGGCCTGCTCCAGCAGGACCAGGTCCTCGACTTGGGACGCGCTCGCCGATGTGGTCACGGCCTGATGGTCGCACGAGCAGCCTGGCCTTCAACAGCGTTCGCCCCAGCGAAGCGACCTGATCCTCGCCGCCACCGGTATCCCGCACGAAGGCGGCGGAACCAGTCAGTCGTGACGCCGGGCTGAGCGGCCGGCGCGTTGTTCCCTTCCCCGATCGTCACCAGGACGCGGCCGCGCCTGCCCGCGACGGCGCCGGGGACGACGTTCGGGCGCGGGGACGGCACGACGTCCGGCGGGATCGTCGGCTGATCGTTGTGGTGCCGATCGCTGTGGTGGCGGCTGTCGTGATACGGGTTCCTGTGGTGCCAAAGGGAGAAAAATGGCCACTATTTGCAAGTCACATGAAAGCTGCATCTGCAAGACCTTCGCCAGAAAGACCCGGCAGACAGGACCCCTGGAGCCGTCTGAGACGAGAACCGCCCGGGCCGTCCTGAACACCCGGTTCACACCACTGTGTCCCCGGTTCTGTTCCCGGTCGCACCCTTGTCAGTCGGATTCTTGCGATTGACCGGTCACCGTGAGCACTTGTTGTCGATCCAGTCGGCGAGCTGCCCCCGGAGCGCAAGCTCTCCGGGGCTCTGCGACACACGGCCGGCAAGCTGACGGACGTTCTCGTCCGGTGCAAGGTCGCGGATCGTCAGGGCGACCAGCCGGGCCACGTCCGCGCTCGAACGGACGTCCGCCGACCGGGCGTCGATCTGCGAGCAGAGTGCATCGGTGCCGGCCTGTCTGGTCTCCTCGGACACCGCGCCACAACCGACCAGGCCGATGACCACCGCGGCGGTGACGGCCGGGCCGACCAGCCGGACGCGCCGGGCACGGTTGCGAGCCATGGTTGGCATGGTCCGGTCTCCCTCCGGGCATTCGGCGAGCCGCCGACACCTGATGACGCTATCGCCCACAAGGCACCATCCCAGCCGGTCACACCGATCGGCAACAGTCGGTTTGCGGACACCGCTGTCGTCGGCAGCAGCGCCGGCAGACTAACGTCGGATGGTGTGCGGGTGGCAACCTGGAACATCAACTCAGCGAAGGCGCGGCAGGCCCGCTTGATCGAATGGCTGGACCGGGTCCAGCCGGACGTCGTGTGCCTGCAGGAGACCAAACTGTCCGACGAGGCCTTCCTCGAGCTTTTCGACGAGGACCTCTTCCGGCGCGGTTACCGCGTCGCCCACCACGGCGACGGACGCTGGAACGGCGTAGCGATCTTCTCACGGGCCGGTCTCGACGACGTCGAGGCCGGTCTCGTGGACGGCCCGGGATTCCCCGAGCCCGAACCGCGGGCGCTCGCCGCAACCTGCGGCGGCATCCGGATCTGGTCGCTGTACGTGCCGAACGGACGCGCGATCGACGATCCGCACTACGCCTACAAGCTCAGCTGGCTCGCCGCGCTGCACGCATCCGTCGAAAAGGCCCTCACGACCGCTCCGGTGATCGCTTGCGGCGACTTCAACATCGCTGCGACCGACGCCGACGTCTGGGACCCGTCCGCCTTCGTCGGCGCCACGCACGTCACCGACGCCGAGCGGCGGGCACTGCGGGAGCTGACCGACCTCGGCCTGGTCGACGTCATGCGCAAGCGCTGGCCGGACGACCAGGTGTTCACCTACTGGGACTATCGGGCGCTGATGTTCCCGAAGAACATGGGCATGCGCATCGATCTCCTCCTCGCCAGCGGGAACCTGGTCGACCGGGTACGCGCGGTGTGGGTCGACCGGCAGGCCCGCAAGGGCACGGGCACCTCTGACCACGCGCCCGTGGTCGTCGACCTCGACGAGGCACCGGATGGCGACATCGGTCCGATGGTCCCGCCGCCATCCGCGCCGCGGGCGGCCGCCGCCCGCGGCCGCACAACAGGAAAACCGGGGAGGACGGCGGCGAAGCCGGACGCGGCGGCCGGCCGCACCGGAACCGATGCCGGCACCGATGCCGCGGACGCAGGTACCCAGCACACGGGAAGAGCAGGTACAGCAGATACACAGACGGACTGACCGGCCGAGGTGGAGCAGGCCCCGGTGGTGCCGTGGACCGATCCGGCACCACCGGGCGACGCGTGGCCGCCGTGGTCAGCGGCCCGGCATCCCCTCGGCCTCGACCGCCTGCACCGGCTCAGACGGCCGGCTGTCCGACGTCTCAGACGACTCGGCATCCGCCAGGGCCGAGAACGTGCCCGGGGTAACCGGGATACGTGTCCCGTAGGCACCCGCGAGCGCACCCGCGAGCCGGACCGACAGCACGCCCTTGTCGTAGGTCGCGGAGATCTGGTCGGCGCCTACCCCCTCTGGCAGGGTGAACTCACGGTGGAAGGCCCCGTACCGGCGTTCCCGCACGACGACGCGACCGTTGTCGTTCTCGCGGCTGTCCGCGCGCTCCCCGCGGATGACGAGCCGGCCACGCTCCAGCTCGACCGCGACGTCCTTGTCGATGTCGGCACCGGGAAGCTCGAGGTGGACGACAACATCATTGCCGTCGATAACCACATCGGCCACTGGGGCGAAACCAACGCGGGGCATCCGCGGCCGGTCGGAGGCATCCCAGCTACGCCGGACGATCTCGTGGAACTCCCGGTCCAGACGCCCGAACGCGGCGAACGGCTCCCACAGGTAGGTGCTCATGGCTGCTCCTTCCAGGTTCGACCCCTGCCCCGGCCAACCACTAACCGACGACTAACATCACCGGCTTGGGATCGTCTCAGTATTGTTGAGTCTAACAGACTCAGACTTATGAACGGGTAGCGAAGCAGTCCGGTTCCCGACGCCACAGCGAACCCGTCGGACCACTGATCCACACACTGGGCGCCCGGAGCCGGCACCAGACCTGCACCGGACGGCATGCGAGGGTCTGCCCTCAACGGCACGCCTGCCCGGGAAAGGAATCCCGAGCACGAAAGAAACATCATCGCGCCGCCTTTGGCCTTCGAGGAGACCGGCGGAGCCGGGGAGACAGACCTGACGGGCGGGGTCGGCCCGTTGATCGACGCGTCGACTCTCATGACCCTGCTGACCGGCGCCCGACCACCCGGTCCTTCTCGACCACGTGCTCGACGGTGGGCTTGCCGCCTGGGTGCGGCGAGGCGGCATCCTGGCAGGCGACGCCATTCCACCCTCCCCGGGCGACATGATGGTCCGCTTCTGATGGTCCGCTTCTGGTGGTTCGCTTCTGGTGGTCCGCTTAAGGTGAACGCCGCCCAGGCCACCCGGACAACCCATGCCGCAGTCCTTACTCGACGCCCGTGGGCCGAGCGCTGCCGTGCTGAGGTCATAATCCGGATGCCACACGATCAGGCGTCCCGCGCGACCATCGACCATGCCCCGAGAAGCAGCACGATTGCCGCATAGACGCCGAGCATCGCGATACTTCCCCCGGCGGACAGGCTCATAGCCGGAGGATTCACGGTGACGACCGAGACCGCCATCGTCGCGGGCAGGTAGGGCAGGATGTTTTCCTGCAGGTCCCCGGGCAGGAACTGAACGGCGATCTGCAGCACCACCATGGCGCCGAACAGGACGCCCAGAGCTCCCGCGGTATGGCGGATCGCGGCCGCGAGCCCCAGCCCGATCAGCCCGATCAGCGTGAGATAGGCGGTGGCACCGAGGATGATCCTGAACATTTCCGGATCACCGAGCGAGGCCTGCTGGCCGGTCGAATGCAGCAGTCGCTGGCCGAGCACAAAGGCGACAAAGCAGGCGACGAACGAGCCGGCCACCACCACACCCGCGAAGACCACGGCCTTCGCCGCAAGCACGACCAGCCGGTTCGGGACGGCCGCGAAGGTCGTCCGGATCATCCCGCTGCCGTACTCCGAGCTGATCACGAGAACGCCGAGAGCGCCCAGTGCGATCTGGGCCATGAAGATTCCACTGAGGCTGAGCGCGGCTGGTTCCCCGCCGACGTCCCCGCCCTGGTTGGCGGTTGCTCCGCACGCGACCGCGGCCAGGCCGATGGTGATGGCGAAGGCCGCGAACAGGGTCCAGTACGTGGACCTGACGGTCCACAGCTTCGTCCACTCGGAGCGCAGGGCGTTACCGAGGGCGTCGGCAGCCGGATGACCGGCGGGTGCGGCGGCGGCCACGGCAGGCAACGGGGCCGATGCCGTCGAAGGCCGGGGCGGGGGGGCGTTACCGGCCCGGCTGCCGACCGGGTCCGCAGGCAGGTCCGGGGGCAGGTCCGGGGGCATGGCGTCGACGATCTCCGAGGGGGAGTCGATGACGTTCGGGGGCACGAAATCCGAGGGCATGGGGTCAGGGCCTCGATCCGGCGGTTGTGGGCGTGGTGGAGGACTCGAGCGAGAGCAGGTCCGTCCCGGTCCGGTAGTCGACCGAGTCCCGGGTCAGGTCCATGAAGGCTTCCTCCAGTGAAGCCTGCTGGGACGACAGTTCGTGGAGGACGACGCCGTGGGCGGCAGCGAGCTCACCTACTGCGGGTGCGTCCATCCCCAGGACTTCCAGGCCCCCGTCCGGCCCGGACTGCACGTTCACGCCCGACTGGTCCCGGGTCAACAGCGTCGACAGCCGTCCGGCCTGCGGGGAGCGCACCCGAACCCGGTTGCGCGAGCTGGTGGAAAGCAGTTCCGCGACGCTCGCGTCCGCGACGAGCCGACCCCGCCCGATCACGATGAGATGGTCGGCGGTCAGGGCCACCTCACTCATCAGATGGCTGGAGACCAGCACCGTCCGTCCTTCGGCGGCCAGCTGTTTCATCAGCGTGCGGATCCACCGGATACCTTCTGGATCCAGGCCGTTCACCGGCTCGTCAAAAAGCAGCACACCCGGATTGCCGAGCAGCGCGGCCGCGACGCCGAGGCGCTGTAGCATCCCGAGCGAAAATGTACGGATCCGCCGCCGGGTGACGCCGGCGAGGCCCACCATTTCCAGAACGGCGCTCACCCGAGCCGGATCGATGCCGTTGCTCCGCGCGATACACAGCAGATGGTTGGAAGCACTGCGACCACCGTGTACGGCACGTGCGTCCAGGAGCGCTCCCACCTCGCACAGCGGGCGCCGAATCGACGCGTATGACCTGCCGTTGATCCGGACCTCGCCCATGGTCGGCAGGTCCAGACCGATAACGGCCCGCATCGTCGTCGACTTTCCCGCTCCGTTCGGCCCGAGAAATCCGGTGACCCGACCGGGAAGGACCTGGAACGAAAGGTCGTCCACCGCGACAGTCGAGCCATAGCGCTTGGTCAGCCGATCGACTTCGATCATCTGTCTCCATCCGGGCCGCGTGGGAACTACCGAGCTCCCGACCGTAACCATCGGACGGCTCCCGCCCCGAGGAAACCCCAAGCGTGGACGCTGAGGTACCCGTTGTCCTCCGGCCGACACCGGCGGGTCAGGACGAGTGGTCGACATCCGCGGGAAAGAGCCCGTCGTCGCGGCGACGACCGCATGGATGACCATACAGACGACCCCATATGCCCGCTCCCCTCCGGTCTCGCGGGAGAGCAACGTCCTTGACCGGGCGGCAGCTCCACACACACCATCGGCCCGGACCTCGTCAACCGTCACACGTCCTGCC
>NZ_CAAAFO010000039.1:44742-49460 GCF_900634715.1 Candidatus Protofrankia californiensis | reverse complement strand
GGGCCGATCCGTATCGGTACGACCGGCAATATAGGTACATGATAACGTTTTTTACGTGCTTTCCTCCTATCAAGGTCGAGTATCGAAATATAATGAAGTCATAGAGAATAAGATCGTTGTCGGGGGAAGGTGGCCGGGTACGCAGGTCGGATCGACACCGCCTCCGGTCGCGGGGTTCTCCACCACCGACACGGCCACGGAGACCAGCTCAAAGCTCGGTCCGCTCGAGCAACTGATTCTGCGTGGCGACGGGTTGACCACCACGTCGCTGGAAATCCTCACCGGGCGTCAAATTACCGTTCGTATACGCCGCCAACAACGCTTTCCCCTGACCGTACCGGGACAGCCCAGCTACGCAGCGGATACGCGGGGAGCGAACGGTGATCCCCGATTCAACGATCTCAGCATCTACACCGATCTTGACACCTGCACCGATATCGGGCTGCACGACCTCGACGGCGAGACCGGGGACGATCTACTGGTTCGTGAAGTGTTACTCACTGGCGACAACGGCGTTGTCTACGGGACGGCATCCGTACTCGCCATCGTCAACAGACTTCCGACCGACGTCGCGCGCGACCTCGACACCGAGGAGCCTATCGGCAGGCTGCTCGTGCGGGCCGCCCTGCCGGTCGTCCGTGAACTGCAGTCGTGGGGACAGCTCCCGGCAGGAGACTTCGCCGCCCATCTCGGGTCGGATCTCAGCCCGGAATCCCGCGTGCCGGCCCGGACCTACCGGATGCGCGACATGCTGACCGGCCACCCCCTGACACTGATCACCGAGCGGTTCGCCCCCCGGCTGTTCGGGCACGCTCCAGGCTGACTGGCGGCACCGGCTGCACCGCGCTGCCACTCAGTGGCCCAGAGGCTTGGGCCTCCGACTACATGGAAAGAACATGATCGAACAACCTTTGGCCCGCCAGACGCCGTCGAGCAGCTCCGTGGGCCTCGTGCGCGGTCGCACGGGATCTCCGCGGCAGGACCGGCCCGTGACGAACCGGTCGAAGGAACATCGCCGCGGTGGTCGCTGCATACTCCTACCGACTGTCACGATCGGTAGCATCATAGGTCAATGATCGTCATTACACGAAAATCAGCGATCGTCATTAAGCACAACTCGTTTCCATCCGTTACGCTCTGTTCGGTCAACGCCAGCCCAGTCAGGCGACCGTCTCACCCGGACCAGACGCCGGGGACCAAGGAGGCAACCACGTAATGACGGCGGAGACTCCGGCGAGGCCACTGCGGATACGACGGGGATCACGACGCCAGGCCCGTATGGACCTGCCACAGCCCCCGGCCGACACCGCCATCTGGAGCCAGGGGCTCACCAAGTGCTACGGCACCCGGCGCTCGGTAGACAAGATCGATATCCATGTTCCCGTGGGAGCGCTGTCCGGATTCGTCGGGCCGAACGGTGCCGGCAAGACGACCACCCTGCGGATGCTCCTCGGACTGATCAGGCCCAGCGCGGGACACGGTTTCGTGCTCGGGCATCCGATCGAGCGACCCGCCGGGTATCTGTCCCGGGTCGGAGCCATGATCGAAGGCCCGACCTTCCACCCCGGCCTGACCGGGCGGGCCAACCTGCGCCTGCTGGCACGCCTGCGCCGGCTGGGTCCGGATCGCGTCGCCGAGACACTGTCCATGGTCGGTCTCACCAGCCGGGCCGACGACCGGTTCACCTCCTACTCCCTGGGCATGAAGCAGCGCCTGGGGATCGCCGCCGCCCTGCTGCCGCGCCCCGAACTGCTGGTGCTCGACGAACCGACGAACGGGCTTGACCCGGCGGGCATCCGCGAGATCCGGAGTCTGCTCAAGGACCTCGCCGGGGGACGGATGACGGTCTTCGTGTCCAGCCACCTGCTGTCGGAGGTCGAACAAATCTGCGATCATCTGGTGATGATCAGGGACGGGCAACTGCTCTTCCAAGGTCATGTGACCGAACTGCTGGCCGCCGAGGATCCACGGCTCATCCTGACCCCCGAGCACCCCGGTGACGCGGCGCGCCTGGCAGCTCTGCTATGTGACCACGGTCTACGGGTCGACCCGCCCGAGGAGTCGTCGAACGGCTCGGTCAGTGTGCACGCCCCCGAAGGCACGGCCGCGAACCTCAACAAGATTGCCATGAACGCCGGTATCGCCCTGCGGGCGCTGAGCGCATGCCGGCCCACCCTGGAGGAGACCTTCCTGGTCGCGACCGGAGGAGTCGACGGGGACCTGATCCCACGCAGCCGCAGCTCCCCGGACACCTCGACGGGACTGCTCATCGCCGGGGCCGCCGCCTCGAACGCATCCGGACGGAGCTCATGACCGCGACGTTGCTGGCTGAGTGGGTCAAGCTCGGCCGCTCACGTTTCTTCTTCGGCACATTGGCAGCCGTCGTCTCGGTGGCAGCGCTCGGCGCGATACTGACCATGCTCTCGGTCGGACGCAGCGACTACGACGGCGTGGTTGTCACCGCGACCACGATGTCCCGCCCGGACGGGGTCATGCAGGGGCTGGAAGCCGTCAGCATCCTGCTCGGCGTGGTGGGGCTCGCCGTCACAGCCGCCGTGATCGGCGCCGACTACACCCACGGAACCCTGCGTAACCAGCTCATGGCTCAGCCGTACCGGCTCCGCCTGCTCCTGGGCAAATGCCTGGCCCTGGTGGCGTTCGTGGCGGTGATGATCGCTGCTGCCACCGTCGTGGCCGTCGCCGCATCGTTCGCCATCGCGCCTGTCAGGGGCGTGGACACAAGCGCCTGGCACAGCGTCGCCGGCCTGGCGGAGATCGGCAAGGGCTACGTGAACGTGCTGGCCTCGTCCCTGGGATACGCGACCCTGGGACTCCTCGTCGGGGTCGTGTTCCGCTCCCCCGCCGCCGCGGTGTCGGTCGGGCTGGCCTACGCGCTGCCGCTGGAGATGCTGGTGTCGCGGATCTGGAGCCCGGCCGCGAGCTGGCTACCCGCCCGGCTCATGGACGCCATGGCTGCAGGCGCGCGCGGATACCAGGTCGGCTACGAGACCGCAGGCATCCGGATCCTGGTCTTCTGCGCCGCGGCGATCGCGATCACACTGGTGCTGTTCGCGCGACGTGACGTGACGTCCTGACACCGGTGTGTCCTGACCGGTGAATCAGGTGAGAGGCTCGGGTCAGGTGAGCACGGCCCGCAGGTCGATCCGCATCAGCCACTGGTCGAGTTTGAACGGCGGGTACGGCCACGCAATGGCGTCCAGGACCAGCTGGTTGACCGGCAGCCACATCACCCGGCGTTGCGCGTCGACGGCACCCCGCCGCAAACCGACATAGCGGTTGGACGGCCCGCGCAGGTGGCGCAGACCGATGTCGATCGGGCGGCCGACCGCGAAAGTCATCCGCGTACCCCGCCCGGATGGGCGGACAACCTGCAGGGTGCCGTCAAGACCGGCGAGCACGACCGCCCCACTGGTCGGATCGAGCACGATGCTGCGGACAAGACCGCCCGAATCGGTGCCCGCCACGAAATAGTCCGGCGGGTTCAACGCTCCCCAGCTGCGCTGCGGCCAGCCCTCGGTTGCCGGTGTGCGGGTGACCAGACCACGGTCACCACCGATCTTCGGATAGACCGCGAGTGTCGCCGCGCGCAGTCCGTCCGACCGGGTGCGGGCAACATACAGGGTGCCGTTCTCGTCGAAACATGCGGTTTCCATCCGGGAGTCGTCCGCGGCGGCACGTACTGCGGTGCTACAAGGGGTAATTGTTCCGCTCCCCTGACTCCCGGTACCCGCCGAGTAGGAGAATTCCTGGATCGGAAAGGAAACCACCTGGTTGTCGGCGGTCCGACAGTCACTGATCAGTACGAAGCGCTCGTCGCCGGCCGCGCTCGTGGGATCGGTGACGACCTCGCGGGGGCTCACGACCACCGGTATGCCGAAGACCCGGACCTCGGGATACTGCCATGCCGCGCGCACCCGGCCCGCGGTGTCCACAACCAGCAGAGCCCCCTGGTCGGTGCCGAGGCTCGCGGCCCCGAAGTACTGCGCGATCACCAGGTGACCACTGGCCGGCAGCCGGCCGATCGCGGCCGGACCACGCGACCACCGTGGCTCCCCGCGACCTTCGTGCGGAAAGGCGCTCGCCGAGACCCCGGGCGGCGCGGCCACCGCAAGCTGGTCGGTCGTCCACGACCGCGTCGGATCGTAGCTCCAGGGCCGTCCGGGAGCGGGACGGTGGACCTGACCGAGTGCCGGCAGCTGTCCGTAGACTGCCGTGTCCCACCCGAAGTACGACACGGCCGAGACGAACACCACCCGTTCGTCAGCGCCCGAACCGATCACGGTCACGTCGGCGACGTCGGCACCGCCGACGCCACGGAACCACGCCTCGGCCCGAGGCAGGTGCGTCCGTCCGGTGTTCGACGGCACGACCAGCCGGGTGAAGCGCATCGTGTCGGGCTCGAACACCGCAAGCTCCATCCCCGTCCCGGTGGGCTGGGCCTGGTTGTCCGAAAACGGCGTGGTGGCGGTGAAAACGGTTCCATCGGAGGTGACGGTCGACATGTAGGCGGCCTGACCAGGGCCGAAGCCCCAGCCGGGCACGTCCACCGTGACGATCCGGATGTCCTCGGCTGTGTCCTGGGAGCTGTCGAGGTCTCCGAAGCTACCGGGTGCACCGAACAGCGCGAGCGCGCCGATGTCAGGAGCATCGACATGACCGCTGCCTCGCTGCGATCCGAACAGCATCCTGGCCGCCGC
>NZ_CAAAFO010000039.1:41890-44195 GCF_900634715.1 Candidatus Protofrankia californiensis | reverse complement strand
GCGGCGGCCACCACCCAGCGACGGGTCACGCCCCGGTGCCTCGCCCGCGGCGCGCCCGCATCCTGACGTCCCTCATCCCGACATCCCTCATCCCGGCATGCTGCGTGGGCGCTGTCGGGTGGCGCGCAGGCAGGTACAGGGGCAGGTACAGAGGTGGGGATGGGGGTGGATTGCCCGGAATCCACCGGGCCGACCGGACGGCGCCGGGGCCGAACCGGAATCCACTCCCGAGGGGGGACCGAGTGCTCCTGCCGGCCTGCCGTCCGGTCGGGCTCGCCACCGGCGCGAGGGGATACTTCACCGGGTGTCGGCGAATGCCCCCCCGGTATGGAATCCCGACGCATGCCTCCTAGTTTCCGATGACGGCATGGTCCCGGTTCGTCAGGATCGGAAAACCGGTGGGGTGACCTACCTTTCGGTTTAGCACGCCCGGCGGCATCGGGTCCCCGCGGACCGGCGGGCCTGACGGCCGTATAGCGGCTACCACATGCTGCCGAACGGCTACTTGGATCGGCCGAGGATGAGACCGCCCGGCTCACGTACGGGTCCCCGGTCACGCGCTTCCGGGATCCCGGCCAGGCCGCGGGGGGACCCCCTGCTCGGCTGCCGGTCGACACCCGGATCCAACCCGCCTGTCCGCGTGTCCGGCCGGGTACCCACCCGCAGCCCGGACGCCCGATCCAACGGCACACCCGCAGTCGTGCCCAGCGCGGCGGGTGAATGCGCACGCAACACCAGGAAGCCGGCCAGGGAGGCGGTCACGGCCTGGCAACCGAGAGTGATCACCGCGGTGGCAACCAGATCCCCACCAGCCATGACCAGGCCACCGCCGGTGAGCACGGTTCCGGCCGCGAGCACGCCCACCACACCGCGGCAGCCCGCACCCAGCAGGTAGTTGGTGAACAGCAGCGTCACGGCCAGGCAGGTCATGGCAAGCGCCAACACCCACAGTGCGGACGCACCCCCGGTCAAGCCCGGACCGAAGACCTCCGACAGCAGGAACCGGGCGGCCACCCCGCCGATCGCCACCAGCAGCAGCCCGGGGGTGACCACCCACCCGACCGCCACCAGCAGCGCCGCCGTAGCGGGACGACCCTGCTGCCGGCGGCGGGCCACCTCCGGCAGCAGGAAGTTCGCCACCGCCAGTCCGATGAACACCGGTACCTTGCAGGCCGTGGCAATGGCGGCGTACGCCCCGACCGAGGCGGGGTTGAGCCAGCCGACGATGACCACGTCCATGTTCTGCAGCATGGCCAGCGGCACGAGCGCGGCGAGCGCGGTTGTCGTGTCACGCCGGAGGGCGTGCCTGGTACGCACCGTCGGGGTGGGTCGCAGGAGCATCGGCCCCGTGGAGTCGATCCGATCCGGCCCGTCGGTCCCGTCGGTCCCGTCGTGCGTGGCCGTGCGCCGCGCATCCGCCACGCTCCACGACGTGCGTGCCGTGCGCCGGCGGGCGTGTTCGGTCGCGAGCAGAACGCTGACGATCAGACCGAGGCCCGCGCCGTTCACCCCGAACCCGGCGGACACCAGGCCGATGGTGACGGTGATCCGGACAACGCCCTCGAGGACGAAGTTGCGGGCAAGCTCCTGGTAGGCGCCACGGGCCTGCAGCAGGCCGCGCTCGACCGACAGGGAGAGCCACATCCCCGCGGCCGCGATCGCCTCGGCGATCGCCAGCGGATGGGGATAGGACAGCACCGTTGCCATGGGGCTGGCGGCCAGCAGACCGAGGACACAGGTGACGGCCACCCCGACCGCGCAGACGCCGCGCAGGCGGCGGATCCAGAATCCCCGCTGATGCCGTGTGTTGCCGGGGGTGGAGGTATCCCGCTGCACCACAGCGACCTGCAGGGCGGAGCCGCCCATCGACAGGATCAGGAATATTCCGGTCTGGACGACCAGCGCGCCGTAGTTGGTGGCGTCGAGTGCCCGTGCGAACACCAGGTTGGCCAAAAGATTGCCGCCGTTGACGGCAACCCCGGCGGCCGCGAGCGACCCGGGCCCCTGGAGGACTCGCGCGAGCACCTCGCGTCTCACGTTCGTCACCCATCTCCTTCCGCACGGCCTCGGTCCGGCAGCGGGCCCGTTTTGCCGCCCTTTGCCGGACATCACTGATTCACGGTAGGCCAAGGTCGTGCCCCACCGGCGTTCGGTGCCCGCGATCTGGCACCATCGTCGCGGGGTGGGGCAACGATCTGCGCCACAGGCGTCAGCAGGCTTGAGACGGCCGTACCGAAAGGAGTGCGCCGGTGCCCGTAACCGCAGCGCCCGCAGGCAGCCTGAGCAGGCAGATCGGCACACTCGC
>NZ_CAAAFO010000039.1:40499-41533 GCF_900634715.1 Candidatus Protofrankia californiensis | reverse complement strand
CCGGCGCACGCGTGAGTCTGCTCACCGCCCGACCGGCTGGGCAAGCACGGTCACAGAACGTCCGCGGCGTCGAGGTCCGCCGCCGCGGTGGCACGTTCGGGGTATACCCGGCGACGCTCGCCCGGCTGCTGCGCGACCGCCGCGGTGTCGACGCGGTGGTGGACTGCCAGAACGGCATCCCGTTCTTCAGCCCCCTGGTGCTGCCGGCCACCACCGCAGTGGTCCAGGTCCTGCACCACGTCCACCAACGACAGTTCCCGCTCTACTTCCCGGCACCGGTGGCACGGATCGGGCAGCTCCTGGAGGCTCCAGGAAGCCGCTGGGTGTACGGGCGGCGCCCGGTGGCGGTGGTGTCACCGTCAACCCGGGACGAGGCCCGGGACATCCTGAAGCTGGCCGGACCGCGCTTCATCGTGCCCGGCGGCGCCGACACCCCGGTGGACGTCCCGGCGCAGGCCGGTCCGAGCCGGCCGGCCGAGCGGCCGACCATCGTCTGTGTCGGTCGGCTGGTACCGCACAAGCGGCTGCACCTGCTCATCGACGCGCTCCCCGCGCTGCGTGCCTCCCATCCCGGCCTCGTCATGGACATGGTCGGGGACGGGCCCGACCGCGAACGGCTGGTCCGGCACGCCCACGGGCTGGGCGTCGGCGAGGAGGTCCTGCGCTGGCATGGCCATGTCGACGCGGCCGAGCGTGACCGGCTGCTGTCGACGGCCTGGCTGACGGTCAATCCCTCGCACGGGGAGGGCTGGGGCCTGTCAGTTCTGGAAGCCAACGCCCATGGCGTGCCGGCGGTCGCCTTCCGCGTCCCCGGGCTACGCGACGCCGTCCGCCACGGACACACCGGCTGGCTGGTGGACGAACCCGGCTCGCTCACGGCGACGATCGACACGGTCCTGTCCGTGTTGGCGGACCCGGCCGCAGCGGCGCGCTGGCGCGAGCGGGCGCGCGCATGGGCCGCGGGTTTCACCTGGGACGCCACCGCCGAACTGCTTGCCCGGGTGGTGACCGCCGAGATGGACCGGTTGGGCGCA
>NZ_CAAAFO010000039.1:38082-40241 GCF_900634715.1 Candidatus Protofrankia californiensis | reverse complement strand
ACGCGCGGACGACGTCGTGACCCGCGCGGAGTTCCCCCTCGAACCCGCCCAACCGCTGCCGGTCCTGCGTCGCACCGACCTGGTGTACCGCCTGACCGGGGACGCCGTCCCCGACGGGGACGGGGACGAAACCGGACCCGCCCGCGGCTGCCCCTCCAGGACCGTGAAGGGCCCCGGACGGGCAGTCGCGGTCCTCTATGGCGCGCAACCCGCCGATGCCCGCGCGGCGCTCGTCCGGGCCGGTGTAACCGGTCCGATCGAGGTGCGGCCCGCGACCGGTGAGGACCTGCTGATCGCCGCTGTTCACTGCGCGCTGCCCGATCCGGTGACCGCGGGAGAGGCCACGGCCGCAACAGTCACTGCGGATCCGACGGCCACCGTGGATCCACGGGCCACCGCGCGTTAACCAACCGTCTCCACCACGGGGAACTCGGTAAGTTCACCCAGCGCCAACCGGTACAGCTGTGCGAAGCGGCTCACGGCGGCCCGGTCGAACAGATCACGGTGGTAACAGAAAGTCAGACTGAGATCATGACGGTAACCAGCCGCAGCTATCACCAGCCCCTGCGGCAACCCGGCGAAAGCCGCGAAGTGCAGTGACGTGATATCTGGCCCGTGCGCACCTGACCTCGACGGGTCGGCGAGCCGACCCAGATTCGTCACAGTGATCGTCGGCATCAGCAACGGCCGGGCCATACTCACACCCAGCCGTAGCAGCGCGTGGCGGGCAGGGCCGGGCAGCCGGGCGACACCGCCGATCCCGCTCCCGGTGACCGGCGGTGGCCCCGCCGTCTTGCTCGCCGCCGTCTGCCTGCGCACCGCGGCGAGCAGTGTGGCGGGATCCCGGCGATCCCGCGGCGTCGTCACGATCAGGACTTCGCCGGTGTGGTTTCCGATGGCGGCCGTACCACCCGGGGTGCGCCGGCTGATCGGCATGCGTACCCGCAACGTCACGGTGGCCTGCCCGGCCGCGGTGTTCCACCGCTGGACAGCCACTTTCGCGGCGGCCAGGAGGAGATCGTTGACAGTGGCCGGTGCGTCCTCCACCAGCGTCCGGACGGATTTCGGGATCGGGACGACCTGGCAGTACACCCCGTAGGCAGAACTGTGACGATCGTCCGATGCCTGGCTTGGGTGCGCACCCTCGGCATGCGCATGGACGGAGCGAGTGCCGGGTGACGGGGCAACCCGGCTCGGCATCCGCGGCACCGGCAGCCCGGACACGAACCGGCGTACCGGGCGGACACGCGCCGGGCGGACACGCGCCGGCAGGAGAGGCAGCACCGACCGGTCGGGCGGTGCGAGCGTACGCACGCCGACAGCCGCAGTCGACGTCGCATGTCCGGTGGGCTCGCTGCCACCGCCCCAAGGATCCGTGGTGGGGCAGCGCTCCAGGATCGCCCACAGCAGCATCGCCACGCTCATTCCGTCCAGCGCGGCATGATGCGCGGCAACGGCGACCGCGTCACCATCGGGCAACCGCACGTGCAGAACCCGCAGCGGAGGGGATGTGGTCAGGTCGAACGGATGCGAGCAGATGTCCGCGAACTTCTCCCACGCGTCGTCGTCACTGTCGCCTTTCGTCACGGTCAGCACGTCATCCGGTGTGTGCGGGAACCACCACCGCCGACCGGACAGACCCCTGCGCATGCGTGCCCGGGCCATCGGATGTCGCATCAGGACGCCGATCACCGCGTCGCGCAGGACGAACGGGTCGATGATCTCGCGAGTACGAGCGATCATCCCGACCGAGATCGGCGCGACCCGGCGGTCAGAGGCGATGATCAGATCTTCCAGCACCGAGAAACGGCGTTCCTGGACGGGTCGTGCACGCTCGAAGCCGGTCCGGACGGAACCGGTCCGAACAGAATCCGTCTGTACGGAACCGGGCCGGATCGGAGCGGTCCGGACCGAGCGGGTCGACACCGGCGGTACGGACGATCCGGTTCGCGGGGAGGGAACCGGGGGTGCGGACGGTCCCGGGAGCAACGCGGATCGCCACATTTCGTGGGAGTCGATGTTCACATCCTCCTTCTGCCTGCCCGTCCATCCCGGTCGGAAGAACGGTCCAGCGGCGAATGTCCCCACGACAGATCCCCACGCAGCCCAGTTTCGGGCTCGTCGAGACCATTGATGTGATCCAGCCGGGAATAGTGGTG
>NZ_CAAAFO010000039.1:34279-37762 GCF_900634715.1 Candidatus Protofrankia californiensis | reverse complement strand
GGCTGGTTACCGGTGACCGGAGCGCCGGAATGAGCAGCTAGCGGAGAGCCGTTTATAAACAACATCAGAACAATTCTTCGAGCCGCTGACACCGCAAACCGACAGGAGCCGCCCCATCACCAGTCGCAAATATCAATCATCGGTAGCAATACCAACAATAATAAAACAATAAAACTGCCAGATGGACAACCCGGCACAACGACACAGTCCGGGGTGGACCGGCGCCCGGCCCTGATGTCGCTGCCCGCACACCACTGTGCCCCTCATTGGAGGTCGTGGTCGGATCACGACGCACAGCGACCTGCCCGGCCGAACCGATACGACTCAGCCGGTATCGGTTCAGCCGGAAACGGGGAACTTCACACGACCTCACGCGGAGCCGGCTGCCGACCGGTGTCCCGGCCGCCTGGGAGCATGGTCGGCGAAGCGGGTATCTCCGCCGGACCACCACCGGCCACCAACGCACCGGTACCCATGCTGATCACCCGGGCAACCGGCGTCTGCGGCACCTGGGTACCGTCCGGGTCCATCAGGGGCGTGCTCACACCGGGACGCCGGACGACCGCCAGAGGCGTGGGCACCGGCTGCAGGACGACCGGCGGCTGCGTCTCGACGGGCCGCAGGCGCAACGGCACGGGCGTGACCGCAACCCGCCGCCGATAACGCCGAGCCCGTATCACGTCGACCAGCATCGCCGGGGTGTGGCGGGTTACCCGGAACGTCCCACCATCCATCTCCGACCAGCGGACGGGAACCTCCGTGATCCGGTAGCCCATAGACCGGGCTATCGAGAGAACCTCGACATCGAAACCGAAGCCGGTCGACCTGGACAGGCTGAACAACAGCTTCGCCTCGGCATGGCGGAACGCCTTGAAGCCGCACTGGGTGTCGGCGACGTCCAGCGCCGCGAGCGTCCGGGTGACCTGGTTGAACGCCCAACTACCCATCCGCCGGCTGTTCGAGCGGACCGCGCTGTCACCGATCCGGCGCGATCCCAGCGCCACCTCGGCATCCTGGAGGGCGGCAAGCAGCAACGGAAGATCGTTTATGTCCGAGGCCATGTCGGCGTCCATGAACACGATCGACGCGCCCCGAGCCATCGCCACCCCGGTCCGAACAGCCGCGCCCTTACCGGAGTTCCACGGGAGCCTGACGACACGTGATCGCGGGAGTTCGCTCAGAAGCCGCTGGGCAACCTCGGCGGTGCAGTCGGTGCTGCCGTCATCAACAACGATCACCTCTGCGCCGGCAAGCCTGCTCAGCACGGACGTGAGCCGGGGCAGTGACTCCGGGAGTCGGTGCGCCTCGTTGAAGGCGGGGATGACGATGCTGACGGGAACGTAGTCCAAGAGTCACTCCCAAGCTGCGTCGGCAACGACGAAGGCAGTTGTGATCGCCTGCCGATCTCGAAGCACTTCGTGCCGTCCGACATCCGGCCGAAGTTTCGATGCGACATCGCCAAGCCGTCAGGATTTGAGATGCCAGGTCAGAGGGATATTCGGCTGATAAAGATGCACCGACCGGACACTGACAGAACGTCAGCGCCTTCCGGCCATACGTGACGGCGGCCGGGGATCGGACATGTGTCTGCCCTGTCCTGACAGTCAGCGCTGCGGTCCGCACCCATTCGGAGCGTGACCGTCCATGGGGGCACCTCCGGAAATCCACTGCAACATCCGACCCGAACACCGTCACTACAACCTCACAATCGGTAGCATCGCCATCGGCTTCGCTGCCGAGACACCGGCCCATGAGCACAACTGTCCACCCACGGATCAGCGCCGCCTCACACGTACACCTACGGCATCCTCCCGCAGGCACGATCCCGCCCTTCGCCCGCCACCCTGACATCACTGCGACGCACATCCGACAGTCCGCAATTCGTCACACCACAACCTCCTGCCGCACGGCCGGAGAGGTCGCGGTACCGCCCGGAAAAGCCGCGACCCGCGGGGTTGCATCGGTAACGCCGTCCGGGCGGGCAGCAGGCCGCGGAAGATTCCCTGCTCGGACCGAGCTCCCGGCTACGTCACGCATGACGACCATGATCACAGCCCACCGAAGGGACAACGACGATGAGCGTCCATGACCTGACAGCGACCCGGGGCGGACAGACGCGCCACCTCCTCGCCCCACCATTGCGCACCGACATATACCCCGGACGAAAATAGGGGAACCCTCCGCCGGGAATTCGGCCACCCACTCGACAAACGTCGGCGCATTTGCACCGAAAGTATCATGGACGTGAGATCTGCCGGTTTCCGTGGGCATTGACGGGGCATGAAACGCGGGCGGTACGAACGGTCACCCTGTTCGGGTGTCACCCGAGCTCTCACCCCTACCGGAGGAATGAGAGGTTTTCCAACAGGGCTGCCCCACCCGCTCGAACAGCCGATGAGCGACTCCGTGCCGCGTCTTTTTCCGGTCTCTCCTTTCCGGTCCTTCCTTTCTAGTCCCTCCTTTCCGGTCCCTACACGGTCTGCCGCCGGAACGTGGCCGCACCCAGCAACAGCGCCAGGAGAACACAGCCGACGACAACCGAGAGATCGAGCCACATAGTGCCCGTCGGCAGCGAGTGCCCGCCGACCTCGGTCAGCGCCACCGCCGCATACCTCGACGGCATCGCATCGCTGACCGCGTCCAGCCACGGCGCCATCCGGTCACGCGGCCGGATCAGGCCGCACAGCAGGATCCGGGGGCATCACCGTGGCCGGCAGGAACTGCATCGCCTGGAACTCGGTCTTGGCAAACGTGCTGGTGAGCAGGCCGGTCGCGGACCCAAGCACCGCCGTGCACACCACGATCAGCATGACCAGCCCCGCGTTGCCCTCCGTGTGCAGTCCAAGCAGGGTGTACGTGACCAACGCCGCCACACCGGCCTGGACGATCGCGGCCACCGCAAACCCGATGCCGTACCCACCAGCAGGTCAAGCTTGTGCAACGGGGTGCTCAGCAACCGCTCCAGCGTCCCGCTGGTCCGTTCCCGCAGCATCGCCACGCTGGCGACCAGGAACATGGACACGTAGCGAAAAATGCCGAGCAGTATCAGGCCGATCCGGTCGAACAGGTCGAACAGGTCAGGCCGGTTATAAAGTACGAAATACAGCAACGCGAGCAGCAGGCTCGGTACCATCAGCATGAGGCCGATCGTGCGCCGGTCGTGCCGAATCTGGGTGAGCACCCTGCCGGCAACGCCGAAAGTCATCCGTACCGACATCAGAAAACCACTTATCCTGTTTCCGTGCTCAATCCGAGGAGCACGGTTGCCGCGACCGGTACACCGTCAGATCGTCGACAAGGACAGCATCATCCGCCACGGGCCGCATGTCGTTGCTCACACTCATACCTTGCTAAACACATACTTCTCTCAATACGTCCTGCTATAGATGATATTATACATAACGTACTGAGGCCCGAATCCGTCGATCAACCTACCTTCCCCTCCAGCGGCAGACCGTGTCGGAGAACCCGGCCGGCGAGGAC
>NZ_CAAAFO010000039.1:31737-33949 GCF_900634715.1 Candidatus Protofrankia californiensis | reverse complement strand
CGGCAGGTCTGATGGCGCCACGGCGTCGGGCGAACCGAACCCGCGGAGGAACACCCCGGCGGACCCCGGCGACGGCCAGCAGGACAGGCCGGGCCGCCGCTGGAGCACCGGCGATCCCGGCCTGCGCGCACTGGTCGGCGCCGGGCGGTCGCGGCTACCTCCGGGGACGGCTATGCGGGCCCGCGACATCGCCCGCCCCGACCTCGACGACCTGGCCGAGGCCGAACGCAGCGTCGTCATTCGCCGGCGCCCGTGGACGGACCACCCCGCGGCCACCGCCGGCCGGGCGCAGCGTCGGCCTCAGGGGGCCAGCGGTGCCGACGGCACCTGAACCACACCGGTTCGCTCGTAGGAGGAGATCATGCCGATCCGCCGGACATGACGCTGTTCGGCGCTGAACGGCGTCCGCAGGAACACCTCGACGAAGCTCACGGCCTCGGGGACGGTATGCATCCGGGCACCAAGGCTGATCACGTTGGCGTCGTTGTGCAACCGGGCGAGCCGGGCGGTTTCGGTGCTCCAGACCAACGCCGCACGCACGCCGGAGACCTTGTTCGCACATATGACCTCGCCGTTGCCGGAACCACCGAGAACGATGCCGAAGGCGTCCGGTTCGCTCGCGGTCGCAGTCGCGGCCGCGAGCACGTACGGCGGATAGTCGTCGTCCGGATCATAGGTGGCAGGTCCGTGGTCGACCGGCGTATGACCGTGCTCGGTCAGCCATGTGATCAACGAGACCTTCAGTTGGAAGCCCGCATGGTCGGAACCTAGATGAACGCGCATGGGTGGAAATGATGCCCGTCCCATGTGGTCGTCACTCCCGCTCCCGCTGAAAAGGAGGAAACCGCACCTGACAGGCGACACGCGGAGCGCATCGCCGCGCCGTCGGCACCGCTCAGTCGAACGAGGGGGCGGCGTCCCGGGTGCGCTTGAGCTCGTAGAAGCCGGGCGTACCGGCAACGAGCACCACACCGTCCCAGAGTCTGCCGGCGGCTTCGCCCTTCGGCGCCGGGGTGACGACCGGGCCGAAGAAGGCCGTGTCCCCCACCGCGATCACCGGGGTTCCCACGTCCATGCCCACACGGTCCATGCCGTCGTGGTGACTCGCCCGCAGCGCCTGGTCGAACTCGTCCGACGCTGCCGCGTCCACAAGATCTGCGGGCAGGCCGACCTCGGCCAGCGCCGCGGCGAAGGTGTCGGTGTTCCACTGCGCCTTCTCCAGATGATGACGCCGGCCCAGCGCCGTGTAGAGCGGGAGCAGCACCTCGTCGCCATGGCGCGCCGCGGCGGCGATACAGATCCGCACCGGACCCCACAGGAGCTTCATCTGCTCCCGGTACTGCTGCGGGACGTCCCTGCCCTCGTTGAGGACGGCGAGGCTCATCACGTGCCAGTTGAACCGCACCGGCCGCACCTGTTCGACGTTCAGCGCCCAGCGCGAGGTCAGCCACGCCCAGGGGCAGCTCGGATCGAACCAGAAGCCGGCCTGCGTAGGGACGGAAGGGCCAGAAGGCCCCGGATCCGATCCGGAGGCCGGTGATGGGCGTGCGGACACGGTCTCGATCCCGGACTGCGTGGTCACAAGTCACTCCTGATCGCCAAAAACGGGCACGTCGACAGCGCGATCATGCTTTTCGCACTGCTGGGAGGCCCAGGTTCATCGGTCACTTAGGCGCAACTATCGGGAGCGGGTGGCTGCTTCCCGGATCGGGCGAGATAGCCCGCGACTCGGTTGATCACTGCCACGAACGGCACAGCGGCAACCGCTCCGGGGATGCCGGCCAGTACACCACCCGCGGACAGTGAGATGACGATCGCCAGCGGGTGCAGGCGCACCGCCCGTCGCATGACCAACGGCTGGAGCAGGTGACCTTCGATCTGCTGTACGCCGAGCACCACACCGAGGATGACCAGCGCGGGTACCAGACCGTTGGAGACGAGCGTGACCAGGATGGCCGCCACGCCTGCCACCGTCGCGCCGACGATCGGGATGAAACCTCCCAGAAAGGTCAGCAGCGCCAGCGGCGCGACCAAGGGAACCCCGACGGCCAGCAGCCCGATGGTGATACCGATCGCGTCCACCAGCGCCACGAACATCGTCCCGCGGATGTATCCCGTGATGGTCGCCCATGCCTCCCTCCCCGCGCCCCGGACCCGCTCCTCGCTGCCCGAGGGGAAACGGGCCACGATCCAGTCCCAGATCCGGTCGCCG
>NZ_CAAAFO010000039.1:30818-31357 GCF_900634715.1 Candidatus Protofrankia californiensis | reverse complement strand
TGGCTCCGGAGAGCACTCCGGAGACCAGCCGGCCCCGGTTGTTCGCCAAAGCCGTGGTGATGTCGTTCGTGAGATCGTCCAGCTGGCTCTTCGACAGGTGCAGAGGGCCGTCCTGCAGGTAGTCGCGAACCTGCTCCACACCCTTGCTGATCTGGTCGGAAAGATTGGGGAACTCGTTGGCCGCGTTGAAGCCGACGCCCACTCCGGCGCCCGCCACCAGGATCAGGAAGCCGAAGACGGTCACGAAGGACGACGCGAGCCTGGGTACCCCGCGTCGACGCAGACCGAGAGCCGTCGGGTAGATCATGGCGCTGATGAGCAGGCCTGCGATCACTGGGATCACCACGACGCGGACACGTCCGACCACGAGCAGAAGTACGTAGATCGCCAGACCGATGACGAGCAGGCGCCACGACCATCCGGCAGCCACCCGCAGTGGTGCCGGAACCTGCGCATCGACCGGTTCGATTGAGGTGGCAGGCCCTTCGGTCGAGGTGACAGGCCCCTCCGGCGCAACGACCGTGCCCGGCGCCGCAACA
>NZ_CAAAFO010000039.1:23606-30661 GCF_900634715.1 Candidatus Protofrankia californiensis | reverse complement strand
TCCGGGACGGCGGCATCCGGCACCGCGGCGTCCGGTGTCGGTACCCGCGCACGCGGTGTGGGGTCGCCCGGACGAGCACGGCGTCCGCGGCCGGTCCCCCACTTCACGGACGCTCCTGGTCGACCGTCACGGCGACCTCAATGATCGAACCCGTCACCCGCTTCGCCCCTTCCCCCGCGTCCATTTCCCGCATGGATCCTCTCCCCCGTCACCCTGCCCGACAATTCGGGCATTGAGCCCACAATCGCTCCTCGAACCTCCCGTATCAAACCCGACAGCAGATGTGCGGGGTAGCCATTCGCCGCCACGGGGTAGGTCCGGGTGGAGCCGGCACGACCGCCGCACGGGGCATGGGAGACTGAAGAACCCGTCGGACCCTCCGTCGCGCTGACCGGACCATCGGGTCGGGACGTTCGACACCTTGGCTCGGACCGAACAGACTCAGGCCAACGGACCGGAACCAACGGAGCAACCGGACGTCACCTGTCCGCCTCTGGATCGAAAGGACCTGCGTGTCAGCCAACAACCTCACCCGCGACGAGGCGCGTGAGCGCGCCCGGCTGCTCAATGTGTCCTCCTACGAGGCAAACCTCGATCTGACCCGCGGTGATGCGACCTTCGTGTCACGGACCGTGGTGCATTTCACCTGCACCGAGCCGGGCGCTTCCACCTTCATCGAACTGATCGCTCCGAGCGTGCACACGGTGACCCTCAACGGCCACAGTCTGACCACGGCCGAGGTGTACGACGGTAACCGGATCACACTGACGGAGCTGCGGGAGGTCAACGAGCTGGAGGTGGTGGCCGACTGCGCGTACTCGAAGACGGGCGAGGGACTGCACCGTTTCGTCGACCCGGTCGACGGTGGCGTCTACCTGTACACGCAGTTCGAGACCTACGACGCACATCGCATGTACGCATGCTTCGACCAGCCGGACCTCAAGGCGATCTTCAAGCTGTCGGTGGTGGCGCCGCCGGAATGGCGGTGCATCTCCAACGGCCGCCGTCTTGAGACCACCGACGCCGGGGACGGCAGGACCTTCTGGCTGTTCGAGCCGACGCCGGTCATCTCGACCTACATCACCGCGCTGGTCGCCGGCCCTTACCACGAGGTACGTGACCACCACGACGGGATCGACCTCGGCCTGTACTGCCGGCAGTCGCTCGCCGAGTTCCTCGACCCCGAGGAGATCCTCACCGTCACCAAGGCCGGATTCGACTTCTATCACCGCGTGTTCGACTACCGCTATCCGTTCGGCAAGTACGATCAGCTCTTCGTCCCGGAATTCAATGCCGGGGCGATGGAGAACGCCGGATGCGTGACGTTCCTGGAGGACTACGTCTTCCGCGCGAAGGTCACCGAAGCCCGCCGGGAGCGGCGGGCCGAAACCATCCTGCACGAGATGGCGCACATGTGGTTCGGCGACCTCGTGACGATGCGCTGGTGGGACGACCTGTGGTTGAACGAGTCGTTCGCCACGTTCATGTCGGTACTGGCCCAGGTCCGCGCGACCCGGTTCACCAACGGTTGGACAACGTTCGCGAACGCCGAAAAGGGCTGGGCATACCGGCAGGACCAGCTCTCCTCCACCCATCCGATCGTCGCCGACGCGGCGGACATGGAAGCCGTGCGCACCAACTTCGACGGCATCACCTACGCCAAGGGCGCCTCCGTCCTCAAACAGCTCGTGGCCTGGGTGGGTCAGGAAGAGTTCCTGACCGGACTGCGCTCGTACTTCCGCCACTACGAATACGGCAACACCTCCCTGCGCGACCTGCTCGACGAGCTGGAGAACGCCAGCGGCCGCGACCTGACGGTGTGGTCGGCGGACTGGTTGGAGACCACCGGCGCCAACACCCTGCGGCCACGGTTCGAAACCGACTCCTCGGGGCTGTTCACCGTCTTCGACGTGGTGCAGGAGCCGGCGTCCTCGCCCCCGACGGCGAGCGCGACCCTGCGGCCGCACCGGCTGGCGATCGGCCTGTACGACCGCGTCTCCGACGGTTCGCTCCAGCGCCGTGAGCGCGTCGAACTCGACGTGGTCGGCGCGCTGACCGAGGTGCCGAAGCTCATCGGAGCCCGCCAACCCGACCTGGTGCTGCTCAACGACGACGACCTCACCTACGCCAAGGTCCGCCTGGACGACCGCTCGCTGGCCACACTGATCGACTCGATCGGAACGATCCGTGAGTCGCTGCCGCGGACGCTGTGCTGGGCGGCCGCCTGGGACATGACCCGGGACGCGGAGCTGGCCGCCCGCGACTACGTCAAGCTCGTGCTGTCCGGTGTGGACGCCGAGGACGACATCGGGGTCGTACAGTCACTGCTGGCAAAGGCCCAGCTCACCATCAACACCTACGGGGATCCGGCGAACCGGACGCAGGCCCTGCGCGAGCTGTCCGCCCGCGTCGAGGATCTGCTGCGCACCGCAGCACCCGGCAGCGACCTGCAGCTGGTGTACGCGACCACGTTCGCCCACGCCGAAGACCCCGACCAGGTCGAACGGGTACGCGCGATCTTCGAGGGCACCGACGTGATCGACGGCCTCGTACTGGACACCGAACTGCGCTGGACGCTGCTGATCCAGCTGGTGGCGCGGGGTGTCTACGGCGTCGAGGAGATCGAGGCGGAGCTCGCCCGCGACCGGACGGCGACCGGCGAGAAGCGGGCCGCCAGCGCCCGGTCGGCCCGACCGACCCCCGAGGCGAAGGCGGCCGCCTGGTCAGCGGCGATCGACTCCGACACGTTGTCGAACCACCTGCTCGTGGCCACCCTGGGCGGTTTCTGGATTCCCGGCCAGGACGATCTGACCCGGCCGTACGTGAACCGGTTCTTCGCCGAGATCGGCGAGATCTGGCGGACCCGGACCTTCGACACGGCTCAGACGATCACGCAGATGCTCTTCCCGTCCGCGATCGTCGAGCCGGCGACGGTGGACGCGGTGGACGCCTATCTGGCCGAGGCCGATCCCGGGCCGGCACTGCGCCGGGGGTTGGTCGAGGGCCGCGACGGGCTGGTCCGCGCCCTGCGCGCCCGCGCCAAGGACGCCGAGGCCGCCGCCGGCTCCTGAGCCACCCGAGCACGCCGGCAACAGAACGTGATGAAACTGTAGCCAGCAGTCCGGCTGGGGGTACTTCCACCCCAGCCGGACGGGCCGCTGACATTCGGGAGTGGGTGCGGCCGTCCGTCCACCACCGGCGGCTCGACAGCCGGTGGTGGACGGACGTATCGGGAGCAGTGCCGATGCCGTCCCCGCTACAACGCCCGCCGAAATACAACGGCCTGCTGGGACACAACGCTTACCGGGATATGAAGTCCGCCGGTCGGTTCGACCGGTCAGACCCGGAAGGGGCCGGTGACCTCGAACGTGATTCCTCCGGAGGAGGAGCCGGACGTGCCCCGCTGGGACGAGAAGTACAGCCGCTGGCCGTTCGGGGTGAAGGCGGGTCCGGCGATTTCCGACGAGTTGTGACCCACCAGCCGCAGGAACGGGGCCACGATGTCGTCCGGAGTGATGATGCAGATCTCCAGGTTGCCACCGTCCTCGGCGACGTACAGGTCCCCGTACGTCGATCCGGTGATGTTGTCGACACCGGTCAGCGGGGCGGGGCCGGGAGACACCAGCGAGTCGTCGTAGGCGAGTTCGAACGTGTTGGTGTCGACGTGTACCTCCCATACCCGGTTGTCGCCCTTGGTGGTGAACCAGACGGTGTTGTTCGCGTAGTGACAGCCCTCGCCACCGTTGAAATGCTTCGCGCCGGAAACCTGGTTGCGGGTGGCGGTCGGTGAACCGTCCACGTCCGGAACGACCTGCCAGGTGAACGTTCCGGACGTGCCGGTTCCCGCGACCAGCACCTCAAGGGTGCCCGAGGAGAGGTTTCCCCAGGTGGTCGGGCGGAACCGGTAGAAACAGCCGTCGGTCTGGTCCTCGGTCAGGTAGACGACCTGGCGAACCGGGTCGGCCGCGGCTGCTTCGTGCTTGAAACGGCCCATGGCCGGGCGGCTCACAGCGGACGCGCCGGTGGCCGGGTAGGTTTCCCACACCCGTCCCGAGGAGGTCTCCTCGCACGACAACCAGGTGCCCCAGGGAGTCGCCCCACCTGCGCAGTTGGAGCTGGTGTTGGAAAGGATCCGCTGGGCCGAGGTGATGGTGCCGCTGGAGTTGAACCGCAGCACCGAGGCGCCACCGCCACTACTACCGACCTCGGAGTTCGACGCGTATATCCAACCCGTGCCGTTCGGGAAGACCGCACCCCCGTCCGGGGCGTTGTGCCAGGTATAGCTGGTCCCGGAGACCACCTGGCTGGAACGGGCGACGATGCGGCTGGTAAAGCCGGAGGGAAGCATGACGCCGTTGGCGTCGGCGGGCAACAGTGATCCGTAGGGGCTGGGACCATTCTGGGCGGGAGCAGCCAAGGCCGTGTCCCACATCGCTCCGGAGAAGGCGATGACGCCTGCTCCGGCAATGGTGGAACGCAAGAACGTCCGCCGTTCCATTGCTGACCTCCAAGATGCGGCAACAGCGCCGGGCCGAAGGCTGCGGATTTTCTGCTCTTTCGTCGCCGCCGGCGGCCCTTCCGGACGGGATTGTCCGCGCCGTCGGTAACACTAGGACGAAACCGGTGGACGCAGGAGGAACACGGCGATGAACATCCAGAAACCGTCCGAAAACGGAACGGAAAAGGAATGGAAACGGACGGCGTCCACCACTTCTCGGCCGGCAGCGAGGAGAAGGAATCAGGGTTGCGAACTTCGCGGGTACACGCGTGGACATGGCCATCCGCCGAGCACGAAAAAAATGATCGTACGATCTTCGGTCGACCGGAAGGTCGCTGAACAACAAGGTTCGATCAGCCTGTCGGACGGCTGGTGATATCAACCAAAACGCGCTGATCGGGCAGGTCGGACCGATGCCGGCCTACGGCGACACCGATCGCAATCCGAGTTGTGAACAATGCTCACGACTGTCAGACACGCGCTAACACCCCGGTCGGCCCGCCGGGGGAAACGGAGGGGTGCGGGCCGGCGGCGTCGGCCAGCTGGCGCAGGCCGTTGATGATCCCGTTGACGATGTCGCCGAGCGCGAAGCTGGAGGTCATCGTCAGGACGGCGAGCCCGGCAGCCTGGTCGGTGATGCGGTGCTTGGCCGCCTGCGTCGTCACGACGTGGACGAACCGCTGGCCGGGAGAGACCAGGACGACAACGGCCGGGTCGCTCGGGAGCTCCACCAGGTTGGCCAGTACCCGTTCGGCGAACAGCCTTGCGTCACCGTCGACGACGCCCACCCGGACGGTGAACCGGATGCCGGTCTGGGCCTGCGCCGCCGCCTGCGCCCGTTCGAGCCGATCACGCTGCTCCCAGGTGAAGGGCTCACCACGTGCCACTGGCACCGCCTGTACCGGGCGAGGCCACGTGCGGATGCTCGCCTTCGGCGGCCGCGGGAGGCTCGCCGATCCAGACCTCGTCATGCTCCCAGGAGTGCCCCGGCCGGTAACGGGACGGGCTGCTGTTGCGACTCGACAGCAGCGTGAGCGCGGTCGCGACAAGGAACCCGCCGACGATCGTCCCGCCGTAGATGGCCCAGGCCTCCAGCGGCGTGAGCGGAGCGGGGCTGTACCGGTCTCCGATGTCCTGCGCCAGCGCGGCGCCGCACATCGCAGGAATCGCAAGAAGAGCCATCACCACGACGGTGAGCACGCGGCGAGTGGTGGTGTGCCGAGGACGTCGACGAGTCACGTTGCGAAGGTTACCGGGTGATTGGCCCATGGTCGCCTGAAACCATGTCCACGCGGCACGGTACGGCGGCGCAGCCCCGCGACGCCGCGTCACCTCGTCCTTGGTCGCTGTCACACTCACCGGTCCTGTTCCCGCACACAGGCGAGCAGCCGGGCCAACCGGCGTACCTGCGGGTCGACCCGCAGGCGTTCCACGGTGACAGGTCGACCGTCGGCGTCGGTCACCGGCAGCCTCCAGTTCGGATAGGAGTCCACAGTGCCGGGCAGGTTCGGCTGACGCAGGTCGCCCAGGGCGTCACCCGGAGCCGCGAGCACGATCCGCGACGGCGAGCGGGCGAGCAGGCCGTGCAGGGCAAAGGCGACCTCACGCAGCATCGACGGGCCGAGACCAACAGCGGGATCAGGGCCAGAAGCGGGACCAGGGCCAGAAGCGGGACCGGACGTCGGCAGGTCGGCCGGATCCGCGACGGTGAGATCCACGGCCAGCAGGCCCTCGTCCTGCAACAGGGCGATCAGCGCGTCCCGCTCCCGCCGCCACGCCTGGAGTTCGGCCTCCTCCGAGCGTCGCAGCAGGCCACGGCGGGCCCGTACCCGCACGTGCTCACCGGTGAGATAGCCGGCGACGGTGGGCAGGTCGTGCGTGGTGATGCTCGCCATCGCCGGTTCCCGCCAGCGTCGCGGCGGCAGTGGCCCACCGTCGGAGTCGCGTTCGAACCACGCGACGGTCGACCCGAGCACTCCCGCGCGGGCAAGCCTTGCCTCGACCGAGGACTCGACCGTGCCGAGGTCCTCACCGACAACGAGCGCCCCCGCCCGAGCCGCCTCGAGTGCTAGCAGGCCGAGCATGGCATCGGCGTCATAGCGGACGTAGGTGCCCTTCGACGCGGAGTTTCCGGCCGGGATCCACCACAGCCGGAACAATCCGAGGATGTGGTCGACCCGCAGTCCGCCGCCCCGGCGAAGCACCGCGGCAACCATCTTCCGAAACGGTGCGTAACCGGTTTCGGCCAGCCGGTCGGGCCGCCACGGGGGCAGCGCCCAGTCCTGGCCCTGCTGGTTGAACCCGTCCGGAGGTGCTCCCACGGTCGCGCCGGCCGCGAACACGTCCTGCAACGCCCAGGCGTCCGCGCCACCGGGGTCCACGCCAACCGCAAGGTCGTGCACGATACCGACGGTCATCCCGGCATCGCGGGCAGCCACCTGCGCAGCGGCGAGCGCAGCGTCACAGGCATGCTGCAACCAGCGGTGGAAGGCGACCCGATCCCGCAGCTCGACGCGGGCGTCGGCGACAGCGGAGCTCCGCGGGTCGTGCAGCTGTG
>NZ_CAAAFO010000039.1:22158-23261 GCF_900634715.1 Candidatus Protofrankia californiensis | reverse complement strand
GTAGCCGTGCCACCTGTTATGGCCGTGCCACCCGCTGCGTCCGTGCCACCCGCTGCGTCCGTGCCACCCGCTGCGTCCGTGCCACCCGCTGTAGGTGTGCCACCCGCTGTAGGTGTGCCGCCGCCGGAGACGCTGAACAGCAACTCCAGGGCGGCGCGCTTGGCCCGCCACACCGCGTCCCGGTCCAGCAGGTCGGCCCTGCCCGGACCGTGCTCGTCCCCCCGCGGGTCGTCCCCCGGCGACAGCTCGGTACCGGCCTCGGCGCGGACGGTAGCGGCAAGCTGATCGACACGGGCTCGGGTGGCGGCGTCCGCGTGGGCGTATTCGGGCAGGTCCTGCGGACGCAGATACAGCGGGGAGGCAAAACGTCGACTCGCCGGAAAATACGGGGACGGCTCGATGGGAAGCGTCGGGGTGACCGCGTGCAGCGGGTTGACCAACAGCACGTCGGCACGCCGGCCCTCCTCGCTGCCGGCCCAGGCCGCGAGTTCGGCGAGGTCGGCATAGTCGCCCATCCCCCAGGAGCCCACCGACCGCAGCGCATAGAGTTGGATCATCCATCCCCAGGTGCGGCCGGGAGTGGCTCCAGGAAGATCGGGTACCGCGTCCGGCACGACGACGAGCCTTGCCGCGGCCGAGGCTGCACCGGCCCGGACCCGCAGTACGTGATCGCCCAGCGGCAGGCCCGCGGGCGGTGTCAACGGGACGCCGACGAGATCCTGGCCGTCAACCGTCCGGTGTTCGACCGCCTCACCCCATTCGGTGAGGTCTCGGCGCCCACCGCTTTCGAACTCCAGCCGGGCGAGGGGAACTGTACCGGCGGGCACCCGTGCGATCACCGGCACGGGCGCGGACCGCCGTACGATCACGCAGGCGGGCAGCGGACGCCGCCACGGTGCGTCGCGAGCCGCGGCAAGAGCGGCAGCCGGGTTCGCCGTGTCGACGTCGAGCAGGCCCAGCACAGCCCGGACGACATCCGGGTCGACGGTGACTTCCCGATCGTCGGCGTCGACGTAGCGGGTGGCGACGCCGTACACGGCCGCCAGCTCCGCCAGCAGCGGGTCGACGCCTGTCACCTGCTGAGCAGGGCTGATGCCGGCGCC
>NZ_CAAAFO010000039.1:16935-21871 GCF_900634715.1 Candidatus Protofrankia californiensis | reverse complement strand
GTCAGTACCGGTGCCGGTGTCAGTGTCAGTACCGGTGTCAGTGCCGATGTCGGTGCCGATGTCGTCAGAGGCCACGGACGGATCCTCTCGCCCGTCGGGGTCCGCGGTCGGACGCTCGGGCAAACCCGGACGAGGCCGCCGAGCTGACCTCGTCCCAGCTGCCGGGACAGGCCGCGTTCAAGCCTGCAACGGACGGTGACGACCACAACGCGTCCTCGGGAACCGGAAGCGACAGCCGCAGGCGTGCGCCCCCACCCGGGCCCTCCTCGGCCCGCACGCTCCCGCCGTGCACGGCCGCGGCATCCGCGACGATGGCCAGGCCCAGCCCGGAGCCGGGCAGCCCGCGCGCGGACGTGGCGCGGTAGAACCGGTCGAAGATCCGGGACCGGTCCTGCGGCGCGATCCCCGGGCCCTGGTCGGTGACGACAACCTCGCCACCACCGACAGTCACGAAGACCTCGCCCTGCGGAGGAGAAAACTTCACCGCGTTGTCGAGCAGGTTCGTCACCGCCCGTTCCAGCATGTGCGGTCGCCCGTCAACGGGGGACGAGGCGGTGGTCACCACGATCTGGACGTTCTTCGTCTTGGCACGCCGGCGCACCCGCTCCGCCGCACTGTGGACGATCTCGGTCAGGTCGGTGCGCTCGACGTCCTCGGGGGGAACTTCGTCCCGGGCCAGCTCGACCAGCTCGCTGACCAGCCCGCTGAGCTCCCGGATCTGGGCGTCGACGTCCCGCAGCAACGCGTCCCGGTCGTTCGCGGGCAATGCGCGCTGCGGGTTGGCCTCAGCCCGCAACAGCAACTCGATGTTGGTCCGCAGGCTGGTCAGCGGGGTGCGCAGTTCGTGGCTGGCGTCGTCGACGAGCTCGCGCTGGCGCGCACGGGAGGCCTCCAGGGCCCGCAGCATGCTGTTGAGGCTGCTGGCCAACCGGGCGATCTCGTCACTGCCGGTAACCGGAATCAACGCGGACAGGTCCTGGGTACGGGCCACCTCCTCGGCGGCGGCGGCGGCGGCGTTCACCGGTTTGAGGGACGCCCGCGCGATCAACCTGCCCAGCAGCACCGACCCGACCACCCCGGCCGCACCCACCCCCAGCAGGATCAGGCCGAGAGTACGCAGTGTCTGGTCGACGTCGGCCATGGGCCGAGCCAGCTGGATCGCGCCCGGGCTACGACCGGGGAACAGCAGGGGGAGGGTCGCCACCCGATACCGGTCACCATCCACGGTAACGGTACGCAGCTGCTTGTCCACCATCCCCTCGGCCACGGCGAGGTCGGTGGCGTTCACGGGCAGCGTCACCGACTGCCCCGACCAGGTGCCCGTGCTGCCGTCCGCGAGGATGACCTGAGCAGGCAGACCGAAGTTGGATCCGATCAGCCGCCACGAACCGCGCGGGCCCGGCATGCTCGGCACGATCGTCCGAGCGGCCGCCTGGGCCTGCTCGGTCAGCTGATCGTCGATGGACCTGTTGAGCACGATCCCGGTCGAGGCGAGCGCCACGCCCGCGACCACGGCCACGACGGCAGCCACCGCGACGCCGATCAGCAGTACCATCCGGTTACGCAGCGACAGATGGCTGTGCGTGAAGCGGCGCCGCCAGGACGTCCCGCCTCCAGACGCACCATTTCCGGACATACCATTTCCAGGCATGCCTCTTCCGGACCCATCCGCTGGTACGTCCGACTGCTGCCCGGCAGTACCCGAGCCGGGTAGGACGCTCATCCCGGCCGCGCTGTCATGCTGGGGCCTTCATAACGGGCCAGGGCTCGATCCGACCGCGACAGCCATCACGTCCGCGCCTGCCACGCCGTCCGTCACGCCGTCTCCCGCAGGACATAGCCGACCCCGCGAACCGTGTGCAGCAATCTGGGTTCACCGCCGGCCTCCAGCTTGCGACGCAGGTAGCTGACGAACACCTCAAGCGAGTTCGAGGACGGACCGAAGTCGTATCCCCACACCCTCTCCATGATCGTCGAACGTGACAACACCTGGCGTTGGTGGGCGAGGAAGAGCTCGAGCAGGTCGAACTCGGTCTTGGTGAGAGTCAGGTCGCGATCCCCGCGGGTCACCTGCCGGCTGCTCGGGTCGAGACGGACGTCGGAGAACGCCAGCACCTGCGGCAGCCCCAGGGCGAGACCGGCGAAGGAGTCCGCGCTCCCGCCGGCCGCCACCGCGGCGGCGCTGGCCGCCCGGGCCGACAGCGACGCCCGGCGGGTGAGGGCACGCAGCCGGGCGAACAGTTCCTCCAGCGCGAACGGTTTGACCAGGTAGTCGTCGGCCCCGACATCCAGGCCGCTCACCCGGTCGGCAAGCCCGTCACGGGCGGTGAGCATGAGGACGGGCAGGTCGTCGCCTCGGGCCCGCAGCCGCCGGCAGGTCTCCAGGCCGTCCACCCGCGGCATCATCACATCGAGCACGACGATGTCCGGACGGTCGCGGGCGACCGCGTCCAACGCCTCGGCCCCGTCCCGGGCGGAACTGACCTCGTAGCCTTCGAACCTCAGCGATCGCTCGAGGGACTCCCGGACCGCCGGCTCGTCATCGACCACCAGTACACGCACACCACACAGTCTGCCCGGCCCACAGCGCGACAGGAGCCGGTGCGACCAACTCTCAGCTTCGCCTACCGTGATCCTTATCCGCGGTTCAGCTACCGCGACACACCGCCGGCAATCCGGCCGGACACGCTGCCGACAATCGGGCCGACCGAAGGCGGCACCGGCGATCCGGTCGAACGAAGGCGGCACCGGCAACCTGGCCGCCCAGCCAGCGGCGGCGCGGACGCGGGGAGTCAGCGGGAAGCGGACGCGGGACCGGACGACCGGCCCACCGGTGAGGGCACGGGACCGGACGACCGGCCCACCGGTGAGGGCGCGGGACCGGCCAGCTCCGGGGTGGGACCGCTGTCGGTCGCGCTGGTCGCGTGCGGGCCGGCATCGCCTTTCTCGTCATCGGCGCGCCGCTCCTCGTCGTCATCGATCATGACGACCTCGCTACGCTGGACGCTGCCGAGCGCGATGCCCTCGGCTTCCAGCGCCGCGCGGAAGCGCTCACGCAGGGCGCGAGCGACGTCCCACTGCTTCAGCGGCTGCGTCTTGGCGATGACGCGCAGTGCGTAGCCGTCCGCGGTCATCGACTCCATCCCCCACACCTCGGGTTCCTCGATGATGGCGGCGGCGAACTGCGGATCCGTCCAGAGCTTGTCCGCCGTCCGCTTGAGGATCCGCTTGGCCGTGGCCACGTCGGTGTCGTAGTCGAGCGGTACGTCGAGCACTGTCCGTGCCCACTGCTGGCCCTTGTTCCCCACCCGGGCGATCTCGCCGTTACGGACGTACCAGACGGTGCCCTCGACGTCACGCAGGCGGGTGACGCGCAGGCTGACCGCCTCGACGTTCCCGCTGACCGGCCCCACGTCGATCACGTCACCCACGCCGTACTGGTCCTCCAGCAGCATGAACATGCCGGCCAGGAAGTCCCGGACGAGGTTCTGCGCGCCGAAGCCGACCGCGACACCGACGATTCCGGCACTTGCCACGATCGGTGCGAGGTTGATGTCCAGCTCGCCGAGGACCGTGACGAAGGCGATCCCGAAGACGATGACGGATATGACGCTGCGCAGCAGTGATCCGACCGTTTCGGCGCGCTGCCGGCGTCGCTCCAGCAGCACAGTGGGATCACCGAACGCGCCCAGAAGCACCGCGCGCCCGGAGCGCAGTATCCCACCCGACCCTCCGGTGGAGGCTCGGCGGGTCGTCCGGACGATGAACCGGTGCAGCAGCGACCGGATGATGAAAGCAACCAGCAGAATCAGCAGGATCTTCAGCGGCGTGCCGACGAAGACGTTGGCACCGCCGGCAAGGTACTGGCTGTGGGTGACGTCGTAGACCGTCCGGCACAACACCCCGGGGTGCGCTCCGCAGGCGTTCTGCAGCGCGTCCCTGATCTGGCCAAGGCTGGGTCCCAGCGGGACGTCGGTCGGGATCGGCACGGGCACGCTCGCGGATGCGGCGGGCACAGCGGCCGGCGATGGCGGCGGCGAGCTCGACGCTGCGGCCGCCGAGGGCAGTAACGATCCGAACGGCTGGGCAAGCAGGGACGGGGAGTTGGCCACGGCCTCCAGTCAGCTCCTCACACGTGATCGGTTTCGAACTTTCGGGTGGGCGGCCCCCAGGGGATCCGGCGGCATCCAGTCTTACCGATACGTGTCAGCTACCGAACAGGGGTCCGGCACCCGCCTATAACACACAGACAACGGCCGGCTACGCTAAGCTTGTCGGACAGGAACCGGGTTGCACAGTGTGTCAATGATTACCCGGCGACAATCGCAAACCCACTCGCGTTCGAGACCCGAAGGCGGTTGACTATCTCAGTGTCACCGGTGGCTAGCTCATGACGGCCGCCATCCGGTAGGGCGAGGAGGTCGGCGCGTGACAGAAGCGCTGGTTCTCAATGCCACGTATGAACCGTTATGCGTGGTTTCACAGAGGCGTGCGCTGGTGCTCGTGCTCACCGAGAAGGCAGTCATGGTCGAACCCGGGGACAAAGTTCTCCACTCGGCCACGTACACCGTCGAGGTGCCTGTCGTCGTACGGCTGGCTCGGTTTGTCCGCGTACCTTACCGTTCGCAGGTCCCCCTCACCCGCAAAGGGGTGCTGGCCCGGGATCATCACCGTTGTGTCTACTGCGGCGCGCCGGCAACATCGCTGGATCACGTCATCCCCCGCTCCCGCGGGGGCGCTCATGTATGGGAGAACGTGGTGGCGGCCTGTGGCCGCTGCAATCATCTGAAAGCCGACCGAGCTGTGGCTGATCTTGGCTGGCGGCTTCGCACGGCTCCCCGGGCGCCGAGCGGAGCCGCTTGGCGCATCCTGGGCAGCCGTCGGATGGACCCGCGCTGGTCGCGCTATCTGAGCTCCGACGGTGACGAGGCCGCGT
>NZ_CAAAFO010000039.1:10040-16627 GCF_900634715.1 Candidatus Protofrankia californiensis | reverse complement strand
TGACCCCGGGCGGCCGACCCCGACGCAACGAGCAGCCAGCCAGCGGACGGGACGAGTAGCGAGTAGTCAGCGCGACAGCGTCCTGTCGGCGTTGCCGCTCGCCGGGATCATCAGGTCGAACCACACCCGTTTGCCGTCACCGGTGGTTTCCACCCCCCACCCGTGTGCGAGCACGTCAACGATCAGCAGACCCCAGCCCGACTCTCCGTCATCCCGGGGTGTCCGACGGCGAGGCATCCTGGCACCTTCCCGATCCTCGACGCTGACCCGCAACCGGTCCCCTTCCTGGTGAACGCGCAGCACGAGATCACTGCGGGCGTGCAGCACCGCGTTCGTCACCACTTCGCTGACGAGCAGCAAGGCGTCGTCCGCGACAGCGGCAAGACGCTGTCCAGCGAGGATTCGCGCGAGCGCCGAGCGGGCGTGAACGGCCGACTCGGGTTCGGCGGGCAACGCCACGTCCACCAGAGCCGGCCGGGACGGATAGGTGGTCATCACCAGCAACGCCGTGTCGTCGTCGGTCTGCACGGCCACTCCGGACGCGGCCAGGCACTGGCGCAGCAGCGCCCGCGCCGAACCGGGCGAGGGCACCCCCGCGACGGGCGTCCCGGCATCCGCTGTCGCCGAGTCCTCCCTCGCCCTGACCAACCCGCGGCGCAGCCGATCCATGCCGTCCTCCAACGGGTGCCGGCGGGACTCGACAAGCCCGTCGGTGTACAGGACGATGCCGGAACCGGGCGGGAGTTCCAGCGACGTCTCCGAGAACGCTCCGGCGCCGCCGACACCGAGCGGCAGTCCCGGGTCGAGGACCAGGTAGTCCGGCTCCTCGTCGGGCATGACCAGCAGCGGTGGCAGATGGCCGGCGTTGGACACGGTGGCCCGACGGCTCACCGGGTCGTAGACGATGTACATACACGTCGTCAGGTGCAGCCCGGGCAGCGAGTCCACGACCCGGTCGAGCCGGGACAGCAGTTCGGCCGGCGCCCAGTCCTCCAGCGCGTACGCGCGTAACGCCGCCCGCAGCTGCCCCATCACCGCAGCCGCGTGCAGGCCGCGTCCCATCACGTCTCCGATCGCGATCCCGACCCGGCCGTCGGGGAGCGCGATCACGTCGTACAGGTCGCCGCCGGCCTCCGTCCCGGCCGTTCCGGGACGATATTCCATCGCGATCTCCACCCCCCGCAGCGCGGGCGGGTTCTCCGGCAGAAGCGAGCGTTGCAGGGTGAGAGCGGACTCCTGTTCGACGCTGTAGAGCTGCGCGTTGTCGAGCGCGGCCGCCCCCCGCCGGGCCAGGTGCTCGGCAAGGCTGATGTCGACGGAGGTGTAGGTCCCCGAACTGCGCACAAGCGTGACAGCACCGAGTACCCGGCCCTGCCCCGGCATCGGAACAGTGATCGTCGGACCCTTCAGGAACGCGGGGAACGGAGCATCGGCCATACCCGCTGTGGACATCCGCGCCATCAGCTCGTCGGTCAGGTACGGCATGTACCAGGTCTGACCCGTCCGCAGGACGAGACCGGGCCCGTCCTCGCTGTCCAGGCTCGGCAGCCGGGCGGCAACGAAGTTGCGCAGATACTCGGCGACCCGGCCGTCACGGTGCACGATCGCGCCGAGGCGTACCTTCTCGCCGTCGCGAAGAAAGACGATGGCGCCGTCACCAAGCCGTGGTACCGCCAGCGACGCGATCATATCGATGATCCGCTGCGGGACGAGGGAACTCGACAGCACCAGTCCGGCGTCGGAAAGAAAGCCCAGCTGCTCGAGCGCGAGCCGCTCGGGGGCACGTTCGCGAGGACGGCCCAGTATCTGGCGCAGTGACCACGTCCCTCGGCCGAGCTCGGCCAGAACCGATCCGAGCCGGCCCGCCGCCATCCCGGTGAGGGCCGCGCCCGTCCGGATGGCGTTGCCCGCCGCGTTGTCACCAGCGGCCGTGCCGTTGCTTTTAGTAATCACATTGCTACCGAAAGCATAGCCGGCGAGGAGGCCGCGGAGGTGTCCGCCGAGGCGTCCGATTCGCTCATGCACAACCCGCCGGACAAGCACGAACGGACTGTGCACACCTTTTGAAGTCAGTTGATAACGTGTCGTCACCTCCTCCACCTGGCGGAGTCTAGTTCGGTTATCGGATATCGCGCCTGGCGGCAGGCTCCGGACCAGCGGGCCGAAGGCGGTTCGATCATTGATATTTCGCGCCCAGGGAGCCGGGCCCGCGATCGTTGGAAAGATTCGGCGACGGACGCCGGACAGCGACGGAGCTGCGGGATTGGATGAGACCATGGGTGACTGGTGGCTCGACGCCGTAATATACGAGGTCTACATCCGCAGCTTCGCCGATTCCGACTCCGACGGGGTCGGGGATCTCACCGGTATCTCCTCCCGCCTGCCCTATCTACGCGACCTGGGCGTGGACGGAATCTGGATCACCCCGTTCTATCGTTCCCCCATGGCCGACCACGGCTACGATGTCGCCGACCACCGTGACGTCGACCCGCTGTTCGGCGATCTGGCCGCCTTCGACTCGCTACTCGCCGAAGCTCACCGGCACGGGCTGAAGGTTCTCGTCGACCTCGTCCCGAACCACTCCAGCAACACCCACCCGGCCTTTCGCGCCGCGCTGGCAGCCGGCGCCGGTTCCCCCGAGCGGGATCTGTACATCTTCCGCAACGGGCGGGGCGAGGACGGCCGCGAGCCACCCAACAACTGGGTCTCGGTCTTCGGTGGGCCGGCCTGGACCCGGGTGGCCGACGGCCAGTGGTACCTGCACCTGTTCGCGCCGGAACAGCCCGACTGGAACTGGCGGCACCTCCGGGTGCGCGACGACCACGACGCCACCGTCCGGTTCTGGCTCGATCGCGGTGTCGACGGTTTCCGCATCGACGTCACCCACGGCCTGGTCAAGAACGACATCCTGCCGGACAACCCACCGCGCCCGGCCGAAGGCGTCCCCTTCTTCCGCGAGCGGGCCGAACCCCACAGCTGGGATCAAGAAGGCGTGCACGAGATCTACCAGCACTGGCGCACGATCATCGAGGACTACCGTCGCCGCGACGGACGGGCCAGGGCACTCGTCGGCGAAACCTGGGTGGCCGACCCACGGCGACTGGCCCGCTACGTGCGTCCCGACGAACTGCACCTGACCTTCGCCTTCTCGCTGCTGGCCGCCCCGTGGTCGGCGACGGCCTGGCGTACGGCGATCACCGCAGATCTGGCCGCCACCGCCGAGGTGAGCGCGCCCACCACCTGGGTGCTGGCCAATCACGACGTCACCCGGCCGGCGAGCCGTTACGGGGGCGGCGAGACCGGCCTGCGTCGGGCCCGTGCCGCGTTGCTGACCCTGCTCGCCCTGCCCGGGCCGGTCTTCCTCTACCAGGGCGACGAACTGGGCCTGCCCGAGGTGGACGTGCCGCCGACGTACCGGCAGGACCCCGTCTGGGAACGATCCGGGCGGCGCAGCCCCGGCCGGGACGGCTGCCGGATCCCGCTACCCTGGTCAGGACAGCGGGCGCCGTACGGGTTCGGCGGCGCCGACGGCGTACCGCCATGGCTGCCCCAGCCCGACGGCTGGGCCGAGCTGACCGTCGCCGCACAGGCGTCCGACCCGGTGTCGACGCTGGTACTGGTACGCGGAGCGCTGGCGTTGCGGCGGGCGTTGCCCATGCTCGGAGCCGGTCGACTGCGCTGGCGCAACGACACCGTGCCCGCGGTCCTGGCATTCGACCGCCCGGGGCCACTGAGCGCACCCGGAACGCCACCAGAAGCGTCCGACACACTACTGGTCGCGTCAGACACTCCGTCGAACGCATCCGATGCACTGCCGAGCGCATCCGGCACGACTGGCCTGACCTGTGTCATGTCCACCGCCGAGACGGATGTCAGCCTGGCCATACCCGGACGTCTCGTGCTGGCCAGCAGCCCGGTCGGCTACGACGGAGCCACCCTGACGCTCCCCCCGGACACGACAGTCTGGCTCGCGCCGCACTCCGGCTGACACCGTGCTCCGGCTGACACCGTGCTGCGGTACGCCACCACAGTTCCCCCGCTGCGATGCGCATCCGAGGTCCGCCGGCCTTCCTCCACCTCCAACCTCCACCTCCAGCAGGCTGACGCCACGCCACGGTTCCCCGCTACACTGCGCCGTCCCGGTTCCCCCACTGCGATGCACCGTGGGGGAACCGGGACGCGGACGGCAACCGGTGATCCGAAAAGATGCCGTTGGCCGCATCATGCTCGCTGCCCACGATCCGTCCAGCACAATGGTCGGTGTGACCCAGCAACCGTCCACGGCCCGTCCGGCAGACACCCTCTATAACGCGGTAGGAGGCGAGGAGACCTTCCGCCGGCTGGTAGCCCATTTCTACGCGGGGGTTGCCGAGGACCCGCTGCTGCGCCCGCTCTACCCGGAGGGAGACCTCTCCGGCGCGCAGGAGCGGCTGCGGATGTTTCTCGTCCAGTACTGGGGCGGGCCGTCAACCTACAGCGAGCAGCGCGGACATCCCCGGCTGCGGATGCGGCACGCGCCGTTCGCGATCGGCCCCGCCCAGCGGGACGCCTGGCTGGTCCGGATGCAAGCCGCCGTCGACGAGCTCAACCTGCCGCCGGAGCACTTCCAACCCCTCTGGGACTACCTGACGATGGCCGCCAACTCCCTGGTCAACCGCCCGGAGTGAATCCGGGGAGCGCACCCGCGTCCACTCACGTATCCACCCGTGTTCACTCCGGAAGGCATGCCTTCACCCGCAGGGCGCGGCTGCGCCCCGGAAGACACGGCCCACGCTGGTTACCGACAGTCCCGGATGCCGCCAGTACGCCGGTCATGTAATCATGCGTGGCCTGGCGAACGCTGGCATGCGTCGATGAGCGCTGGCCACCGGAGAAGATCGGCACGAGTTTGTCGCCGTGTACGCTAATTCGGCCGAAAAGCGTGCACAGCAACAAACTCGTTTGGATCATGACCCCTGCGGGTGGTTGCGGACGGGGTCCGCACTACCTGGCCGGTGCCCTAGTCTCGGGTAAGTTTGCGGTAGGTCACCCGGTGTGGCCGTGCCGCCTCGGCACCCAGACGGTCGATCTTGTTTGCCTCGTAGTCCGCGAAGTTCCCCTCGAACCAGAACCAGCGGGCCGGGTCGGAGTCCGTGCCCTCCCAGGCGAGGGTGTGAGTGGTGACACGGTCGAGGAACCACCGGTCGTGAGAGATCACCACCGCGCAGCCCGGGAACTCGCCGAGTGCATCCTCCAGCGAACGCAGCGTCTCGACGTCCAGGTCGTTGGTCGGCTCGTCGAGGAGCAGCAGGTTGCCGCCCTTCTTGAGAGTCAGTGCGAGGTTGAGCCGATTGCGCTCTCCGCCGGAGAGGACACCGACGGGTTTCTGCTGGTCAGGCCCTTTGAAGCCGAAGGACGACACGTAGGCGCGGCTCGGTAGGTCGACCTTGCCCACGATGATGTGGTCGAGCCCGTCGGAGACGACCTCCCACACGTTCTTCTTCGGGTCCAGACCCGCACGGCTCTGGTCCACGTAGGCGATGTCCACGGTCTCACCGATGAGCAGCTCACCGGCGTCGGCAGTCGCCTGACCGGTCAACATGGTGAACAAGGTGGTCTTGCCGATGCCGTTCGGGCCGATCACACCCACGATGCCACCGCGGGGCAACGAGAACGACAGGTCGTCGATGAGAAGCCGATCGCCGAAGCCCTTGCGTAGCTTCTTCGCCTCGATCACGACATTCCCCAGCCGCGGGCCGGGCGGGATCTGGATCTCCTCGAAGTCGCGAGGACGCGCCTTGTTGGCCTCGGCTGCCAGCTCCTCGTACCGGGCGAGACGTGCCTTGCTCTTGGCTTGACGGGCTTTCGGGTTCGAACGCACCCATTCCAGCTCCTGAGTAAGGACGCGCTTGCGCTTGGCGTCCTTGCCACCCTCGACCTTGAGCCGAGCGGCCTTGGCCTCCAGGTACGTGGTGTAGTTACCCTCATACGGATAGGTATGGCCACGGTCGAGTTCGAGGATCCAGCCGGCGACGTTGTCGAGGAAGTAGCGGTCGTGGGTGACCGCGAGCACCGCTCCGGCGTAGCGGGCCAGATGCTGCTCCAACCAGGCGACGCTCTCGGCGTCCAAGTGGTTCGTGGGCTCGTCCAGCAGGAGCAGGTCGGGAGCTTCGAGCAGGAGCTTGCACAACGCGACACGGCGCCGCTCACCACCGGAGAGCTTGGTCACATCGGCGTCGCCGGGAGGCAGGCGCAACGCGTCCATCGCCTGGTCGAGCTGGCTGTCGAGCTCCCAGGCATTCGCCGCCTCGATCCTGTCGATGAGGGCTGCCTGCGCGGCGAGGAGGGAGTCGAAGTCCGCGTCCGGCGCGGCCATCTTCTCGTTGATCTCCTCGTACCGGGCAAGGACCTCACGGATCTCCCGGACGCCGTCCTCGACATTGCCGCGGACGTCCTTTGTCTCGTCCAGCGGCGGTTCCTGCGCAAGCATGCCGACGGTGAAACCGGGACTCAGCGTCGCGTCTCCATTGCTCGGCTGGTCAAGACCGGCCATGATCTTGAGCAGCGACGACTTACCCGCACCGTTCGGACCGACGACACCGATCTTT
>NZ_CAAAFO010000039.1:6098-9419 GCF_900634715.1 Candidatus Protofrankia californiensis | reverse complement strand
CAGCACGAGGCGGGCAGCACGAGGCGGGCACCACGAGGCGGGCACCACGAGGCGGCGGACTCCGGACTGCTGGGAATCCGCCGCCGGACACAGGTGCGGGTCGTCAGCCCGCGCTGAGCCGGATCGTCGGCGTCACCCCCGATCCCACCGCACCCACCTGACTGTCCGGTACCAAGACCCTGACCGCGGCCTGCCTGGAATCGACGCGAACGGGCAGGTCAGTCCAGTCAAGAAGACGTTCACGGCCATCTGCCGACGGGGTGTAGAACAGCCTCAGCGTCACCGAACGGTCCTTTGTGGCAAGGACATCACCAACTTTCGGACGGAACCCGAGGCCGGTTGTGTCCACACCGTCGGGGCTGATGGTGAGCCGGCCCACCAGTGGTTGATCCGGGTTCACCGGGAAGGAGCTCCGCCTGCCGCCTCCAGTCACCTCTATACGGGCCGCCCGGGCACCGGCCGGCACCGACGCGGTGATGCCGACGTCGACACTCGCGCTGTGCACCACCCGCAGGCGTTCCAACTGGGCTGCCGACGACGATGCCAGCGTCCGGTTGTAACCGATGGCCAACCTGAGCAGGTACGCCGGCCGGTCCGGATGATCGGCAACGACGTCGAAGTCGGATTGCCCCCGCGAGACCGCGTACAGCACCCGGTCGTCCAGCGTCGGCGAGTTGGACACCACCGATGTGGGGTGCATGAGAAAGGCCGGGTCGACCGGAACGATGACCAACATGGGACCAGCTTGGGTAGCGATCATATTCGACAGATCGCGATCACGCCGGGTGAACGTCATGTTGTCCTGCAATGCGACGACTAGGACGAACGCACTCAGAGCGAGACCCGCGCCGGCGGCGAGACCGGTGATGCGTGGCCACGCCGAGGCCATGTCCACCAGCCCGCGGGCTCCGAACAGGACAAGCGTGACCAGCACCGGCATGAGGTAGAACGGGCCGATGTAGCGGGTGCCGCCCCACAGGTCGGCAGCGTTCCAGGCGCCCCAGAACCCGACGTACCCGACAATCAGGAGCAGGGCGCCGGCTCCGACCGTGAGCGCAGGGGCGGACAGCCGACGGCGGGCGACCGTCGCGGCCGACAGGACCGCGAGGAGAACCCCGCCGCACGCCCAGGCGCCGAGCAGCCACAGATGATCGCCGATGGCGGCGATCCCTTCGGCCACCCCGAAGCGGTGAGCGGTGTCGGTGGGAAAGAGCCTGCGGACCCCGAAACCCAACTTGTCATCGGGTTCCAGCAGCGCGAACGGAAGCTGGAAGGGGCTGCCCGTCGCCGCCGCGTTGTAGCTGAGTAGGAGAGCGACCGGAGCAACCAGCCCTGTTCCCACCCAGCGCAGCACCCACCACCGCCGTCCACGCGCACCTCGGCACACCACCCACAGCACAAGCGGGCCGAGTACCAGCACGGTGTCGTACGGACGCACCGCCGCCGCAAGCCCCAGTGCCAGCCCGGCGCCGATGAGCGGCGGCCGGTGACGGGTACGCAGCCCACGCAGCAGTCCGAGCACCACGCATTCGGACAGGACGAGCACCGGCAGATACGGCAAGAGCATCGCGCTGTGCAGGACTGTCAGCGGTGACAGGGCCAGCAACCACGCGGCGACGGCGGCGGCCCGCCGGTCGTTGAGCAGCTCGATCCCGACGAGGTAGGTCACCCCGACCGCGGCAGCCGCGACAAAGGCAAGCGCCGCGGCCGTCCCGCCGGTGATCACTAGGCTCAAGGCTAACAACCCAGCGATCACAGGGGTGTACTTCAGTACATAGTGACCATCGACAACCGTCGCCAGCCACGGTGCGTAGGACTCGGCCGACGGCGGCGCTGATGGAAACAAGTCGCCTCCCGCCAACGTCTGGGCCTGCAGCCGGTAGAGCGCCTCGTCGTTGTTGATCGACAGGTAGGGAAACAGATGCTGATTGATCAGTACGGCGGCAACCGCGCTGAGCAGGGCCGCCACCGCGACCGTCCAGCCGGGCCGGGATACCGCGGCCAACCGTGATCGCAGGACCGCACGTGAATATCGCCACCCCGGCCCACGAGCCGGCCGACCGTCCGACCGGCGGTCAGAGAGGTGCCGGTCGGACGGCTCCAGCCGCTGATCCATGGGCTGATCCGTGGATTCCGTATCCGGGCCGCTACCATCCGTCCGGGGCGTTCCCGTCTGCCCCCGCGGCACTGGGATGGGCATTGGCGTGTCGGCCCCCCGCGCGCTGGTCACGGACCGACGCTACCCACAGCTTCCATCCCGATCGGGCACGGGTCCGTGTCAGCGCGGGCGGACAGCCGAGTCGATGGACAAATCGGAGCTGGTCGGACCCGTTGCGTCACACCGCGGCCGGGTGGAGAGCCGTGGCCGGGGGCGGCACCTCGTCGAACTCTGCCACCGGCGCGGTGGCACCGAGCAGCGACTTGCCGAACGGCTCATCCGCACCCGTGTCGGCCGCACCCGTGTCGGCAAGATCTCCGTCGCGATACTCCGTACCGGTCTCGAAGCGTGCCTCGCTCCTGCCATCGTGCACACCGGCTCCGTCGGTCGTACCAACGGCCCCCTGCCCTGACGCCACCTCTTCCGCAGCCTGACCGTCCCCATTCGAGCGAACCGTCCGCCGGACCTCTGCCGTCTGACGTGCAAGATCAACCGCAACAGCGTCGGCATCCACCTCGTAGACGACCCGGCGGTTTCCCTCATGGGTCTCGAAGGACCTCTGCCGTAGCCGCCCGACCACGAGCGTCCTGTCTCCCTTGCGCAACGATGCGCCGACGTTTTCAGCCATATGCCGCCAGCAGGTGACCGTGATGAAGACGGTGCGACCATCCACCCAGCGGTTCTGCGTGCGGTCGAACCGGCGCGACGTGCTGGCCAGGCGAAGGGAGCAGACGAAGTTTCCGCTCTGCGTGCATCGCAGCTCAGGGTCGTCGACAAGGTTGCCGAGCAGCGTGACCGACGCCTCGATCATGGTTCCTCCCGGATCATGGGGTAGCTGGCCTGGTTCCGTGTGACGGACGGTCGTTGTGACCGGATCGGTATCTCGTCCCGACTCACACTCTCCAGCCCCGCAGCCAGCCTGGCACCTGCGTTCCTCCAGCTGTGGACAGACCGCATCCATCCACAGGCACGAAGCCGGGCAGATGCGCGATCTACCTTCACCATGCGATCGTCAGAAATTTGACCTCCAGATGACCACCAGATCCGAGCACTCAAAGTGGTTAAATGGAGTCATTTCGTTGCCGATGGGAACCGTACTAAGTGATCGCGATAGGAGACAGCACAATAGGTGGTGCGCGCCCGTAGCTCAGCGGATAGAGCGA
>NZ_CAAAFO010000039.1:4229-5725 GCF_900634715.1 Candidatus Protofrankia californiensis | reverse complement strand
GTGCCTTCTAAGCACCAGGTCGCAGGTTCGATTCCTGCCGGGCGCACCAGGGATCATGCCTCTACGCTGCGTCATCGCATCCCCGGACCCCCGTCCGGCCGGGGCCTGAGCCTCCCGGGAGCCCCAGGTGTAGCAACCCCTGTAGCAACCGCGCTCAGTCACGCTTGGTGCCGCGGGTCGGGTCGGTCAGGCGTTTGTCCAGCTTGTCGAGCGCGCGGCGCTTCTCCCCCATCGAAGCATGCGCGTAGATGGTCATGGTGACCTCGATGGCCGAGTGCCCGGCAATGTCGCGGACGATGTGCGGCGGGACGCCAAGGTCGAGCAGCAGCGTCACGCAGGTGTGCCGCAGCCCGTGGAACACCACCCCGTCGAGCCCGACCGCCCGTCGCAGCGGCAGCCAGAAGCGGCGCAGGTTGTCCGGTTCGATCGCCGTGCCGATCCTCGTGGTGAAGACGTGACCGGTCTCCACCCACCGCTTGCCGGCCGCCTCACGCTCGGCTTCCTGAAGCTTGCGATGCTCGGTCAGCGCGTCGGCCACCAGACCCAGCAGCGGAAGCGTGCGTTCCGAGTCCTCCGTCTTCGGCGGAAGCAGCCGCAGTTCCCCACCGACCCGCTGAAGCGTGCGCCGGACGGTCAGCGTTTCCCGCTCCTCGTCGATGTCGGACCACTGAAGTCCGAGCAGTTCCCCGCGGCGCATACCGAGGAACAGCGCCAGGACCAGCAGCGCGTACAGCCGGTCACCGGCCGCCGCGTCGAGCAGCGTGTGTGCCTGTTCGACCGTCAGGCCCCGGTCGATCCCGTAGCGCGGCGCCGAGACCTGAACGAGCTTGGCGACATTGCGCCGGATCAGCTCCTCACGAACGGCCGCCTGTAGCGCGTTGCGCAGCACGGCATGCACGACCTGGACCTGACGTTTCGACGGCCGCCGATCGCAGCACCGGCCGAGCGCGCAGCAGCGCCGCTCCCCCTCCGGACGCGCCTCGTCCCGGCCGCGAGCACAGCACAGGCAGGTGTTCTCCATCCGCCGGATGAACTGCCGGACATCGGCCGCCGTCAGCTTGTTCAGCCGTTTCTTGCCGAGCCCTGGAACGAGGTAGATCCGGACCGCTTTTTCGTACGTGACGTAGGTGTTCGGCTGACGGTTCGGCTTCACCGTCTGAGCGAGCCACACCGTCAGGAACTTCTCGACGGTCCATCCGGTCGCGTCCGCCGGAATGCCCTGGTCGGAGTTGGCCTGAAGCTCGGTGAGCTTCTTCCGGACGGCATCCTCGGAGCTGCCGTAGACCGGGCGTCGTCTTGTGCTGCCGTCGGGCATGAGCACGTAGGCCGCGCCGACCCACATGCCGTCCGCCCGCTGGTAGATCGAGCCCTGACCGTTGGCGCGTTTCTTGCGTTCCCGACGCCTGCCGGAAGTCTCGGACATGACGAGGACAGCTCCTTGCGAGAAAGTGGGAATCAGGGGTCCGCCAGGGCGCGTGCAGGCCGATCGCTGGCGG
>NZ_CAAAFO010000039.1:3299-3749 GCF_900634715.1 Candidatus Protofrankia californiensis | reverse complement strand
ACGAGCAGCCCTGACGACGATCATGCCGCCACCTCGTAACCGTCGGTCTCCCGCAACCGGCCGATGTAGGCGACGAGCTCGTCACGGTGGATACGGCGGGACCGGCCGATCCGGACGGACGCGAGCCGACCCGTGCGGATCAGGTCATAGACGGTGGTGCGGCTGACCCCGAGCAGGTCGGCGACTTCACCAGTGGTGAGCAGAAGCCTGGTCATGGGTCCTCCGAGGAGCGGGTCAGGGATCATGCCGCGCGGGGTGGATCGGAGACAGTTGCCGGAAGCGCACCGGGTCCGGGCGGACCGGCAGCGCGGGCGGCATCCAGTTGGGCGCGCCAGCGGTGCCGGTCGGCGATCGCGCGCAGCAGCAGATGTTCTCGTCGGGGTACGGCAGGGTCCCCGGGACGCAGAAGCTGCCAGACCGTCCGGTCTGCCGCGCCGTCCGCGGTGTCGT
>NZ_CAAAFO010000039.1:1664-3114 GCF_900634715.1 Candidatus Protofrankia californiensis | reverse complement strand
GACGTCGTGGCAGGCGTCCAGGCTCTTGGTCAGATACTTGGTCAGGTAGCCGATCAGTTTGCCTGTGTTCCGGCTGTTCGCGGTGACGCCGTCCGCGCGGATCTGCACGCCGAAGCGGACGACGTGGACGGGTTCGTCGTCCTCACTGATCGCGTCCAGGGCCTCATCCCAGGTCGGCAACGGTGATCCCGTGTCCGGGTCGAGGTAGCCGCCAGCCTGGTCGTCCCAGACGGGCAGCCGGTCCGAGCTGTAGACCGGCTGGTCACAGCGTGGCCACCACACCTGGTGGTAGGTCGCCGCCGCCACCTGTCGCAGCAGCACCCGCGGGATCGTGCCGCGCATGGCCGCGTGCAGGTGCGGGGCGAGACGCCGTTGGGGTTCCAGGCAGGCGAAGTACTGCACATCCCAGCCGACCGCGCGGCGCAGGTTCTGCCAGAAGCGATCCAGCAGCTTCGGAAAGTGGATCGCGTCCCGGGCCGCCCGTCGGTAGTCGTAGCTGTCCGGATCGACAGGTGTGCCCTCCGAGGTCACCCGCCCGTAGGAATCGCAGGTCAACGTCAGGAACATCGACGGCCGCCAGACCGTGCCGTCCGGGGCGGTGAACGTCCGGCCCACCGTGCGCCGGTCGACGGGCAGTCGGGGCAGATCGGGGGCGTCCTGGCGCCGTTTCGTCGACCGGGTGCGCCGGGGCCGGTCCCGGGCGTCCGGAGCCGCCTTGCCCCGCACACCGAGATCCGCGAGCCGTTCATCCACCTGACTGATCAGCATGTCGGCCTCGGTGACCTGGCCGCTGTCATGCCGTGTCGCCGCGTCGGTGCGGACGGTCTCCAGGTCCGCCCGCAGTTGGACGAGGATCTTCGCTTCGTCACCGGGCGGATCCGGGTCGGGCAACGGCTCGTCGTCGAGGTGCCAGCCGGCGGCGCACTGCGCCATCCGCAGCTTGCGGGCGTACTCCGCGCACGGCGGGCACTTGCTGGCGAGGGTGGACCGGCAGGCCACCGGGACGATCTCGGTTTCCCCGGTGGTCAGGTTGATCCTCCGCATCGCCAGCGGCCGGACGCACACTCCGTTCTCCGCCGCGACGGCTTCGACGACGTGGCGGGCCAGCGGCATCCGCATCCGGGCCGCCCGCGACCCGGGCCGCTCCTCCGTGAGGTCGAGGGGAAGCGGGATGGCCTGACCGTCGGTCATGCTGCGCGATCCTCCTGATCATCAGGGTCGGGACGGGGACGGTCGGGATGATCGGGTGGCGGTTCCCGGCAGCCGCATATCCGGCCCCTGCCGGTGGGGATCTGGCAGCCCTCAGCCGACCAGTGCGCGGCCAGCAGATGTCGGCACCAGGCGCAGAGCGGCAGCACGAACACCACAGCCAGCCGTTGCGAACCTGTCATGCCGCCCAGCCGGTCGCATCCGGGGTCCAGCCGTCACCGGTGGACGGGTCGATGCCGAC
>NZ_CAAAFO010000039.1:0-841 GCF_900634715.1 Candidatus Protofrankia californiensis | reverse complement strand
AACCTGACCGACGATCGGCTTCCGGTAGGCCACCGCGATCCGGGCGATCTCCGCATCGTCGACCCAGGACGCCCGCACCCGCACCGGGTCGCTCTGCCCGTCCGCCAGCACGTAGCCGACTCCCTGAAGGTGGGCGGGGATCTGCTCGGCGACCGCGCCCCGGTCGTGGGCACCGTCCCCCAACACGAGATCCGCCTGATCGGGTTCGGTCATCCGCAGCGCCACCCGCACCGGGAACAGGTCCCGGAAGGACAGCACCTCCTTGCGCGGGTCCTGCACCGCCGCCACCACGACCACCCCGGGCGCCCGGCCCTGCGAGAGCAGCAGCGGCAGGGAGGCGCCGATCCGCTTCTTCAACTCCCGGTCGGTGACATACGCGGTCAGGGATGCGATCTCATCGACCAGCACGACGATCAGCGGCTCGCCGACAGTCGGCACGTGCAGCCGGGAGACCCCGCGGAGTTCGGCCGCCCGGTTCTGCATCTCCGTGACCGCGTCGTCGAGGAGGTCGGCGATGCCGGCCGTGTCGACGGCGAACCGGGTGAACAGCGCCTCGCCGAAGGCCAGTTCCATCCCGCCCTTCGGGTCGCACACCCACAGTTCCACCAGCCCGGCGCGCACCGCCGGCGCCAGACCGTGGATGACCGACCAGAGGACCGAGCCCTTCCCCGACCCGGTGGCCCCGGCGACCAGCACATGCGTGCCACGCACCGGCAGTCGCCACGGGCCGCCGTCCTCGCGTCGTCCGACGGTGACCGCGTCCACGTCCACCGGGTCGCTGTCCCCGTGGTCGGAGCCGTCAGCGTCACCGTCGCCGTCAAGGTCGGCCGGGAGGATCGGA
>NZ_CAAAFO010000038.1:37178-38012 GCF_900634715.1 Candidatus Protofrankia californiensis | reverse complement strand
CTAGGCCGTGTCCGGTCGATCATGGTGAAGTCGATGGCTTTCACTGTTGAGCACATCTTGATCTGATGGGGACAGACGGTTGCGCGTGTCAGCCCGAGCAGCCACTGACCACTCCGAAAAGATCATCATATGGGTCGAGGTGATCTGACACGAGAGGAATGGGAACAGCTCGCGCCGCTGCTCCCGACCGACAACGGCCGCCACGGCCGGTGGCGCGACCACCGGCAGGTCATCAACGGCATCCTGTACCGGACCCGGACCGGGCTGCCGTGGCGGGACCTGCCGCCCCGGTTCGGCCCGTGGAAGACCGTCTACGAACGGCATCGCCGCTGGTCCGCGGACGGGACCTGGGACCGGTTGGCCGGTGAACTGCGCCGCGGCGGGGACGACGACCCACCCGCCGAGGCCGCCGGCGCGTGGGAGGTCGGGGTCGACTCGACGGTGTGCCGCGCCCATCAGCACGCTGCCGGGGCGCCACGGCGGCGGCCGACGGTGCCGGGAAAAGCGAGGCGCCCGTAGCCGATGCGCCCGACGAGGGACTCGGCCGCTCCCGCGGCGGGTTCACCACCACGATTCACCTGGGGGCGGATGGACACCGCCGGCCCGTCAGCCTGCTCATCACCGCCGGGCAGGTCGCCGACTCCACCCGCTTCACCGCGGTCGTCGACGCGATCCGGGTACCCCGGACCGGTTCAGGCCGACCCAGGACCCGCCCCGACCGGGTGCTCGCGGACAAGGCGTACTCCAGCCGCGCGAACCGGGCCTATCTCCGCCGACGCACGATCAAGGCGACCATCCCCGAGAAGAAGGATCAGAAAGCCAACCGAACCCGCC
>NZ_CAAAFO010000038.1:33232-36615 GCF_900634715.1 Candidatus Protofrankia californiensis | reverse complement strand
TGCTGGTTGGGTGCACCGATCCAGCTATCGCGCGAACCCGAGATCCGAGCGCAGACATCGCTGTCCACAGGGACATCGCTGTCCACAGACGCGGACGGCCGCATGCGAGGGGCGGCCGGATGCTCATAAAGTGGCCAGATGACCTCCCCCCTGGTCGATCTGGTGAACGACGCCTCACAGGTACTGCGTCGCATCTTCGGCTACGAGTCGTTTCGAGACGGCCAGCAGGAGATCATCGAGCACGTCATCGGCGGCGGCGACGCGCTCGTACTGATGCCGACCGGCGGCGGCAAGTCGCTGTGCTACCAGATCCCCGCCCTCGTGCGGAAGGGCACCGGCGTCGTGGTGTCACCGCTCATCGCGCTGATGCAGGACCAGGTCGACGCGTTGCGGGCGCTCGGCGTACGGGCGGGGTTTCTCAACTCCACCCAGGAGTTCGACGAGCGCCGTGACGTGGAGTCCGCCTTCCTCGCCGGTGAGCTCGACCTGCTCTACCTGGCGCCGGAGCGGCTGCGCGTCGACGCGACGGTCAAGCTGCTCGACCGGGGCGAGATCGCGCTGTTCGCGATCGACGAAGCGCACTGCGTCGCGCAGTGGGGACACGACTTCCGGCCCGACTACCTCCTGCTGTCCGAGTTGCGTGAGCGCTGGCCGGACGTGCCGACAGTCGCGCTGACCGCCACCGCGACCCCGGCGACGCACGCCGAGATCGCCTCCCGGCTCGGCCTGGAGGACGCCCGCCACTTCGTGGCCGACTTCGACCGTCCGAACATCCAGTACCGCATCGTGCCGAAGAAGGAGCCGAAGGCGCAGCTGCTGGAGCTGCTGCGCACCGAGCACGCCGCAGACGCGGGCATCGTCTACTGCCTGTCACGGTCCTCCGTCGAGAAGATCGCCGACTTCCTGGTGGCAAACGAGATCATGGCGTTGCCGTACCACGCCGGGCTCGACGCGCGCACCAGAGCCGAGCACCAGGCGCGCTTCCTGCGGGAGGACGGCGTCGTCATGGTCGCGACCATCGCCTTCGGCATGGGCATCGACAAACCGGACGTACGGTTCGTCGCCCATCTCGACCTGCCCAAGTCAGTCGAGGGGTACTACCAGGAGACCGGACGCGCCGGCCGTGACGGGCTGCGCTCGACCGCCTGGCTGGCCTACGGTCTCCAGGACGTCGTGCAGTTGCGCAAGCTCATCGACACGTCCGCGGGTGACCTCGCGCACCGCCGGCGGCTGAGCGCCCACCTCGACGCCATGCTCGCACTGTGTGAGACGGTCGAGTGCCGCCGCACCGGGCTGCTCGCCTACTTCGGGCAGCACTGCAGCACCCCGTGCGGCAACTGCGACACCTGCCTGACGCCCCCGCAGTCATGGGACGGCACGGTCGCCGCCCAGAAGCTGCTTTCGGCCGTGCTCCGGCTACAGCGGGAGCGTCGTCAGAAGTTCGGGGCGGGTCACCTCATCGACATCCTGCTGGGCAGGAAGACGGCCAAGGTGATCCAGCGCGATCACGACACCCTGACGGTCTTCGGTATCGGCACGGAGCTCGGCGAGCCCGAGTGGCGGAACGTGGTACGTCAGCTCCTGGTGCAGGGGCTGCTGGCGGTCGAGGGCGAGCACGGCACCCTCATGCTCACCGACGCGAGCGCCGACGTGCTGCGCGGACAGCGCACAGTCCTGATGCGGCGCGAGCCGGAGCGCGCCGCCAAGGCCGCGTCCACGGCCACGCCCAAGGGCACGAAGCCCCGCCGCGCCGCACCGGCCGACCTGCCGGAGGATGCGATGCCGATGTTCGAACGACTCCGCGCCTGGCGCGCCGCCGTCGCGAAGGAGCAGGGCGTCCCGGCATACGTGATCTTTCATGACGCCACCCTGCGCGAGATCGCGACACGCGTACCAGCCACATTGGCCGAGCTGGCCACCGTCAGCGGCGTCGGTGAGAACAAGCTCGCCAAGTACGGGCAGCAGATACTCGGCGCCCTCGCCGAGTGAACCAGGCCCCGTTCGCCCGGATCGCGGCCGGCCGGACGGAACCGCTGTTGGTATGGGCCTGTGTTGTCAATTGTGTCGCGGCGGCTGGACGCCGCTGTCAGTAGTGGTAGCGAACCTGAATGACGACCAGGTCGTCTCCACGCACCTGGTAGACCAGCCGGTGCTCGTCGGTGATGCGTCGTGACCAGTACCCCGACAGGTTCTGGGACAACGGTTCCGGTTTGCCGATCCCGACGGCCGGGTCGCGTGCCGATTCCTCGATCAGACGGTTGATCCGGTGGAGCATCTTGCGGTCGTCGGCCCACAAGGTGTAGTCAGCCCAGGCTCGTGAGGTGAACACAATCCTCATCAGGCCAGCAGGTCGTGTTCCTCGGTCGCGCCGGCGTCAGCCTCGGCAATGCTGGCCGCCAGGTGCGCGGCGTTGGCAGGCGACCGCTGCAGATAGGCGGTCTCCTGCATGGAGCGGAACTGGACCTCGGACACCAGGTAGGCCGAGCCGTGCCTGGACAGGATCTCCACCGGTTCCTGGTCGGCGTTGACCTGTTCGATCAGCGGGAACAGGCGCTTGCGTGCCTCACTGGCGGTGACAGCCATGACAACCTCCAAAGTGGTACAAGATATCGTACCGCTCTGGCTGGAGTCCTGCCGTGCGTCTCGACGACCGTGCCAGTCAGATTTGTGCAGCCAGACTGGTGTTGGTGGCCGCGAGCACGGTGACCTGCCCCCGGTCCCGCCCGTCTCGACCCGCAGGGAGCATTGATGACCGACCCGCGGACCATTCTGATCACCGGCGCCACCGACGGCCTCGGCCGTGCCCTCGCCCACCGGCTGGCCGCGCAGGATGCCACCCTGCTCCTGCACGGCCGGGACCCCGACAGGCTCGACCGCACCGCCACCGACATCGCCGCCACCCACGGCGTGCCACCGCCCCGGATCGTCCAGGCCGACCTGGCCGAGCTGGCGCAGGTCCGCCGGCTGGCCGAGGACGTGCGCACGACGACCGACCGGCTCGACGTGCTGGTCAGCAACGCCGGCATCGGCTCCGGTGAACCCGACGGACGCGACCGGCGCACCAGCGTCGACGGCTACGAACTACGCTTCGCCGTCAACTACCTGGCCGGATTCCTGCTGACCCTCGAGCTGCTTCCCCTGCTGCGTCGATCGGCCCCGGCCCGCATCGTCAACGTCGCCTCCCTCGGCCAGCACCCCCTCGACTTCGACGACCTCATGATCGAGCACGGGTACAGTGGCACGCGCGCCTACGGACAGAGCAAACTCGCCCAGATCATGTCCACCTTCGAGCTGGCCGACCGGCTTCCCGCCGCGGACGTCACGGTCAACAGCCTGCACCCGGCGACCTACATGCCCACCAAGATGGTCCTGGCGGAGATCGG
>NZ_CAAAFO010000038.1:25320-32917 GCF_900634715.1 Candidatus Protofrankia californiensis | reverse complement strand
ACGCACCGGCTCGTCACCAGCACCGCCCTCGCCACCACGAGCGGCCGGTTCTTCGACCGGACCCGCGAGACCAGAGCCCACGCCCAGGCCTACGACAGCCACGCCCGAGCCGAACTGTGGACGCGCAGCCTCACGCTCGTCGGGCACGCCAGCCCGACCTGACCGCTGCGGGCGCCGCAGCCTGGATCCCACCCGGACGAAATCCCAGGACCGCAGCCTGGGAAACGAGATGGTGAGATACGTCGAACACCACTTCACCCCGCCTTGCGAGGGATTACCGGGGCGTCACGCCCGGTTCCGCGCCGGCCCGAACCGGCGACAGCTCCGGCACTGTCATTATTCGACTTTTCCTCGTGGTATTCCTCTTCGACGTTGACCGTCCAGACGTCATGCCCGGTCTGGTCAAGTATATTTTCGACGGTGAGCATGGCTGTCAGCATCGAATGGTCGGCGTTATTGTACCGGTGCATGCCGTTTCTGCCGACCGGATGCACGTTCGGTGCATGCACCGCCAGCCACTCCCGCATAATCTCGACGTTTCGCCGGTAGTACTGGTCGTAGGTCGGGTACGCCTTGGGTACCCGCACCACGTAACCCGTCTCCACGGCCCCCGGGCGGACCAGACCCAGGACCTCAAGTTCCGCCGTGCCCTGCGCAATCAGATCTGTGTCGGACTTCGTCCACATCTCATCGCCTTCAAAGACGAAGAACTCAAGACCGAGACAGGTCCGCCCTTCCTTGACGAGATAGGGCGACCACGATCCATAGTTCTGGATGCGACCGACCTTCACGCCGAGATCATGGATATAGATCCAGTTGTCGGGGAAGCTGAACTCCTTCGGCACGATGAGCGCGACCGTCAGATAGTCCCGGTACCGCAGATCATCAGCCGCGGCCAACACGTCAGCCGACGGCGGTGGGTCCATGCTCTTGAGGAGGGTTGACAGTGGCATCGAGGAGATCACATGATCGGCCGGCACGCGGTACTCCTCGCCGGAACGGCTGGTGACCGTCACCGCCGTCGCCCTGCCACCCTCGAGGTGGATGGCGGTCACACTGGAATTCATCGTGACCGTGCCGCCCATCTTCTCCACCCTTCGGGCAGCCGCCTCCCACATCATGCCAGGCCCGTATTTAGGATATCTGAACTCCTCGATGAGGCTGGCGATCTCCTTCTGGTTGCGTTTTGGCATGACGGCGTTGATAATTGCGGCGGACAATGACAGGTTTTTTACGCGCTGCGCGGCCCAGTCCGCGGGCATCTCGCTGACCGGAATCCCCCACAACTTCTCGGTGTAGGTCTTGAAGAAGGTACGATAAAGGCGCCATCCGAAGCGGGCCACCAGCCAGGCCTCATAGTTGGTCTGATCCTTCGGTGGCCGCACACGCGCCCACAGGTAGGAGCCGACGGCCAGGGCCGCCTGGCCCACGCCCAGATTACGAAGGGCGTTCACCGCCCTGAGCGGGTAGTCGTACAGCTTGCCCTGGTAGTAGATACGGCTCGTACGAGGCCGCAGGAGAAAATCCTCATCCGGAAGGATGGCATGCCACAGCGCTTCCACCTGAGGGACCTTGGTGAAGAACCGATGACCGCCGATATCGAATCGCCAGCCGTCACGTTCGACGGTTCGACTGATACCACCAACGACGTCATCGGATTCGAAGACCACCACTGGTGCGTTTCGTTCGGCGAGCTGATAGGCAGCCGTGAGGCCGGCCGGGCCAGCACCGATGACGACGGTGCGCGGGATGTCGGGTGAGGGCACTCTCTCTCCTTGATCGACGATCGGCAAAGGGGACGTCCGGCCGTGAAGGTTGTCGGACCTGCGAGACGCGACGTCCAGTCTAGGCAATATCGTCTAGCTAGATGGACAATCGTGTCCAAGGCTAGCCTAGGCGGGTGTCAGGCGATGCGACCGGCCCCTCGAGAGCAGCACCGGCGCGCGGTCTGCCAGCCAAACGCGAAGCGATCATGAAGGCAGCGCTGGACGTCTTCATCCGGCAGGGATACGCGGCCACAAGCCTCGACGACATCGCGACAGCAACGCCCGTATCGAGGCAGACTGTCTACAACCACTTCGGGGACAAGGAACGACTGTTCCTCGCGGTCATCGACGCAGAACTCAGGAACACGCTGGAGGCGCTGCAGGAGGCGACCGCCGAATTCCCGAACCACGTCGTCGATGCCGAGGAGTACCTCGGTGACCTCGCGCGACGCCTCGTCGGGATCCTCCTCAGTCCACGGACCGCGTCCCTGCGGCTGCTCATCCAGACGGAGGCGCCCCGCCAACCACAGCTGCTCGAGCTCTGGCGCAAGCGGGTCTCCACCCCGGTCTGGTCCGCACTCATCGGACACCTCGCACGGCTCGCGCACAGCGGCGCACTGCACATCGACGACCCCGCTCGCGCCGCCGGCCAGTTCATCACCCTGGTCACCGGCACGGTCTGGCAGATGACCGAACTCGGTACCTTCGCCATCTCCGCGCCCCCAACGCTCGACGACCACGAACTGGACACCGCGATCCGGTCCAACGTCGGACTGTTCGTCCGCGGTTACCGATGAGACCTGGATCCAGTACTGATCTTGCGATCAGACCGGCCCCGGGGAGGCCGGCTCATGGTCCGTTTCCCGCCATGAGCATGTACGCAGTGTGACCTTCCTGATCTCTGAGTTCCGCTTCCGCATCTGGCGAACACGGGCATGGGGGGCGGGATCTCCGATCTCCGATCCGGTTCCCACAGCCGCGGATTTCCATCAGGTATCCCGGCGGTGTCACGATGATTATCAATCATCCCCTTCGCCCGTCTTGGCTTGTAACAAGCGCGTCTTGCCGCGACGCTCGAAATACATGATCGAATGCTCTCTTCGCCTCCGTGTCCGCCGGTAGTACACCAACTTCGCGGATCAGGTCAGATATGGGAAGACAAACCGTGTATGCGATCGCTAAGGTGCCTGAGTGACGAATCTGCGGATCTCGGACGCAGCCGGGCTGCCGGATGTCGGTGAGGACACCGTCTGGCGATGGGCGGATGCCGACAGGCGGCCTCTGGTTCAGGGCGAAAGCCCTCGGCAAGCTGTCGAGAGCTCGGTGCCGGCCCAGGTCTGCAAGGAGCACACGGCATCAGCCCACCGGCTTCCGACCGCAGACACGGCGGTTGCGGACGGATCCGCCCGCAACCGCTCCCCCGGGATCATGACCTGTGTCGTCCACGACGGTGTGCCGGCCCAGCTGGAGATACGGACCGGTACGCATCGGATCGTGTCCCTGGCAGGCCGTACGTCCGCGGACGAACTCGGTCTCGAACCCGGCATGGCCGCCATCACTTCGGTGAAATCCGCCGACGTGGTGATGGAACTTCCTCAGCAACGTCGCTGAACCGTTGTCCGGCCGGCGCCGCGGCTCCGGCCGGATATCTCGATGATAGTGAGGGGACGCGTGAGAACACGTTCGAAATTCTGGGCGCTGTGTGCGCTGCTGTGCGCACTCCTGGTCGGATGTGGTTCGGACACGGACAATGCCAGTCCGGTAGCGCAGTCAGGGGCACCGACGACACAGTCAGTGACCGGGACGGTGACCGTGTTCGCCGCCTCGTCGTTGACCGAGTCGTTCACCGAACTCGGCAAGCAGTTCGAGACGGCACATCCCGGGGTGACCGTGAAGTTCAACTTCGGCGCGAGCTCGGCCCTGGCCACCCAGATCAACCAGGGAGCGCCGGCGGATGTCTTCGCCTCAGCCAGCCCCGCGAACATGACCACAGTCGTCGACGCCGGGCAGGCTGCCAACCCGACGACGTTCGCGAAGAACACGATGGAGATCGTCACTCCGCCGAACAACCCCGCAAACATCGCTTCCGTCGCCGACCTGGCGAAGCCAGGAGTGAAGGTCGCACTCTGCCAGGCCCAGGTTCCGTGCGGCGCGACCGCGGCGAAGGTCTTCTCGAACGCGGGCGTCACGGTCACGCCGAAGACGTACGGCGCCGATGTGAAGGGAGTGCTGACCACCGTCGAACTTGGTGAGGTCGACGCCGGCGTGGTGTACGTCACCGACGCGCAGGCCGCCGGGGCGAAGGTGAAGGGCATCGAGATCCCCAAGGAGCAGAACGCCTCCACGTCCTATCCGATCGCGGTTCTGACCAAGGCGCCGAACTCCCGCGCCGGGCAGGCGTTCACCGCGTTCATCCTGTCCCCCAGCGGTCAGGCGGTGCTTACCAAGGCCGGGTTCTCCTCCCCTTCGTGAGCCGAGTCCCCTCGTGAGCTGAACCGCATTCGGTTCATGGATCTGCCACGGATGCGGGCCTGCACGATCATGATTCTTTCGCGCACGGGCTTCCTCCCGAATCGGCGAAGCCGATTCGGGAGGTCCGGGAGGCCCAGATCCCCCGGCACTATGTGGCCTGTTTGCGGCCAGGGCACTATGTGGCCTCTCGCAGGCCGAGGCGTTCGTGTAGACGTCGCAGAGGTTGCGGTGCCCACCAGTTCGCCCGTCCGGCCAGCCGCATGGTCGCGGGCACGAGTATCGCCCTGATCAGGGTGGCGTCGACGAGAATGGTCAGCGCGGCGCCGATGCCGAGCATTTTCGCGAACACGATGCCGACCGGGCTCGCTGCGCGCGGGTGAGCACCGTCATCTTCGGCGCGCTGCTCCCACAGATCGTCGCCACGACGGGCGAGGAACGCACCGCCCTCACGGCAGAGCTCAAGCGGGCCCTGCGCGGCTACCTGGCCGACTACGACCAGCCCGCCATCTGACAGGGACTGCGACCCCCATCACGGGAACGGGAAGGAAGACGGGGACGACAGGAGCGGCATCTCCACCGCTGCGGCACGCACCACGGTGGCCGTCCGGATCGGTCAGGCGTCCGGATCGGTCAGGCCGGGCCGCGGGGATCGGCCTGCCGGCACCGGGTTCGGGCTCCTCGGGCTCGTCGAACCCCCCAGGATGCGACGCACGTATGATCGTGCACTCCGCGCAGACGGTCGGACGGCGTGCACGGCCCTTCACCGCGGTGTCGCCCTGCCGGTTACGGCACCGGCAGGCAGGACAGCGCAGGACCACCAGCGGATACATCGCCGGCTCGGTCACCTTGCCAACGCTCCGCTCCCGCCGCACCAGGCACAGTCGGTGACCTCGGCGCCGTCAAAGTAGCCGTCCCGGTCGCGTTCGAGCCGTTCGACCTCTTTACGGCCGGTACCACGGCAGTGGGGGCAGGTCCGCACACCCCGGTTCGCTCGTTCGGCCTCCTCCCTCCTGGCCTTGTCACGTTTGTCCCGTGCCATGTCACCTCCGTATCCGACAACACCGCCAATGTGACGGAATCGACGATAAAGATGCTACAGACGGAACAGGGCCGGGAACCCCGTACGGACGCCGACGCACCGTTGTCCCTGCCGTGGTCTCCGGACGAGAGCTCCGGCGAAGCGGGTGGTCCGACGTCAGTTCGCCACAAAACGTCGACTCACCTATAAGTCACCTGATGGAGGCGAAGACGGTACGAAAGAAGCATGAGCACGCTGCCTTCGCCCCTGCCGGGGCCCGACATGTGTCCTTTTTCGCCGAGCCGTCCGTCCTTCCTCCCCCAGGAATTCGACGCGGTGGGTGTGGTGCGGATCGGCGAGTGGCACGTCGATCCGCACCACATATCATGTTTCCGGCCGGTAAAAGTATGATGACCCGGTCGTTCCCGGCGGCGGACGGCAGCCGGCCCATAACAGCTTTCGCATGGTCCGGGAAACCCGCAGAAGTGACGCCACCGGGCCTGTACCAGCGGATCCTCGGGCTCCGCCGTCGACAGCCGTGCCGACGACACCGGCTGGATCAACCCCGGGAACTGCAGTTTCAGCCAGGTGGCAACTATCAGTGACAGCTGAGTAACGCAGCTTCCGAGCCGCCCGGAAACGGACCCAGCCGATGTTTCGACCGTCCCCACGACCGGCCCGCGGAGCCGGGTATTTCGACCCACGGCTTTTCCGACCACAGTACCCGGGAACACGTTTTCACCGGCGCCACCCGGACACCGACACCGGCCGACAGCCGGTGGTTCTGCCGATAGAATCTGCTGGGCAGCCACAACGAATGCGCTACAACGAATGCAATGCGCTACAACGAATGCGAGGTGTGATGTGGCGAGCGAAAAGCGTCGACTTCCCATGAACGTCGAGGGACCCTTCTTCGTCGACTCCGAGTGCACCGACTGCGAAAACTGCCGGGGGGTCGCCCCGGACTTCTTCAAGCGCGACGAGGAGCACGAGGTTCATTACATCTGCCGGCAGCCGTCGAACGAGGACGAGGAGGAGATGCTGCTGCAGGCCCTCGAGTTCTGTCCGGCCGAGGCGATCGGGCGAGTGGCGGCCTGACGGCCAGCGGCAGCGCGATCATGTTCCTTTCGCGCTCGGGGTTCCTACCGGATCGGCGAGACCGATCCGGTAGGTCCGGGGGCTGGTCCGGCAGGTCCCGCAGGCCGTGCTTTCCCCGAGGCAGCGAGCGGACGAACCGCCGGTGAGCTGCTGCCAACAGGCCGTGGTATTTCACCGGCAGGGAATCCGACCGGGTTCGCGGGACGCCGTCGGGTAGCGTCCCGCACTCAATCCTCGTCAATCGTAACCATGCGTGGAGCAATATCTACCAATAAGTAGCCAGCCGACGGGCGGGCGACACAACAGCCGGTTACAGCGCCCGGTAACACGGCGATCGTTGAAAATGCAGCTAGCGTGGAAACCCTCGCCTGTTGAGGAGGGAAGTTGTCGAAGACTTCGCAGGATTTACCCTTGCTCCACGCTTCTCCTGAGCGCCCGGAACCACACCGTTGGTTACCGGGTCGCACGCTCGGTCCGATGACCGAGATGGCACGGCTACGGAAAACGCATCCGATGATGGAGGCGATTGTCGACGAGGTCAATGGTCGCCGGATGCGGGTCGGTGACCACTGGTTGACCGACTTCGCGTCCTGCAACTACCTCGGGTTCGACCTCGAACCGGAGATCATCGCAGCAGTACCGGAGTACCTGGCCAGGTGGGGCACACATCCCAGCTGGTCACGGATGATCGCATCCCCGCGACTGTTCATCGAGATCGAACAAGAACTCACCGAACTGCTCGGCGCCGAGGACAGCCTGACGCTTCCCACGATCACGCACATCCATCTGTCGGTCATCCCGGCCCTCGCCGGGCAGGGAACGATCTTCCTCGACCACAACGCGCACCGCTCCATCCATGACGGCTGCATCATGGCCCGGGCCTGGGGCGCGACCGTGCAGCGCTTCGACGACGACAACCCCGCCCAGCTCGAGGAGATGCTGCGGGCCTGCCGGACTTACCCGCGGCTGGTGTGCATCGACGGGTTGAACAGCATGACCGGCAACATCCCGCCCGTGGCAGAACTGGCCCAGGTGACCCGCGCGAACGACGCGCTCCTCTACATCGACGACGCGCACGGTTTCGGCATCATCGGTGAGCGGGGGCCCGGTGAGCTCAGCCTGTACGGCAGTCGCGGCAACAGCCTCATCCGCCATATCGGGGAGAGCTACGACGGAATCGTCCTGGTCGGAGGCTTCTCCAAGGCGTACTCGTCCCTGCTGGCGTTCGTCGCCTGCTCGACCG
>NZ_CAAAFO010000038.1:18247-24901 GCF_900634715.1 Candidatus Protofrankia californiensis | reverse complement strand
ACACCTTCTCCGGACCGTCCCCGGTGGCATCGCTTGCGACCGTGCAGGCCGGGCTGAAACTCAACGCCAGGCGGGGCGACGCGATCCGAGCGGATCTTCACCGCAAGACAGCCCGGATCCTCGACGGGATGAAGCAGGTCGGACTGGCCTCGCTGAACCGGTCGGGCAGCCCGATCATCGAGGTGCCGATCGGTGCTCCGGACAGCATCGACGCCATAGGGGACCATCTGTTCAACCGGGGGATCTACACCACCCTGGCGCCGTATCCGCTCGTGCCGCGCAACAAGGTGGGATTCCGCATCCAGGTCACCGCCGCCAACACCGACGAGGAGATCAGCCACCTGCTCGAGGTGCTCACCGAAATCGCCGAAATGCTGCCGTACCCCACACCCACCCGCCGCGAATAGCACCCGCGCGACCAGACGCCACGACAGCCGCCCGGGGAACCCCAGGGGAAACACCCAGGGGGAAGAACGCCGAGAGAGCACGCCGACGGATCGGCCGGATCGGCGCGACGCCGGTCAGCTCGTGTCGTGCCCCACGTCTGGACGACCAGGCCCGGCCGGTTCCTGGCCGCTGGACCGGCCCGGCCTGTCGTGCCTGGGTGCCTGCTGCCCCTGTCCCGCCTGCTGCCCCTGTCCCGCCTGCTGCGCATGTCGGGCCGTCCGGACCTGCCGGGCCAGTTCGGCCAGGCGGGTGACCGGCAGACGGTCGCAGCCAAGCCTCACGTCGGCATCCCGCGCCTCACGCAGTGCCGCGAGGAAGCGCTCACGCGGGATCTCGACCGCTCCCATGGATCTGGCGTGCGTGGTGACGAACTGCACGTCGACGAGCCGGCCACCGGCCGGCGCGAACCGCGCGTCGAAATCGACCAGGGCAACCTTGGACGCGTCGGTGCGCACGTGGAACATGGATTCAGCCATGAAGGCAGCGCCGATGAGCACACCGAACATTCCGCCGATGAGCTCGTCGCCCTTCCACACCTCGACGCTGTGCGCCCAGCCGAGCCGGTACAGCTCATGGTAGGCACCCGCGAGCTCAGGGGTGATCCAGGTACGCCGGGTGCCCTGGCCGCATCCGTGGACGACGCCGGCAAACGCCTGGTCAAGGGTGGTCGTCCAGTCGCACGCGCGCATCCGCTTGAACAGCGAGTCGGACACGTGCGCTCGACCGACGGGCAGCACACCACGTGGATCCGGACTCCACCAGACGAGATCGGCCCGTCCCCGACCATCCCGCGACAGGTTGGGTATGCGCCTGGCAGCCACCGCCTGGTCGCGGTGACCGGGCGTGTCCGCCACCGCGGCCGGATCGTCGGCCGGATCGTCGAGCGGCCAGGGAAAGACCCCTCGCCGGTAGGCCCCGACCAGGGTCGCCGGGGCGAGATCGCCACCGAAGGCGACCGGCGCATCGCCGGGATCGGCCGGATCCGCGTCTGCCACGGCGTCCCACAATGACCGGCCGGGATGCCGGGGTGGGCCGGTCAGGTCCACGCGCGGCCCGCGCGAGCAGGTTCGACCCGGTCGACCACCAGGTCGGCCGCTGCTGCCCGGTCTAATCGGGACGACGCACAGTCGCCGTCCTGGGGAGAACACCTGCGGTGATTGCGGTGCCACAGCAGCGGGGTCAGTTCATCGGCAGGCTGGGGGGCGCCCAGATAGAAGCCCTGGGCGAAGTCGCAGCCGTAGTCGGCCAGCCGCCCCATCGCTGTCTCGGTCTCGACCCCCTCGGCCACGATCCGCAGGGCCAGGGAGTGCGCCAGCCCCACCGTGGACTGCACGATGGCAGCCGAGAGCGGGTCGGAGTCGAGGTGCATGACGAACGACTTGTCCAGCTTGAGCACGTCCACCGGCAGCTCTCGCAGGTAGGCCAGGGACGAGTACCCCGTGCCGTAGTCGTCGACGGCGATGCGGACACCCATGTCCCGCAGACTGCCGAGCACGGCCGCGGTCCGGATCCGGTCGAGCATCAGAGCGGTCTCGGTGATCTCCAGTTCGAGGGCCTTCGGCGGAACCCCCTTCATCGTGAGGAGATCCCTGACCTCGGCCGGGAATCCCTTGTCGAGCAGGTTGGGCGCGGACAGGTTGACCGCGACACCGATCTGGAGACCGGCGTCCCACCACCGGCGGCACTGGTCGAGGGCCAGCCCGAGCACCTCAAGGGTCAGCGTACGCATCAGCCCGGTGTGCTCGGCCATGGGCAGGAACTCGTTGGGCTGGAGCAGCCCTCTGGTGGGGTGTTCCCATCGCACCAGGGCCTCCACAGCGTGGCAGTTGCCCGTGCGCAGGTCGACCTTCATCTGGTAATGGAGGCGTAGCTGATCCTGGCCGAGCCCGGCCCGCAGGGTCTCGATGACGTCGAGGCGGTCGAGGATGTGCAGGTCGGCGCCGGGCCGGTAGTACTCGATCTGGCTCCGGGCGGCCTTTGCCGTATACATCGCGATGTCCGCCCGCTGCAGCAGGACGTTCCCGGCGACCGCGTGATCGGGATAGACCGCGACCCCGATGCTGACGTCGACGTGGAAGCTCACCCCGTCGACGTCGAAGGGGCTGTCGAGAGCGGCCAGCACCCGCTCGGCAACAGTCCTCGCCGCGGTGGCGTCGGCATCCTGCAGGAGCACGGCGAACTCGTCGCCGCCGAGACGGGCCAGTAAGTCCGTCGGACGCAGCGCCGCCTCGATACGGCGTCCGACAAGCTTCAGCAGGTCGTCGCCGACCTGGTGACCGAGAGAATCGTTGATCTCCTTGAAGCGGTCCAGATCGAGCACGAGCAGCGCGAAGCAGACGGTGCCGTTGCTGCGCAGCTCCTCCTCGTTGAGACGCTCGAAGAACCCGCGACGGTTGGCAAACCCCGTCAGCTCGTCCGTACGCGCCTGCAGCTTGCTCTCCGCGAGCTGGCGGACCTCGGTGAACGTGATCCCGGCACGTACGAGGGCGGCCATGATCGTCCCAGCGGCAAGTATGACAGTCAACGCTGGGAGCTTCACGAAGGCCCCGAGCACCAGCAGTACGAGTGCGGCGACGGCGAAGAAGACCGGGACGAACATTACCTCCCACCCGGCGATCCGCTCGGGCATCTCCCGCGGTGTCCGTTGCCATGCGGCGCAGGCCGGCAGGACGAGCGCGAGCACCCAGAGCACCTCGACGGGGCCACCCGGGGAGTAGGTGCCGGCCGCCATCGCACCGGCGACGATCGTGTCGGCGACCGCAAAGCCGGCCAGTGCGCTCCCCAGCAGCCACCAGGCCTTCTCGGGGTGCCAGCCCCGCAGCCCGAAGACACTGGCCACGAGCACGAGCAGCATCAGGTCGGCAAGCGGGTAGGCGATGTTCAGGCCAAGAACCGACAGCCCTACCGGGTTATCCACTCCGATGGCGGCCGCGGCAAGCCCGCTCGCCAGTGCCGCCACGCCGAGGCCACCCACCAGAGCGTCAAGCCACACGCTGGGATGGAACCGGGTGACACGTCTACGTAGCAGGAGAATCACAGAAACGCAGGTGGCCGCATAGAACACGAGCCAGCCGATGTCCGCAGGTGACGGCGACGGTGCTTCAACCCGACTTGTGATCTCGGTGAAATAGATGGTGCCGGCGCCGTAGAACACCAGACCGGTTCCGAGTGCGGCCCAGGCGAGCCGCTCGCCGCGGACCAGAATCGCACGCAACATACAAAAGGCGCCGGCGACGACACTGAAGCAGTTGCCCAGCCACCTGTCGATCTGGTTGACGGTGGATGACGCATCCCGTAGACCGGCGAGTGCCGTGACGGCGAAAAATACGGCCGCCGCCAACAGCACAACCCGTCCCGCTCCGATCAACCGTAGCCGGCCAGCGGCATGGACTGACGTCGTCAAGCGGTCATCCCCCATTATCACGTCGGCGGGGTACATTCTGGCACCACGACGCCTATTCATCCTGAACCACCCACTCAGTGACCCAGGATCCGGGCCTCCAGCGGCGCGAAAGGATCATTATCGCGCCTTTGGTCTTCCAGGACCCGGGTGGGCAGGGCCACCAGAACCATGATCCCAAAGGGTCAAGGCCAAAGGGATCATGTTCTTACCGCGCCCGAGGTATCTGGATCACTAAAGAGGGGTTACTTCTACGTGGAACGCTCCTGCACCGATAGTTCAACACCGTCTCGCCGCGACAGCACGCCGAACCCTCTCGACACCCAGCCAAAGACGTCGAGAGGACGGCGAAAAGTCCGCCAGGTAAACATGCATGGTATAAGCAGCCACCAGCAGGCCGCAATCGGCGCGGACTCGTCACGCTCCGTATTTTTGATACATGATGAGTTCAAAGCGTGCACGCCGGAACACGGATATGTATCGCATCTGCATCTGCACCTGCATCTGCACCTGTTTTTGCACCGTATACCGATCTCCGTCATTACCGAAAGAAGACTCGATTCCCTGATTAACCGCCGATAATCGATCAACCACAGATTTCGCGTCCACTCAGCCCGACCGGCGGACGGCCCGGTGCGGCATGAGAGCATTTGCGGGGATGACACCGAGGCGGCCCGCCTGGTAGTCCGCCACCGCCTGGCGTAGTTCGTCCCTGGTGTTCATCACGAACGGGCCGTACATCTCGACGTGCTCCCGGATCGGCTGCCCGCCGAGCAGCAGCACCTCCAGCAGTGCGCCTGCTTCGGGCTGCCGGTCATCGGCCGCGAGCGTCAGGTGGTCACCGGGTCCGAACACCGCGAGCTGCCCGGTGCGGATCGGCCGGCCCTCGCCGCCGGCCCGCCCCGAGCCCGCAAGAACGTAGGCCAGCGCGTTGAAATCCGGCTCCCAGGGGACCGTCAGCCGTGCGCCCGGGAACAGGGTCGCGTGCATCACCGCGATCGGGGTGTGGGTGATACCCGGTCCGCGGTGACCGGTCGTGTCGCCGGTCGTGTCGCCGGCAAGGTCACCGGCTATGAGCCGCAGCAACGCGCCCGCGTCCGGCGACGCGAGCAGGGCAACCTGGTCGCCTTCGATGCTCTGATAGCGCGGTGGGCTGAACTTGTCCCGTGCCGGCAGGTTGACCCACAACTGGATGCCGTGGAAGAGCCCACCGCTGACGACGAGCTGCTCGGGCGGGGTCTCGATGTGCAGGATGCCGGCGCCCGCGGTCATCCACTGGGTCGCTCCATCCGTGATTACCCCGCCTCCGCCATGGGAGTCCTGATGCTGGAACGTTCCGTCGATCATGTAGGTCACGGTCTCGAACCCGCGGTGCGGATGCCAGGGCGTGCCCTTGGGTTCACCGGGCGCATAGTCGACCTCGCCCATCTGGTCCATGTGGACGAAGGGATCGAGATCGGCGAGATCAACCCCGGCAAAGGCGCGGCGGACGGGAAAGCCCTCGCCCTCGTGGCCCGACGGTGCGGTCGTGACCGACCGGACGGGACGCTCCACCCGGCCGGGCAAGGGTGCGGCCAGGCGCGGCAGGCTGGTTGTGTCGGCGGTGACGGCAGGCATACTGTCCCTCCCAGAGCTTTGTTGCCTATGCAACTACTGGAAGAGGATAACTCCGGATCGCCCGGATCGCTTCCCGGCGGCGCGGTCGGCGCAGCGGCCGACCGGCCGACCAGTGGCTCGGCCGCTCAGGCACTCAGATGTTCGGCCGGTCAGACGCTCACGCACCCAGCCGCTCCCACCCGGCCGCTCCCACCCGGCCGGTCAGACGCTCGGGTCAGATCGCCGCGGCGATCGTCTCCGCCACCTGCTCCCTGCGTCTGGCGAGTTCGGCATCCTGCGCTCGCGCCCGGTCGAGGTCGTCGGCGATGTCGGCATCCCTGCGCATCAGCTCGGAAAGATCGAAATCGGACAGGTCGAGCACGCCCATCTGCGAGTAGGCGGTGCGGACCTTATCCCCCCACAGGCCGATGTCCTTCACGCACGGCACGATCCGGCTGAACAGCAGCCTGCGGAAAGCCCGCATGTACTCGGAGGTCTCAACCGCGGCAAGGCAGTCGTCCACGTCGAAGCCGAGGTTCTCCCAGACCTCAGCGCCGCGCAGCCGGTCACGCATGAGCCAGCAGCTCTCGACGACGAACTCCTCACGTTCGTCGAGCTCCCGACGGCTGAGCTGCGCGTAGTAGTCGCGCAATGCCAGCCGTCCGAACGCCACGTGCCGGGCCTCGTCCTGCATGATGTAGGAGAGAATCTGCTTGGGCAACGCCGCTGTGGCGACGTCCCGCAGGACGCCGAAGGTGGCCAGGGCGAGACCTTCGATGAGCACCTGCATGCCCAGGTACGGCATGTCCCACCGACTGTCGCTGAGGGTCGTGTCCAGCAGCGACTGCAGCTCGCGGTTGATCGGATACAGAATACCGATCTTCTCTGTCAGGAAGCGGGAGTAGATTTCCGCGTGCCGGGCCTCGTCGATCGTCTGGGTTGCGGCGTAGAACTTCGCGTCCATGTCCGGGACGGATTCGACGATCCGGGCACTGCAGATCATCGCGCCCTGCTCGCCGTGCAGAAACTGGCTGAACTGCCAGGCCATCAGGTGTTGGCGCAGTTCACCCCGCTCCCGCGGGCCGAGCTTGTCCCACAGGGGAAGCCCGTAGATCGGAACCGTCGCATCCGATGATCCCAGCGGGTGGTGGGGATCCACGTCCTGCGACCAGTCGATCCTGCTCGACGCGTCCCACTGCTTGTCCTTGCCC
>NZ_CAAAFO010000038.1:16628-17866 GCF_900634715.1 Candidatus Protofrankia californiensis | reverse complement strand
GGCGAGCCCGGCCGTCGGCGTAGTCCCAGGAAAACCGGGCACTGCCGGCCATGGGGACGTCCCAGGTACGATCACCGGCCGACACGTCGTAGCGGTCATGTGCGCTGATTGACCGAACCTCCAGTTACCAGACCCCGACCGGCCGAAGGACTGCGCGATCATGATCATCCGTACCGCCGGAGGCCGCCCGAACAGACCCGGTGAGGCGGCACCGGCAGGACATCCCGACGGACCAACTACCGCGTGTCGAACATGTCCACACCGTCACAGTACCCGTTGACCAGTCACCGTGCCGGTGCAGGCTCAACGAATCGGCGGCAGCGCACGGGAACCGCGCAGAGCATGGCCGGGCTCCACGTCCCTCATCCCTCGAGGCCTCATCCCTTGGGGGGGTGAAGGTGCCCAACACGCCGCCGGTAAAGTTAATGGTTTGTGACAACTGGCCTCGAAGGCCGGCTGGACCGCTACCGTCGGGGCCGTGGACCGCAGCTGCAGTCGACCGGATTTCCTGCGACAAGAGCGCCTGCGAGCAGCAGGGCGGCTCCGAAGCCGTCAACGTCCCCGTGACAGTCATCGCCACCGCCGGGTGGCGGTCCGGCCACCGGGGCGTCCGGCCTGGCGCCACTGAAACCGAACGGGTCGGGTCCTCGCAGACCTGTGCAGCGGCCCGATTCGCTCGCCGGCTCGCCGTACACGCGATGTCGCAGAGAGGGCGCAGATGCCGACGTCCGGGCACGGCAGCGGGCCGGCAACGAGCGATCAGTCGCACCGTCGCCATGTTCGGGAACTGATCGCTGAAGCCTCACAGGCGCTTGGCGGCGAGTTTCCCGACCACGACGCAGTGACGATCATCGGTTCGCCGCGGACCCTGCCGTCGCGGCTGCCGGTCAGTGCGCTTGCCCAGGCGACAGTCGCCGTCGTCGGGCTCGCGGCCAGCGAGCTCGGCGCCGTACGCACAGGGACGGGCCCACGGCGCAGGGAACCCCTGACAATCGACAGCGGCGCGGTGGCCGCGGCCTTCACCAGCGAACGGCACCTGCGCCTCGACGGACGGCCGCAGGTCGGCATGGATCCGCTGTCTGCGTTCCTGCCGGCAGCGGACGGCTGGGTGCGGCTGCATGGCAACTACCCGCATCATCGCGCCCGGCTGCGGGCGGCACTCGGGATCGCCGACACGACGGCTGACCCGACGGCCGCGGTCACCGCGGCAGTGGCCACGCTGACCGCGGCCGAGGTCG
>NZ_CAAAFO010000038.1:15012-16603 GCF_900634715.1 Candidatus Protofrankia californiensis | reverse complement strand
AGGATCGCGTGGTGGCGCATGGCGGCGTGGCCGCGGCCGTGCGAGACCCCGCCGGATGGGAACGACACCCACAGGGGCGGGCCCTTGCCGGGCTGCCCCTGATGAGGATGCAGCATTGGGGAGACGAGCAGGCATCCCGCGGGAGCCGCCGCCCGACCGGCGAGACCGGTCTGCCCGCCGCGGGGATCCGCCTCCTCGATCTGACCCGGGTCATCGCCGGCCCAGTCGGCACCAGGATCCTCGCCTTTCTCGGGGCCGACGTCCTGCGGGTCGACAGTCCGCGGCTGCCCGAGATCCCAGCCCAGCACCTCGACACCGGCCCGGGCAAGCGATCAACCTTTCTCGACCTCGGGCGCCCGACCGACAGGCGGATGTTCGAGGAGCTCGTGGCGTCCGCGGATGTCGTCGTGACCGGCTACCGCCCCGGGACGCTGGACCGGTTCGGGCTGTCACCGCAGGCGCTGCACGAGCGGCATCCCGGGATCGTGGTGGCGACGCTGAACGCATGGGGACCGACCGGGCCGTGGGCCCGGCGGCGCGGGTTCGACAGTCTCGTCCAGGCCGCCACGGGCATAGCCACGACAGAAGCCGGCGGTGATCCGGGCAGCACCCGACCCGGGGTGCTGCCCGCCCAGGCGCTCGACCACGCCACCGGCTACCTGACGGCGGCGGCGGTCCTACGTGCCCTCACCCTGCGCCATCGGGAATCCGGTTCCTGGCACGCCCAGCTGTCGCTTGCCCAGACCGCCACCTGGCTGCTTGCGCGCGCGAAGGCCGGCGAGGACGCCGGCGGCAGCACAGCCGCGGCTGGCACCACGGACACGTCCACGAAGGCGTCCACGGACACGCTCACCAGTCCAGCAGACGTCCGTCCGGTCGACGCGACGCCGTGGCTCGACACGATCGACAGTCACGCCGGGCGGCTGACCTATGTGCTTCCGCCCCTGCGGCTGGACGGCGGCCCGCGCACATGGTCCCACCCTCCGCGCTCTCTTGGCGCTTCCTCCCCGACCTGGCTGTGATCACGGTGCGACCGGCAACCCACGACGGGCAACCCACGCCTGGCAAAGGGCGGGCCCGCGCGTGACGTCCCGGCCCGGAGACCCTAGGGTCAACCAGATATGGATCGCCTCGTCTGGATCGACTGTGAGATGACCGGGCTCGACGCCGCCTCCGATCTCCTGCTGGAGGTCGCCTGCCTGGTCACCGACAGCGAACTGAATATTCTCGGCGAAGGCGTGGACGTGGTCGTGTCCGCGCCGGAGACCGCCCTGGCCGGGATGGATGCCGTAGTCCAGCAGATGCACGCCACCTCGGGTCTGACCGAGGCCGTGCGGGCATCGACGCTGACCATGGCCGAAGCCGAACAGCAGGTGCTCGAGTACGTCCGCAGCCAGGTTCCGGACCCGGGCAAGGCCCCGCTGTGCGGTAATTCGATCGCCACCGATCGTAACTTCCTTGCCCGGTACATGCCGACACTCGACGGCTACCTGCACTACCGGATGGTCGACGTGTCGACCGTGAAGGAACTCGCCCGGCGCTGGTACCCGCGGGCCTACTACGCGGCACCGCCCAAGCGCGGTGGGCATCG
>NZ_CAAAFO010000038.1:3733-14632 GCF_900634715.1 Candidatus Protofrankia californiensis | reverse complement strand
TCGGAACCCCCATCGGAACACAGCCCGGACTCGCCGACGCGACACCGCAAACTACTTCGCCAGAAGGGCGATCGACCGGTACTATGGGCCGGACCTGAACAGTTGCGCCGGTCGGTCATGGGTGTACGGCCGTTGACAGCTCGCTCTCAGGTGCGGTTTCAGTACGCGGATTTCAGCACATGGTGGGTGTAGCTCAGCTGGTAGAGCACCGGGTTGTGGTCCCGGGTGTCGCGGGTTCAAGTCCCGTCACTCACCCCAGAACAGGGATGTTCGTCGTCTCGCCGGGCCGGTCCAGAGGGCCGGCCGACAGGGGTGACCGCCCGTCCGATAGCGGGATGACGACCATCAGGATGGCGAGTACAGGTCGACCGGTCCAGCGACTACTGCCCGTAGCGGACGACCCCCGGCAAACCGGATGACCTGGTCCCGGAGGAACGCGGCGGCACGGGGTTTGAACGCGCTGGTGTTGCCGCCCAGGTGCGGGGTCAGCAACACACCGGGCGCGGACCACAACGGGTGTGCGTCGGGCAGCGGCTCCGGCTCGACGACGTCGAGAGCCGCCAGCAACCGCCCGTCACACAGTTCGCGGAGCAGGGCGTCGGTGTCGACGACCGCACCCCGGGCGACGTTCACCAGCAGCGCGCCGTCGGGCATGGCGGCGAGGAACCGGGCGTCCACAAGACCGCGGGTGCCCTCGTTGAGCGGGCAGGCCAGGACGACCACGTCCTGCTGCGAGACCAGGGCCGGCAGCTCCGCGACGGCGTGGACATGACCGCGCTCGTCATCACGGGCCCGGCTTGCGACGCGGGTCAGCGACACCTCGAACGGCTCGAGCCGGGCTGCGATGGCCGACCCGAGGCCGCCGGCGCCCACCACAAGCACCCGCCGGTCCGCCAGCGAGCGGAGGGTGTGCGGCTGCCAGCGGCCCCGGGATGCGCTGCCCGCGCGGACGGCGGCCGGGATTCCCCGCAGCTGCGCCAGGATGAGCCCTACGGCCAGTTCGGACGTGGAAGCGTCGTGCACACCTGCCGCATTACACAAAGTAACCGATGGGGGCACGTTCGCTATGGCGTCCTCGTAACCCGCGGTAAGTGTCTGCACAACCCGTAGCCGAGGAAGGCGGTTGACCAGGGACCAGTCCGCCCGCCTCAGGTACGGGGGGACGAGGAACTCGGCATCCACCGCACCCGCCCGCACCGGGTCGGACTCGGCGTCCCACACCACAGCCCGGACGGTCGGGATCGGGCCGACCAGGTCGATCCAGCGCTTGTCCGGAAAGCTGACGACGACCGTGGCCGCTTCGGTTCCTGCCATGGACGAAGGCTAACGGGCCGAGGACGCCGCGATCACGATGGACGTCACCGGGCGGCCGGCTGGTCGTCGTCCCGGATCTCGCCGACGAGCTCCTCCAGGACGTCCTCCAGCGCGACGACCCCGAGGATCCTTCCCTCCCGGTCGGTGACCCGGGCCAGGTGCGCCCCACTGCGCTGCATCGTGGCGAGCACCGCCGCCAACCGGTCGTCGGCACCGACCCTGGCCAGCGGACGGACCCACTTGGCGGGGACCGGCGCCGACCGCTTCTGCGGGTTGGTTTCCAGGACGTCCTTGAGATGCAGGTATCCGGTGAGCTCGCCGCTGGCCGCCCGAACCGGGAAACGGGAGAACCCGGTCCGGGCGGCCACCGCCTCCACACCCCGGGGCGTGACCTCGACCGGAACCGTCTCCAGGCTGTCGAGGGGCAGCAGGACGCTGCGCGCGCTGCGTTCGTCGAAGTGCAGCGCTCCGGACAGCAGCCCGTGCTGGTCCGCGTCAAGCAGTCCCTCCCGGCGGGACTCCTCGACGAAGCCGGCGACCTCGTCGCGGGTGAAGGCGCTGGCCACCTCGTCCTTCGGCACCACCCGGACGATGCGCAGGCTCAGGTTGGCGGTCGCGTTCAGGCCGGCGATCGCCGGGCGCAGGTAGCGGACGACACCGACCAGCGGCGGGACGAGCAGCAGGGCGCTGCGGTCCGGCCCGGCCAGTGCGATGTTCTTGGGAACCATCTCGCCGATGACCACGTGCAGGAACACGACCGTCGTCATGGCGACGGCGAGAGCGATCGGGTGCAGCAGGACCTCCGGCATCCCGGCCGACTCCAGCGGGCCTTCGAGAAGGTGCGCGACCGCGGGCTCCCCGAGCGAGCCGAGCCCCAGCGTGCAGATCGTGATGCCCAGCTGGGTGCCGGCCAGCATCAGGGAGACCTCCTCCATCGCCCGCAGTGTGGTCTGCGCGCGGGCCGAACCCGCCTGTGCCAGGGGTTCGACAGCGCTGCGGCGAGCCGAGATCAGCGCGAACTCGGCTCCCACGAAGAAGGCGTTGGCAAGGAGCAGGACGACGGTGAGGAAGACAGCGAGCAGGACGTTCACCGCAGCGCGCCCATCGCGTCCGGGGTGGCGGGGTCGCGGTGCGCATCCCCGGAACGGTCGCCGCCCACGGGGCGGTCGCCATCCGCGGGATGGTCGCCGCCCGCGGGATGGTCGCCGCCCGCGGGGACGTGCGGAGGAATCAGGCGGACCCGGTCCACGCGCCGGCCGTCCATCAGCTGGACGGTGAGGGTGACGCCGTCGACCTCGACCACGTCGCCGGTGACCGGCACCCGGCCGAGGCGGTCCGCAATGAGACCCCCGAGGGTCTGGTACGCCTCGTCCGTCGGCAGGCGGACGTCAACGGTCTGCGCCACCTCGTCGACGCGGAGCAGACCGGACAGCAGCCACGTCCCGTCCTGGCGCCGCGCCGCCCGCACACCGACCCGATCATGCTCGTCCACGACGTCGCCGACCAGCTCCTCGATCAGGTCCTCGATGGTGACAAGGCCGTCCGTGCCACCGAACTCGTCGATGACGACCGCCATCTGCAACCCGCCGCGGCGCAGCGTTTCCAGCAGTGGGTCGAGTTCGATCGTGGACGGTACGCTCAGATGAGCGACCATCACATCACCGGTGGTCACGGTATCCCGATCGTCCTCGGGAATGGCAACCGCATGCTTCACATGGACCAGACCGACCACGTCGTCGAGGTCCTGACCGACGACCGGGAAACGTGAGTGCCCGGTCCGGCGGGTAAGCGCGATCACCTCGCGGACCGGGTCACCGACCCCGACCGTCCACATGCGGACCCGAGGGGTCAGGACGTCCGCGGCCTGCTTGTGCCCGAACGCCAGTGAGCGTTGGAGCAATGTCGCGGTCTCCGGCGCGAGCGTGCCCTTTTCCGCGGACCGGCCAACCAGGGAGAACAGTTCCTGCGCGGAGCGGGCCGAGGCAAGCTCCTCCTGCGGTTCGATACCCAGGCGCCGTAGCAGGCTGTCGGCGGCACCGTTGAGCAGGCGGATCAGGAAGCCGGTCGCCCGGCTGAATCCCTGCTGGAATCCCTGCACCATCCGAGCGGTCGCCAGTGGCCGGGCCACGGCGAGATTCTTCGGGACCAGCTCACCATAGATCATCGTCGCACCCGTGGCGAGTACCAGAGCGACCGTCACGGCGGCACCGGTGGCCATGCCCGCTGGTACCCCGACAGACTTCAGCGGGCTGCGAAGCAGGCGCCCGATCGCCGGCTCGGCGAGGAATCCGATCGCCAGGTTGGTGATGGTGATGCCGAGCTGCGCACCGGAGAGCTGGGTCGAGAGGTTCGTGAGCGCTGTGAGGACACCCCTGGACCTGCGGTCACCCGCTGCCGCGGCACGTTCGACGGTCATGCGGTCGACCGTCACCAGGGCGAACTCCGCGGCGACGAAAACGCCACAGACCCCGACCAGCGCAACGCTGATCAGGACGAGGAGCCACTCGATCACTGTCGCCTGCCCGGGTCGGCTCGGTCCAGGGCAGGCGTCGGACTATGACTGGGTATATCGGGGCTAGGCATGACCCTCTCGGAGGTAGGCGTGACAGAACCCGACGCGAGCGGAAACGTACACCGCTGGCGATGCCCGGATACCCCCGCGGGGCGCCTTCAAGCACACACCACAAGGATGCCCGCGTCCGGCCGGGTTGGACAGCCATCCGAGCGGATCGGATCAGCACATGCTCCCTCATGACGGCCCTGGACCCGGCGAATTGCGCCGAACATCCACCCCAACAACCAACCCAAGACGCAAGGGTCCCCGGATTGCGCCGAAGGAGCACCACAAGTCCCATGGTGGATCATCGAAAAGATGATCTACCCTACCTCGACGGCCAACCCAAGAGGCAGGGGTCCTCGGATTGCGCCGAAGGCACAATCCGGGGGGAGTTAGTCGATCTCGAAAAGACCCTGGCGGACGGCGTACATGACCGCTTCCATCCGCGAGTGCAGCTGCAGTTTGTCCAGGATGTTGCGGACGTGGTTCTTGACCGTGTTCTCGCTGATGAACAGCTTCCGGGCGATCTCCCGGTTGGCCCGCCCCTCCGCGACCAGCTTGAGGACCTCCAGCTCGCGGGCGGTGAGATGGGGAGCGGGTACCCGGCTGGGCCGGTCGTCCGAACCGCGGGCGAGCGCGGCGAACTCGACCATGAGCTTGGACGCCATCGAGGGACTGATCAGGCTTAGTCCGTTATGTACTGCGCGGACCGCTCCAGCCACCTCGTGCGGGGGGATGGATTTCAGGAGATACCCGACCGCTCCCGCTTTGATCGCCTCAAAGAGATCGGACTCGTCGTCGCTGACCGTCAACATAACGATCTTTGCGGTCGGCACCTCCCGCTTGATCGCACCCGCCGCGTCGATGCCGTCACGGTAGGGCATCCGGACGTCCATCAGGACGATGTCCGGGGTGGTGCCGGTGGCTATCGTGACGGCCTGCCGGCCGTCCCCGGCGCGACCGACGACGGTGATGTCCTCTTCAAGGTCGAGGACGGTCTCCAGACCCTGCAGGAACAACTCATGATCGTCGACGACGAGCACCCGGATGGGCTCGGACTGAGGTGCCACAGGTGGCAGAGGTGGCAGAACACTAACCATCATCACAGATCGGAGCTATCTGGCACGAATAGTCCAACGACGGACTGCCGGACGGACGAGGTGCGATCGACGCATGTGCCCACTCTATGTGATGGGGGGCTTACGTAGAACCGTGTCTCCGTACCGGCACCGATCGAGTCATGCACCGATACCGCTTCCGACATATCGGAATGATACGCGCCACTGCCCCGCTACGACGCTGGCGACACACCGTCACCATACCCGCGAAGGTGGTGAATCATCAACCCCGAACTGGACATATGACGCATCCCCCGATGGACCCGCGAGAAGAGCCCGGTGGACCCACGAGTGGGATTCAACACCGAGACTCTCATGCTTGCGACTACTCTGTGTAACAGTTCGGACGTTCGGACGTTCGGGCGGCAATACTCGGCGTCGTCATCCGAACACCCGACGCTCCACCCGCTGTTCACGGTCCGAGTCCCGCCGTTCACGGTCCAAGGCGTGGTGCTGGTGGCGCTCGGGGCCGATCACAGGCAACCTGAGGTCATGGTCACACCCTCCCTAAGCACGCCCCACCTACACGTCAAGCCCGGCACCACATGGTCTGACGCGTACGCCCGGTGCCGCGAGGCCGCGCCCGAGGCCTTCGACCCGGACCAGCTTCGCAACCTGTGGGGCGGCCGGTGGCGCCGCACCGGGGACCCCCTGCGCAGCGTCACGCCGGTTGACGGGTCACCCATCGTCGGCCCACCGATGATCGAACCGGACGAGGCGCACGAAGCCATCCGCGCCACCCTCGACGACCACAAACAATGGCGTGACGTACCGATCTCCGACCGCAAGGCGCGGGTCACCGCCGCGGTGGACGCCATGGACGATCATCGTGACCTACTCGCGCTGCTACTGGTCTGGGAGATCGGCAAGCCGTGGCGGCTGGCGCGCACCGACGTCGACCGCGCGCTCGACGGCGTCCGCTGGTACGTCGAGGAGATCGACCGGATGATCGACGGCCGCGGCCCGCTGCCCGGCCCGGTCAGCAACATCGCGAGCTGGAACTACCCGATGAGCGTGCTCGTGCACGCCATGCTCGTCCAGGTTCTCGCCGGCAACGCCGCGATCGCCAAGGCCCCGACCGACGGCGGGGCCGCCTGCCTCACCCTCGCCTGTGCCCTGGCGCGCCGCGCCGGGCTCCCCGTGGCGCTGGTGTCCGGGTCCGGATCCCGGCTGTCGAGCGCACTGGTGCGGGCACCGGAGATCGGCTGCCTTGCGTTCGTCGGCGGACGCTCCGCCGGCGGGCAGGTCGCCGCGGCGCTCGTCGACACCGGCAAACGCCACTTCCTGGAGCAGGAGGGTCTCAACGCCTGGGGCATCTGGGAGTTCTCCCAGTGGGATCTGCTGGCCGCGCACCTGAAAAAGGGCTTCGAATACAGCAAGCAACGCTGCACCGCATACCCCCGCTACGTCGTCCAACGTCAGCTCTTCGACCAGTTCCTCGCGGCCTACCTGCCCGTGGTCGCATCGGTGCGCTTCGGTCATCCCCTGGCCGTCGCGCACGACGACGACCCCCTGCCCGACCTCGACTACGGACCCGTCATCACTGCGGCGAAGTCCGCCGAGCTCGCCGGAAAGATCAACGAGGCAGTCAGCAAGGGTGGCGTACCGCTGTACCGGGGAGCGATCGCCGACGGCGCTTTCGTGCCCGGCCAGGACACCTCGGCCTATGTGCCCCCGGTGGCGATCCTCGCTCCCCCACCGTCATGCGCGCTGCACCATGCCGAACCATTCGGTCCGGTGGACACGATCGTGGTGGTCGATTCCGAAGCCGAGCTCCTCGCCGCGATGAACGCCTCCAACGGCTCGCTGGTCGCCTCGCTCGCCTGCGACGACGAAACGCTCGCCCACCGGCTCAGCGGCGAGATCCAGGCATTCAAGGTCGGCATCAACAAGCCACGGTCACGAGGGGACCGGGACGAACCGTTCGGCGGCCGCGGCGCGTCCTGGAAAGGAGCCTTCGTCGGCGGCGACCACCTCGTCCACGCCGTCACCATCGGCAGCGACCCCGGGGAAAGGCTGTACGGCAACTTCCCCAGCTACTCCCTGTACCCGCCAACGTGACACTCCCGGGTCGCTGAAAAGCCAGGCGCAGCAACCGGCTGAAGGACCGAAGGTAGCGCGATCATGTTTTTCGCGCGTGGGGCGCGAAGACCGTGCTCGGCCAGCGGACCGACACGAACGCCCAGGTCATGGCAGCGTGCGGCGAGCTCGGGAAGGGCACCGAGAGCGCTGCGCCAGGCCTGTGGTGCGGACGTGCAGTCGCAGTCGTGCAGGAGGACGGTCCCACCACCACGCAGGTCCGGCATGAGGGTGTCGAGGACGGTGAGCGGCGTGGCCGTCGACGTCCAGTCCCTGCCCCAGGCCGTCCACAGCACCGGGGTCAGGTCCAAGCTGCGGGCGGCGAGGAGAAACCCCGCGGACAGGATGCCGTGCGGCGGCCGGACGAACCGCGGCTGCCGCCCGGTCACCGTTGTGATCAGTTCGCGGGTCCGGTGCAGCTGCCGGTAGGTGGAGCGTGGCCCGCGCAACAGCATCGAGCGGTGGTCCCAGGCGTGAACTGCCAGCTCATGACCTGCGTCCACCATCCGCTCGGCCAGGTGCGGCGCACGTTCCAGCATCGTCCCGAGGACGAAGAAGGTCGCCCGGAGGTCCAGCTCGGCCAGCACGTCGAGGAACAGCGGGGTGGACGCCGGATCCGGACCGTCATCAAAGGTGAGTGCCACGTGGTCCGGTGCGCCGACCCCGGCGAGAACCGGCATCACCCGGGTCCGCAGCCGGCGCAGTGTGGCCACCGAGGGGACCGCGTGGGTGAGGGCCGCGGTGACACCGGCGCCCGCGGCTGTCCAGGCAAGGCCTGCCACCCCGATCCGCCCGGCCGACCGGGTTGCCCGCCACGCCTGCCACGCCCGCGGCTCCTGGACGCCTGGCACGTACGTCATGCCGGACACCTTCCCACACCGTTCGTGGACCCGGCGAAACACTCGGGCGGAAAGTGGGACGCCCCGATGGGACGAAACGCTCCGCTCTACAGATACGACGAGCATGCGGGCACTCCGGGAACCGGCTGATTCTGCCCTCCCTGAGTCACCACGGTCGCCGGCAGGTACCCCCAGGCAGCCGTGTACCCGTGGGTGTTGGACTGCGAACGATCACCCTGGGTATACAACCACCACGTATTTGTGTTGCCCTGTACCACGGGATTCGCCCGGCCCCGAAACTGGCAGATCGCCCAGACGGTCGCCGCGGCATCCATATAGCCGCTGTCGTCGAACTCCTCCGACCCCTGCTCGGCCCGGACGTTCGCGTACACCGGGAAGCCCACGTAGGTGGAACAGTCGTAGCGCTGGGTGAAGTGCCGTCCCGCGCCGTCTGTTGTCGCCACGTTGCGGGTCACGCAGGATCCCGCCCCGGGCTGCGGTGAGACGACTCCGGTCGGAGTCACCTGGCCGCCCGTGGGCGGTCCGGCGGCGGGTGCCCCCGTGCTCGACGCCCGCGCGCCCGGCTCCCCCGCGGCAGGCAGCCCTGCGCCGGGTACCGCCGCGGCCGGCGCTCCCGTGCTGGACACCGCCGCGGCAGGCGCTCCCGTGGTGGGCCTCCCCGGGAGGGACACCGACGTGGCCGAGGCGCCGGAACCGGACACAGTAGGGGCGAACCTGCCCGGGGCGGATGGCGGGCCCGCCGAGACGGTCACCTCCGGGATGGGGGAGCGCAGTCCGGCCCCCGGTAATAACAGCAGAAGGGCCGCAAGCGCAAAGCCGCACGCCACCGGTACGAGCAGGCCCAGCCCGCGGCGCTTCCCCGGCACGACAGGGGCCGGCACGTCAGGCTCCGGGGTGGCAGCGTCCGGGGTGACAGCTGCCGCGGAGGTGACAGCCGCCGGCACGTCAGGCTCCGGCACGACAGGCTCCGGAGTGGCAGGGCCCGCGGTGGCAGCGTCCGGGGTAGCGGCTACCGGCACGACAGGCTCCACGCCCCTGCCGGCGGCGCGACCCGCACCCGGGTGTGGCGGCGGGGTCGGCCCACCGCTCGTCCCGCCGGATGGCGAGGGGGGCGGGGGTGATGCGGAAACGGGATCGGCCAGGCGGCTGATCATCGTCGGCGCCGCATGCGGGTCGTCCTCGGACGCGGGAGCGCCGCCCTGGTCGCCGGAAACGTCACCGATCGCACGGAGCTCCTCCAGCGCAACCGCGGCGCTTGAGGGACGCTGCTGGGGTGCAACGGCGAGGGTCCGGTGCAACAGCGCGACCAGATCGTCCGGGATGGTGTTGGGGAGGTCGTCGGGCAGGGCTGGTGGAGATCCGTCCAGCATGTCCCGCAGCAGCTGCGTCGGAACCCGACCGGTGAACGGCGGCTGTCCGGCCAGCAGCGCGAAGAGGGTGGCACCGAACCCGAAGATGTCGGAGGCGACGGTGTGCTCCTCGCCCTGAAGCACCTCGGGCGACGCGTAGCGGGGTGTGAACGCCACCGATGCGGTCGTGCCCTCCGCCGCGTTCTCGACCACGGCGATGCCGAAGTCGCTGAGAACGGCGGTCCCGGACTCGCGGATCAGGATGTTCGCCGGTTTGAGATCACGGTGTAGGATGCCATGGCGGTGAGCTGTTACCAGGGCGTCGGCCACCTGCACGCCGATGCGCAGCACCTCTTCGACGGCCAACCGCCCCGTGTCGGCCATCCGATCGGCCAGCGACCCGCCCGCGATGTACTCCATCGCGATGTAGGGATGCCCGTCACGGGTCGTCCCGGCGTCGAACACAGAGATGATGTTCGGGTGGCCGGTCAGGCGCCCGGCCGCCCGGCATTCACGCAGAAACCGCCGCTTCGCGTCGGGGTCCCTGAGATCGGCGTTCATCACCTTGACCGCGACCTGACGGTCGAAAATCTCCTGTCGGGCCAGGTAGACCGTGCTGAACCCGCCGTGGCCGATCGGCTCCAGCGGACCGTAACCGTCGATCATGTCAGGGGACGGACGGATGCCACCGACATCCGTCCGGTCGGATGAGCCACGTCCACGGCTAAATGCCAAGCGCCGTCAGGCGGTACCACGATATGCGGTATCAGGATATTTGGTACCACGATATTTGGTACCTCCTTGTTCGGTACCGCCACAGCCGGTACCACCACCGTGGTGAATCCGATCACAACGATTCGACCCTGCGCCGGACGCCCTACCCGCCGACGAGGCATCTTTCCGCTGCCTACCGCTCCAGGACAGGCCAAACTGGCAATCGGGGCTGACAGTATCGGGTGAGGCCAACGACACCGGAAGTATATAAGGAGGCTCATGCCGGCAGCCATCATGCCGCCAGGCGCAACCGTCGTGCCGGCACGCGCAGCCGGTGTCCGCGGCTGGAGTTCCCCCGGGTCCCGGCCGGACGTCATCGTCGCCGGCGCCGGTGTGATCGGGCTCGGCGTGGCGTGGCGTGCCCGCCTGCGTGGGCTCACCGTCACCGTTGTCGATCCCGAACCGGGATCGGGCGCCAGCTGGACGGCCGCGGGCATGCTCGCTCCCCTCAGCGAGCTTCACTACGGCGAAAAGCCCCTGCTCGCGCTGAACATGGCATCGGCGCGGCGCTATCCCGCATTCGTCGAGGAGCTGGAGCGCAGCAGCGGTATCGAGGTCGGGTACCTGCGCTGCGGGACGCTGGTCGCGGCCTGGGACGGCGCGGACATGGCCGGGCTGCGCGACATCCACGGCTTCGCGCGTTCGCTGGGCCTGGAGACCGAGCTGCTGACCCGACGACAACTGCGCGCCCGCGTCCCCGCGTCGGCAAGCGGCCTGGCCGGTGCGCTGTCAGCGCCCGACGATCACCAGGTCGACAACAGGCTCCTGCACAGTGCGCTGCTGCGGGCCTGCGTGGCCGAGGGCGTGACGCTGCTTCCCACCGCCGCGCGGCGGTGGCTGCTGCGCGG
>NZ_CAAAFO010000038.1:982-3437 GCF_900634715.1 Candidatus Protofrankia californiensis | reverse complement strand
TGACCGGGTCGTCGGGCTGGCGCTGGCCGACGGCACCGACCTGACCGCACCGGTTGTCGTTCTCGCCTGCGGGGCGTGGTCGGGCCGGATCGACGGGCTGCCGCCCGGGGCGGTACCGGCGGTACGTCCGGTCAAGGGTCAGACCCTGCGGCTGCGCACCGTCGGGTCACCGCTGCTGACCTGCGTGCTGCGGGGCTCGGTGCGCGGCTGCCCGGTGTACCTGGTGCCCCGTGCCGACGGCCGGATCGTCGTGGGGGCCAGCAGCGAGGAGGTCGGGTTCGACGTGCGTCCGCGGGCGGGCGCCGATACGAGCTCCTGCGGGATGCGCAGGCCCTCGTGCCGGGGTTGGGTGAAGCCGAGCTGGAGGAAGTCAGTACCAGCCTGCGGCCCGCCTCACCCGACAACGCACCGCTGATCGGCCCGTCGCGGATACCCGGGCTCCTGCTGGCCGTCGGTCACTATCGCAACGGCGTACTTCTCACCCCGGTGACAGCGGACGCCATCGCCGGCCTGCTGGCGGACGGCGCCCTGCCCGACGAGGTGGCTGCCTTCATCCCGGCCAGGTTCGACCGGACCGAGGACCAGGCCGCCGAGGACCGGACCGTCGAGGACCAGGCCGCTGCGGATCGGACGACCAGGGAGGACGTCGGATGACTCTCACCGTCAACGGCAAGGCCATGCAGGTGCCGCCCGGGACCACACTCCAGCAGCTCATGGTGAGTCTTTCCACCACCGGCCGCGGGAGTGCCGCCGCGGTCGACGGTGTCGTCGCCCCCCGCAGCCGCTGGGAGAGCCTGGAGCTGCGCGCCGGCCAGCAGGTGGAGATCCTGACCGCTACCCAGGGAGGCTGACATGGCCGACGACGCGTTCACAATCGCCGGTGAGGAACTCGGTTCCCGGCTGATCCTGGGAACCGGCGGCGCACCGAGCCTCGCCGTCATGGAAGCGGCGATCAACGCCTCCGGCACGGACATGTGCACGGTGTCCATGCGGCGGGTGGACACCGCGACTCCGGGGTCGGTGCTGGACGTGCTCGCCCGCTGCGGCGTGCGGGTGCTGCCCAACACCGCCGGATGCCGCACGTCCCATGAGGCCGTCCTCACTGCCCAGCTCGCCCGGGAGGCGCTGGGGACGAACTGGGTGAAGCTCGAGGTGGTCGCGGACGAGCACACCCTGCTGCCGGACCCCTTTGAGCTCCTCGACGCGGCGGAACGCCTGGTCGCCGACGGGTTCACCGTCCTGCCCTACACCAATGACGATCCGGTGCTCGCCCGGCGCCTGCAGCAGACCGGCTGCGCGGCCGTGATGCCGCTGGGCGCGCCCATCGGGACCGGGCTCGGTATCCGCAACGCCCACAACATCGAGCTGATCGTCGCCGAGGCCGAGGTCCCGGTCGTCCTGGACGCCGGGATCGGCACCGCCTCCGACGCGGCGCTGGCCATGGAACTCGGCTGCGACGCCGTTCTGCTGGCGTCGGCGGTGACAAGAGCGCAGGACCCCGCCCTCATGGCGGCGGCGATGGCGGCCGGCGTCACCGCGGGACGGTTCGCCGCGCGGGCCGGGCGCATCCCACGCCGTCACCATGCCCGGGCGTCGTCGCCCGTCCACGGCACGGCGGTGTTCTGACACGGCGGTGTTCTGACCAGCCCCCCGGTACGGCTGGCGCCCTGATCCCAGGTCCGCTGTCGTCGGGATCCCACGTCCGGGGTCGTTTGCCCGCCCGAGTAACGGAAAAGAGCCCGTATGGGTTGGCGCCCACCCCGATGAGCACACCGGCCGGCATGCCCGGCACCTCGTGCCGGTGTTCCCCGCCGCCTGCCACGGGTCGCAGCGGGGTCGTGACCATCAATAACGATCGTTGTCAGGAATGACCGCGAAGGAGTGATCGACCATGACCGTTCCGTCTGTTCTCAGCCGCCCGGGTCCCCTCACCCGACGCGCATGGGATCCGTTCGCCGAGTTCGGCGACCTCTACGAGAGGATGGGACGGCTGCTGGACGTCTCGTTGCCGGAGCTGGCGGCCCGGGAGCGGCGTTCCTGGACGCCGGCGGTCGACGTGGAGGAGACCGAGAACTCCTACCTCATCGACGCGGACCTGCCCGGCGTGCCCGCGCAAGCCGTCAGCATCGACGTCCGGGGGAACGAGGTCACCATCACCGCCGAGATCGCCGACAGGCAGCGCAGCGGTGTGATGCGCCAGCAGACACGTCGCGTCGGCCGTTACGAGTACAGCGTACGGCTGCCCGGGGACGTCGACGCCGAGAGCTCCGAGGCCCGTCTCTCCGACGGGGTGCTGCAGCTGCGCCTGCCGAAGGTGTCCGCGACGTCGAGCCGGCACGTCCCCGTGATCGAGGCCGGTGGGAGCGAGGCGGGCAAGCAGGCGCGCAGCGCCACGACGTCCGGGGACGGATCCGGCTCCCGCTCCGCAACGTCCTGACTCTCCCGACCGGGGAGC
>NZ_CAAAFO010000038.1:0-648 GCF_900634715.1 Candidatus Protofrankia californiensis | reverse complement strand
CCGGATGGGAGGAGGAACCGATGATCCGTCGACGCCCGCTGCCGGGCCAGCCTGTTCCGGCAGCGGGCGTCACGTCGTTCGCGTCAGGCGTGTCCCGACCGTGTCAGGCCTATCCCGGCCACGTCATGCCTATCCCGGCCACGTCAGGCGTGTCCCGACCGCGGGAGACAAAGTCGCCGTCCCGCACTCCGCATCCTGCGCTCCCGCACTCCTACGCCTTGTGATCTTTGTTGTTGCACCGTGGCGGACACCGGATCACCGGAGGGAAGCTGCGAGCATCGGGGCGGGCACACGCCCACGTTGTTGCTCGAACGACGGATGGAGCACGTTCGTGGCCGTCCCCAGCGTTTCATTCTCGATAACAGTGCGCCTCGACGTGCCGGCCTCGTCACAGATCGTCGGCGAGATCACCACTGCCGTCGGCAAACTGGGCGCGGTGGTCACCGCTCTCGACGTCGCGGAGTCACACGCGGACCGGCTCGTACTGGACATGACCTGCCTGTGCGCCGACGCCGACCAGGTGCAGTCCATCACCGAGACCCTGCGCTCCATGCCGGACTTCGTCGTCCGGCGGGTGAGCGACCGGGTGTTCCTGCTACATCTCGGCGGGAAGATCGAGGTCACGAGCAAGGTCGCGCTGCGAACCCG
>NZ_CAAAFO010000037.1:15769-23159 GCF_900634715.1 Candidatus Protofrankia californiensis | reverse complement strand
CGCCACCGCGGCTAGGGGCTGCCGACTGCCCGGGCCACGCACGGACCACCCCGCGCACGTGCACCGCCACGTCGTCACCGAGGGCGAGAGGCTCCCCTGCATCCAGGATCCGGGCGGTCACTCGCGTGCCGTCGGTCAGTCCGAGGGTAATCATCGCATCGTGACCGTAGAAATCCTGGTGCAGCACGGTCGCGGTCACCGCGGAATCGGGTGCCCTATCACGGGCTGTGACGCCCACCTGCTCCGGCCGCAACATGACGGTCACCGGCCCACCGCCGTCGGATGTCGGAAGCGGATGCCCGCCGACCTGGACGCGGCCGAGCGCCGTCCATGCCCACTCCCCGTCGACCGTGGCCGGCAGCAGCACCGCGTCACCGACGAAACCGGCGATCCACGGATCGACCGGCTCCTGGTAGACGAGCCTCGGCTGCCCGCACTGGACGATCCTGCCGCCACGCATCACGGCCACCTGATCGGCGATGGACAGCGCCTCCCCCTGATCGTGGGTGACCAGCACGGCCGTCGCTCCATCGGCGCGCAACGCCGCACGGACGTCGCGGCGCAGCTCGCCGCGTAGCGCGGCGTCCAAGGCGCTGAACGGCTCGTCGAGCAGCACCAGCGGCGGGCGGGGCGCCAACGCCCGCGCGAGGGCGACCCGCTGCTGCTGGCCGCCGGAGAGCTGGTGCGGCATCCGGCCGCCGTAGGCATCCATGCCCACCAGAGCCAGCACCTCCTCCACGCGACCGGCACGTCGGGCCCCGCGGTCGAGGCCGTATTCGACATTGCCGGCGACTGACAGGTGTGGAAACAACGCGCCTTCCTGCGGGACCACCGCTACCCGCCGCCGGTGCGGCACCAGGTGCGCCCCGGGCGCCGCGACCCGCCGCCCGTCCAGGCGGATCTCCCCGCCATCGACCCGCTCGAAGCCGGCAATGCAGCGCAGCAACGTGGTCTTGCCGCATCCGGACGGGCCGAGAACGGCGACCAGCGTGCCGGCTGGGACGTCGAGATCGGCGCCGGCCAGCGCGGTCACCGGCCCGTACGCCTTGTGCAGATCACTCACACTCAGCGCACTCATCCGATCTCCCTGCCCGCCGGATCCCTGCCGGCCAGCACGCCGGTGCGTGTTGCCAGCAACCATGTCGGCACGGCGGCCAACAGCACCAACACGGCAGCGTGGGGGGCGGCGGCGGCATACGCCGCGACCGACGTGTGGGTCCACAGTGTGGTGGCGAGGGTGTCCATGCCCGTCGGCCGCAGCAGCAGAGTCGCTGGCAGCTCCTTCATGCACGTGAGGAAGACCAGCGCCGCGCCCGCGCCGATACCGGGCAGGGTCAGCGGCAACGTTACGGTACGGAACACCGTCAGCGGTCGACGTCCCAGCGACCGTGCGACCTCTTCGAGCACCGGTGGTGCCTGCGTCGCCGCGGCAGCCACCGCGGCCACCGCCAGCGGCAGGAACAGCGCCGCGTATGCCAGCGCGAGCAACCACTGGGTCTGGTAGAGCGGGTAGGCCACGTTGATGCCGAAGAAGACCAGTGACAGTCCGATGACCAGACCCGGGAGGGCGTGCGAGAGGTAGGCGAGCCGGTCGAGCACGGTCGCCGCCACGCCAGGTGCACGTGCGGTGAGAAGGCCGACGGGCAGCGCCAGCAGCAAGGTCAACGTCGCGCCGGCGAGCGACACCCACAGCGAGTTGCCGGCGGCGATGGCGACCTCCACGAGCGAACCCGGCCGGGACACACCGTCGGCGAGCCACCGCATGAGGCTGAACCCGGGCACCCCGAGGGCTAGCGCCCCCACCACGCTGAGCGCGCCCGAAGCCGGCCAGCGCATCGCCCGCAGCCGGATCGTCGTCGGGGGGCGGCCGGCCCCGCCGACCCGGGCGTAGCGGGCTCCACGGCGACGGCTGAGTGACTCGCCGGTCACCAGCAGCGCGGTCAGCGCCACCAGGACGGTCGCGAGCACGAGCGCGCCGGTCCGGTCGAAACCGAGGTTGAGCGAGGTGAAGATGGCCCGGGTGAAGGTTTCCACCCGGACGATCGAGATCGCGCCGAAGTCCGACAGGACGTACAGCGCGACCAGCAGCGCACCGGCCGCGACGGCCGGGCGGACCTGGCGGAGGGTGACGCCGGTGAAGGTCTTCCAGGCGCCCCGCCCCAGCGATCGCGATGCCTCCTCCTGGGCCGGATCGGCGCCGGCGAGCGCCGCGGCAACCGGCAGGAAGACGTACGGGTACGAGCACAGGACGAGCACCGCGGCGGCGGGCCAGAAGCCCTCGAATCCGTCCACGGTGGACACCCAGGCGAAGCTCGCGATGTAGGTGGGCACAGCCAGGGGTAACGCGGCGAGCACGGCGAACAGCCTGCGGGCCGGCAGGTCGGTCCGGGTGACCAGGAATGCCGAACCGACGCCGAGCACCACGCACCCGGCGGTGACGACGGCCGCCAGGGCAAGGCTGCGTCCCGCCAGCTCGGCGACCCGTACGGTGAACAGCTCGGCGGCGATCCGGCTCCACCCGGCCTCGGCGGTACGCACCGCAAGGTAGACCAGCGGGATGAGGGCGACCCCGACGGCGGCCGCGGCAGCGGCGAGCAGCGCCGGCCGCGGCGCGGACCGGCGGACCTGGTATGTGACGGCCCGCGGGGCGGACACGGAAATCCGTGCCCGCCCCGGTGCCCAGCTCCGGGTGGTCAGGTGACCAACCCCGACTTTTTGATCATTGCGACGGTGGCCGCCAGCGTGTCCAGATCGTTAAGGTCGATCTTCGGCGCGGCGAGTGAGGCCAGGGCAGGCAGACCCGGCGCAGCCGCGACCCCGGAGACCAGCGGGTACTCGAAGGTCTTATCGGCAAAGTACGTCTGCGCCTCGGTGCCGAGCAGGTAGTCGACGAACACCCGCACATCCGGGTCGTCGGCCGCCCCCTTGAGCACGCCGACACCGGCGGTGTTCACCAGCGCCCCGGTGTCACCGTTGGGGAAGAAGTGCAGCCTGGCCTTGAGCGTGTCCGGGGACACCCCCTTCTCGTCGGCCAGCTCGTAGACGTAGTAGTGGTTCACCAGGCCCGCAGGGATCTTGCCGCTGTTCACGTCGGAGACGATGGCGGCGTTGCCCGCACGGATCTGCGGGTCGTTGGCCCCGAGCCCCGTCAGGAACTGCTCGGCCCTGGCGTCACTGTGCTGTACCCGTAGCGCGGTGACGAACGCCTGGAACGAGCCGTTCGTCGGGGCAACGCCCACCTTGCCCTTCCAGGCTGGCTCGGTCAGCTCGAAGACCGATTTCGGCAGCTGTTCGGACGGGACGAGGTCGGAGTTGTAGACCAACACCCGGGAGCGCCCGGTGACGCCGACCCACTCGCCACCCGCGGCCCGGTACACCCCGGGAACCTTGTTCAGGGTGTCGGCGGGCAGGACGGCGAACAGACCCTGCTTGGTGACGGCGCCGAGCGCGCCGGCGTCCTGGGCGAAGAAGACGTCCGCGGGCGAGCGGTTGCCCTCCTCCACCAGTTGGGCCGCCATCTGCGCGGTGTCGCCGTAGCGAGCCTCGACGCTGATGCCCGTCTGCTTGGTGAACATCTCGAGCAGGGGCTTGACCAACGACTCGCTACGACCGCTGTAGACGGTGATCTTCTTGTCCGATGTCTGCGCGGCGGAGCCGGCATCGGGTTCCTCGTCCCCGCAGCCGGCGATACCGAGCACAAGCATGCTGGACATGGCGATCGCCAGCGCAGCCCTACGCGGGAAGATGGGCACGGGCATCCACTCCTTCGACCGGCACCGCTCACGGCGAGCACCGGATCTATCTCATTTAGCTATAGCACATCAGAAGTTAGTGCAGCCTAACCTCAGTTCCAGAACGTGCGCCAGAGATGCTTTCCGGGCAACACGGTGGTCACCGGTAGACCGCCGTAAGACAGGACACACCAGCACGGACGGAGCCGCCTTCGCGCCTCCGGCGGCGCGCGAACCAGACTCGCGCCGCCTTCGGCGAACACGAGTCGCCCGCATCCCGGGCGCTATTACAGCCGGATGTCGCCCCTGCCCCGTGTCAACTGCAGCGCCCTGGGGCTCTCGTACAGTTCGCGGTCTGGTCCGTGGCCATACCGGAGGGTCTCGCGGCCGACTTCAGGCACTTCTGCGCGGGAAAAAGGTCCTCTCCCTGGCCAGGACGCCATCCGTCGGATCACACTGCCATATGAACATGATGTTTCATGAATGTGACCGGTGCGGTAGCTCCAAGCGGGTACGGACACCCGTCCGGGCCGCCGTCGACCGGCGACCGGCGACTACGGAGGTGGCGAATCGTGCAATCGACAAGCCTGCGGGGCGAGCTTTTTGCCGTGACCACGGCGGTTCAGGAAGTACAACGCCATATCCGACACCTGCGCACCCACGCACCGAACTCAAGGGCTGCCGACCGCCTGGAGGCGGACGTCCGCCGGGTCATGGAGGACATCGACGACCTGGCCGCCGAAACTGCCGTCCTCGCCGAAAGCGGCAGTTCCGACGAACCGCATGCGGACACCGCCTGCGAGTGCCACGAGCCGGTGTTCGTACCGGCCCGCCACGATGAGCCGGAGTTCCAGCCCGAATGCGACGACGAGGGAGTCGCCGGCGGGTGGCAGCGACATCGCGCCGTGTCGCCGCGGCGTCGACGCCGCGCCCGAGTATGACAGTCCGACGGCGATCCGGGTCACAGATCACGGCTTGACGCCGCTTCCGACTGGCAACACGACTACTACGGAAAGTTACCGCTGGAGGCGCGATCACGAGGGACCCGAGTTATCGTGATCGCGCCTCCAACGGCCGAAGGCAGGTAGCCGGCGGGCCGAAAGTCGCGTGATCATGGCTCCTCTCACGCGGTCCGGGAGGCGTCAAGAGGTTAGGAGCGCTATGGCGACGCAGACGCACACCCGTGCCGACGACCAGGGGCCCGCTGGTACGGCCGCCCCCCTCAGCGGTGCGGCCAGGGCGAGGATCGCTCAGGCGAGCCTGCGACAGGACCGCTGGTGGGTGGCGCCCGCCATCACGGTGGCGGTCCTCACCGGCTTCGTCGTCTACGGAACGTGGGCGGCGTTCCGCAACGCCAACTATTATGCCGACCCGTACCTGTCGCCGTTCTATTCGCCCTGCCTGACCGACTCCTGCCCGAGTGACACGCTCGGTTCCGGACTGTTCGGCGACATACCCTGGATCTCGCCCGCCATACTGATCCTGGTCTTTCCGCTCGGCTTCCGGCTGACGTGCTATTACTACCGGAAGGCGTACTACCGGTCGTTCTGGTGGGCACCGCCGGCCTGCGCGGTCCCGGACGCCCGGCGAAAATACAGCGGCGAGACACGGTTGCCGCTGATCCTGCAGAACGTGCACCGTTATTTCCTCTATTTCGGCGTTTTGTTCATCGGGCTACTCACCTACGAGGCTGTCGGGGCGTTCATTTTCGACGGTCGTTTCGGCATCGGGGTCGGCACCGGCATGCTCGTGGCCAACGTGGTCCTGCTGGGTCTTTACACGTTCTCCTGCCATTCGTTCCGACATCTGTGCGGGGGCGGGCTGCGGACGCTGTCAGCGCATCCGGTACGCCGGCGGCTGTGGCAGGGGGTGTCGGCGCTCAACCGGCGGCACATGGTGTGGGCGTGGGTGAGCCTGTTGTGGATCATGGCGGCCGACTTCTACATCTGGCTGGTCGCGGCGGGCCACCTGCACGATTACCACTGGGTGGCCTGAGGTGTCACCGTCGCGACTTCGTCCGGATTCCGCCGGTGCCAGGACCGGCATGGATCCGGCGGCCCACGAACCAGACACATCGAGAACCGGGCACATTGAGAACCAGGCATCCTGCGAACAACGTGCGGTGGTGACCACGTAAGCCATGACAACATCGGAAAGACACGCATACGACGTCATCGTGATCGGCGCGGGCGGAGCGGGCCTGCGGGCCGCGCTGGAAGCGCACGAGCAGGGTGCCCGGGTCGCTGTCGTCTGCAAGAGCCTGCTCGGCAAAGCCCACACCGTGATGGCCGAGGGGGGTATCGCGGCCGCGATGGGCAACGTCTGGCCCGAGGACAACTGGCAGACGCACTTCCGCGACACGATGCGCGGCGGGAAGATGCTCAACCAGTGGCAGATGGCCCAGATCCACGCCCAGGAGGCCCCGGCGCGGGTCTGGGAACTGGAGGAATGGGGCGCGGTCTTCGACCGGACACCGGACGGCCGGATACTCCAGCGCGACTTCGGCGGTCACCGTTTCGCCCGGCTCGCGCACGTCGGGGACCGTACCGGCCTTGAGCTGATCCGTACCCTGCAGAACCGGCTGATCAGCAAGAGAATCGACGTCTTCATGGAGTGCACGGTGTTACGCCTGCTGACCGCGCCGGACCCCGCGCCAGCCCGGCCGGCGGCACCGGTCCAGGTGACCGAACCGGCCCGAACGGGCAAGCCGGGTGTACCGAGCGCACCAGGTGAAACCGGTGAACCGTCCACACCAGCGCACGAGGGTAGGCGGATCGCCGGCGCCTTCGCGTACTGGCGTGAGTCCGGCACTTTCGTGCGTTTCGACGCACCCGCGGTGGTGCTCGCCACCGGCGGGATCGGCAAGTCCTACCAGGTGACGTCGAACTCGTGGGAGTACACCGGCGACGGCCACGCGCTCGCGTTGTGGGCCGGGGCCGCGCTGATGGACATGGAGTTCGTCCAGTTCCATCCCACCGGGATGGTCTGGCCACCGTCGGTAAAGGGGATCCTCGTCACCGAGGGCGTCCGGGGCGACGGCGGCGTGCTGCTCAACTCCGAGGGACGTCGCTTCATGTTCGACTACATCCCACCGATCTTCGCCGCCGAGACCGCCGACTCCGAGGAGGAGGCCGACCGCTGGTACACGGACAAGAAGACCGCCCGCCGGCCACCGGAACTGCTCCCCCGGGACGAGGTGGCGCGGGCCATCAACACCGAGATCAAGGCCGGGCGTGGCTCGCCCCACGGCGGGGTCTATCTCGACATCGCCTCGCGCCGCGACCCGGAGTACATCCGGCGCCGGCTGCCGTCGATGTACCACCAGTTCACCGAACTCGCCGACGTCGACATCACCCGCGAGGCGATGGAGGTCGGCCCGACCTGCCACTACGTCATGGGCGGCATCAAGGTCGACCCGCCGACCGCCGCGGCGACCGTGCCGGGGCTTTTCGCCGCGGGCGAGTGCGCCGCCGGCATGCACGGCTCCAACCGGCTCGGCGGCAACTCCCTGTCCGACCTGCTGGTCTTCGGACGGCGGGCAGGGCTGTACGCGGCCCGCTACGCCCAGTCGGTGCCCCCGCACAAGCGAGCCATGGCCGACGATGCGCAGATCGACGCGGTCGCCGCGCAGGCCCTCGCGCCCTTCGACACGACCTTCA
>NZ_CAAAFO010000037.1:0-15715 GCF_900634715.1 Candidatus Protofrankia californiensis | reverse complement strand
CCCAGGACACCACCAAGGTCGGCGCGTCCCACACCAACCCTCCGGAAAACCCCTACCAGCTCCAGAACGACCTCCAGGAAGTCATGCAGCGCCTGGTCGGGATCATCCGGACCGAGCCCGAGCTCGCCCGGGCGCTCAAGGAGATCGAAACGCTGCGCTCCCGCGCACGGCACGTCGCGGTCGTCGGGCACCGTCAGTACAACCCGGGCTGGCATCTCGCCCTCGACCTGGGATCGCTGCTCACCGTCGCGGAGTGCATCGCCACAGCCGCGCTGGCCCGCCGGGAAAGCCGCGGCGGGCACACCCGCGACGACTACCCGTCCGCGGACCCGGCGTTCGCGACGCTGAACCACGTGCTCCGCCTACATGACGAACGACTCGTGCTCACCGCCGAGCCCCTGCCCGCGATGCCACCGGAGTTCGCCGCGCTGTTCGAACAGGCCGGCGCGGGCATCCCAGCCGGAACAGCATCAACCGGTGAGAAGGGTTCCTGATGACAGGATACGATCTTTCACTTCGGGTGTGGCGAGGCGACTCCGGCGGCGGCGATCTCCACGACTACACGGTCGGTGTCGAAGAGGGCATGGTCGTCCTGGACGCGCTGCACCGGCTCCAGCAGACGCAGGCCCCGGATCTGGCCGTCCGGTGGAACTGCAAAGCCGGCAAGTGCGGGTCGTGCAGCGCCGAGGTGAACGGCCGCCCCCGACTGACGTGCATGACCCGCCTGAACCTGTTCGCGCCCACGGACACCGTCACGGTGACGCCGCTGCGGACGTTCCCGGTGATCCGGGATCTTGTCACCGACGTCTCGTACAACTACGAGAAGGCCGCGCAAGTGCCGGCATTCGCGCCCGGAACCCCGGCGGGAGACGACGGGCATCACCGGATGAAGCAGGCCGACGTCGACCGCGTCCAGGAGTTCCGCAAGTGCATCGAGTGCTTCCTGTGCCAGACGGTCTGCCATGTCATCCGTGACCACGAGGAGAACAAGCCCGTTTTCGCCGGCCCACGGCTGATGATCCGGTACGCCGAGCTGGAAATGCACCCGCTGGACACGCATGATCGGCGGGCACTGCTGCGCGGACAGGCCGGCATCGGCTACTGCAACATCACGAAATGCTGCACGGAAGTCTGCCCGGAGCACATCGCGATCACCGACAACGCCATCATTCCGCTCAGAGAAAGGGTCGTCGACGCCTCCTACGACCCGATCACGCGGCTCGGCAACCGCATCCTGCGCCGTCGGCGCTGACCCGTCCACGTCGGCGCTGACCCGCCCACGTCGGCGCTCCCTACCTCGCGCTTGCCCGTCACGACCGAGTCAGTTACCCTTCGCATCGGAATGCATTCGGCACTTCCACGTGTGCCACTTTCAGGTGTGCCAATGGTGGCTCAAACTTCGGGGGCGACGCGGTGGCCGGATGCGGATCCGTCCTCACACCAGGGACGGTCAAAGAGCCGAAGGCAGCGCGATCATGTTTCTTTCGCGCTCGGGGTCCGGAAGCCGATCCGGAAGGTCCGCCAGGTCCAGGTCCCCGGTTCGCTGCCAGGATCGTCCTCGTTCCTGCCGTCCTTTTCACAGCGCTGGTCATGATCGGGCAGCCCGCCACCGCGCAAACCGCCACCGCGCAAACCGCCACCGCCCAACCGGAGATCACGGGAGCCGCGGTGACCCGCCACCTTTCAATCGTCCAACTCGGCGATTCGTATTCCGCTGGGAACGGCGCGGGTGCCGGTACCTATGACACCGGTGACGGACCACGCGGATGCCACCGCTCGGCGGTGAACTGGGGCGAGCGGTACGCACAGTGGCTGCGGGACGAGCGCGGATATGACGTCACCTATGTGAACCGGGCGTGCAGCGGCGCCGCCACGGACGATCTCCTCAACCCGCACAAGGCGGATCAGCGCAGCTATTGGACCCCGCTGCGCGCCGGCGAGACCGGGAACGACCCCGCTGTCCTCGGTCGCCTGCGGCAGGACTGTTCGGCCGGGTTCGGGCCGGAGGAATCCGCTGAGATCGGCCCGGTCAACGTCACCTACGGTATCGCGAGCGCCGTGTGCACCCGGGTGATCGCGTCTCAGATCAACGCGGTCGGCGCGGATACCGACCTCGTCCTGCTGACGATCGGCGGCAACGACGTCCGGTTTGCCGACATAGTGCTCAGGTGCTTCGCGTTCGGGATACCGAAAGCGCTCGGGATACCCGCCGGAGACATCGCGGAATGCGAACGGCTCACCCGGCGGGCGACGGGGGATCTCACGCTGGTCCAGACACGCCTGGTCACCCTGCTCACCCGCCTGCACCAGCGGATGCCGGCCGGAGGACGCGTGGTCCTGCTCACCTATCCTTACCTGTCCAGCCGGAAACACTATCCGCCGCCAGGCATACATCTGCCGCCAGGCACGCAGACCACCTTCGGGGACACGACGTTCGACCCCTCGGCCGCGGTTCGGACGCTCGGCGACCGCGGGGACGCCATACAGATCACCGCGGCGGACACGGTGAACCAGTCGTTCGGCTTCACCGGAGCGTCCGACCCCGCTGCGCACACATGCTCGCCCGACACCCTGCCGGTGGATTCAGCCGACACGCCAGGCCGCTTCGTCACGGTGGTCGACACCGTCAAATGCCATTTCGCCGGCCACGAACCGGACCCGGCCATCGGCCAGCGGAACCCGGACCGCTGGATGAACGAGTTCCTCGACGGTTTTCTCACCCTCGACCAGAGCCTGATCTACCATCCGAACAGCGAAGGCCACAGACAGCTGGCCAATCTGCTCAAGCCGTTCGGTGATTTCGGTGCTTCGGCCCGGTCGAGCATCAGCGGTAACGCCTACCTGGACGCCGATCGGAACGGGCGTCAGGACCTGGGCGAGCCCGGCGCGCCCGGCGTGGCAATCCAGTTGACCGGCACGAATCCGGACGGGACGGCCATCCGGCGGGACACGACCACCAACGCCTCCGGGGCCTGGACATTCCGCGATCTCGTACCGGGTGTGTACGCGGTCCAGGAGGACACCCCCCGCGGCGGATCTACCGCCAGCACAGCCCTTGGCCCGGGCACGTTCACCGACATCGTTCTCGACCGGGTCGGTAGCACCGCGACCGGGTACACCTTCGCCGTGCAAAACGTGCGATCCGTGCAGGCGGTCCAAACCGGTCGAGCCAGGCGGACCGGGCAGGCCGAGTTGGTCGAGCACACCGAGCAGTCCGAACAGACACCGCAGTCTCTTCGAGCCGCCCGGACGGAGGACGTCGGTGGCACGCTCCTTCCGCTCGCGGTGGCTGGGGCGATGCTTTCCGTCGGCGTTCCAGCGACGATCATGATGATCCGCCGCCGGACCCTCTCCGCCCCGCGGAGCGAGGACGAACCGGTCAGTCAGGGCTGATCAGTCAGATCGGCCGGGACCGGTCGCGGTGTGAAGACCCTCCAGCGGGAAGACCGTCCAGCAGACGGGGGGCAAGGCGACGCAGCAGGTAACCCGCCTGGGACATGCTCACCCGCGCATCGGGTTCGGACTCGGCGAGGGTACGCACCGCCGAGAAACCGGCGCCGGCCAGTGTCGAGGGATCCAGGAGCGAGCGTCCCGCCACCACGACGACCGGTACGCCGGCCGCCCGCGCACGTGCCGCGACGCCGGCAGGGGCCTTTCCATGCAGTGTCTGCTCGTCCAGCGACCCCTCCCCCGTCACGACCAGGTCGGCCCCGCGCAGCGCGTCATCGATACCGACAAGATCGAGTATCAGGTCGATCCCGGAATGTAACCGGGCGCCGAGCAGCGACAGGGCGGCAAAGCCGACACCGCCGGCAGCACCCGCCCCCGGGGTCTGCCGGTGATCGGTTCCGGTCACGGACATCACGATCAGCGCCCACCTGCTCAACGCCTGCTCCAGGAACACGACGTCGGCCGGCGTGGCGCCCTTCTGCGGGCCGTACACGGCGGCGGCGCCGTGCGGGCCCAGCAGCGGATTGTCGACGTCGCACGCGACAACCAGCTCGGTGTCGCGCAGTCGCGGGTCCAGCCCGGACAGATCGACATCATCGAGGACGGCGAGGGACCGCCCGCCCCGGTGGCGCTGCCGCCCCTCGGATCCCTCGAAGTCGGAGCTCTCGGAGTCGGATCCCTCGGGTAGCAGGACGGCACCCAGCGCCTCGACCAGTCCGGCGCCGCCGTCGGTGCTCGCGCTCCCCCCGATACCGAGCACCACCCGCCGGCAGCCAGCCTGGATGGCGGCGGCGACCACCTGACCCGTCCCATAACTGGACGCGGTCAGCGGCGCGGGACATCCGCCTGGCAGACGGCGCAGGCCGCAGACATCGGCCAGTTCGACGACCGCGGTGCCATCGAGCTCGGCATAGGCCGTGTCGACAGGCTCGCCCGTGGGCCCCTCGGCCCGCACCGCAACCCGCCGGTATCCCGCCGACAGCGCGGCCTCGACCGTGCCGTCACCGCCGTCCGCAACGGGCAGGGACACCGTGTGCACGTCGGGACGGGCCTCATGCAGCCCCTCAGCCAGCGCCGCGCACACCTCGGCGGCACTCAGCGAGCCCTTGAACTTGTCGGGTGCCAGGACAACACGCATCACAACCGCCAGCCCAGCACATCAGCAGACGCCACTGCCAGCCCCGTCGTCCCGGTGGCCCCGGACCAGACCCCATCAAAGCCGTAGGTAGAAACCGCTATTATCACGATGAAAACCACCTACCGCTTCGGCGGACGCCCGGTATCCGTAGGTAGAAACCGCCATTATCGCGATGAAAACGACCTAGCCGCTTCGGTAGCAAGGCTGTTGGCGACGAAAGCGGTCCGGCGAAGGCGAGGTGAAACCGTACCTTCGGGGTACGCCGGTGGGATGACATCGCCACGGAGACCGCCCGTACAGCCTGCTCCGTGGGCGGGTACCCGGCATGGGACGGCCGGGGGCGCCGACTACCCTGAGACAGTGCGTGATCTGGATGACCTTCTCGACCCCGGCTTGGACCATCTGGTGGCGTGGGCTCGGGAGCGGGGTACCACGTTGCCGGTCCGACCAGCCGGTGTCGTACTCGCCCTGCTGGTACTGCGTGGTGCCAGGGTCCGCGGCGGCCTTCCCGAACCAACCGTCGCCCTGATCCGCCAGATCATGGACGAAGACCTGCCGCAGCTCGTCACCGCCGATCCGGAGGAACTGCGGGCCTACCCCGACGTCCTGGCAGCCCTGATCGACCAGCGGCGGGAAGCCGGCCTGCTGAACGCAAAACGTCAGAGCAAGCTGCACACGGCATTACAGGAGTCGATCACGGACTACGAGCGGGCGATGACCGACCCCGTTCGCCTTACCTGGCCGCGCCTGTATGCCGGTCTGCTGCGCGCCGACGGGGTGGATCCGACCGACCGACAGGCGGTATGGCAGTGGCTGTGCGAATATCGGGAACGGCCGCTGTCACAACGCCGCGCCACATTGGAATCCGCTCTGGGCACTCCGGCCGTCGACGATACGGGCATCATTTCACGCCAGCGGACGGTCATCCTGGGGCTGCGTACCGAAAACGCCGAGCTTGTCCTGCAGGGCCTCCTCCTCACCAGGATCAGTGACATCCTGGACGCCACGGCGAACGGTTCGGTCCAGGCCGAGCCGGTACCGGGGTTCGATCGCACGACGATGGTCGACGACGCGACGGACGCCCTGCTGGACCGAGGTACCGCCGTCGGGCTGAGCGCCGCTCTGCGCGGCGAGTTCCGCGATCTGACTCCCCGTCGCGACAACACGGCTACGGTAACCGACCTGCTGATGCACGAGCTTCGCCGGATCCAGAAAGATATGAGTGGCGGGGACACCCACCTTCCCCCGACGGACGACGCCCCGGCCACGGAGATCGCCGAACTTCTCCGTTCCTCCGCGTTGCTGCCTGCGGCGGCCGGACTGGCCGAGTGGGTCGAGCAGCAGGGCGGCGTGACGGGCGGGCCCGATGCCGCTGCGCCGGCGGCCCGCGAGTTCGCGGCCGGGCAGCTGGGTCTGCCTCCCCAGGTCCTGGACGAGGTGTGGCGTCATGCCCTCGCGGTTGACCTGCTGCGTCCCGCCGACGGCCGGATCGTCACCGGCGGCGCTCTGCAGGTCTGGCGTGACGGTACTGCGGGCGAGCTTGTCCAGCTCGGTCTGGACGCCTTCGGCGCAGTCGCGACCGAACTGACCCATCTCGCGGAACGCGCAGAACAGGCCGACGTACCGAGCGAGGAGCGCGGCACCATCGAGGCCCTGGTCGAGGACCTCCCGTTCACCCTGTTCCAGCTGTTCGAGGATCCCGCCCCGGCATCCCTGGCCAGGATGGCCGCCGTGGCTCAGATGTGGGTGCTGCCCTACGATCTGGAAGAGATCGCCCAGCTGCCGCCGCTGTCCGCCCGGAACACGGTCACCCTGGCCGCGCAGCTGCGCCCACCCCTGCCGATGTCGTCGGACCCCGACCAGCTCACCCTCGTGTTCGGCGACGATGACGAATCTCTGCCCGCCGCCTACCACCTACCGGCTGATGACGAGCTCAGGCGTCTCCTCCGCCAGGGCGAGCTGGACGCATCCGACCGCACCGAGCTGCTGGGGATCGCTTACTGGCAGGCTCTGCTCGTCGACCGTTTGGCAGCACTCGGTGTCATGCAGCGTGCGGACGATCGGGTCGAGCTCACCCGGCTCGGCAGGGCACTGGTGCGAGTCGGCTTCCAAGCGGCCGGCGGGACCGCACTGACCATCGGCGAGATAGCCGCCGTCGACGCGGACGAGCTACTGCGATCGATGCCGTCATGGACTGAGCGCATCCGGCTACACGTGCTGCAGACCTGGCTGGACGCCCGAGGCGACATCGCCAAGGCCTGGCAGGAGCTGCTGGCGGCAATCGCTGGCAAACCGCACAGCCGCAGGGCCATCTTCGACCTGCTCGGCGTGCGGTACGAGACCGACCCGACGCGCGACCTGCGCCATGTCGTCATACCGCAGCTGCCTGCGCCGCTGGAAGACCCCGCGGCGGAACACGCTCTGCGGACCGCGCTTCACGAGGCTGTCGACGATCCCATAAACGGAGCGCTGGCTACCGAAGCCTTGCGGCTGCGCGGAGAACAGCCTGCTGACCCGCCCCTTTCCGCCCAGGCGGTGCTGCTGTTCGAACGCCTCAACATGCTTACCTTCGCCGAATATCGGGCTCGTCAACCCGCGGAATACGACACGCCTGACGAGGATGAGGTAGCTGACGAGAACAAGACGGCCGACGGGACGCAGGAGGCGGAGCAGGACACGATGACGCCGCCGCTCGGCTCGGCACTGTGCGTCGCGTTCGACCAGGCGGCGGCTAACTGGCCCGGCGGGGCCGGCGACCTGCTTCGGCAGTTCACCGCGGTCGCGCCGGAACTACCCGGATATGAAAACTTTCTGGAGACGCTGGGCCAGGCCCATCCCCAACCCACGGTGGCGAAAACAGCCAGAACCGCTGCCCGCCAGGCACACAACCGACCACGATCAGGAGACGACGCGTCCACTCATACCCACCATCGCAAGCGGTCCAGCAGCAGGAAAAAGCGACGCCGACGGTAGAAAAAACGATGCCGCTGACGTGGAGCGCGTCAACGCCCCAGTGGCAGCGTCGTGGGATGCGAGCCCGCGCCGGATCGCAGGTACCGATACCAGGCAAGGGCTGCCGGACGGGCCTGTGGGTCGGTGGACAGGCTGGCCTGCACGAGGTTCACGCCGGTCCGGTCGAAAACACCGTCGACAACCTGCGTGGCGATGTCCGGTGTGACCGCTCGGCCGGGCGCGAGAATACGGGCGATGAACAGACCGAGCTTGAACAGGTCGGAACTGATCGACTGTGGTTCGTGCACCGCCGGAGGGAAGAAGTCCGGAGTGTGCCCCTGGTCGACAACCGCTGCGTTGCCGACCTTTCGTACCGCGTCACAGTCCACAAGAAGCACATCCGGAGTCGGTCGCAGGCGGTAGAGGACGTTCCGGGCGGAGATATCGCCGAAGACGATGCCCTGGTTGTGCAGGAACGCCACCAGATAGGCCAGCCGCAGGCACAGCCACCACCGTTGCGCACGGTTCGGGAATGGCAGGCCGAGCGCCCGCATCTCGTCGGGGCCGGCGAACAGCGACCGCGCTTCGCTCGGCTGGCGCTCCAGCCGTCCGGCCGCTGCCGGGAACACCTGGAAGAAAGCATCGGGTATAAGCCGCATGACGACCCCGAGCACCTTCGCACGGGCGAAGGCGCCGTCGTTGTCGACCACAATCCGCAACGGCCAGGTCAGGTGCGTGTCAAACCACAGGCGCTGGTCGGCCGGCAACGCCAGCCGCAGTGCGATGATGTTGGCAAGGCCCTGGGCCGGCACCCGCCCCACGACAGAACGATATTCCTTGTAGACGAGCGGCACCGCCACGTCAGGAAGATCGAATTCGGGCAGCCGGTAGATGACTGCCTGGCCTCCCCTGCTCAACAGATCGACCTGGCCGAGTCGTTGCCGCCCGACGGCGATGTCCTGCCACCTCACAGCACACACTCAGTAGACTCAGTAACGACTGTCCGGATCGATCCAGGATTCGGGCGGGTCGACGATAACCGTGTCGAGGGCATGGACGTCCGTTTCATCGATCACAACCATTTCCTGGTGTCCCGAGGCAACGACACTTCGTACGATGATCTCGGTCAGATTCTTGATCGCACTTTCCGGGCTGGCCAGCCGGCTTTGTATGAACAATGGTGCCGTCGGTGCCGGATGAGCCAGCGCCCGCATGATTCCGGGATTCGAGTCGGCGACGGCGCAGGGAATAATATGCGGCGTGGTCGGGCATTCCCTGAGCAGCGTGGCGAAGGCCTCCTCCCAGGCACCGGGAGGATCGTCGAAGGGTTCGCCGTCGCTGAGGAAGAACACACCGGGCCGGCCCACGACAAAACCGTCGGCCTCCAGCTGACGGTGGTCGCGGTCCACGGTGGCCTGTAACAGGTTGAATACGGGCGCATATCGGGTGCCGTCGTCACGGCACTCCAGACGGGGGAACGTCGCCGTGTTGAGCAAGTCGCACAGCGGAAGCACCGTTCGGCTGCCGCCGGCAAAGTCAATCATGCCGACCCGGACCCGGGCGGCGGCGACCGGATCGCGGGCCAACGCCTCCCCGATCCGCTGCAGAATGAGGTTTGCGGTGTCCAGACGCGGCCCGTCCATCGACTGCGAGACGTCCACCACGAGGTAGAACGGAATCAGGGTGGTTCGGGGATACGTGCTTTGTGGATACGTGCTTTGTGGGTGCACAGCTACCTCTACCTCCTTCTGCCGATGTCGCTTCTGCCGATGTCGCTCTACCGGGTGGCGACGGCGACGACCAGCAGCGCAAGGACCAGCAGGGCCGCGACGACGAGAAGAACCGTGGGGAACTTCGCGGCGGGCGCTCCAGCACCGGCTCCGGCGCCACCACCTGCGGCACCGCCCCCAGCGAGGTCCGGCAGTGCCGGGAACGGATCAAAACGGCCCAGCCTGCCCCGGGCGCACCATGGACATTCCGGGAGATGCCCGCTGTAGGTGTGAACCTTCCGGCTGCCGCACATTTTGACGTCGTCCCAGGCGAGGTCGAGCGCCTCGACCCATTCCTGCGCGGCTGGCCGCGACCCGGCCGTGCCGTGACCCGCCCCGAACGCCTGCCTGGCCAGCGCGGCGACCCGCGGCGGAAGGACGCCGGGCTCGATGGCCTCGTCCGGGACCTCGACCTCCCTGGGCGCTGTCAGGACGGTGATGCCGTACTGGATGTTCGTCTCGGGTGACGGGTCGACGTCCAGCGGCCGGGCCGGGATGCCCTGAAACGGATGGTCACCGCACAGCAGCAGCTGGCATACCAGCAGCGCGAGGGTGAACCGGTCCGTTTCGACGTTCTTGGGTCCCGCCAGCTCGGGCAGCAGCTCGGGCGCGGCATATTCCGGGGTGACGGTATGGCAGGCGAAAACCTCCCCGTCATACCGGAACTGCAGCGAGTCGCAGTCGAGAAAACTGATCAGACCGTCCGCCCGGACATGAATGTTGGACGGCGCGAGATCACCTATCACGATCTCCTGATCGTGCAGGATCGCAACCAGCTGGCTCAGGTTGCTGGCCACCCCCAGCAGAAATTTCCAGTCCTTGTCCGGGAACTTCGTCAGACGGGTGTAATGTTCGAAGAAAGTGCTCAGCGGCTGATGGTCGGAACGCCGCATGACGTAACCGAGAACCGCCCCGGTGGAATCACGGGCGAGATCCTCCGGCCATACCAGCACCGGATGACCGGAAACAGGCTCGACGAACTGTGACGCATTGAAGGCTCGAAGCATGTGCTCGAGCCGGCGGGTACGCTCGGCATCGGGCTCCCGGTAGATTTTCACGGCCTGCCGGGGATCGGCGTCCACGGCATGGACGATCGACTCTGTTCCGCTGCCGAGCACGGTCGAGCAGGTCAGCCTGCGCCCGTTCACAAAAATCTCCGTCACCGACACAGGACTGCCACTACCAGCGTCGTGTCGTCCTGGGTCACTTCGGTGACCGCCTCCCGTAACAGCAGACGGACGAGTCCGGAGGCGTCGAAATGGTCGTCGTCGAGCAGTCTGAGCACGGTGTCGATGACCGGTTCCCTGGCCACCGCCAGCCGGCCGTCGGTGTCCCGCCGCAGTGCCACGGGGATCAGACCGTCGGTCGACACGAACACACCACTGATCCAGGGGTCGTAGACGGCGTTCACCCGGACGGCCCGGCTCGTGTCCGAGGTCAGGAAGACCGCATGGGTGGCATGCTCGGCGTCGGCGGTCCCGGCGTCGAGCAGGTGCAGGTTGGCCTGTCCCCCGTCACCCGTTCGGATGACGATGAAGCCGTCTCCGATGCTCAGGTAGCCGATGACGGGATGGGCGAGCACGACGACCGTCAACGTCGTCGCGAACTCGTCGACATGCTCCGGCCCGGAAACCGCGGCGACGACCCGCCGGAACTCGGTGACTATCTCCTCATGCGAGGCCGCCAGGATCTGCCGTAGTTCGGGCGCGGTCGTGGACCGACCGGCAGCGTGGATCCGATCGCGCACGAGCCGGGTGGCGATCGCGACCGCGAGCCGGGAACCCTCGGCCGATCGGGGTGCGGATCCCGCGCCGTCGGCCACCGCCAGCACGTGGACGTCGGGAAGGGGTCCCCGCTCGTACAGCGAAAGGTGGGCGAACGAGTCCTCGCACCATTTCCCCTCCCGCACGTGTGAATATCCCTGGACGCTGGCCCCCCGGATACGCCAACGATCGGGCCGGCCACCGCCGGCGTTGCGTTCCACGGCCACGGGCTGCCGGTCGGGAGTCACGCCTGCCTCGGCTGGTAGCCACGCAGCTTGTAGTTGGGATCCTCCACGCTTCTGTCCAGCTGCACGAGGATGTCGCTGAAGTCGAACCGTCCGTACATCATGTTTCGCTCCGGCGCGAGCTCACGCAGGGTTTCCTGGCCCTGGTCGTCGATGGGCGGGATGCCGATCGCGAACAGAGCCAGTTTCTGGGCTGCCTCCAGGGCGCGGATCTCGCTCGTCAGTGGCCGCCAGTCCGACGCCGGATGCCCCTGCTCGTCGGTTGGCCGGCCGTCGGTGACCAGCCAGACAAGCGGACGTTTCCAGGTCACCTTGTCCTGAGCTAACTGCCGCTTGCGCGCCTCGATGACCGAGATGCTGAGCCGGACCGCCTCGACCAGCGGTGTCACGCCGTCGGCGGTCAGTTTCGGCGGTCGGAAACTGTGGGCCGGTACGAACGGAGTCCGGTCGCTGCGCGGATCGAAGCTCTCGCTGCCACGCCACTTCCGCACTCCCCCAGCACCAAAAGTGATGAGTGCGAACTCGGTGGTCGTCGCCATCTTCTCGCCCGCCTGCATACTGCGCGCCCAGCTGGCGAGCGCATCGTTGAGCCTGCCGATCGCCTCGCCACGCATCGAATACGAGGTATCCATACACAGGACTACGAGCACGCGGTGACTCGGCCGGGGAATAGGGATGTTCCCGATGACGTCCCGCGGCTGCTGGCGATCCGTTGCCCTGTCAGAGCTGTTACGAGGTGCCATTTTCTGATGTGTCCCCGTCTCCCAGTTACTACGGGCGAAGCCCGAAGCGGCCTTGCGCCGGCCACGCCTGCAGTCCGTCCACCTCGTGCATTCTCAGCCGCACCTGGTCGCCGACGCGGGGCCGGCCCGACCCCGGACCCATCCAGGTCGCCCGGTAGAGTCCGCCGTCGACCGCGACGTAACCCTGCGGGTCGAAAGGGGAATGCACGATACCGAGTGGGCTGACGGACACGTTCGGCGGCGCGACAGGAGACGCCGGCCGTGAGTCGATCCGCTCGCCGTCCTCGTCGTCCGCACCGCCGTCGTCCTCGTCCTCCTCGCTGTCCTCGCCCTTGCGCAGGAGGCCACGCCACCAGTCGGCTGCCGGCGAATCACGCTTTCCGAAGACGGCGACGCCAAGCCCGAGCAGTACGACAACGATCACCACATAAGCCCAGGAAGGCACTGTCGAGTCGTCCTGCCCCGGTGGGGACGGCTCCACTGGCGGAGGGGTCAGGTCGGCCGGAACAGCCGACGCGTCCACCAGCAGCGCCCGCTTGAGCATGACGTCCAGGAAGAAGGGGTCGCTGTTGGTGGCGTACATCCCCGAGGCGCGTTCTGTCTCGGTACCCGCCACCTGCTCCTGGCACTGTTTCGAGCAGGGCGCCTTCTGCTCGCTGTTACGGGACAGCGCGGCACGGGCTTCGTCCGCGGCCGCGAATCGGTGGTCGGCCACGGCCAGCAGCAACGAGCCGGCCGTCCCGAGGTCAGGTTGCGCACCTGCCTTCGAGCGGCTGCGCAACGCGACCTGGACGGCGAGCTTGGCGCGACGATCGAAGATCGAATCCAGGACGGTCGGGGCACCTCGGTCACCGACCAGGGTGGACGTGCCGGTCACCCGCGCCACAACGGCTCCGCCGCTGTCCGGGATCCCCTTGAGCAGGCTGTCTAAATTACTCAGAGTAGCCTGGTCGACCTTCTCCGGCAACTCCATGACGCGCAGCGGGAACGTCGACTCCTGGCCAGGTGTCGACGCGGCTGCCACGGGAAGCGCGGACACCAGCGGCACGGTCAACCCGGGGGTGACCAGCCCCATGATGATGGCAATCGCCCCGGTCACCGGTAACAAGGTCCGGATCGGGACCCGTAACCGGACCGGACGTCGCGCCGGAACGCTCCCCGTATCCGTCACGGGGTGATGATGGCCGCCTCGCAGCACCGAAACCCCCCGCTTATCTGCTGCCGTTTGTGACACTACAGGTCACTGTAGTCAGCGGAAAACCAGCATAGTGCCCCTGAAGACCCAAACCTCCCAGACCTGCAGGACCGCTTCGCCGACCGCGCGGGCCCCCGCCGTCCAGACGGGTATGAGCCGCCAGCATGACTGACATGCCACGTCCGAGAGGAGCGGGCCGCACTGGCGGCCTATGACCGCCTGCGCGCCGACGAGCGGGAATGGGCCTCCTACCTGGAAGAGTCACAACTCACCGACAACGCCGCCGGCGACTGGCTGCGGCGAGACGGTGCTGTCGGAACAGCGTGAGAAACGTTCGGCCGTGGCAGGTGTGAATCGTGGACTTCGGCCATCCCCTCGGCAGCGAACAGGCAGGCATGCGGCCGGCAGTCGTGGTGGCGTCCGAACTGCGCTGCCGCTTCCCGATTGACATGACCATCGTGGTGCCGACAAGCGCCCGGGATCGCGGGCTCCCCCACCACGTACCGATCACCTCGCGGGAGTCCGGCCTGAACCGGCCGAGCTGGGCCCGCACCGAGGACATCACGGCCATCTCCACCAGGCGCATGCCCAGTGATCAGTCGATCGGCGAACTGGCCCCGACCGAAACGAACGACGTTAACCGCTGGATCCACCGGATGATCGCGCACTGAGCGGACCAAGCAGACCGGTGCCGCCAGCGGCGACACCGAGGCTATATGATCACGATTCTCTTCGCGCGACCGGAGGCTGTCAGCACCGAGCTGCGCGGTTCAGGCACCCCTTCGGGCAGTCTGCGGTGCGCCAAGATTTGTCGCCAAGGTTGTCCCGGCGGTGTGGTCTCCAGCTCGGGATGGCCCATAATCACGCTGGGACAGCGGGTCCGGACACGCACCCTTCGGAGGGCAACCGTGGAACACGACAGGTTGGACGGCCCGCTGGCCGCGGGAACCGTGCGCCGAAACGCGGTCGGACGACCAGCCGCACCGATGCCGGACAAGGAGGAAGAATCCCTGGCAGCCACCTGATCCGATCCGGAAGACCTGGGGCCGTCACGAACCCACCCCTGGCGGCCGGGCCGCGATCAACGCGGGAACCCAACTGGTTGCGGTCACATAGTCTGCGAGTGGCAGAGCTATCAAATGGGCGAGGAAACGTAGGTCGGCGAGGATCACGGCGAGGTCGAGGCGGAACAGAGGTTCGTGGTGCGCGGCACGGTTGCGCACCACGTGCATTCGACCGACCCGTCCGTCCACGTCGCGGCGGTCGGTGCCGGAAGGAAACGCACGGTGCAGATAGGGAACCCACAGAGTCTTCTCGTGGCTTGCGGATGACAGATAGCGCCAAAATCCAAACCCTAACTCGGCCACGATCTTTCCGGGCTTCGCGGAAGGTCCGCCGGCAGCTCTGATTGCCGCTGTGACAGCATTTCGGGGCTTGGCGTTGACGTCGATACGGCGTCCGGACCTGGTACGCAGCAGCGGGACGAACATAGCGGTATCAGCTGTGTAGATCCAATGCCGGGAACCCTTCCAGGCCGCGCACAGCGCAGAGTCATAGGCGTTGCGCAGCCCGATCTCGAGGTGGCACAAGTCGTGGAGGAGAGCGGCTGCGACACGCGCGTTCCATTCATACAGGACCAGGGCAGCCAACCGGTCCCCGCCCGCAGCAGCCAGGTAAGACGCCAACCGAGGCGACGACAGCCACCGGTCAACCCATCCCCCGACTGCGGGCCACTCCGATGCCGGCGACTGGGTACTGCCTGCATCCGCCGTCCCGCTCCTCGAGGTGCTACGATCGTCAGCGAACAGCCCCGGTGGACCGCTGGCCTTGGCCATGTCGCCGGGGCTACGACGTTCCGGGATCTGATCGGTGTCCTTTGGTGGGGTCACGGTCGCTCCAGGCAAGTGGTCTCATGGCATATTTGGCGCAAGAGCCCGCGTGTATCTCCACGACCTGGGCTCGTACCCCGTCACCGGGCGGCATACGCGCCTACGAGTTCCCTCCGGCGAGCCGATATGCAGCTAGTATCGGACGGTAGCAGACCTTTGGCGTACAGCCGGCAACCGGGCCATGCAGGCCGAGGCGTTTACCACCCGCACGGACGCGTTCTTCACGCCAGACCGATTGATTCGATCCATCAATGCCAGCTGGCCGGGGACTGCTGGCGCACGAACTCGCCAACGTCGTCCAGCAGCCGGCCGGCGCGGGCAGTCCCGGTCGGCATGATCAGCCGCTCGGACGACCCGGTCAAGCTGGAGGCCGCCGCGGTCAGCGAGCAGGTGGCCTGCCAGGACGCAGCGAATTTCCAGCGCTACCATCAGCGATCAATGTGGATCTTGCCCGTTCCAGTCGAATACCCATGACCCTCTAAACGCGCAGGAGGGTGACGGTGCGGCCGGCGGGGCTGGTGGCCTTGTCGAAACCCGGTGCGTCCGGTGATGGGAGCGGCATCGGGTCGAC
>NZ_CAAAFO010000036.1 GCF_900634715.1 Candidatus Protofrankia californiensis | reverse complement strand
CCAGGCCGGCATTTATAGTTTCTTATTACGGTTGATGTGCCCCCAGATGAACGCCCGCAGGAACGTGCCCAACGTTGACACCCTCAACCCGTCATATCGGACGGTGGATCGAGGCTCGGCGATCTCCGCCGTGTGCCCACGAACTGCGGAACTCGGGAAAGGGCGCACCGAACCGTGATCAGGCCAGGACTGCGTTGAAAGCGTCGTCAAACGTATATCCGCCGATCAACTCACGAGCGGTGACGAGGTACTGAATGGTGGGGGTTCCCTCCTCCAGCCAGTTGAGTCTGGCATCGCGATACAGCCGCTCGATGGGATGTTTCCGTGTGTAACCGATGCCGCCGTGAACCAGCAGGGCTCGGTCGGTCACCCTGCCGACAGCCTCGAGCCCGAACTGCTTCACCATGGAGGCCTCCGCAGGGATCCGGCGTTCAGCGTCCCATTTTGCGGCGACATCGGCGAGCATGCCCCGCAATGCATAGACGTCGATGGCCATTTCTGCAAGATAGCGCTGGATCGCCTGGCGCTCGGCGATCGGTTTGCCGAAGGTTACGCGCTCTTGTGCGAACTTCAGCGAAAGTTCGAGAGCCCGGGTTGCCGTGCCCAGCGAAGATGCGGCAACGAATACCCGGCTGATTTCGAGGGCGCGTTCCATGTGCGTTTGCCCATCACCCTCGGCGCCGACGAGCAATGAAGCCGGCACACGAACGTCGGTGAAAGTGAGCTCGCCGTGTTCGGCACCCTTGCAGCCCATCGTCTCTGGCAGCGGCACGATGGTGAAACCGGGGGTATCGCGCGGCACGATGAACGCGGAAACCTCCCTTTCTGACGTCTTCGCGAAGACCAGGAAGTGTGACGCGATGTCGGAGTTCGTGATCAGCCACTTGCGCCCGTTGATAACGTAGTCGTCGCCATCACGTCGCGCGGTCGTCGACAAATCCGCACCGGTCCCGTTTCTGGGTTCGGTGAGCGCGATCGCCAATGACTTTTCGCCGGTAGCCGCGCAGGGAAGGATCTCGGCCTTCTGTTCCGTGCTGCCGATCTCCGAAAGAGCATGGGCGATGGAGTTGTGGACGTGCACGATCGCGCGCACCCCGCCCTGAATCTTCGCGAACTCGCTCAGGATCGGCAGGTACTGGGCAATCGACAGGCCCGATCCGCCGTACTCGCGCGGAACGATCAAGCCGAACGCGCCGCACGAGCGCAACACCGGCAGCACGATGTCGTACGGGATTTTCTCGGTGGTCTCGATCTGCTCCTCGAGGGGATCCAACTTGTTCCAGATCGTGCTGAAAACAGACCCACGCAGTTTCGTGTAGTCGTCGACCGGCAAACCAACAGCCACAGGAATCCTCCTTGAATTCACAGGGACCAACCGCCATCTACGGACAGCGCCGTGCCAGCGCAGTACTAAGGAGAGATTAGGCAGCTGGACTCCCGCACCCCCGCCGACCTGCGAAGATGCATTTTTTCTGGTCCAGTAACCACATTTTCCATTAGTATGTGGCGTCCTCGTGCTTTTATTCATTTTGCCAGGTGCGGACGTTTTGCTGTTATGGGACCTGCGGCGGCAGCGATGGGCGCAGGGAAGCTGTCCTACGGTCTAGCTCATCGAGTGTTTCTACGCTTGCGGGCCTCTGAAATAGGTCGATATTGGACCTGACAAATTCTGGTGGCCACTCCCACCACCGCAGGCGTTGTAGCCGTTCGATGATGTCATCGTCGAATCTCATGCGAATCCTACGCGCTGGCACGCCCGCGACAATTTCGTAATCTCCGATATCTTTGGTTACAACAGCGCCGGCCGCGACGATGGTACCGGTCCCGATGCGGACTCCAGCCAGAACAGTAGACCCGGCGCCAATCCAAACGTCTGCATCAATGGATGTTTTTGGCGCCTCCGGCCACGGCCTGTCGTCACAAAACCCGAACTCGTGGTAAAGCGGAAAGACGTGCGCTGTCGGCGACTCTGGCCAATGTGGAAGCGCGCCGACCATTGCCTTTTCGCCGATTCCCGAATACGGTCCGACATTGACAAAATACATAGAAGCGTGGCGCCCAATTATTGAATACTTCCCGATGGTGCATCGTCGCAGGAGCGCATGATCCGAGATCAATGCGTTTTGCTCGACATTGCACTTCTCAAGAACTACTTGATTTAGGCTTACGGCTGCCACTTTTCTGTGATGACGGATCGCCATCAGGTTCTTAATGGTGAAGGTTCTTGGCCATATGTTTTTAGTCTTCGACATGACTTCAGTCACGTTGGCTGGTTTCCTTTCACTAGGTTAGGACAAAAGCGGAGTCGATATCGATTTGACTTTATAGCCGCTTGTTGGGGAGGTGGAGCGAACGTCGAGAGTCCGCCGACCGTAGTGCAGCGTCACGACAGCCGGCGCCTTCTGCTCGCTCTGCGGGCGGTATGAGGTCGGCCACCAGCGTGGTACCGTCGGCATCGACCGGTATGCGAATACGCGTCATCCAGTGTGATCGGCACGGAAGCGGCACCGGTATTGCCGTACTGGCCGACGTGGATGCAAGACGCCTGGGGCGAGACCCAGTTTTGCGGCCAGCTTCCGTGCCAGTGGCAGCATCATCGCTACCACACTTCCTTTGGTGGTGGGCCTCCTTTGATTTTTGATCTTTGCCTGCACGGACACGACAGCCTCATCATCTATCTGGTTGAAATTAGCATAGGGCTAGCCAAGCTGATTGGCAACCATATCCTTGAAGATCTTGCGATCGGTGTGGTGCCAGGGGCCTCGGAAGGCCGCATAACGCATCTATCTGGTTGAAATTAGCATAGGGCTAGCCAAGCTGATTGGCAACCATATCCTTGAAGATCTTGCGATCGGTGTGGTGCCAGGGGCCTCGGAAGGCCGCATACCGACGGCTGCGATCATGTGCGCAGCGCCTCTGACGCGAAGATTCGCCACGGTTTCGGGCGTGTTTGAGTCCTCCGGGACTTGCGCTGCGCGGGTCGCTGGTCGTGAGGTGGGTTCAGGAGGCGTCGGCGAGGGTGACTTGGTAGCCGAGCGATTCGAGCTGGCGGATGGCACGTGTGCGTGCGCGTTCGGGGTTTAACCGGGTGAAGTAGTCGGCGCTGGGATCGTCGTAGAGGGTGCCGTTGGTGCCCATGTTCCAGATCGCTACGAGCATCGCGTGCTGCACGGCGACGTTGGCCTTCTGCGGTCCGGGCCCGGGTCAGGTCCCGCAGCCGGCGGATCGGGGCCGGCGGCACGAACGAGCCGCGCACCAGCCCGTGGGCACCGAGCTGGGCCAGCCAGGTCGCGTCGGCGACGTCGGTCTTGCGCCCGGGCAGGTTCTTCACGTGCCGGGCGTTGACCAGCATGACCTGCACCCCGGGAAGGTCTTCGAGCAGGTAGTAGTAGGGTCGGGCCGAGGCGCGGTACCGGTATTTCTACCGGCCCGTTTCCTCGGCCCGCGCCTCCGAACCCGGCGTGCCCGTTAACCGAGCACCGGGCTCTCCACGAGCCGATATCGATGGGTCATCCGACCGCTGGTTGCATCGTCATCACCCACGGCGAAGGAATCGCTGCCCCCGGTAGCGGTACCGGACGATCGTCACCGCCGCCGGGTTGAACAGCGTCACCCCGTCCCACGCCGGCCGCTGGTCTGGCTGGTAGCGGCGGCGTAGTTCCTTCCAACTGGTTTTGGGGTGTTTGTGCCGCAGTCAACACCACACCCGCCGCCAGGCATAGGCGGACAGATAGGCGAAGGTCTTGGCCGAGGCCCCATGCCGGAAGTAGGTGGTCCACCCGCGCAGCACCGGGTTCAGCCGGTGCAGCAGGGTGTCCAGTGACTGGTTCGTCGCTCCTCGGGTCAGCGCCCGTGCCTTTCCCTTGACCGCCGCCAGAGCAGCGCGGGTCGGGTACGTGTAGACGTAGCGTCTCGCCGATCCTTGCTGGATGTGCCGCTGGACGCGGAATCCCAGGAACATGGCGGCGCACCCACTCCTGGACGACGAGCAGGGACCCGGAGTTCACCCCAAAAGATCAAAGGTCGTCGAGCTCTACACTCAGCCACCGGAGAACAGCACGGTGGTCTGTGCGGACGAGCTCGGCCCGGTGATCCCGCGGGCCTTCCCACCCGCCCCGGGTTGGTCTGCGGACGGACACCGCATTAAAAATGAGATCGACTACAGCCGGGGCCCGGAGAAGACCTGGGTGTACGGTGGCCTGCGGGTCTGCGACGGCCACGAGGTCACCGCCACGGCGCCGTCCCGGAACAGCACCCAGTACCAGCACTTCCTGCACCTGGTGGAGGAGGCCAACCCCACCGGGGACATCTACGTGGTCACCG
>NZ_CAAAFO010000035.1:121983-123145 GCF_900634715.1 Candidatus Protofrankia californiensis | reverse complement strand
ACCGTCCAACGTCACTCTACGAACCGCCCGACGCCCCACCACCTACCCGAGACGACCGGACCACAGCCGGACTCGATCCACCACGCCAGGCCCACAGCTGGGGACGGCGGCAAACGAACGCACCGTTCGAGCCGACCCGAGCATGACCGCCCACACCACCGCGGCCCACCGCCGCACCTGCGAAGGCATGCTCAGCACCCTGTAGCGCTGGTGACCCGCGACCAGGTACGGGGCATGTACCGGGATGCCACCTGCATCCCATATCTATTCATCGATCATCATCCGGATGAAACGCCGCACCTGGGCGAGGTCGGTGTCGGTGAGTCGACCGAGCGGCCCCCGTGCCGCGAATCTGCGCTCGGACACGGAACGCACATCCTCTGTACGCACCCACGTCGGCCGGTCCAAACCCGCAGCCCGCCAATCGATGGCTACGTGGTGCGGTAATTCCCGATCGACCAACGTGCACGGTGTAACGAGGGCCATCTCGATCGGGAACGAACAATGCAGGGCAGAACCCACAACGACGGCGGGACGCCTCCCCGCCTGCTCGGAGCCGATGGGAACGCCCAGGTCGACGAGCCAGACCTGACCGGGCCGGACAAGACGACTCACGAGCCCTCGCCGGTATCGGCCGTCACACCGTCCCATTCGTCAAGTTCGGTGACGTAGGCGGACCAACCGTCCGCATCATCGCGAAGCCGCGCGTATGCAGCCGAGATCTGCCGACGGAGCCGAGCCTCCTCGTGCTCGGCAACGAGCCGCGCAACAGCCTCGGAGAGCGTGACCCCGTAGAAGTCATCGGCGGCAACCCTCGCAAGAGAATCCCGCACCTCAGTCTGGATCTTCATCGTCGTCACGGACATAACATCAGTATACCTAGGCGGATACCACGGGTAGATCTCAGCCTCACGCCAGCAGTGTCCGCACCCAGCACCGGCCATCGCTGCACACCGGCCGTCCACAGAACCGTGATCTCAACCGCCCGCTGGGACGGCACTCCGGCGATCCGGCGCTGCACGGATTCCTGGATCATGAGGCAGCAGAAGCCGTCACGGTGCGCGTCCATAATGTAGGGATGTTGGTCGGGTCTCCTGGCAGGGGTCGTGCGGACGTGACCCGTCAATAGCGACGGAGGAAGAAAGGGCTATCCGGTGGAGAC
>NZ_CAAAFO010000035.1:118355-121463 GCF_900634715.1 Candidatus Protofrankia californiensis | reverse complement strand
CCCGGCCGTTCTCCAGGACGCAGCCACGATTCGCGATCCTGAGGGCCTGTGCCGCGTTCTGTTCCACCAGCAGCACGGCCACGCCGACCTTGTTGATCTCGACGATCACTTCGAAGATGGTCTGGATGATCCGGGGGGCCAGCCCCATCGACGGCTCGTCGAGCAACATCAGCCGGGGCCGGCTCATCAACGCCCTGCCGATAGCCAGCATCTGCTGCTCCCCGCCGGAAAGGGTGCCACCCACCTGGGACGCCCGCTCGGCCAGCCGGGGAAACAGGGTGAAGACCCGTTCGATGTCCTCCCGCACATGCCGCCGGTCGTGGTAGGCGCCCATCAGCAGGTTCTCCCGGACGGTCATGGCGGCGAACACCCGCCGCCCCTCGGGGACATGGCTGACCCCCTGCCCGACCAGGGTGTGCGCCGGTATGGACGACAGCGGCCGTCCGTCGAGGTAGATCTCCCCGCTCCGGGGGCGGAGCAGCCCGGAGATCGACCGCAGGGTGGTCGTCTTCCCGGCGCCGTTCGCCCCGAGCAACGTCACGATCTCCCCTTCGGCAACCTCCAGCCGGACGCCGCGCAACGCCGGTACGGCGCCATAGCTGACCTCGATGTCGGCGAGCTCCAGCAACATCACCGCACCTCCCTGTCGGTCCCGCCGGACGTGTCCGCACTCCGCACTCCGCCGTCCGCGGTCCGCACGCCACTGCCGTGGGCGGTCCGCGGTCCGCCGGCCTCCACACCGCCGCCGGTCTCCACTCCGAGGTACGCCTCGACCACCGCCGGGTCGTGCTGGACTTCGGCCGGGGTGCCGTGAGCGATGACGCGGCCGAAGTTCAGCACCACCACCGAGGTGGCGATGGACATCACCAGCCGCATGTCATGCTCGATCAGCAGAATCGAGACCCCACCCCCGGCGATCCGCCGGATCAGCGCCTCGAGACTGCGCTTCTCGGCGGGGTTCGTCCCGGCTGCGGGCTCATCCAGGAGAAGAAGCCGCGGGTCGGTGCCCAGCGCCCTGGCGATCTCCAGCCGGCGCTGTTCGCCGTGGGGCAGCGACGAGGCCAGGTCGTGCGCGCGGTGGGACAGGCCGACCAGATCGAGGAGTTCGAACGCCCGACTGACTCCGGCCCGTTCCTGCCGCCGTGCGCCGGGCAGCCCGAGGATCGCACCGAACGGTCCGTACCGCTGCCGGACCTCGGTACCGATCTGCACGTTCTCCAGCGCCGACAGGGCGGGGAAGAGCCTGATGTTCTGGAAGGTCCGGGCGATTCCGAGGTGGGTGATGGCATGCGGGCTGCGGCCGACGATCTCCGCCGGCCGGCGGGACGTCCGCCAGAACGTCACCGACCCCTGCTGCGGCCGGTACGCGCCAGTGAAGCAGTTGAACAGGGAGGTCTTACCGGCTCCGTTCGGCCCGATCACGGCCAGGATCTCGCCCCGGCGCTGTTGCAACGAGACCCCGTCGAGGCTGGTGACCCCGCCGAACCGCAACATCAGGTCACGGGCCTCAAGTACCAGGTCGGACGGCGGACTGCCCGGCGTGCCGGCCGGCCCGGTCGCGGCGACGGCAGTCATGCGGCGACGGCGCCAGGGTGCACAGCGTCGCCGGGGTGCACAGCGTCGCCAAGGTGCACGGTCATGTGACGGTCCTTCCGAGCGGGGCTGCGCCGAGCGAGTCCGACGCGCCGGCGCCGGCCCCGGCGAGCTCGATCTCCCGGCGTCTGCGGCGGGATGGCACCAGGCCCTGCGGACGGAAGATCATCATTGCGATGATCACAGCACCGAAGTAGATGTACCGATCCGTCGGCGGAACCTTGTCGCGCAGGTAGAAGGCCAGCCCCTGCAGGACGACGGCACCCGTCACCGCACCCAGCCGCGAGCCCATCCCACCGAAAATGACCACCGCCACCACGAGGAACGACGACTGCAGGCTGAAGCTCTGCGGGTTGAAGAACTGCTTGGTGGCGAGCAGGACGCCGGCGAACCCGGAGACCGACGCCCCGATCGCGAAGGCGAGCAGCTTCATCCGCAGGGTCGGCACCCCGGTGGCCTCCGCGGCGATCTCGTCCTCCCGGATCGCAGCCCAGGCCCGGCCTATGCGGGATCGTTCCAGCCGTCCGAAGGCAATCATGACGAGGACCACGATCCCGAGCAGCAGGTAGTAGTACGGGAGCGGATCGATTCCCCACTGGTAGTGGATCCCGGGCAGGTCGACCGACAGGTGCGGCACCCCGAACACCCCACGCGGGCCGTTCGTGATCTCGTCCGAGTTGTTCGCGATCAACTGGATGATCTCCCCGAAACCCAGCGTCACGATCGCCAGGTAGTCACCCCGCAGCCGCAGCGTCGGCGCACCGAGGATCACACCGGCGAGCGCCGCGAGGACGAGCGCGATCGGGAGGACGAAGAACGGGTTGAGAATGAACGGTGCATGCCACGGCATCGCCGACGACGAGCTGAAGTAGGCGGCCACATAGGCGCCGATCGCGAAGAACGCGATGTAGCCGAGGTCCAGCAGGCCCGCATAGCCGACCACGACGTTCAGCCCGAGCGCGAGCAGCGCGTAGATGCCGATGTCGTTCACCATCGACTGCTGCGCCGCCGTCGAGACGAGCATCGGCGCCACGATCGCGATGGCGAGCAGGACCACGTTGAGGCCGACGTTGCCGTAGCGCCGCTCGAACGTGGCCCTCACGGGCCGGCGTGCCCGCGCCGTCACCGTCACCCGGCCGAGCACCGGTCGCAGCTCCGTCGCGGCGACCAGCACCACCCACAATCCGACCGCCAGGCCGAGGAATACCCCGATGCGCGGGTCGATCACCGACTGCCGCAGCGCACGGAACGGGTGAGCGGAGTCGCCGCTGGGCCCGGTCACCAGCGCGGCGACGACACCGAGTGTGAGGCACACCCCGAGCTGCCGCAGCCGCGCCGGAGTGATCACGCCGGTGACCCCACGGGAGGTCCGCGTCGGCGCTGTGAGGACGGACGGGCTCGGGCTCGGCCCGGCCGCCTGTTGGAAAGCGGTCTTCGGCTGCCTCCACGGTGCCGGCTGCGCCGGCGGATTCGATGACGGCTCGGACAGCTCCGGCTGCGGCGGCCCCGGCTGCG
>NZ_CAAAFO010000035.1:117278-118330 GCF_900634715.1 Candidatus Protofrankia californiensis | reverse complement strand
TCGGCGGATTCGATGGCGGGGAAGGTGCGGACGAGGTCGACGCGGGAGGTTCGGGCGACGCCGAGGACGGCGGGCGGGCGGTCATGCGGCCCTGCCCAACCGTGCGCCGAGCAGACCCGACGGGCGCACCATGAGGATCCCGACCAGCACCAGGAAGGCGATCACGTCCTTGTAGGACGCCTGGAAGACGTAGCCACCGTAACTCTCGACCAGCCCGAGCAGGATGCCGCCGAGCATGGCACCGCGGACGTTCCCGATGCCACCGAGCACCGCGGCGGTGAACGCCTTCACCCCGGGAACAAAGCCCATGTTGTACGAGGCGTTGAAGGTCATGGCATAGAGAAACCCGCCCGCGCCGGCGAGCAGGCCGCCGATGACGAAGGTCAGGATGATCACTCTTTCGACGTTCACGCCCATCAGGACGGCGGTGTCCGCATCCTGCGCGACCGCCCTGATGCCCTGCCCGAGGCGGGTCGTCGCCACGAGGCGGTCCAGCAGGACGAGCATCACGACCGCGGCGCCGAAGACGACGACGGTCTGGGTGGACACCTGGGCGCCGAAGAGGTGGAAGACGGTGCCGTTGGTGAACAGGGCGGGCACCGGCACGTTCTGCCGGCCGAACTCCTTGCCGGCGAGGTTCACCGCGAACAGCGACGCGCCGATCGCACTGATGAGGTACGCGAGCCTGGGTGCGGACCGCCGGCGCAACGGCCGGTAGGCGACCCGTTCGAGGGTGAACGCCGCCGCCGCGCCGGAGGCGGCACCCACCGCCAGCCCGGCGGCCAGCAGGCCCACCGAGATCATCCCGGACGGCGTGGAACCGCCCGGCAGCAGACCCCTGGCGGCGAACAGCCCACCGAAGGCCCCCAACATGAACACCTCGCTGTGGGCAAAGTTGATGAGCTGGAGCACGCCGTAGACGAGCGTGTAGCCCAGGGCGATGACCGCGTACAACGAACCGACCATGAGGCCATCGACGGTCAGCTGCCAGAACTGGTCGGCAAAACCCATGCATCTCCTCGTCGTGTCCTCGTCATGCCGTGGGGCGGTGG
>NZ_CAAAFO010000035.1:112691-116876 GCF_900634715.1 Candidatus Protofrankia californiensis | reverse complement strand
GCCCTCGGCCGCGGCGGTACCGGCCTGCTCGACGTACTTGCCGTCCAGCGAACCGTCACCGCTTATCGTGACGCCTTTGAAGCCCTTGTCGTGCAGCGCCCTGGACAGTAGGGCCAGCTCGGCATAATAGCCCGAGTAGAACAGGACGTCCGGACTTTCCGAAATAATCTTTGTCGCCTCGGAGGTGTAGTTCTTCGTCGGGTTGATGCCGTCGTGGACCACGGTCACGCCCTTGGCCTTCAGCTCCTTCTCCAGAGCGGCGGACAGACCGGTGCCGTAGTCGCTCTTGTCGTCAAGCGAGAACACCTTCTTCGCCTTCAGCACGGTGGCGATGTAGTCGGCGTCCGCCGTGCCCTGGACCGTGTCCGGAGCGATGACCCGGTAGAAGGTCTTGAAGCCCAGCGTCGTCAGCGCCGGGTTCGTCGCCGAGGGGCTCACCGACAGCAGGCCGGCCTGCGAGTAGAGCGGCTCGCTGGCTTTGGTGGCCCCGGAGAACATCGGCCCGACAACAGCCAGGACGTCCGAGTTGTCGATGATCTTCTGTGCGGCGGTCGGACCCTGATCCGGCGAACCCCCGTCGTCGGACTGCACCAGCTTCACCTTGAAGGGCAGGTTCGCGTCGGAGTTCGCCTCGGCGATGGCGGTCTCCACCCCGTACAGGGCGTTGATGCCGAGCTGCTGGTTGTCACCCGACAGCACCCCCTGGAAGCCGATAGTGATCGTCTTCTTCCCGTCCGACGAAGACCCGTCGTCGCTGCTACCGCATGCCGCGGCGGTCAACGTCACCGCACTGGCTAGGGCAATTGCCCCCAGGAGTGTTCGCCTGGCCATACATCTCCTCCTACCTGTCCCGCTACCCGTCCCGGACCCGGCGTGGACGACGCATGGTTGCGGTCACGGACTGCTGGTGTGCCCCGCTGACACGCATCTGCGCATCTCCGCCGAGATGTCGGCACCGTAGTCCCCTCCTGAACATGCCGGAAGCACACCCTGCGTGTCTTCCAACGTACCGGTCATCCTGCTTACACCGACTGTCCGCACAGCTGTATCAACCTTGGGTCAGGACAGGTCGAAGCGGGTTCCGCAGAGCCACCGGCCATCCCACCAGAGGACGATGCCACCAGGTGGGACGCTGACGACGCGGAGTGGGACACGATAATGATCAAGGACGAGGCTGAGGCCGCAGGGCAGGCCGTCGCGCGATGAGAGCCATCGCGAAGTCCTGCTGACCACCGGGCAACTCCGCAGGGCTGTTTGCGTTTTTTGGGGATGTCCAAGATCATGATGGCTGTGAGTGTGATGACGGCCGGACGGCACCACCGGGACGAGGACACTGCCTGGACCCGCATGACTGTGTCGTGTCCAAAGATTCTCCACGATCGCATCGAGACACTCGAAACCCATCCGATGATCGTGCAGCGACTCCGCACCTGGGTCACCACGCACCTCCCCCCCCCCCAGAAACCCATTGAATACAGGCAACGATTCCACCGCGGACAACCACCTGCATCGCCGTCGGCTGATTGACAGCGACCTCAACCGTCGGCATCCGGATCTGTACGTCCCCCTGTGCGGGTTCCGGTCGACCGGCTGATGATGTTGTCAGCTGTGCTCCATGGACCGAACTGGTGGAAACAGTTTGGTGGAAACAACAGGTGTGGACAGCGCTGGAGTGCTCGGGAAACAAAAGCCCGAACGCCGCCCCGTCCGCGGACCCGTTTCGCGCAAGCAGATCACCATCGGAGACGGACTCGTCAGCCGAGCAGGTAGCGCAGGAGAACGACATCGCCGATCCGGCGGACCTCGGCCAGTTCCATCCGGTGGCCCGCGTGGTAGGGAAAGGTTCCGTTGCCGACGAAGCGGGGTGCGGCGGGGTCCCCGATAAAGAATGGCGCGATCACCAAGTGGATCTCGTCGGCGAGCCCGGCGGTGAGGAACTGGGTGTGGATCGTGCCGCCGCCCTCGACCATCAGCCGGCGTACGTCGCGCGAGACAAGATCCGCCAGGAGGACGTTCAGGTCCAAGGGGTCACCAGCGTCCACGACGGATGCCACGCCGGCGAGGCGTTCACGGGTCTTGTCCGCTGCGGGACTCGCGGTGTAGACGATCTTTTCGACCTGCCCGGCGGTGAAGAAGCGGGCGGTGGGGCCGAGGTCGCCACGGCCGGTGAGGGTGACCTTGACGGGGCTTTCCGGCAGGCCGCGGGTCGCCCGCTCCTCGCGGCGGGCCGCCGAACGGACCAGCAGCCGGGGATTGTCCCGGCGGATGGTGTCGGCGCCCACCAGGATGGCGTCCACACCGGCCCGAACCTCGTCGACCCGGTCGAAGTCGGCGTCGTTGGACAGCAGCAGCCGCTGGTCGGTGGCGTCGTCGATGTAGCCGTCCACGGACGCGGCAACCGACAGCAGGACGTACGGACGTTCGGTCACGTGATACTCCAGGCTCGCCGGTAAGCAGATTTTCCAGGACGCGAGTGAACTCCTCGCCGAGCCAGTCGACTGTTCCGCCGTGATCGGCGTAAACCTCGAGTCGGCACAGGTAGCGTCGAGGTTTCGCGGGTTGCCGACGTCAAGCCAGCCGGCCAACACCCCGTGGCAGGCAAATACGCCCGCATCCCGCCAGCACACAATCCTTACGCCGTGAGGATGGAGACCTCGTACCTGTGGATATCGGCGTCCCTGGTCACGAGAGTCAGGTCCTCGCACCGCGCCTGCGCGACCAGCATCCGGTCGAACGAATCGCGATGTATCGCCGGAAGGCGGCCCGCCGCAATCGCGTGATGATGCCTGATCGGGAGCTCGCGGAACTCACTGTCACGGATGCGCTCCGGCAGATCGGCGGGCCCCTTGAGCCTGCCGATCGCCTGTTTGATCGTGATCTCCCAGATGCTAGCCGGACTGACATACACATCGGGCTCTTCATCGATCAATACCTTGATCTCCTCGGACAGCGTAGCGTCGTCCGCCAACCACCAGATCACGACATGCGTATCCAGCAGTAACCTCATGATGTCAGACCGAAGTCGTCGGCGATGGCCTGGTTGACCTCAGGAGAATCCCAGTCGTCGGCGAGGACGAGTGTGCTGCGTATCGAACCACGGCCGGTCCGGTGGGCCGCGCGCGTCAGCGGGATCACCTTTGCAACCGGGGTACCGGCACGGCTGATGATGATCTCCTCGCCACGCTCGACCCGCTCGATGATGCGCGACAGGTTGGTCTTCGCATCGTGGATGTTGAACTGCACCGCGCTCTCGCCGGACATGGAACCTCCTTAGCTAAGAAGGCTAGTCCAGTTCGGGCAGGGCGACCAGGGCAGAGCAGCCCGCCTTCGTTGTCGTGGGCCGGGTGGTGCGATCCGGCGGCTGGCGGCAGCCCGCGAGTGGGCCGCGGAGCAACACGGCATGAGCGCCTGCTGCGGGCAGCCGACCGGGAGTTCCTCGACGCCAGCATCCGCGCGGAACAGGCCGAGCAGGCCAGGGAACGCCGGCGGGTTCGCCGGCTCCGGCAGATCCTCGCCGGCCTGGCTACTCGCCCTGTGCGTGGCGGCCGGGGTGGCGTTCCAGCAACGCTGGAGTGCACAGCACAGCAGCCAGGCCGTGACCGCACCTTCTCCTTCGCCCCGAAACAGGCCATGAACTGCACGGCGTTCGGACCGCGGGAACGCATTGTCGCATGCGGCGATCAGCTGTACGACGTGACCGATCCCCGCCGTCCGAAAGTGCTGAGTACTCTCCGGGATCCGGACCGGCCCATCCTGGCTGTCCCCGGCAGCGCCTATTTCTCCCCCGACGGAAACATCCTGGTGGTCGCCCAGCTCGAGAACTCCTCTCTGTTCGACGTGTCCTCCCCCGGCAGGCCGAGATTCCGGGCGAAAATCAGCACGCACGTGCCGGTGCCCACCATCGCGTTCAGCCCGGACGGCTCCTCGCTGCATCCGACGGCGGTGACGAAATAGTGCTGTGGGACGTGACGGTCACCGCCGTACCCCACCTGATCACAGCGGTGACCCTGTATGCCTATCCGCGTGGCGTGGCGTTCTCCGAAACCGGCGACACGCTGATCACATACGACGAATACGGCAATGTGGTCAGCTGGGATATCGCACCGCTGCGCGCCGCGGTAACGGATCCGGTGGCTCGCACCTGCCGCCTGGCCCGGGCCAACCCACCCGGCCCGACCCGGCCCG
>NZ_CAAAFO010000035.1:104513-112429 GCF_900634715.1 Candidatus Protofrankia californiensis | reverse complement strand
CCCGGCCCGGCCCGGGCGGAATGGTCGGTCATGGCTCCCGGCGTCACCTTCGACCGGGTCTGCCCGAGCCTCCCCGAAGCACCGCCACCGCCCTTCCTTCCGATCCCGTTCCAGCCGTCCCCAGTACGGGCGGGAAACTGCAACGGACCGGACATCCTGCGGATGCACGCAATACTCCCGGCGCGTTCAGGACACGCGCTGTGCCCACATGACCCTGAAAACAAGCTATGCCGTGGCTTCTATCGGCGACACGCTCAGGACCGAAACTAATCATGGCGCACTTCGCGGCAACCGACCTACGATCTGAACACGCGTCTTCCAGGATTCCCCGGGTCACCAGTTCGGATCACGGTCGGCCCACAATGGCATATGCCGGGCGTGTCTTGCGCCGCCAGGAGCTTGAACCCGAACCCGCAGATTGAGAGGCACCGGCAGTGCATCCGCAGATGTCCGTCAGCGTCCGCCACATCGGCTGCACGGGCATCCGTCGTTCGCGCGTGTCCACCAACGTCCGCCGGCGTTGCTGTCACCTATTGCAGTCAGACAGACACGCCTGGCCTCTACACTCGTAGCGTTGAGCGCTGTGAGTGCCGAAGACCTCACTAGCGATGAACAGTTCCGGGGGGAGCAAAGCAATCATGCCCACAGCGCTAATCATCGGTGCCGGAATCGCCGGCCCGGTCGCCGCGATGGCCCTGCAGCGAGCCGGGATCGACGTCGTCGTGTACGAGGCGTACCCGGCCCCGGCCGCGGACATCGGTTCGTGGCTCGGCCTGCAGACCAACGGCCTGGACGCGCTGCGGGCGATCGACGTCGACCGAACCGTCAGCGGGATGGGCATCCCGACGCCGTCGATCGCCTTCCGTACCGGCACCGGCAAGGTGCTTGGCGAGATCCCGACCGGCCGACCGCTGCCGGGTGGGGCCACCGGACAGTCGATGAAACGGTCCGACTTGCACCGCACTCTCCGGGACGAGGCGTTCCGGAGAGGGATCGAGATCCGGCACGGCCGGCGCCTGGTGGGCATAACCAGTGGCGTCGACGGGGTCGTTGCCACTTTCGCCGACGGCAGCACCGCGGCGGGCGACCTGCTCGTCGGCTGCGACGGCATCCGCTCGCGGGTACGGGAGCTACTGAACCCGTCCGGCCCGCGGGCGCGCTACGTCCCGGCGCTGAACGTCGGTGGCTACGCCGACCTGGTGCCGCCCGGTGACCGGCCCGGCGTGCTGACAATGACGTTCGGCAGGCGGGCGTTCTCCGGCCACATCGTCACTCCCGCCGAGCAGACGTGGTGGTTCGCCAGCCCGTCGCGGCGGGACGAGCCGGCCGACGGCGAGCTGGGACGGATCAGCGACGCGGAATGGCGGTACTCGCTGCGCCGGCTCTACGGGGTAGACCAGTCCCCGATCGTGGATTTGATCGATGCCACCCCCGGGCCGCTGACCGGCTGGACGACGTACGACCTGCCCGCCGTCCCGGTCTGGCACGACGACCGGACCGTGCTGATCGGCGACGCCGCGCACGCCACCTCACCGTCGTCCGGTCAGGGCGCGTCGATGGCGATCGAGGACGCGGTCATACTCGGGCAGTGCCTGCGCGACCTGCCGGTGCCGCGGGCGTTCGCCCGGTTCGAGGCACTGCGCCGACCCCGGGTGGAGCGGGTCGTGGCCGAGGGCCGGAAGTCCAGCCGGCTGCGCTCGGTCGGGCCGGTCGGGCGGCTGGCCCGGAACCTCGTGCTGCCGCTGGTACTCAAGCACGCTGCCGGGACCGGCGCCGAATCGCTCGCCTGGATGCACCAGCACCACATCGACTGGGATGCGCCGGTGACCGCAGGCGCCCCAACGAACCAGCCCAGCTGACGTCCCACCCCGCTACGGGGCAGGCCGGGACGCTCCTCAAGCACTTCGACGCGGGCGTGAACCACGTCTGCATCCAGCGAGGCGATCTCGATGACGTGTGGCTTCCGATCGTCGGGAGGCCGCTCTCCTCCCGATCACCCGTGACAGGCGTATCCGCTATCGGCTGATCGAGAAGCATCTCCTGCGCGCCTACTCGGTCAAGGGCTTGTTTCTTACCCAGGCAGGGCACATGAACATGCGGGAGATCTTGAAGATGGTCATGCGGCACTGGGATCAGATCGACGCGCTGGCCGAGGCCCCGGGCCCATGAGCGAAGTCTCTCACCCGTGTCGGTATAAACGATCTCAAGTTGCCTGACTGACGCGAGGGCACACAGGCGTACAGCAGAAGCTACTGCTGCCAGTCGTGCGGGTGGTCAGGTTCAACGGGCCAGGCGGCGTTGTAGCTCAACATGGCGGAACTGGTAGACCGCCCCCACCTGACGCAGAACGCCCCGCTCATGCGCGTCGGCCAGGAATCCCATGAACCGCCACGGCACCTGACCGGACGCCGCCAGCCACAGGCGAGCCAGCGCGAACCATCCCCATGCTGCCTGGGACAGCCCGCCGGTGAGCATTCCCGTGAACCAGCCCGCGAGTATGAGCACGAGGACGACCGTGAGCCCGCCGTCCGTGAGCCCGCCGTCCGTGAGCTTGCTCACGAACACAACCATGAACCCGCCTCCGAGCCCATATGTGACCGCGCCCGAGAGCCCCTGCGTGAATCCGAGAATGCGGAAGGCCCGACGATCTCGTTTCAGGACCGTTTTCGGACTCGCCGCTGTCCGCAACTCGGCTACCGCCCCCGTGAGCCCGAACGTAAATCCGACTGTGAGCCCGTATGCGAGACCGGCCGCGATTCCGTAGACAATCCCGGCCGTGAACCCATATGCGAGTCCGTACACGAGCCCGCCCATGCGCCCTATCCTGAACCCGACCAGGCTCGGTTGCCACCGCACTCCGCGGGACGGTTCCATCCGCAGGCCACACACGCGCGCGAACCTGTCCCCGGCCACAAGCCCGGCCATGGCCCCGAGCCCAGGCCCGATCCCGGGCCCGAGCATGAACCTGGCCGCGCATGCGATCCCGAGTCCGAACGCGAGCCCGAAGGTGAGTCGGGCTATGAGGTCGAGGAAACGCCATGGTGCGGCTGTCCGCAGCTGCCACCAGGCTAGGTCGGGAGTGCCGTGGAGGCGGTCTTCCAGGTGGCGGGCAAGGAATTGCAGCCACTGCTGCACCTTGCGGTGCGGGTGCGGGCGGTAGGCGGCCGGGATGAACTCGTCGAGCAGATGTTCCCGCACGCTGGTGGCGGTAGGGAAACGGGTCGGGTTAAGAAGATCAACCGGGTTGGGCACACCCTGCAGGGATTCTCCGCGTCGCGGGTTGTAAATCGTGTGCGCCAGGCTGGCCATCAGCGGTGTCGTCAGGACCCGGGTCACCGGCGGTGGCGAGGTGGCGGTGAAGGACGCCACAACCTCGTCCCAGCGGGCGGTGACGACCGGCCCTCCTGGGGCTTTCTGGAAATAGTCGGCAACCTCGTCCGGAGTGAGCGTACGAAGCACAACCGCGGCGGCGCCTTTCAGTTTGCTTTCGACCCCACCCCAGTAGGAGGGACGGATCGCCCAACGAAACGCCTGTTTCCGGCAGGTCAGGACCAGCCCCTGCCCGTCCGGCAGCATCTCGCTGATCTTCGCGAGTGCGGTGGCGCGCAGCGCCGGGGGAAGCTCGTCGAGACCGTCGAGGATCGGCAGGAGCAACCGGCGGTCCAGCAGCGCCTGCGCCCGGTTACGGTTCTGGCCGGTGGCGTCCGGGGCAGGAGCGTCCAGCCCGGAATGATTGCGGATGAGGCTGGTTTCCAGCCAGCTGGTCAGGTCCTGGTCGGTGGGGTTCCACGACGCCAGCGACAGCAGCACGGGCACCGGCCCGCCTTGCCCGCCCTGAGCGCGGCGGGCGAGCAGGGCCAGGAGCAGACGGACGGCGAGGATCGTCTTGCCCGCACCCGGCTCGCCGAGTATGACCAGCCGACCGGTCGGTATCCGGTCGAGGACGTCGATGATCTCCTTGTCGCGGCCGGCGAGCTGCGCCGGGCTGGTCGCCCACGGCGCTCCGGCCGGTTCGGGGGGCCAGGCCCCGCTCGTGGCCTGCTGCCGAATCGACGACCAGTCCTCGGTCAGCGTCGTATTCGCGGGATCCCAGGCCACCGGCAGCGGATGCGGATCACCGATCTGCCGCCGTCTGAGCTCGCCGTCCCACTGCTTGAACACGGCATCGGCGATCTGGTCCGCGATGACCGCCAGGTCCAGGTCCGGGGGCTTCTGGTAGGCGGCCCAGGCCACCCATCCCCCGGCCACGGTCACCGCCAGCGCGATCCCGCCGGTGACTCCGGTGGAGAGCGTGTCGTCCCACTTCCTCCACACCACGACGGTGACCGCCACCGCCAAGGCGGCAAGCCCCACTGCTACCCACGCCGTACTGCGACGGCGCGCTCGCTGTCCCCCCATACCGCCATCATCACGACCAGGCCGATCGCGCCATGCACCGGCCCGGACCGCCGCCGGGCACGACAACCCTGTCAGCCGGCTCACGTTCATTGCGAAGGTTGCGGACGGGACACTTCAGATCGGGCGTACCGGCGAACTTCCGGTCCACCGTCACCAGTTCGACGCCCAGCACCTCCGCCAGTGCGACGTACGAGGCGTCGTACGGCCACATGGTGTGCCGAAGCTCCCAGATCCGCGGCAGCAACGGCACATGATCGAAACGTCGCAGCCGCATCCGGCCGAGCAGATCCAGAGCACGCGCCCCCTCGTCCGCGGGACGCTTCCCCCCGCGGACCAGACCCCGCAGCGTCGAGGCGCATTCGAGATCGACGGCATGCGGTGCGGCCAGCCGCTCGCCAGCGGCGACGGCGCGCACCTTCTCGGCAACGGGCTCCGACGCCGAGCCGTACGCCGCCGCCTCGGCTCTGGCAGACCGTGGCGCGACGGACACCAAGCATCACGCACACGAGATGATGCGGTCGTCCCGCATACGGCAATTCGTCCCGCCAGCCGAACAGCCCTGGATGGCCAAGGCGGCGCGATCATGCTTCTTCCGCGCCGCCGGAGACCCAGGTCCCCGGATCACTCGAAGGAATCCCATGGCCCCCAGTAACAGCGAGTCCGCGAGCATCATCCCCCAGCCGCCCGACGGCGGGCCGCCCGCGGCCAGAGCGTCCGCATCAGATGCCCCTCCGCTCCCCGCCCCGTCACCGTTCGACCCACCCGAGCACGAGCGTGAGTGGATCACGGTCGCGATGGAACTCGCACCAGCCTTTGCCGCCCGGGCCGCGGAGTTGGACGAGACCGCCGAGCTGCCGATCGAGAACCTGCGGGCGCTGAACGAAGCGGGGCTGGACGTCGCGTTGCTGCCCGTCGTCCACGGCGGCGGTATCTCCTTCCGCGCCTTCGGGCAGGTGCTTCGGATCATTTCCCGGGCGTGCCCCTCGACGGGATGTCTCTGGCTCATGCACATGGGTGCCGCTTATGGGCTCGTCACCATGAGCGACGAGGAGAGCGCCCGCTATTACGCGGCGGAGCTCACCGCCGGCAAGCGGTTCGCCAACGCCCTGTCGGAACCGACCAGTGGGAACATGTTTCTTGTTCCGTTGCAGTCGTCGGTTCCCGTCGATGGTGGTTTCCGGCTTGACGGCGCCAAGCGGTTCGTCTCCGGCTGCGAGATCGCCGACCACTTTCTGGTGAACACGCTCGTGGACGGCATCCCGAACTTCTTCGGCGTCGAGCGCGACGAGACGATCAGCTTTGTTCCGATCTGGGACACCGTCGGGATGCGGGCCACTCGCAGCCAGCTCGTCTCCTTCGAGGGCACGGTGCTGCGCGAGGAGCGCCGCTGCCGTCCCTCGTCAGGCGAACAGACGAACCCGATCGAGGTCGGCCTGGCGTTCCTGTCGATCGGAGTCGCCGAGGCGGCGTTCGAAGCACTGGCCGCGCATGCCAGCGCCCGGGTCATCCCGGCGACCGACGCGCCCCTGTCCCACATGCAGTGGGTCCAGTTCGCCGCCGCTGACATGCATGTCCGCCTCCAGGCCGCGACGTTGCTCGCCGAGCGCTCCCTGTGGCTGGCCGACCTTCGTTCCCCAACGGCCCACACCGCAGCCGTCGAGGCGAAGCTCTACGCGAACCAGGTGGCCAAGGAGGTCGCCGACCTGGCAGTCCGAGTCGGTGGCGGCTCCGGCTACCTGCGTACCTCGCCGATCCAGCGGCACTTCCGGGACGCCCAGGCCGGCGCTCTCATGGCCTATTCCGTCGAGGTGTGCCAGGACATCGTCGGCCGAGCCGTGCTCGGAGTGAGCTAGTCCCGGGTCTTCACCGCTGATCGTCCGAAGGGTAACCATTCATGATCAGCATCATGATGCATGGATGTTATGATGATGACATGCGTACCACCATCGACCTCCCAGATGATCTTCATAAGCAGGCCATGTCGATCGCCAGAGATACCTCACGGACACTGAGCGAGACGGTTGCCGATCTCATGCGTCGCGGCCTAGGGCACGGTAGGACGGCGGAGATATCCCGAAGTGAACGGACCGGTCTTCCCGTGGTAAGCCTCGGCACGGTCATCACAACCGAAGACGTTCGTGCCCTGGATGACGATCAGTGACCACTCTCCTGGATGCCAACGTGCTGATTGCGCTCATTGTCAGCGACCACGTCCACCACGACACCGCCGAAACATGGCTCGCCAGCACCGCCGGTAACTTTGCGACCTGCCCGATCACCGAGGGCAGCCTCGTACGCCTGCTCATACGCGAAGGTCAGTCAACGCAGACGGCAACAGCGGTCGTGTCTGCGCTGACGAGCGACCCCCGCCACGAGTTCTGGCCGGACGAGATCTCATACGACGCCGTATCAATGAAAGGGGTCATCGGGCACCGACAGGTCACCGATGCCTACCTCGCACAGCTCGCCCGTATACATGACGGTCGCCTCGCAAGCTTCGATCAAGGTCTGGCCAAGCTCCACTATGACGTTGTCGACCTGATTCCCACATCATAAAGATAATCTCAATCGACCTTGCCGTCGTCCGTGGACGTCCGCCACGCCCTCAGTCTGCGCCAACCTGTTCCATGAATCGTCAGCGAGTGCCGGATGAGACGAGCATCCCCTTCCGCAGCTGGGCTGAGGAGAAAGCCCCCATCGCGTACTACTAGAACTCCTTTAGTGAGAAGTCAGTCGAGTGTCGAGTCGAGTTGACGTGTCTGGTTGGTCTGAATCTACTCAGGCCTTGAGTAGCCAACCTGAATCGTCGGCTCTTCAAGGGTTCCGAACCGGTGGCGACGCGCCGGCGAGCATGGCCGTCCACGGCCACGCGCAGCCGTCGCGCGGCGCGGCCCGGCGCCGCGATTTGATCATAAAAACGGGGATTTCGGCAACGTGCGGGCATCATGCCGTGGCCTTGTCGGCTCGTCCGATGCTGGCGAGGTCGGCCACGGTGGGAAGGGCCTCGTAAGACCCTGGGCGAGTGACCGTGACCGCAGCGGCTTGGAGCGCGCGGTATACAGCGATCTGCGAATCGCTTCCGGCAGTCAGGTGGAAGGCGAGAGCGGCGGTGAAGGCATCGTTGGCTGCAGTGGTGTCGACGACCTCGACCGGCCACGCTCGGATTGGCGGCCGGGGAGAGCCTGAAGGAGATGGCGGACCGGTTGGGGCACTCCACGGTGGTCATGACCGGCGACGTGTACACGACCGTTCCGGCTCAGGTGGCGAGGGATGCGGCGGAGCGTCGTGCAACGTTGATGCAATACGGTGCACACCCCCGTGCACACCCGACCAAAAAGAATCTTGCTATGGGGAAAGATCTGACCGAAAATGCCAAGTCGGGATGGATGCACCGCCAGGGACTTGAACCCCGAACCCGCAGATTAAGAGACGCGTCCGCGACGTCCACCCACGTTGCTGTCAGCTGATCCCAGGGGAGCCGGTGGCGCCGCGCATCACGAGCTTTGGAAACCTGTGAT
>NZ_CAAAFO010000035.1:100495-104083 GCF_900634715.1 Candidatus Protofrankia californiensis | reverse complement strand
CTCCCTTCCGTTGTCGACCGGTAGGGCCAGATTGCTGACCGGTGCTACTGGCATGCGAATGGCACATTCCCGGATCGACATCACCATCATAGATAGCTGTTACCGGCCACCACGAGGGCAACGCAGAAAAAAGGCAGGAGGAGCATGAAAGCCGACAGTGGGCGCCGGATCGTCCGCAGCGTCACGCCGAACGGGACGGCGGTGGTACGAGAGCATTCCCAAGCGTGCAGGAGCGACACGGCCAAGAGCACCGACAAATAGGTAATGCCAATCAGCAGAGAAAGCAGCACATAGCCTCCTGAATGCCGGGTAAGGGCGCCGGCTATTGAGCCGATGGTCGAGATCGCGCATAGGGCTATAAAAGGTGCGACCAACTTCAGTGGAAACTGTTCGATCGGCTGATTGCCTTTTACCGTCACCTTGAAGGTGACGGATCTGGATCGGACCTGCTGGATGATCCCAGCGACAATACCGAAGCCAACGGTGGGCCATCGAGTCAGCACGAAGAGCACCATCTCCCAGGCCACGAGCTTGGAATTGGTTGGGCGCAGGAACCCCCGACGGCGGAGATAGACGTTGAGGCTCAACACGCTCAGGTAACCGAGGCATCCAAGTACGAGGGGCCGGACGTCAAACGTTTCTTCCCAGGAAAGACTGGTCCAGCACCCCACTGATGGGAACAGCATGAAATAGATCATTATATAGACCAGTGCAGGATAATAGCACACCGCGAAAATGAACCGTGCTTTGAGCAGCAATGGAAGTGATCGCAAGTACCTCGGGATTACCCCGAGAGACAGCGCTGTGAGGCTTCGCGCCCACTGGAACTCCTGGGTAAGCATGGCTGCAAAGGTGGGCGGACCTTCGCCGTGGGCTTCGGCATCCACGGCGAAGGCGCCATCCCATCCGGCGGCGCACAGCAGATAGGTGGTGCTGAAGTCCTCCGCGAGCTCCGGGCCGATGCCGCCGATGTCCCGCAGGGCGGCGGTCCGTACCGCGTAGTGCGAGCCGATGCACACCGGGGCAAACCAGCCGTTCGAGCCCAGTTGCACGGGACCATGCAGTCTTGCCTCCCGATAGAGGCGTCCCGGGCCGCCCACGAGTCGGCTGCGTTGGTGTCACAAACACTCGGCGCGGCGACGTACCCGATGGACGGGTCGGAGAAGGGCCGGACCATCTCGGTCAGATAGCCCGGTCCGGGCATGTGATCGATGTCGATCTGGACGACTATGTCGTAGTACTTGTAGCCCCAGTGGTCGTAAAAGAAAGCCAGGTTCCCCTCCTTGCATTTGGTCCTTCTCGGCCACTCCTGACGATGATAGTTTTGAAAGCCTTTTCGCGTGGAGACACCCACCCCCCGGGCCTCGCACCACTGGTAGCACTCCGGTGACGGGTCCTCGTCGCAGATCCAGACATCATAGTGATGCGGAAAATTCTGCCCCAACATGCCGGACAGCGTCTGACGGGCCACGGCCCACGGCTCGGACGGCGCCTTTGTCACGACAAAGGAGACGCGAAAATCCCCAACGGCAACGCCGGATTGACCCGACGCAATTTCACCGAGGTGATCACAATGTATGTCAGGGAGCCTCCGATGGATCCCAGGACACCGAGGAAGCCCAGAAAGCCCAACTGTGCCGGGCGGAACCAGGAGCGCCAGAAAAGCATTAGCACACCGACGTAGCACAACATGAAGAAGATCGAGACGACCCGGGTACCTCGGCCAAGAGCTGGCACGAAGGTTGGGAGGTGGTCGAACTCTGGCTCGCGGATGCCCTGCTGCGGGTCTGTCCGCGGGACGAGCCCTGGAGGCGGTACCGACACCTTCCCACCCGGCGGAACAGGCGGAACGGCTACCGGCGCCGTGGTGACCCCGCCAGGTACCACAGGCGCCGAGTCGCCACTTCCCGCGCCGCTCCCGGCTGATCGCCCAGAATCCGGCAGCGTCGCCTGCCAAGGAATCAAATTTTTGAGCTCGCTTGTGTCGACAGGATTCGCCACTGCTAGCGCGTTTCGGGTGCCGCCCTCCGCCGAGCGAATGCGAGCCTGATCTGCCAGAAATGCAGTCGTATCCGAATCGCCTTCGCCGCCATCCTGGTGAGGGATGTCGCCGGACGAGCCGTGTACTTCCATCGTTTGGTGGTGTCCAATCTGTTCGGTTACGATCATCGGGGTGCAGGCCTCGATCAGCTGGGTGTAGACCGCCCGCAGCTGCTGCTCCGCCGAGCGAGACACGACACCGGAGACGAGCCCGGTCGGGCCGCAGGGTGTCCTCAACCGCGAAGCCTTCACGCAGGAATTCCGGATTCCAGGCGAGGTCGACGCCTCCGGTGCCCGCCCGGCCGGCCGGTGCCTCTCGGGCGAGCCTTGCGTCCAGGACCGCCCGCCGTACCTGCCGGCACGGTGGATTCTCCGACGACCAGGCAACCGCGGCGCAGGCTCGCAGCGAGCCGGCCGACCGCGTCGTGCAGGTAGCTCAGATCGGCATCGTTCCCAAACCCGCGGCCGCTCTGGCCCCTCCGCACATGAGCCGACGCTCACCGGGCGCGGGTTAGTGTGGCCGCGCGGCGCATCGCGGGGGCGCTAAGGGGGCTATGCGTGGTGTGACTTCCCAGCGTGACGCCCAACGCGACTGCGAACCGTGCGATCGTGGCGGTCAGCCCGCCCCGAAGATTGGTCTTTGGCTCCCAGCTGAGTCTCTCCCGGGCCAGCCTGATGTCAGGTTGGCGGACGGTGGGGTCGTCCGGCGGCCGCGGGACGAAGCTGATCGGGACGTCGGCTCCGCACAGCTCGATCACGGGCCCCGCCAGGGCGAGGACCCTCATCTCGTGCGGGTTCCCGATATTCACCGGTCTGGGCAGGTCTCTACACAGCAGCCGGAAACCGGGCTCGGAGAGCAGGTGCTCAACGTTGCCCGGCCGTCCGATGAGGAAGCTGTCGAAACAGACCGCCTCGCACCCGTCCGCCAGAGACGTTCACACAGGTGACTACCAAGGAACCCTTCCCCGCCGGTGACGACTACACGCATTGATGGACAACTCCTCTCGTGATCTGCTGCTCGCAGATCCCGCTCCCGAGACAGGTCACACCCCCCCAGCGTCTGTCCGGACAGCGAGACCGCCAGGCTCCGCCACCTCGGTCTCACCTCCGGGCGAGCATCTCGCCAGTGTCACCTACAGCAACAATATGATGTACGTTTGGTTACCGCGTGTCGTGGTGTCGCCGCCCGGGTCGGCGGCTCACGCAGTTCGGGAGGTGGGATACGTGCACGTCTGCGGCACGCTCGCCTGCTCCGGTCGCATCCACTGAGCGCGGCTTCCGCTCTGATGTGCGGCCTGTCCAGCTGAGGCTGGAGCTGGTGTCAGTGTCCTGTCCGGGACATGCTTGACGTTCCGGTTCCGCCTCATGCTTGACGGCCGTCGTCGGCCTGTCTGCTCTGTGGCGTTTGAGGGGCGTCACAGAGCGGGAGGCCGGGATTGGTCCTGGTGGAGTTGTCACGCGTCGAGCAGCGGTACCGGGCGGTGTTGGCCACGGAGGCGGGAGCCCGGGTGGGAGAGGTCGCCGCGCAGATCGGGGTGTCCCGCCAGT
>NZ_CAAAFO010000035.1:97231-100088 GCF_900634715.1 Candidatus Protofrankia californiensis | reverse complement strand
CGGGTCACCCAGCTCCGGCGCGGCCTACGGGAGGCGAGCCCGAACGTGATCTCCACCCGCCTGCGCGAGCTCGAAGAGGCCGGGATCGTGCATCGTCGCCACCTGGACCCGCCGGAGGGCACGCGCGTCTACGAACTGACCGACCGCGGCCGCGGCCTTGAACCCGTCCTGCTCGAACTCGGCCGCTGGGGCAGCCGGACGCCGATGACATCCACCACCGAGCCCGGGGTCGACGCGCTGATCATCGCACTGAAGACCACCTTCGACGCCGCGACGGCCGGACGCCTCCGGGCTGTCTACACACTGCGGCTGAACGACGACCATTTCGATGTCACCGTGACCGACGGGCACCTCGAGGTGAGCCGCGCGACCACCAGGGCGGCCAGCCCGGACGGCAACACCGTGGACGGGATTGCCCCGGACGCGGTCATCGACACCGACCCCTCCACCCTGCGCTCAGTGATCTTCGGTCGCCGGAGCCTCGGCGACGCCGTCCGCGCCGGAGACGTCCGCCTGGGCGGCACGCTGCGCGCGGCCAACCGCTTCGTCGGCCTCTTCGCGGCGCCCACACCGGATACACCCACCTCGACACCCGCCCAGCCCGCCACATCGGTCTGAGTGTCGTGCTCGGTGCCGGGGTGCCACCGTGCAGGCCGGGATAGGCCCGGGCCGTGAAGCTGATGGCGGCGGTACTGGTGTCGGTCGGGTCGACCGCGTCGAGAGCGGCGCACCGACGGACCAGCGTGGTGCGGCCGAGACCGGCCAGGGACTCCCGCAGCGCCGGGTCAGTGCAGACCAGGACGGCTGTGAGCTGGTTGACGCCCCTGGGCGCGGGCCTTGACCGCCGAGGTCTTGGCCAGCCGGAACATCCGGGCCATCTCCACCGGGGGCGTCGCCGGTCTTCGCAGTCGCGGTGGCCTGCCCGGCAAGGACGGCACGGGCGGCGGCCTCCGCATCGAGGGTGTCGGTTGTGCCGCGGGGCGGCGCGGTCGGGCCGGTTCACCTCGAGCACGGTGACGCCTGCGGCGTGCAGGTGAGGATCTTGGCCGTAAGTCGTTCCGGCGCTGAGGCTCACCAGCGCAGTTCCAGGCTGCCGGTGGTCCCACCAATCGGGGCACACAAGCACGTCTGGCAGGAAGATCCGCAGTGAAGATCGCCTGTGATCGGCGAATGCAACAGTGCCCTACGAACTCGGCGTCGAGGTCGACCTGCATCTGCGGGTGTCGGCTGCCTTCACCGAGTTCGCCCTGGCGGTCTGATCAACATTCAGGCAGGGTCCGCCATGTCTTGCTTTCCCATAACGCAACAGACCCGGCAGACCAGACCAAGGAGACGTTACGCCAACAGGAACACCATCGTCGAGATCATGAGAGGTCATTCTCAGTCGACTCTCCGCGCAGCTCAGGGGCCTGACGCTGTACTTGCACCCCACAGGCATCGGTGACGGCCGTGGCCAGCCGGTAGCGCAGATGCACGTGTCGCAGCGCTTCCTCGGTGAGGTCGGGCGTCATGTCGGCACGATCATTGACAATCATCCCCGTGGACCCCGGACACGGGCGGCGTCCACGCTCCGGCCGGGCCGGATGGGTCACCATAACCGCATGCGAAGAACGGCGATATCCGAGTATCCCCAGGTCGAGTCCGCATGACGACGGCTGGACTCCCACCGTCCGGTCTCGCCGTCCACAGCGCGGTGACCACCGCCGTCGCGGCCGCGGCGGCTCACGACCCGGCCGCGCTTCGTGACGCGTGCGCCCGGCTACGCGCCTGTGACGAACAGCAGGTCAGGGACGTGCTGCACGCGCTGACGCTCGGGCTGATCGAGAAGGCGTTCCCGGACGGCCTGGACGCCGACGACCTGCGTGCGCTGCTGGCCGACGTCATGCGCGCCGCGACGACCTGGCTTCCGGACCTCGACCCGCATGCCGTCGTCCTCGTCCTGACCGGCGCGTTGTCGGTGCATGAGACCGATGCGCCCCCGGTCGACGCCGACGCGCTACCGATCGCCTGCGCCCTCGCGGTCAGCCACCTCGTCCACCAGCTCCGCATCCCACTGGAGCTCGAGCTGACCCACGCCTTCGACGAGCTCCGCAGGGCGCAGACCATGGAGATGCCCTGACCGCCGTCCACAACCGCCGCAGCGGCTGAGAACCGACCGCCTCTGGTGATGAAAGTGTCCGAGCCTTTGACGCAACCTCCTTCGGTGCCGCGCCGAGCGGCGTCTGTCCGGCGTGTACCGCCTGGCGGGTGGCGTACTCGTCATCGGCCTTGGGGTTTCGTCGACGGCGGGTTCTGCGGCCTCAGGTTGGGTACGTTCTACGACACCCCGCCGAGTTCTAGCGACAGCAGATGGTTCACCTCGTACCGCCCGCACCGGTCGCCCGCGTAGTCGCCGTGGACGGCGATCGCCCGCTTCGTGACCTTGGCCGTTTGGGACGGCGGCGGGCGCAGCGTTCTACCCGGACGCTACCGCGATGGCCTCCCAGCCGGTACCCGGCAGGAGCGCGGACGGTCCGCGCGCCGACGCGGAATCCCCCTGCCGTGTTCTCGCGTAGCGTGGGTGCCCTGGAGAAGGAAGTGATGTTCTGTCCATGGCCCCTGGCGTCGAGCCGCGCGAGGCCCTCGGGGAGGCGGTCAAGGATCTCCTCCTCCGAGGTGAGGAGACCGGTTTCGTCACGGCCGCCGACGTGACCACCACCGCTCAGGCGGCATACCTACCGCCTGAGCGGACCGACGCAGCCGCGGAACTGCTCGCCGGCGAGGGCGTCGAGATCTTCGATGCTCGGGATGAGGACCCTGACGCGGCCCCGTCCGCCCGTCGTCGCCGCGGGCGCGAGGAGCCGGCGAGCGCGGCGCC
>NZ_CAAAFO010000035.1:89063-97003 GCF_900634715.1 Candidatus Protofrankia californiensis | reverse complement strand
GACCTCCGACCCGGTGCGGATGTACCTCAAGGAGATCGGGAAGGTCGCCTTGCTCACCGCCGAGGGGGAGGTTGATCTCGCCAGGCGGATCGAGGCCGGGGTGTTTGCCGCCCACAAGCTCGCAACCGCGACGGGTGCGATGACGCCGCGGGAACGCCGCGAGCTGGAGGCCGTCGAAGGAGACGGGCAGATCGCCAAACGCAGGCTGGTCGAGGCCAATCTGCGGCTCGTCGTGTCGATCGCGAAGCGTTACGTCAGCCGCGGCATGCCCTTCCTGGATATTGTCCAGGAAGGCAACCTCGGTCTGATCCGTGCGGTCGAGAAGTTCGACTACGCGAAGGGTTACAAGTTCTCCACCTACGCGACGTGGTGGATCCGGCAGGCGATTTCCCGCGCTCTCGCCGACCAGGCGCGCACCATCCGTATCCCGGTGCACCTGGTCGAGGTGATCAACCGGCTGGTCCGTGTCCAGCGGCAGCTCGTGTCCGACCTCGGCCGGGAGCCGAGCCCGGAGGAGATCGCGACGGAGATGGATCTTACGCCGCAGCGGGTCCAGGAGATCCTCATGATATCCCGGGAGCCGGTGTCGCTGGACACGCCGATCGGCGAGGAGGCCGACTCCCATTTCGGTGATCTCATCGAGGACTCGGACGCGGTCGTCCCGTTCGAGGCGGCCACCGTCGGGCTGTTCCAGGAACAGCTCGACGCGGTCCTGCGCACCCTGTCCGATCGGGAACGGCAGATCGTCCGGCTCCGGTACGGCCTGACGGACGGTCGTCCCAGAACGCTCGAGGAAGTCGGCCACGAGTTCGGGGTCACCCGCGAACGCATCCGGCAGATCGAATCGAGGACGCTCGCGAAGCTGCGCCACCCCTCACGTTCGGAGAAGCTTCGTGACTACCTGGAGTAGTCCCTTCTCGGTGTCGCGGCACACGCCGGCCGTGACTATAGCCTTCGAGCGAACCGGATCGGGTCAGTTGCATTGAGCCATTCGTCTCGATCATCACCGTAGATCGTCCGGTCGACGTGCTTCAGGAACCCGGCACTGTCGCATCCGTCAGGACCGGCCGATCTTAACGGTAAATCTTCCGGTGGAGACGTCCTCCACGGTCGTTTCGGGGTGTCTGAAGCCTCCGTGATTCGCTCACATGAGCCCCGCCGACGGGAAGATCTGCGGTCAAGATCGCCAGCAATCGACGAATACTCGCCGGTCTTTGGGTCACGGAACCGGGTCACGATCGTGCGCGGCACGCCGTCCCAGGTCATCCGCCGGTACCGGCGGGTATGGTCCTTCCGCAGCGCCCTTTGCATCCCGGATGGGAGCAGCTCGCGCGGCAGATCACGCCAGTCCTCGCCTGGCTTGAGAAGGGCGATCCGCTCCAGGTTCGGCGCAGACAACTTGGCGGCGTAGTGGTTCCACAGCTCGTCTGTCAGACCGGCGCGCATCTCGTGCTGGTAGGCGGTCGTCGGCGGCCCGACGTAACGTCCCGTCTCCTCGCCAGCCTCGACCGCGGGCAGGTCGGCGATGGCGTCGTGGGTGGTGAGGAAGCCGGCGGACTGCGACGGGGTGATGGTGCAGTTCGGCAGCAGGTCGCCGATCTCGCCGCCGTGGGTGGGAGCCGGGAAGCCGTACCCCGCCGGGATGCCCAGGTCCTTACGCCACGCGATGATGACCAGCCGCCACCGCATCTGCGGCGCGCCGTACTGTGCTGTGCTGCCAGCAGCTCCGCGCACGCGCCCGCGTACCCGCAGTCGGACAGCCCCTGCAGGATCGAGCGGAGGTACGCGCCGCCGGCGAGAGTGACCAAGCCGGGGACGTTCTCGATGGCGACGCACTGGGGCCGCAGGTCCCGCGCGGTCCGCAGCACCTCGAGGAAGAGGTTGTTCCGCTCGTCCCAGACGACCCGCGACCCGATGATGGAGAAGCCCTGGCAGGGCGGGCCCGCGAACAGCAACGACAATTCCCCGGGGCGCGACATCGGCCGCCCGGGCGATCTTCTCGCTGTCGATGTTGCGCAGGTCGGCCACCAGCACCTCGGACGGCAGGTTGGCCTGATGCGTCGACGCATACTCAGGGTCGATCTCCGCGGCGAGCCTCAGGTCAGCACCGCCAGCGATGATCCCGGCTGACGCCCCGCCGGCTCCAGCAAAGAGATCAACAGCGCTGAACGGCCCACCGCCACCGACGTCGTCGCTGGCCGGCGACGGCACGCCCGGCTGCGTCTCCCCAGCCGGGCTGCCTTCTTCCGTGCTCTGCATGGCGCCCTCCTCTGGGGAAGAACGTAGCGGACGGGTCCGACAGGTCCTGCCGGATACGGGGTGGAAAGATTGCCACGTGTCTGACGTGTGGGTCTCGACGCCGGCAGCCACGGGCCTGCGGGGCAGGCGGAACAACGACACCGAGCCGGAGCTGCTGCTGCGCCGCGCGCTGCACGCGGCCGGCGCCAGGTTCCGGCTCCGCCGCAGCCTCGCCACCGGCTGCAACCCCGACCTCGTCCTCCCCGGACGGAAGATCGCAGTCTGGGTCGACGGTGACTTCTGGCACGGCTGCCCGGTGCACGGCCGCAAGACGTTCAACGGCCCGAACGCGTCACTGTGGGCGGCGAAGATGCAACGCAACCGTGAGCGGGACGCACGCGCTACCGAGCTCGCCCGCCAGGCCGGATGGACGGTCGTCCGGCTCTGGGAGTGTGAGCTCCGAGCAAGCCCCGCCGACGCTGCCCGCCGGGTCCTCGCCGCGACGAATCCAGCCGGCGCTACGACCATGTGACCCCGCCCTGCCGGCAAAGCATGCGTCGCTATGACCGCTTGAATCCACCATCAAGATCGCCGATGATCGGTACGACGAGTGGTTGCGTGGTGAACATGGAAGCTGATCGGGAGGAGGCGCACACGATGACAAGTACATGGAGCCAGACACGAGCCAAGAGGCCTCCGAGGGAAGACAGAGTCGCGGAGCATCGTGCTCGTATGGACGCCGAGGTGCGCGCCTTCAGACTCAGAGAGATCCGCGAGGAGCAGGGTCTGACTCAGGTGGAGCTGGCCGAGCGTATGCACGTCAAGCAGCCGTCGGTCTCCGAGCTTGAACGCGGTGCGCTCGACCGCGCAGGACTGTCCACGATCAGGGCCTACGTGGAAGCCCTCGGCGGAACGATCGAGATCGTCGCCGACTTCGGTGATCGCAGAGTCGTCCTCGGCTAGGGATACGCCCACCGGCTCGATGGATCCGCATCATTGCTGCCGGCCAGCAGGCTCGCGCAACTACCCGAAGCAGATCAGCGGTTCCTCTCCAGATGACGGAACCGCTGGTCAAGAGGGGCGCGCCGCCAGGGACTTGAACCCCGAACCCGCAGATTAAGAGATGACGACGTTTTGTCCGCTAACGTCCGTACACGTCCGCTGCGTCGGCGTGGCCTGCTCCCGCCGTCCACCGGTGTTCGTACTCGTCCGCCGACGTCCGCCGGCTCGGGTACAGCAACGGGTACACGCATATGCACTCCGGATGATCAGCAAGGATGACGGGATGCGGACTGCGGTCCCGCGTCAGAGCCTGTCGAAAATGTCGTGCGTGCCGACCCGTAGCCAGATGATGTGCGCCTCGCCGTCCTTCTCCGACTCGCCATAGCGGAACAGCGCTCGACCATCGCCCGCCCACGTCATCTCAAAGACACCGGGCTCCCCGCGGAACCCCTTGACCCGAAGGCTCTTACGGAAGCCGGCACCGGCTTGGAGGTCTTCGACGAACAGGTCACGCGCCCGGAGGAACCGCTCCCGCTGGGCATGCGTCAGTCGTCGGTAGTCAGCCCAGAAGCGGTCGATCGCGTCGAAGGTGGGCATACCGAACATGATAGATGTCCGGTATGCACCTCATGCCGTGCGACGCAGTGTCTCTCCATCATCAGCGGTGATCTGCCGTGCGTAAGCATCGAACTCTTCGGCCGATCCGAACGACAGGAACCGTCCCGCAGAAAGATCCGCATCCGCCTCCGCGAGTACCCTGTCGAGCCACTCGGGGGGATCAACAAGTTCGACATCGCGGAGAGCTGCCGGCAACTCGAGCTCGTACACGGCGGGCCTCCTCGCTAGGGGGTGCACTTCAAACAGTACCGCATGGTAGAAACGCGTCAGCGACCAACGCCAACACAGGTTGCAGCCTCCATCGCCGTCAGAGTGGGCAGGAGGCAGATACGTAGCGTCATCTCACCTGATAGGTATGGGTGCGCCGCCAGGGACTTGAACCCCGAACCCGCAGATTAAGAGTCTGCTGCTCTGCCAATTGAGCTAGCGGCGCGTGTCGCGTGCTGCAACGGGTCCGAATGTATCAGGCCCAGGCAGGATCGGGACCCACGGGTGGGCCCCGTCCAGACCAACTTGGCCACACAGGCTTCAGGGCTTCTCGCAACCGATGCCGTCATGATCGGTATCGAGACGGAACGGGTCGGCGGACAGCACCCGGATCGGTCCGGTGACGTAGTTGGGGCCGTCCCCGGAACCGCCCGCGCAGTCGTAGTCACCGATCCCGTCCTTCAGACACACGTCTGGATAGGCCAGATCGCAGAGAACGAGAGGTGCGGCCGCCGCCGTGGTGGTCGCCGGTCGCGCCGGGGCCGCGGCAGCCCGTGCGGGTGTCTGCGCGGGTGCGGCTGTGTGTGGCACCGGTCGTAACGTCGAGATCGCGGCGGCAGGGGTCGTCACGACGGCTGCAGGAGGTTGCGCCGGCTGGCTGGCGGCAGCCAGAGGCTCGGCCGAAGACAGCAGAGCGTTGATAGTTGACGGTACGGAGGTGGGTGCAGAGCTCACGGATGCGCTTGGAGCGGCCGACGCGGCCGCCTGGTCACTCTTCGGAGCCAGCGCCGCCAGCACGACAAGCCCCAGGAAACTCGCTGCGGTGACGATTCCGGCACTCCGGCGGTTGTGGATCCGTGCCTGATGCAGGTGACCGCGTATCAGGCCGACAAATCCGACAATCATGACAAAAACAACCACAAATCCACAAAAACCCCGCATGTAGCCCCCCAGCCCAGATGTGCGTGGCCAGCGACTCTAGCGCAGGTAGATCGCGCTCGGCCGCCGGGTGGCCGCACAAGGGCTGCCGGCTTACAGGCAGGACGCTTACCGAGATGGCGCCGCAGTGCGGGCTTGCGGTCGACGTGTCGGCGCGCACCGTCCGGGGGCCCGCGCCGGCGCCGGTCGGGCGTCCGGTCGCTCCTACCAGGGACCCGACGTCCAACCGGTGCCGGTACCCGCGGGCTTCGCGGACACCGTCTACGCGCTGGTGGCGGATTCTTCCGGCATCGGGTCGCCGAAACGCCAGCCCGGCACGATACGGCGCTGGAAGAAAGTGCGGAACTCGCGGACGGACGGCCCGTCCGGCTTCACCCAGAGGGTTTTCTCGGGATGCCGCAGCCACCTCAGAACATCGATGTCGGCATAGACGTTCCGCCGGACCGTGAGCCACATCATACGCGCAATCAGATGGTTGAAGGGTGCGAACAGCGGGCCGGGGCCGATCTTACGGACGATTACCCGGTACCCGAAGAACATGACGTCGTCGCGGACTGGGGTGCCGCCGAGAACTATCGTCAGCAGTGGGCCGGACCGGTCGACCGTGGCGTCCTTCTGCGTCCGGTAGAGCGAGGCGGACGGCCCGATCATCTCGATGAAGGCGAACGGCCTGAACCACTTCTGGACCTTCTTCATGCCGGTTTCGTCGGCGGGCCGCAACTGGTACTCGAGGCGGTCCTCCTTGTTCACCAGGATGGAGTACTCCAGCCGCCCCGCACCCTTGTGCGCAACCGGGAAGTGATAGATGTCGGAAACATGTTCCGCAACCGGCAGCAGCGTTCCCCGGGCAATGTAGATCTGGCCCTTGAGGTTCAGGTACTTCTTGGAGTCGGCGTAGGGCACCTCGATGAACTCACCGGCCGGTTCCGGGCCGTACCAGAACCAGATGTTTCCGGCATGCTCACGGACGGGGATCGAACGCTGGCCCGCCCGCGGGGGGATCTTCGACTGGTCCAGCTCCGGAATGACCTCGCAGCCACCGTCGGTCCGGAACTCCCAGGCGTGGTAGCCGCACTTGATCCGGTCCTCGACCACGGTGCCGCAGCGACCGAGGTCGGCACCCATGTGGCAGCACTGACTGTCGACCATGCCGACCCTGCCGCTCTTTCCGCGGAAGAGCGCGAACTGGTGAGACATGAACTCGACAGGCAGCACCTGGCCTGGCGCGAGGTCCTCGCTGAATCGGGCGAAGTACCAGCCCAGCGGGTAGTCGGTCTTCTGCTCCTCGCCGAACGATTGACCCTCAAGCAGCCGTCTGTCATGTTTCTTGAGTTGTTTCTGCCATTGCGACTTCGCCACGGGTCCTCCGCGAGTAATACTTGGAGAAGAATAGGTGTACACGAGATAGCCGGCGAGATAGCTTGCATTATTGGCTGGTTGACCGCACCGGGCGGCAACACATGATCGACGTTAGCATGCGGCCCGCACCAGATCCCGGGGACGCCGCTGCGTGACGGAAACAACAAGCGACACACGGCAGCGAGGTAACACGGTAACGGCCGTGTTTCAATCGGAGGGCACCCGGTCGGGCGCAACCCGTCACTGCTGCCATGCCCATGCGGAGGCCCGTTTCCCGCGAGGTATGCTGTACCCGTCCCAGGCTGCGGCAAAGCGTCTGCACGCCCGTATGTCGCCAACCACACACCAGGCCGCCGGCCCGATTGTTCCGGCTATTCGACGGCGGGCAGAATCATGGTTATTCCCGGCAGCCAGAAGAATGTTCGACGCGCAACCAGACGCCGTCCAGGAAGTTCATATTCACCGCGACCGCGTGCGGCCGGAGTCCGAAAACCACGGGTCACCGACGGCCGGGGTCCACGTCCACCCAGTTCAGGGTGCGTTCGACCGCCTTGCGCCAGCCGGCGTAGCCGCTTTCGCGCCGGTCCGGCGACCATTGGGGTTCGAAGCGGCGGTCCTCCCGCCAGTGCGTGGCGAGCTCACCGGCGTCCTTCCAGAAGCCCACCGCGAGACCGGCGGCATATGCGGCGCCGAGCGCCGTCGTCTCGGCGACCACCGGACGGCTGACGGGGACGCCCAGGATGTCCGCCTGCATCTGCATGCACAGGTCGTTTGCGGTCACTCCGCCGTCGACTCGCAGGACGTCCAGTGCCACGCCCGAGTCCAGCCGCATCGCCTCGGCCACGTCCCGGCTCTGGTAGCAGATCGCCTCGAGCGCGGCGCGGGCCAGATGGGCGCTGGTGTGGAAGCGTGACAGGCCGACGATCGCGCCCCGCGCGTCGGAGCGCCAGTACGGCGCGAACAGCCCGGAGAAAGCCGGGACGAAGTAGATGCCGCCGCTGTCGGGCACCGTCGCGGCCAGCGTCTCGCTCTCGGACGCGCTGCTGATGATGCCGAGCTGGTCCCGCAGCCACTGCACGGCCGACCCCGTGACCGCGATCGAGCCTTCCAGCGCATACACCGGGTCGTCGTCACCGAACCGGTAGCCGACCGTCGTGAGCAGCCCGTGCCGGGAGGGCACCGCCTGCGTTCCGGTGTTCAGCAGGAGGAAGTTGCCGGTGCCATAGGTGTTCTTGGCCTGCCCGGGGGCGAAACAGACCTGCCCGACGGTCGCGGCATGCTGGTCTCCGAGGTCGGCGGTCAGCGCGACCTCGCCGCGCAGCGGCCCGGACGCAATGGTCGAACCGTAGCCGGTCGGGTCGGCTGAGGGCCGGATCGCCGGGAGCATGGCCCGCGGAATGCCGAAGAACGACAGCAGCTCGTCGTCCCAGTCCAGAGTGTGCAGGTCCATCAGCATGGTACGGCTGGCGTTGGTGACGTCTGTCACGTGCAGCCCGCCATGCACTCCCCCGGTGAGGTTCCACAGCAGCCAGCTGTCCACGGTGCCGAAGACGGCCTCGCCCCGCTCGGCCGCGGCG
>NZ_CAAAFO010000035.1:86502-88421 GCF_900634715.1 Candidatus Protofrankia californiensis | reverse complement strand
TGATGTCCCGCGCCTGGCAGAGGCGAGTATTGACATCACCCCACATCACACGCATCGTGGACGGCGTGCATACCGAGTCTCGGCTCGTGACCCGAGGTCACATTGATCTGCTGCGGGTCGCCTCAGCAGCCTGTCCGGGCTTTCCTTCCTCCCGTCGATAGCCGCGCGCACCCGCACGCTTCCTGACCCACCCCACGGGCTGTCGCGCCCCTTCCGCCGGCCGAAACCACGTGTTCCCCACACGTTTCGTTTCCATCCCCTACGGGACGCGGAAGAAAACAACAATGCGCATCCGCGCCGATCATCGCGACAGCATCCATCCGACGACAGGAGATGCACAATGACATCCGCACCGCCCGCGACATTTGCGTCGAGACGGCCGCCCACCGGCATCCGCAGGTATGCGGCCGGCAGCGCAGCGCCGCTGGCCACGGTGTCCGAGACGCCACCCGATATGCCGCCCGGCCGGGGATCCGTCCTCATCCTGACCGGTCGGGGCGAGACAGCGGCCTCGTTCGAACGGCTCAGGCTCCGCCTGGCCCTCGACGGCTACACGATCACCATCTCCGAGGAGCCCGGTGACAGCGTGTCAACGCTGGCCGAAGCACGTATTCCCGGAGCACCCTTCATCCTGCTGGGTTCCGACATCGGCGGGCTGCGCGCGCTGACCCTCGCGGGCTCCCCGGCGCTGCGCCCGGACGGCGTGGTCCTCCTCGGGCTGCCGCTCCTGCAACGTCCCATCACGGCTGACGGCAGTGCCGGCAATATCGGCAGTGCCGGCGCTTCGGTGTACCCGGTTCCGCGGGCCCTGCCCGACCTGCCCATCCTGCTGATCCACGGGGTGGACGACCAGGTGAGCCCGCTACCGCTCACCCAGATGATCATTCGTACCGCGCCCCGTGCGCAACTCACCGTGGTACCGGGTCAACATGATGTGATCGCCGGACCCGGCTACCGGACAGTGGCCGCCAGCACCCTGGTGTTCCTGGAGTCACTGCATCAAAATCCGCTCTCCGGATGAGCTCGGATCACGTGGAAATGCCGGCGGGCGGTGTGCGTGAACCGACAACGATCCTTTCCAAGGTCACGTCAAGGAGATCAGGGCATGTCCACAGGCACCAATCTCGTCACCAGCATCCGTGAGCAGTTCCGGCAGACCCCGCTGCGCGTGGCCGACCAGACGCTGCCGAAGGGCCCCGAACCCGCGGGATCCGTCGAGGAGATACGGCTGCACCGCAAGCAGCGGCTGGCGGCTTCCTTCCGGCTGTTCGCGAAGTTCGGCTACGACCACGGCATCGCCGGTCATATCACGGCGCGTGACCCGGAGCTACCCGACCACTTCTGGGTCAACCCGCTCGCCGTGTCGTTCGCCCAGATCAAGGTCTCCGACCTGCTACTGGTCAACCACGACGGCGACATCGTGATCGGCAACCGTCCCGTCAACACGGCCGCGTTCGCCATCCACTCCCAGGTGCACGCCGCCCGTCCGGACGTCGTCGCCGCGGCGCACGCCCATGCCGTGGCCGGTAAGGCATGGTCGTCCCTCGGCCGGCTGCTCGACCCGATCACCCAGGACGCCACCACGTTCTACGGCAGCCACTCGCTCTACGCCGATTTCAACGGTGTGGTCCTCGACAAGGAGGAAGGGCGCAACATCGCCCAGGCCCTGGGCCCGAACAAGCTCGTGATCCTGCAGAACCACGGCTTCCTCACCGTCGGACGCTCCGTGGAGGAAGCGGCATGGTTGTTCGTCACCGCCGACCAGAGCGCGCACGCGCAGCTTCTCGCCGAAGCCGCCGGCATCCCGAAGCTCATCCGACACGAAGTCGCCGAGCCACTGGGCAGCGGCCGTGCCTTCGGCGGCTTCAGCTTCACCCCCTACTGGGACCTCATCACCGCCGAGCAGCCGGACCTGCTCG
>NZ_CAAAFO010000035.1:83846-86190 GCF_900634715.1 Candidatus Protofrankia californiensis | reverse complement strand
CGATTAGGACGCCACTGAACAATGGTGTTCGATCAGCAAGCTGGTCACTGAGCGCGCCCGACATCAGGGGTGTAGATCATCGAGCGGGGAGCGCAGCGCGGGGATCCGGCAGCGCCACGCCCGACGTACCAATCGATGACGGGAGGACGACCCGATGAGCGGTTTGAGTGAATACCTGATCGGCAAGCGCGACGCCGTTCTCGCGCAGCGGGAGCAGGTTGCCGCAGGTGACGTCAAACCGTTGGCCGTCTCGGCAACCGTCACGGCGGAGGGACGCACGGGCGTGCGTCGCATCCGGGCCCGCGAATTCCAGATCATCAGCGACAGCGGGCCGGATCTCGCCGGACACAATCTGGGCCCGACCTCGCCCGAGATCCAGCTCGGGGTGCTGGGCAGCTGCCTGACCCACACCTTCCTGATCCAGGCAGCCGTGCTCAGCGTCCCCCTGGACTCCCTCGACATCGACGTCACCGCCACATTCGACCCTCGCGCCGGTGAACCCGGGTACGAGGACGCGCCGGTCTACCCGCACGACCTTCGCTACACCGTGCGGCTGTCCTCCCCCGCGTCCGACGAGGAGATCAGCGAGCTGCACCGAGCCGTGGAACGCACCTGCCCGATCCTGAACCTGCTGATCAACCCACAGCCGATCCACGGCTCACTCGAGCGCGTCCCGGCCCCCTGAAACCGGACGGTATGCTGGGCCCGACATATGTCGCATCCCACATGTCGTGTCCTATTGTCCCGTACGCCGTGGCCAGCAGCGGGACTCACCTCAGGGAGGCCCCCGAAACATGTCGGGCTACCAGTTCGACGTGTTCCTCAGCTACCGGCGGGCGGGTACGGTCCTGCCATGGGTGCACAATCACTTCCACCGGATGCTCGTGAAGTGCCTGACCGACGAACTGGAGCGCAGGCCGGAGATCTTCATCGATGTCGACGGGGTCGAAGTCGGGGACCACTGGCCGGACACACTCGCCCAGGCCCACAGTCGGTCACGCCTGCTGGTGGGCGGTATGGACTCCGTCCTATTTCGGCTCTCACTGGTGCGTCGCGGAATGGCGCAGCATGCAGCACCGTGAGGCGATGTTCGATCTGAGCACAGCGCCGGATGCACGCCGCCTTGTATATCCCATACGGCTCAAGGACGGTACCAGGTTTCCGAGCGACGCGAAGAAGACCCAGCAGCAGGACATGAAGGAGTGGAACGTCTCCTCGCCCGCCTTCGAGCAGACACCCGCCTACGCCGGTTTCGAAAAGCAGGTGGGAACGGTCGCGGAGGAGCTGGCGGCGAAGCTGGAGCTGGTGCCGGACTGGCGCCCGGATTTTCCGGTACTGCGTCCGGACCCCGAACCACTCCACCGCGCGGACGTACCGAGGCTGTGAACACATGAAACACGTGAGCGGCACGGTCGTGACCTTCTACTCCTACAAGGGCGGTGTGGGGCGCACCTTCGCCCTGGCCAACACCGCGGCGCTGCTCACCTCGTGGGGCTATCGGACGCTCTGCATCGACTGGGACATCGACGCCCCGGGAATCCCGTTCTACTTCAGCCGGTGGCTGTCCCCACCCAGGACCGGCCTGGTCGATTTTATCAACGATTTCGCGCAAGGCCGGAATCCACATGTCGGTGACTATGTCAGCCGGATATTCCTCCCGGGGCGGGAAATACCCCTGGATCTGCTTCCCGCCGGCTCGTCCGACCCCTCCTACGTCCCCCAGGCCCAAAAAATCGACTGGGCCGACCTGTACGACAAGAAGGATCTCGGCGCCTTTCTGGAGGACTGTCGAGAACGCTGGCTGGAGGACTACGACTTCGTCCTGGTCGACAGCCGGACCGGAATCACCGATATCAGCGGGATCTGCACGGCACAACTTCCCGACATCCTGGTCGTGCTCTTCACCGCCAACGAGCAGAGCCTGCGTGGGGTTGTCGACGTCGTGCGCCGCGCCGAAAGGACCCGCGACGACCTGCCCTATGATCGCTCCCTGCTGATGACCCTCCCCGTTCCCGCACGATTCGACTCCCGGGAGGAGTACCGCCGGGCCCGGTACTGGCAGGAACGATTCAGCAAGGAGCTCGCTCCACTTTTCCGGAACTGGGCCGTGGAGGGAGTGTCGATCGAGCGACTGCTCGGTTTCCTCACGATTCCCTATGTTTCCTACTGGAGTTTCGGCGAGGACCTGCCGGCACTCGAGGAGGAGGATCCCACACCGGAGAAGATCGGATATTCGCTGGAGACCCTCGCGGCCACGATCGCCCACCGGTTGGACCGCAGCGAGCTGCTCGTGGAAAGCAGGGACTCGTTCGTGGACGCGGCCACCCGGCTGGGGCTGCGATCA
>NZ_CAAAFO010000035.1:68892-83722 GCF_900634715.1 Candidatus Protofrankia californiensis | reverse complement strand
GGCTACGAGATCGATGTCTTCATCAGCAGCTCCCGTAAGGACGACCGACTTGCGACGTCGCTGGAGGACCTGCTGGCTCGCCAGTCCCTGCGAGTGGTAGGGCCGTCACGGCTGCGCCAGCTCGGTGTCGGCATCAGCACCGACTGGCAGCGTGAGATGGACACCCTGCTGGCCCGATCACGGCATCTCGTCGCTCTCTTCGACGGCCCCTACCTCGACCGGGCGCAGAGCTACGAGATCGACCGGTTCATCCGCCAGACCCTGGACGACAGGTCCAACCGTACGGTGCTGCCCGTACTCACCTCGGACGCCGAACCCGACCATCTCCCGAGTCTCCTCGCCAGTCGTCAGTACCTGCGCATAACAGGTGAGGAAGACCTCTCGGACGTCGCGGACGGAATTGTCGACGCAATCACCAGAGGAGCCCGCGGCACGTCGGGGCGCGGCTGACCGCTGCATATAGCTCTTTTCATGGCCGTCCGCCGGAGAAAACATTCGTTGGTGAAAAAAATCACGGAGGTTTGGCGGACCAGCAGGTCGCAAGGCCACGGCCGGGCGCCGATCGTCCTGCCCAGGATGATTCGCGCGATGTTGCCCGACGGAGAGATCTCCGCGGCCGTCAGGCGTAATACGTTGAGATCGTCATGGATGCAGAGACTGGCGGCGGGAACGCCGTACAACCATATGGTGACGATTTTGTGACTCATCGGGTCGACCAGGCCAAGGACCTGATCGTTACCCAGAGTCGCCTGCGTGGTCTGTTGCGGGCGAGCCGCATGGTTGCCTCGGACCTGAGCCTGTCCGTCGTGCTGACCCGCATCGTGGAGGCGGCATGCGATCTTGTGGATGCCCGTTACGGCGCACTCGGCGTGATCGCCCACGACCAGAACCTCGAACAGTTCGTCCATGTCGGCTTCGACGAGAGCATGGTCCGCCGGATCGGCGACCTTCCGCGGGGTAAGGGCATCCTCGGCCTGCTCATCCGGGAGCCCTACCCGTTGCGGCTCGACGACATCACCACCGACCACCGGGCGGACGGCTTCCCGGCCGGGCATCCGCCCATGCACAGTTTCCTCGGCGTCCCGATCCGGATCGGCACCAAGGTGTTCGGCAACCTCTACCTGACAGACAAGCAGAACGCGTCGCGTTTCACCGCCGAGGACGAGGAACTCGTCCAGGCGCTGGCCGCAAGCGCCGGCGTCGCCATAGAGAACGCACGGCTTTTCGAGGAGTCCCAGCGCCGGCAACGCTGGTTGCAGGCGTCCACCGACATCACCCGCCATCTCCTGGCCGAGGGTCCGAATCCGCTGGAACTGATTGCGCGCAGAGCCCAGGAAATCGCCGTCGCGGACTTCTCCGCCGTCCTGCTCCCCCGTGAGTCGGCCGAGGAACTCATCGTGGAGGTCGCCACCGGCGAATACCCCGACGGTCTGGTCGGCGCGGTCGTTCCCGCGTCGGATCCACTCGCCGGCCAGAACGGCCCGCTGATGGTCATTCCCCTGGTCGCCTCGGGCGAAAGCGTCGGGGCACTCGTGCTCGGCCGGCGGATCGAAGGCCGGCTTTTCACCGATGCCGACATCGACATGGCCTCGGGTTTCGTCGGGCACATAGCGCTGGCGCTCGAGCTGGCCCAGGCCAGGGCCGACCGTGACCGCATCGCCGTCCTGGAGGAGCGCGACCGTATCGCCCGGGACCTGCACGACCACGTGATCCAGCGGATCTTCGCCACGGCGATCGGACTGCAGGGCCTGGTCTCGCGCACCGACGGGGTAAAGCAGGAGGACCGGCTCGCCGCCTACATCGACGACCTGGACGAGACCATCGGCCAGATCCGGACAACGATCTTCCAGCTGCGGCGGCGCGGGCGTAACGACGTCCCGAGCCTGCGCGGGCAGATCCTCGACATCGTCGACGACGCGACCGTCTCCCTCGGGTTCGCACCGCACCTGCGGTTCGAGGGCGCGCTGGACTCCGCCGTGTGCAACGTCGTCGGCGAGCATCTGGTGGCCGTGCTGCGCGAAGCCCTGTCGAACGTCGCCCGGCACGCGTCGGCAACCCAGGTGTACGTGACCGTCTGGTCCACCGACGGTCAGGTGCGGCTGGACGTGATCGACAACGGGGTCGGTGGCGTGAACCCGGACGGCCGGGACAGCTCCAGCGGGCTGGTCAACATGCGCAGCCGGGCGCAGGAGCTCGGAGGCAAGTTCATCGTGTTCTCCCCTCTCGCCGCCGGCACCCGGTTGTCCTGGTCCGCCCGAACCCGTGCACCGGACCCGCCAGGTGGCACGGATCCTTCCGACGGCACAGGTCCAGGCGGTGGCAGGGGCCCGTCGAGCGGTACCGGTCCGTCAGGCGGCTGAGCGCAGGGTGGGCATCCGCGCGGTGCCCGCCAGTTCCACCACCGCGTCCAGCTCCTCGAAGCCGGCCGTGCGATGGCTGATGAGTAGGACCGTCCGACCGCGGGTCACGTCCAGGATCGTGCGCATCACCGCGGCCTCGGTCACCGGGTCGAGATGGGCGGTGGGCTCGTCCAGGACGAGCACGCGAGGGTCTGCCAGCAGGGCACGGGCAAGCAGCAGCCGCTGGCGCTGGCCACCGGACATCCGCTCCCCGTTCGCCCCGACCCGGGTGGCAAGACCGTCCGGCAGGCCCGCGGCCCAGCCGCCGAGCCCGACCCGCTCGAGGACGCCGGTGAGTTCGGCCTCGGTCGCCCCGGTACGGGCGATCAGCAGGTTCTCCCGCAGCGTCGCGTCGAACACGTGCGCGTCCTGGGTCATGCCGGTCACGTTCTGGTACAGCTCGTCGGTGGTGACGTCGCGCAGGTCGACGCCGCCGACCTCGACCCGTCCCGCCTGCGGGTCACGCAGGCGCAGCAGCAGGTCGACGACGGTGCTCTTGCCCGCGCCGCTGGCGCCGACGAGCGCAACCCGGGCGCCCGCCGGCAGATGAAGGTCGAAGCCGTCGAGCACCAGCGGACCGTCCGAGCTGTACCGCATCCCGATGCCGTGCATGCGGACGTCGAGCGGCCCGTCGGGCAACCGCCGCGCGTGGACCGGCTCGCCGACCGGTGGCTCACGGTCGAGGACCGCGAACACCCGAGCAGCGGCCGCCCGAGCGTCGGCAAGGGCGGCGAAGGCAGCGGTGAGCCCCGCCAACGGCTCGAAGGCGGCGACCGTGGTCAGCACAACCACCCCGAGCATCACCCCGGACAACGCCTGCTGCCGTACCGCCGCCACCCCGACGACGCTGACCGCCACGAGGGTCAGGCCCGCGGCAAACGTTGCGGCCGCGCTCCCCCATGCCGGTGACCTGCGCCAGGACGCCACCAGCCGCAGTATTTCGCCGTCACGGTGGCGCAGCCGCGCAAGCCGCGCCCGCGCCGCGCCGAACGCCACGATCTCGTCCAGCCCGTCCAGCAGGGAGACGATCTCAGTATCCCGCCGGGCCCGCGCCACGGCGGTGGCCGTGACCATCGCCCGGGTACGCCGAGCGGTTATCGGCCCGGCCAGCACCGCGGCCACAGCAAGCCCGGCCGCCAGGACAATCCCCGCGGCCGGCAACATGACGGTAACCATGATCACCGCGCCGGCGCAGGCGAGCGCCGCGGACACGGTGGGGCCAGCGCCGCGCAGCAGCGACTCGCCCACCCCGTCCACGTCCGCGGTGAACCTGCGCAGCAGGTCCCCGCGGCGGTGGGTCCCGAGGGCGGCGGGAGCCAGCGGCACGAGCCGGGCGAACACCTCCGAGCGCAGCCGGGCAAGACCCCGCAGAGCCGCGTCGTGGGTGGTGAGGCGTTCGACATAGCGAAAAACCGGCCGGCCGAGCCCGAACGCCCGGACGCCGACGATCGCGACCATCAATGTCAGCACCGGTGGATGCTGCGACGCCCGGACGATCAGCCATGCCGACGTGGCGGTCAGTCCGATGCCACACCCCAGCGCGAGGGCCCCGGCGAGGATACCGAGGGCGAACCGCTGCCGTGCCGAAGCGAACAGCGCCAGTGCCTCCCGGTGGGAGACGGCCGGCTCCGGCCGGGACCGCATGCCTGCCGGCAGGACCGATCCGGTCGCTGGCAGGACGGATGCAGCTGCCGGTGGGAGCGATGCGGCCGCCGGGCGGGCGGGCGGGAGCGTCAGAGCTGCCCGAGCCGGCGGGCGAGCCGGTCCGGGCAGTGTCGTCCGGCTGGCGGCCATCCGATCCGCAACCATCCAATCCTCGGCCGTCCGATCGGCGAGCGTCCGATCGGCGAGCGTCCGGTCGGCGAGCGTCCGGTCGGCGAGCGTCCGGTCGGCGACCACCCGGCCGGCCGAAATCGTGACGATCCGGTCGGCGACGTCGGCGAGAGCGGCGGAGTGCGCGACGAGCACCACCGTCGCGCGGCCCCGCAATGCCGCGACGGCTGTGGCGACCCGCTCCTCGGCGGCCACGTCCAGGCTTTCCCCGGGCTCGTCGAGCAGCACCAGCGGGGCGTCCCGGACCAGCACCCGGGCGAGCCCGACCCGGCGCAGCTCACCCGCTGACAGCTCGCCGCCGTCCTCGCCCACAGTCTGGTCCGCCGGCGGCGCCCCCGCCGCCGCGAGCGCGGCTGCGACCTCGGCGGCCTTCGCGCCGGGCCGTCCCAGCCGCACCTCGTCGGCGACCGTGCCGCCGCAGACGGCATGCGGCCGCTGCGGCAGCCAGGCGACGCGGGCCTGCCAGCCGGCCGGGTCGAGGTCAGCGAGGTCGACGCCGTCCACCAGCACCCGGCCCTGCGCCGGATGCAGCGCCCCGCGCAGCAACGCCAGCACGGTGCTCTTGCCCGCGCCGCTCGGCCCGACCAGCGCGACGATCTCACCCCGGCGGACGGTCAGGTCGACCCGCCCGGTGTTGCGTAGGTCCACGCCGTCCAACCGCAGGGCGTCGAACCGGGTGGAGGCCAGGCGCCGGCCCGGACGCGCCGCCGGCACGGCGTCGACCACGTCGAGGGCCGCGCCGGCCGCGGTCAGTCCGGACACGGTCGCGTGGTACTGCGCTCCCACCTGCCGTAGCGGCAGGTAGACCTCCGGGGCGAGCAGCAGGGCCAGCAACCCCGTGCGCAGGTCGAGCGAACCCGATACCAGCCGCAGCCCCACCGACACCGCGACCAGGGCGACCGACAGCGTCGCGAGCAGCTCCAGCACGAACGACGACAGGAACGCCCAGCGCAGCGCCGCCATCGTCTGTTCCCGGTAGGCGTCGGTGATCCGGCGGATCACCTCCACCTGGGCCTTCGCCCGGCTGAATATCCTCAGCGTCGGCAGTCCCTCGACAACGTCGAGGAAGTGCCCGGACAGCCGGCCGAGCACCGCCAGCTGCCGGTCGGTGCGGTTGCGGGTGGCCAGCCCCACCAGCACCATGAAGATCGGCACAAGCGGCAGCACGACGGCCAGGATGAGCGCGGAAGTGAGATCCGCGCCGGCGATCCGGGCCAGCACGAACGGTGGGACGACCGCGACCATGACCAGCGCGGGCAGGAAGCGGGTCAGGTAGGCGTCCATGCCGTCCAGGCCGGCGCCCGCGGTGACCGCGAGCGCCCCCGATCCACCGTCACGATCACGATGGCCCCGGCCGGTGCCCGCGGTGACCGCATGCTCGACGACCGCGTCGAGCATGGCCTGGCGCAGGCCTGCCGACACCGCCGGACAGGTGCGCTCGGCGGTCCGTTCGGACAGCCAGACCACCGCAGCCCGGGCGGCGGTGACCAGGACGAGGAGCGCGATGCCGGCTCCTGTCCCGGTGAGTGCACCGGCCACCACCTGCTGGCCGCTCACCACGACGTCGGCCAGCAGGCTCCCCTGCATGATCACTAGGACGGCCGAGACGACCGCGAGCGCCCCCAGCCGCAGCAGGTAACCGCGCAGGGCGGGGGTGGCACGCAGCAGCCGTGGATCAACCGGCTTCATCGGATCCCACCAGCCGCCGCCGGAACACCCAGTACGACCACGCCTGGTAACCGATGACGACCGGGCAGAACAGCACCGCCACCCAGGTCATGATCGTGAGTGTGTAGTGCCCGGACGCGGCGTTGCTGATGGTCAGGCTGTTCTCCGGCGTGCCCAGAGCCGGCAGCACATTGGGGTAGAGCGCGACGAACCAGCTCGTCACCAGCAGCGCGATGGCACCGGCCGTGCCGGTGAAGGCCCAGCCGTCCCGCTCGTTGAACCAGGCCAGTGCCGCGAAGCCGAGTGCGAACAGCGCCATCGCCCCCACCGCGGCCACGGCGATCCCACCGCGGATCGCGACCGTCCACACGGCCAGCCCGGCCAGGGCTGCCAGGGCGGGCGGGATCAGGACCCGGGTTATCCGGCGGGCCCGGTCGCGTATCTCACCGCGGGTCTTCAGCGTCAGGAACACCGCGCCGTGCAGGGTGCACAGCAACGCCGTGGTCACGCCACCCAGCAGGCCGTACGGGTTCAACAGATCGAGGAGCCCGCTGGTCACCTCATGGTCGGGAGTCATCTCCAGGCCACGGACCATGTTGGTACAGGCGACGCCGAACAGCAGCGCCGGCAACGCTCCACCGATCGTGATTCCGCGGTCACACCAGGCCCGTCCGGCCGCCGTGGTGGCCTTTCCCCGATATTCCAGGGAAACCCCGCGGATAATCAGCGAGAACAGGACGAGGAAAAGCGCCAGGTACATTCCACTGAACATGCTCGCATACCACTCCGGAAAAGCGGCGAACATCGCCCCACCGGCGGTGAGCAGCCACACTTCGTTCGCGTCCCAGACCGGACCGATGGTGCCGAGCACCGCCCGGCGGTCAGTTTCGTTGTTACGGCCGACTACCGGCAACAAAGCCGCTACACCGAAGTCGAAGCCTTCCAGGACGAAGAAGCCGACCCACAGGACGGCGACGAGCACGAACCAGAACTCCTCAAGCATCGCCCTACTCCTGGTCCTGGGATGTCAGTAAGCCAGTGACGGCAGCGCCTCGCCGGGCCGCGATTCGCCACCGATGGTCACGTTCGTGCTCAGGGCCGGGATCTCATGCCTGCCGTGTTGCAGGAACAGACGCAGCGCGACCACGGCAAGCGAGCCGTAGATGACGGTGAACCCGGCCAACGTCGCGATCACCGCGGTGGTGGAGACTCCCGGCGAGACCGCGTCGGACGTACGCAGCAGGCCGAACACCGCCCACGGCTGGCGTCCCATCTCGGTGAAGATCCAGCCTGCGGTGTTCGCCGCGTACGGCAGCACAGCGGCACCCATGAACGCCAGCAGCGCATAGCGCCCGCCGGGCAGACGGCCACCGCGCATCCGCCACAGGCCGAAGGCCGCGAGGGTGAGGTAGACCCCACCCAACGCCATCATGATGCGGAAACTCCAGAACGTGACACCCATGACGGGCGTGTAGTCACCGGGGCCGTACTTGGCGACCGCGGCGGCCTGCAGGTTGTTGACCCCTTCCACCTCGGCGGTGAAGGAGTTCGTGGCCATGAACGACAGCATGTAGGGGATCTTGATATCGACCTTGTTCTCACCGTGGGAGACGTCCCCATACGCGAACAGGGACCAGCCCGCGCTCTTCTCGGTGTCCCACAGCGCCTCGGCGGAAGCCATCTTCATCGGCTGCTGCCTGGTCATGACCTGGCCCTGGAAGTGACCGGACAGCAGTACCCCCACCGATGCCACGGCACAGACGACCAGGCCCAGCCGCACGGCCCGCCGGTGCAGTTCGACCTGCTGACCTTTACGCAGGTGCCAACAGGACAGCCCGACCAGCACCGCGCCCCCGGTCAGCAGCGAGGCGGCCAGCACGTGCGGGAAGGTGACCATCTGTGTCGGGTTCGTCAGCGCCTTCCAGATCGAGGTGAGCTCGGCACGCCCGGTCTGCGGGTTGATCCGGTAGCCGACCGGGTGCTGCATCCACGAGTTCGCCGCCAGAATGAAGTACGCACTGATCACGGTTCCGATCGAGGCCAGCCAGATGGTGGCGAGGTGGACGCGCTTGGACAGCCGGTCCCAACCGAAGATCCACAAGCCGAGGAAGGTCGACTCAAGGAAGAACGCGATCAGCGCCTCCATCGCCAGCGGCGGGCCGAAGACGTCCCCGACGAAGCGCGAGTAATCCGACCAGTTCATTCCGAACTGGAATTCCTGGACGATTCCGGTGACCACTCCCATCGCGAAGTTGATGAGCATCAACTTGCCCCAGAAACGGGTCAGGAGGAGCCATTCGACATTTCCGGTCCGGACCCATGCCGTCTGCATTACGGCGACCAGCAGCGACAGTCCGATCGTCAGCGGGACGAACAGGAAGTGGTAGACGGTGGTGATCGCGAACTGCCAGCGGGCAATCGTGTCCTGACTCATCTGTGTTCCTGGATCGTCTGTTCCTGGTTCATCTGTTTTCCTTTCAGCGACCGGGAAACGCAGGCCTCCGGCGGCGCGAAAAAACATGATCGCGCCGCCTTTGGCCGTCTAGCGGATGACAGCGACCGGGCACGGAGCGTGCGTGACGACCTGGTGGCTGACCGACCCGAGCAGCAGCCCGCCGAACCCGCCGCGGCCGCGGGCACCGACCACCAGCAGCTGGGCCGAACGGGCGGCCACGATCAGGCCGTGAGCCGCCGAGTCGGCCACCAGCACGGCTTCGACGGCAACATCGGTACGACTTGCCAGTCCCTGCTCGACCGCCGTGTCAAGGGTGAGACGGGCGGCCTTTTCCAGGACCGCCTCGTCGAACGCGGGCGGGTCGAACGCGGGCAGACAGACGGGGTCGAACGGTGGTTCCGGCAGCCAGCAGCGCGCGACCCGCAGGGGGACTCGGCGTAGTCCCGCCTGGAGTGCCGCCCACCGCAGCGCCGCCAGTGAGCTTTCCGAGCCGTCGACACCGACAAGAATCGGACGGCCGTCCGGCTCAGGTGGTGCCGGCCCACGCACGACGACCACAGGAACGGGTGCTTCCTGCGCGCACCGTGCGGTGACCGAACCGACGAACATCCGACGCATCCGGGCGAGCCCCCGTGCGCCGACGACGAGCATCAGCGCGTCCCGGGACTCCTCCACGAGGGCGTCCGACGGCGCGTCGTAGACGGTACGTTCGACGACATCGACCGCGAGGTCGCCAGGATGCGTCCGCCGGACCGCGTCATGCAGCACCTGCAGCGCCGCATGCTCCAGGTCGTCGACCCCGATCGACGGCGAGATGTCGTCGACCACCCGGGGACGCCCGCCCGGACCCCAGGCGAGTACCGCTCGTATCCGCGTCCCGGTCAACCCGGCATGGGCAAAAGCCCAGCGCAGGGCCAACTCGGCGTCGGCGGACGCGTCGATCCCCACCACGATGTCGAATGTCGTCTCCACACCGTTCACGCTCGCAGCGCCCGGCGACGCGAACGAGAGCGATTCGGGTAGACCACGGGACCGAAGGTCCCGCGTGTCCGGGCCACCCAGCCGAAGGGCACGCGATCATTTCCCGCATACCCGGAGGCTCCCTAGAGCACCCAGCCGAAGGGCACGCGATCATGATTCTTCTCGCGTGCCCGCAGGCTTCGCGGGACCGCCTAGCCGGCGAGCTTGGTGGCGAAGACCGCCGCCTGGGTCCTGCTGGTCAGGCCGAGCTTCTCCAGGATGGAGGAGACGTTGTTCTTGACCGTCTTCTCGGCCAGATGGATCCTGCTGGCGATCTGGCGGTTGGTCAGCCCCTCGGCGATGAGCCCGAGAATCTGACGCTCCCGCTCGCTGAGTGTGGACAGTAGGCGATCCTCCGGCGCACCGTCACGCAGCCGGGTCAGCACCCGCTGGGTAACGGCGGGGTCGAGCATGGACTGGCCGGACGCGACCGTCCGGACAGCGCCGATGAGATCATTACCTCTGATCTGCTTGAGTACGTAACCGGCCGCTCCCGCCATGATCGCGGCGAACAGGGCCTCGTCGTCGTCGTGGGATGTCAGGATCAGGCAGGGCACCTCCGGTGTGCCGGAGCGGATGTCGCGGCACACGTCGATGCCGCTGCCGTCGGGCAGACGGGCGTCGAGGATGGCGACGTCTGGACGTAGCGCCGGGATGCGCCGCAGGGCCTCGGCCACCAGGCCGGCCTCCCCCACGACCTTGATGTCGCCCTGGCTTTCCAGCAGCTCGCGCATCCCGCGCCGGACGATCTCGTGGTCATCGAGAACGAAAACGCGGACAGGCTCCACCAAACCGACGATACGCGCGGCGACGTCTTGACGACCATGGATCGAAGGCATCAGGACATGACAGACCGAAGGGCCTACCGTCGTACGGGTGACTAGCACCGACACCCTGCTCAGGGATCTCGCCCGCAGGATCGTCGAGGCGGCCGGCCTAGCCCCGTCGATCCACAACACCCAGCCGTGGCGCTGGCGAGTGGGCGAGTATGATCTTGCTCTCTTCGCCGACACCTCGCGCCAACTGCACATCGCCGACCCGGACGGCCGGCAGCTCCTGCTGAGCTGCGGCGCGGCCCTGTTGCACGCCCGCCTCGCCGTTCGCGCGGCAGGACTCGTCCCGGATGTGACGCTCTTCCCGTCCGGAGGTGACGATCTTGACGCCGGGCCGTTGGCCACGATTCGCATCACCGGCGGACAGCCGGCCGATCCGCAGGACGAGGCGCTGCTGGCGGCAACGCACCATCGGCACACCGACCGCAGGCCCTTCGACCCTCGCCCGCTGGAACCGGAGCACCTGCGGGCGCTACGGCTGGCCGCCGAGGCGGAGGGTGCATGGCTGGTGTCCCTGGACGACACCGACCTGCGCATCGACACCAGCGTCCTGATCGCCCGCGCGGACTGGCTGGAGAACCACGACCCGGCCTACCGGACAGAGCTGGAGTCGTGGAGCCGGGCGACCCCGGACGCCGAGGACGGCATCCCCCGTGACGTGGTGATCGGCTCGGATCAGCCGCGGCAGTCCGAGTTCGCGATCCGCGACTTCAACGTGGTCGGCGAACCCGGCCTGCACCTGGAGCAGACCGGGGTGGAACGCCCCGGCGTGCTGCTGATCGGCACCGACGCCGACACTGCGGCCGAACGGCTGCGGGCCGGGCAGGCCATGGAGCGGGTTCTGCTGACCGCGACCGCGCGTGGCATCGCGACGTCACCGCTGGGCCAGGCCGTCGACCTCGACGTGACCCGGGAGCTCCTGCGGCATTCCGTTGGCGGCCTGGGGCACATCCAGATGATCATAAGGGTCGGCTATCCGCTTCCCGACGCCGAACCGCTGAAGGCGACTCCCCGCCGATCGGTCAACGACATCCTGCGGTTCGAATGATCTGAACTCCGACGAGCAGCTGAACTCCGACGAGCGGGATGCGGGGAACAACCGGGGAACTAGGGTGCCGGCCGCGCAGGTCGCCTCTCGGCGCGTGGTCGCTCGCAGCGACATAGGGGTGAGCCCGGGGGCCATGTCACGGCCGGCACGCATACCTTACCGGCCCCGGAGCGTTTCGGGTGGCGTCCGGGAAGATCCCCGCGAGCCCGGGAAGTTACCTCCCATGTGAGCCTCTCCCGTCCCCTGCCCCTGTCCGTCCTCGATCTCGTGCCGGTGGTGTCCGGTTCAACACCGGTACAGGCGGTACGCAACACCCTCGACCTCGCCCGCCAGACCGAGCAGCTCAGCTACGCCCGGTACTGGATCGCCGAGCACCACGGCATGCCCGGGATCGCGAGTTCGGCAACATCCATCCTGATCGGACAGGTCGGCGCCGCCACCACGAGCATCCGGGTCGGCTCGGGCGGGATCATGCTGCCCAACCACGCACCGCTCGTCATCGCCGAACAGTTCGGGACGCTCGGGGCCCTGTTCCCGGGACGGGTGGATCTCGGCATCGGACGGGCGCCGGGAACCGACCCCGCAACCGCCCACGCGTTGCGGCGCTCGAGCGGGCAGTTGTCCGCCGACGACTTCCCCGAGCAGCTCGCCGAGCTCGTCGCCTTCCTCGGCAACTCCTTTCCCCCCAACCATCCCCTACGGATGGTGACCGCCGTCCCGCACAGCGGGATACCACCGGTCTGGCTGCTCGGTTCCAGTGGGTACAGTGCGCAGCTCGCCGGGTACCTCGGCCTTCCGTTCGCCTTCGCGCACCACTTCAGCTCGATAAACACCCTCCCGGCGCTGGAGCTGTACCGCTCGACGTTCCGGCCGTCCCCGGGGCGGGACCGGCCCTACGCCATGGTCGCCGCCGCCGTCGTGTGCGCGGACACCGACGAGACCGCGCAGTGGCTTGCCGGGCCGACCCGGCTGGCGATGCTGCGGATGCGTAGCGGCCGCCCGGAGGTGTTTCCCACTCCCGAGGAAGCCTCGGCATATCCCTGGACGCCCGCCGAACAAGCCGCCGCCGATAACGCGACCGCCTCACACATCGTAGGATCACCGGACACGGTCCGCGCCAGCCTGGACGCTCTGATCGACACGACGAACGCGGACGAGATCATGATCGTGACGAACGTCCACCCCCATGCCGCCCGGATCCGCTCCTATGAACTGATCGCCGAGTTCGCGGAACTCGCCGTCCCGCGCCAGCCCCTGTCCGCATGACCTCCCACTCCGTCGGCGGCCGCTGACGGGCCGTCGGCCTACCTGTGTTCGGGATGGATCGTCAACCGCTCGACAGGATCAGAACGATGAAGAAGACATAAACGATTATGTTGACCAGCCAGCTCTGCGCGCTCATCCAGTCCCTGACCTTGGGCATCGCCCTTTCCGCTCGCCGGCGGAAGAGCAGGTAGGCCAGCAACGGCAGCCCCGCGACCAGGACCGTGGCTGCGATGAACGCCAGGGCCACGCCCAGCGCAGGGTCGGCTCGCTGTAGGTTCACGCCCACCGTCAACAGAACGACGATGTCGGACGGAAACAGCAGGATCAGCAGGAATCCGGTCTCGAACGCCTTCTTCGCATCCGCCGTGACCAGCGCGCCGAGCCACTTCGGCTGTTCGGCGGTCCTGCGCCCCAGATAACTGTGCACGGCCGCCACCAGCAGCAGGCCCACCAGCACGATCTGGATGATGCTGGCGGCCGAGTCCGCCCTGTCGGAGTCATCCAGGGAGACTCCGTTGCCCACCAGCGACGCGAGGCCGGTGGCGATGGCCACACCCAGCGAAGTTGCGATCGCCACTGCGCTGAGGAAGGCGAGGGACAACCGGATCGCCTTCTCGGTCGTGACGAAGACGATCGCCGACATGATCTGCGGTCCAGCCATCATCGTGATGGCGAGTGGGAGTATCTGGAAGCTCAAAGGCCGCTCCGTTCTCCTCGCTGGAGGGCCAAAGGCTGCGCGATCATGATTTTCTCGCGCAGCCGGAGGCCCAGGTCACTGGGCCACTGGAGGGACAAAAGCGGCGCGATCATGCTCCCTTCGCGCAGACCGGTGTACCGACGCACCTGGTGCCACCGGTCCACTGTCCGGTCGCGACCGGTTCGCGGCCTCACCCGGGACAGGTGGTGTGCCGGGTCAGGACGCCAGGGCCGCGGTGCTGACGTAGGCGAGACTGAACTGGGAGTCGGCGCGGCTACCGTCCGGGTCGAAACAGACGACTTTCGTCGTCACGTCCCCAGCTTCCCCGGCAGGGGGCGACGTCCATCCCGCGATCGCGCAGCGGCGGGTCGGCTCGCCGTAAGGCGTGACCTGAACATGGTCGGGCGCCCGGCCGACACCGGGAAAGACGACTTCATAGATACCGGTCGAGACATGACGGATCGTGTTCGTCTTCTTCGCGCTGTTGGCGGAGTACCGAGGCCACACGTCGACGGTCCGCTCCAGCGGCGGCTGCAGGATCTTCCCGGTCCCCTCCTCCTCCAGCCCGGAGAAGGAGTGCCCGAACGCCGCGTTCTCCACGGGAATCACCGTGTGCTGGTTGCCGTACACGACGACGAACGGCGCGTCCGTCCACGTCTGCCCGTCCGCGCACCCGACGAAGATGGTCTGACGGTCGGGATGCACCTCCCGGCCGAGCGCACTGCAGCCCACTGTTGTGGAACCGACCGCGTTGACCTGGAGGTTGTTGCCGGTACGGGCGTAGAGAGCGCCGATCAGGTCGATCGAGTAGTGGCCGATGCCGGTCCAGTTGATCTCGATGGTGCCGGGGCCGGCGAGACTGTAGCTGTTTTCCGGACGGACCTGCTGCTGGCTCGGCGCGTCGTCACGGAAATAGGCATACGGCTCGCTGGGATTCGGACGATGGGACGCCGGCGCGAACGTGAACAACGCGGTGAAACGGGAGTCGACATAGGCCCCGGTGAGTGATCGGCAGGCCAGGGTGACCTCTTCGTCCAGGCCCGACGGTGCCCAGTTCTCGGTATGGCAGTGCACCGGTGCGTCACCGACTGCGGACACGACCGCGGCGCCCCGGCCACCGGGCACCCCGACGCGGGGGAAGATCACGCTGTAGCGACCCGTCTCCCGGCGGATCACCGTCGCCCGAGCCTGCCTGGTGGCCGCGGCAAACTGCCAGCTACCGGCCTGTACCTCACTCGCGGGCACCCGCGGGACGCCGATGGCGGGCGCGGCCTCGTCCGAGCGGAGGAAGCCCCATACCGGCGCGGTGGGGTCCGCTGTCGGTGTGGGCGCGGGTGAGTTGGCGGCGGGGGCGCCCGGCGAATCCGAACTGCCGCACCCCGGCGTCAACAGCAGGACGACAGCCATCACGGCAACGAGTGCATAGGCGGTTACCGGAAACAATCGTCGCGGCTGCGGCATACCGGCAGCATGCCATGCCCCGTCGAATGGGAAAGCCGCGAGTCAGCGATACGACCGGCGGAGTAGTTTTAGGTGGGCCAAAGGGCACACGACCACAACTCCTACCGCATGCCCGCAGGCACCGGGGGAAGCTGGTCCGAGCGCTTGCGG
>NZ_CAAAFO010000035.1:67356-68573 GCF_900634715.1 Candidatus Protofrankia californiensis | reverse complement strand
GACCCGGCCACTGTGGACAGCATGCTGCGGGCCGAACCCGGGAGGGAACCCGCTGTGGGGGTGGATCAGAGGATGGCGCTGCCGGATGCGGCCATGGGTGTACAGACCGCGGCCATGGGTGTACAGACCGTTGCGCTGGGTCCGGAGGACCCCGGCCAGCTCGGTTCCTACACCCTGCTGGGCAAGCTCGGCCAGGGCGGGATGGGAACCGTCTACCTCGGGCGCTCCGAAACCGGCCGGCTGGTCGCTATCAAGGTGATCCGCGCCGACGTGGCCGACGACGACGAGTTCCGTTCGCGGTTCCGCCTGGAGGCCGAAACGGCCCGCCGGGTCGCCCGGGTGTGCACCGCCGAGGTGCTCGCGGCCGAGCCCGACGCCGAGCAGCCCTACCTTGTCACCGAGTTCATCGAGGGCAGGACGCTGGCGAAGTTCGTCGCCGAGAGCGGCCCGCTGTCAGCGGCGAACCTCGAGCAGCTCGCGGTCGGCGTGGCCGCGGCCCTGACCGCGATCCACAGCGCCGGCATCGTGCACCGTGACCTCAAGCCGTCCAACGTGGTGCTCTCCCCCTTCGGGCCCCGCGTGATCGACTTCGGGATCGCCCGAGCGCTGGACTCCGCCAGCAACCTCACCGGGAACCTCCAGCAGCTCGGCACCCCCGCGTTCATGGCGCCCGAACAGATCCAGGGCGAGCCGATCACTCCTGCGGTGGACATCTTCGCCTGGGGCGGGCTGATCACCTTTGCCGCGACCGGCCGTTACCCGTTCGGCGACGCTTCCGCGCAGGTCCTGCTCTACCGCGCGGTGAACGAGGAGCCCCGCCTGGACGGGCTGGACCCCCCGCTGCGCGAGATCATCGCAAGCGCGATGCTCAAGGCCCCCTCGGCCCGGCCGACCGCGCAGCAGCTGATGCTGCGCCTGCTCGGTGAGCCGCTGTCGACAGAGGAGATCGACCCCGAGGCGACGGTCATCCAGGTGTTGGACGGCTGGAAGCTACCCGCGCCCGGGGGCAGTGTCGATGGCACCGCAACGCGCGGTACCCGCGAGCCGCTGACGGCGGCCACCATGCGAGGCGGCGGCCGGGTACCACGCAGCGGCCGACGGATGGCGCTGGTGGCTGCCGGTGCCGGGGTGGCGGTGCTCGGCGCGATGCTGGCCCTGGCCTCCGGTGGCTCCGGCGTGGACGGCAACCAGGCGAAGGTCGTCGACATCCTGCCGAA
>NZ_CAAAFO010000035.1:65069-66811 GCF_900634715.1 Candidatus Protofrankia californiensis | reverse complement strand
ATCGCGATCGCGCCGGACGCCCGGGCGTCGGTCGACCCGACCGGGAAGTTCGTCGTCATCAAGGCCCTGCGCGGCCCGAACGACGGCAGGGCCGGGCTCTACGTCGTCGCCATCGACGGATCAAGCGTCCGTAAGCTCAACGTGCCGGACGGCGCCACCGACCCGTCCTGGTCCCCGACGGATGACCGGATCGCGTTCTTCGTCGGTGCGAACGGCGTCGACGGCGGCGCGCTGTTCACCATCGACGCCAACCCGGCCAACGCCGGCGCGAAACCCGTCCAGCTCACGGCGGGCACGGAAGGTTTCGACGCCGACCCGTGCTGGTCACCGGACGGCAAGAAGATCGCGTTCCGCCGCGGTTTCGGCCCGGACCTGGCAGAGATGGACATCTTCGTCATGGATGCGACTCCGGGTGCTACACCGTTGCAGCTGACCGAGGCCAAGGGCCGGGACCAGGACCCCACGTTCGCGGCCGGGGACACCAAGCGGATCGCTTTCACCAGCCAGCGCGACGGCGCCACCAACCGCGAGATCTACGTGACCAACGCGAACATCCTCGACGACGCCCACGCGCAGAAGCTGACCGAGTTCCCGGGATTGGACGCCACCCCCCGCTGGACTTCCGGCTAAAGGACCCAAGGCAGCGCGATCATGTTTTTCTCGCGCTGCCGGAGGCCCCAAATCCCCGGATCGCTGAGATTTCAGTGGGCGGACGGGCTACAAGATTCCAGCTGGGCGCGCAGCTACGGTTTCGGTCCGGACAGCCAGAAGTCCTGACAGCTTCGGTCTTGAAGCTGTCAGGACTTCGGTCAGGACTTCAGGTAAACGGTCAGGACGGCGACGGCTTGCGCTTGGCGGTCTTCGGGTCCATCCGGCGGATCAACAGAACAGTGGCGATGACGCAGAGCACACCGATCCCCACGCCAGCGGCGATGTCGGTGAAGTACGCCTGCACGGTGTGGTCGAAGAACGGGTCGTCGACGACCTTGCTGTTGATCAGTTTCCCGTCGGGACGATGTTGACCGGCGAGGCTGATCGTGTTCAGGTCACCGACCGACGACAGCGCGGCATAGCCCCAGCGGGCCGGCGCGATCAGGCTGACCTGCTCCAGACCGGGCGTGCCGTGCATCGGCAGGATGCCACCGCTGAACACCAGCTGCGCCATGGTGATCAGGACGAGCAGCGGCATGGTCTTGTCCGCGTTGTCGACCAGGGCGGAGATGACCAGCCCGAGCATGGCCGACGACAGCGACACCACGATGACCGCGAGCAGACACTCGACCAGGGAGTTGCCCAGCACAAGCGCTTCGTCGGGCTGCCGGCCGACAAGACCGATCAGGGTGAACGGAATCGCCTGCAACATCGTGATCAGAGCCAGGACAACGATCTTCGAGCCGATGTAGGCGGTCCGGGACAACCCGATCGCCCGTTCCCGACGGTAGATCGCCCGTTCCTTGACTATCTCCCGGACGGAGTTCGCCATCCCCATGAAGCAGGCGCACAGCACCATCACCAGCAGGATCGTGCCGGCGTCCGAGTTCGGCGTGCCGTCATCGGAAGGGCCGAACCCACCGGGTATGGCCCGCGGGATGAGTCCGAGCAAGAACGGGAAGGCGATGATCAGCCGCAGGTAGGACCTGTCGGACGCGACGACGGCGAGCGTTCGCCGACTTAACGTGATGAGCTGGGAGAACACCGACTGCTGGCGGATACTCGGGAGATCCTCGGGCGCCGGACGGGCC
>NZ_CAAAFO010000035.1:61736-64899 GCF_900634715.1 Candidatus Protofrankia californiensis | reverse complement strand
GCTCGTCCAGGTAGAGCAGGGTCGGCTTGGTCAGCAGTTCCAGCGCGACGCTGGTGCGCTTGCGCTGGCCACCGGAGAGCCTGGCCACCTGCGTGTCGGCATGCTGGGTCAAGCCGAGCTCGGCAAGGACCTCGTCCACCCGCGCGCCGCGCTCCTGCTTGGTGGTGTCCGGGGGGAAACGCAGCTCGGCACCGAACTCCAGCGCGCGGCGGACACTGAGCGTGGTGTGGAGCAGGTCCTCCTGGGGAACGTAGCCGATGCGGCGACGCAACTCGTCGTACTCGGAGTACATGTCCCGCCCGGCGTAACGCACCGCACCCTTGTCGGCCGGGCGGAAACCGGTGAGGGCGTTGAGCAGGGTGGACTTGCCCGCGCCACTGGGCCCGACCACCGCCAGCAGCGCCCGCCCGGGCAGCCGGAAGGTCATGTCGTGCATGAGCTGTTTCTGACCGGCCCACACGTTCAGGCCGTCGGCTTCGAAGCTGACGTCCCCGGAGTCGATGTACTCGACCAGTTCGTCACCGACGAACTGGAAAACATGGTGACCGACAGCGATGACCGCGCCCTGCGGTACCGGCTCACGGACGATGCGCTTGCCGTTGACGAACGTCCCGTTGGCCGACTCGAGGTCTGCGATCTCCACCTCCCCGCCGGGGCTCACGTAGAGCTCGGCGTGCCGCCGCGAGGCCAACAGGTCTCCCACGACGATGTCGTTGTCACGGGAACGGCCGATGGACATCGTGCCCGGACGCAGTCGGTAGGCGGTCTGACGCTCGTGCTCACGCTCAAGATCGGGGCCGCCCGAATCGTCCCGGCTCCCCGGCTGCTGCCGGGGCAGCTGCGGACCGGGCTCGTAGCCGGTGGAGTCGCGCAGCATCGTCGGCATCTCGAAGTGCGGGTCAGAGTAGCGCGGGGAGTTGGTGTAGCTGGCGGGAACCTCGAGGAGGACGACGACCTCCGGCCCGGTCGGCGTACCGAGCCGGAAGCGGACCTCGCCGTTGACGTCGACACTCTGTACCCGCTGGCCGTCGTGCCAGGTTCCGTTCGAGCTGATGTCCCGGACGGCCCAGCCCGCGCCTACCGGCTCGATCAACAAATGCCGACGTGACACCCGGCTGTCCGGCATCACGAAATCGGCCGTGCGCGCGCGCCCGACAACGAACGGCTGACCGGCAGGCACGGTGGCCGCGTTGGCGCCGCTGACGACTCTCAGGGTCGTCTGCACGTGTTTCCCCCTTCGGCGACCCAGGGACTTTGACCTCCGACAGCGCGAGAAAACCATGATCGCGCTGCCTTTGGCCCTCTAGGACGGGACACAGGCCGGATGCCCCGCCGGACTGACTTCGACATGGATCTTCCGATCTTGCTGGTCGTCGGGATCGTAGCGCCGCCCACCTACCTTGATCGACGGTGGGTGTGCCAATCACCACGGACTGGACGCAGAGGAGCAGACTGCGCGTGGCCAGTCATGTCCGTAGACGGCCGACTGCCGGTGTGACAATATCCAGCACCGGCCGAGGATGACGCGTGGGCCGCATCGCGGTCCGCCAACTGTCGCCGATTCGACGCCGCGACCACACTGTGCAAGCAACCCTGGCCGGAACCCATGGTCCGTCGCACGGCGGACGGCCCGGGCACAGCGATGCCGCCCGGGTCGCCACCGGGCCGGACGGGGTCGGCCCGGACGAGCCTGCCCCGCTCAGCTGGGCCTGCCCCGGTCGCTCCCCCGGCCCGTTACGCGACGCGACGCCGGGGGTTGCGCGGGGCCCGTTACGACGATGCCGGCGGTTCCGCGGGCAGGACCACGTCCGTTGCCGAAGCGGTGACCGCGATACCGTTCTTACCGGTCGTGGCCTTCTCGATCTGCAGGTTGAACGGCAGCCCGCTGATCGGCAGCGGGATCCCCGGGATCTCGATGCCCGGCAGCCGGAAACCGAGGATCTCGGTGGGAATCAGGGTCAGCGTGTTGTTCTGGACCCCGAAACGGGTCACTCCGGACAGCTCCTGGATACCGAGGAGCCCGGCATCGAACTTGCCGGATATGCGTACCTCTCGACCGTCGCCGACCGGTGTGACTTTCACGTTCTGCTTTACCAGATAGGCGTTGAGATCGTCGTAGGTGATCTGCACGTCCGCGGTCACCTTGTCGACCGGCACTTCCTTGACCTGATCGCGAATCGCGTTCCAGAACGGCACATGGACGCCCTGGAGCCTGGCCTTCACCTCGGAGATCCGCGGCCCGGGAGTGGGAATGTCGGTGACCGTCACTCTCAGGTCGTCGTATTTGCCGAAGATGACCTGGGTGAGGAAAGGTATGCCACCGATCGAGACGTCGGTGACCTTGGCCGGTCTGACCGTGGGGTCGGTGCTGGTCTGCGCCACGGACGCGGCCGCCTTCGCCTTCATCTGGCTTTCAGCGATCGGCACCGCCGCGCGGTCGGCCACGGCCAGCAGGACGATCAGCACGACCAACATGATGATCGGCCACTTTCGCCGGCGCCGGCGGGGTACTGGAGCCTGCATCACACCGGTGGGCGCGACGGGCGGCTGGCCCCCGGGCGGCGGACCTCCAGGCGGGAGGAACGAACTGGTCGGTGGTATCGGTGAACCCGGCGGTACCGGTCCGCTCGGCGATACCGGTGAGCCGGACCAGTCGGGGCGAGGAGCCGGGCGGAACGAGTCGGCGGGAGGCGGCGGGCCGATCGGGCCGACCCGGGCCCGCGGCGGCTGGGCACCGGTGCCGGCACCGGACGGTGGGAGCCGCCGGGTCGATTCCTCGGACTCGCTACCCCTGTCCGGGCCGTTGTCGCGTCCAGTGCTCACGGTCAGGATGGTCGCATGGATGGCGGATCCCGGCACGACATGGGTCAGATCATCCCGGGAAATGCCCGTCCCCGAACAGCTGCGGCGCGCGGTCGGTGACGCTGGGTGGACCCAGCCGGAAGACCGATCCGTGCGCGGCGGTGTAGGCGTTCCAGAAGTGCTCGGCCACCGCGTCCGGGGAGAGCCGGCCATCGGGGGCCACCCGGGCGTCGAGCACCACGGTTCGCAACCGGATGCCCCGGGTACGCAGCACCGGCGTCAACGACGTCCCGAGCGCGAGCAGTCCGGCCTTGCCGATCGCGAGGGCGAACCGTCCGGCGACCGGCTCGGTCCTCGGCCC
>NZ_CAAAFO010000035.1:60367-61167 GCF_900634715.1 Candidatus Protofrankia californiensis | reverse complement strand
TGCACGACGGTCAGCGCCCCGGTCACGTTGACGGCAAGGGTCTGGTTGACCGTTTCCGCCGACACCGACAGCGCGGTACCCCGGATGCTCAGCTTGGCGTTGTAGACCACGGTGGTCAGACCGCCGAGGTCGTCGGCGAGTTTTTCCAGTGCCGCGGCCACCGCACCCGGTTCGGTGACGTCCGCGACCTCGCCACTGACGGTGATCTGGTCCCGGGCGAGGTCGGCCTCCACCCGGCGGACCGTGTCGGCCGACCGGGCGATCACCCCGAGCGCGAAGCCCTCGCGGGCGAACCGGCGCAGGAGTTGGACACCGAACGCCTGCCCCGGTCCGACGACGACAAGCGCCCGGTCCCGGTGCGAGTCAGCGCGCCCTTGCTGCATTCGCCCATAGTGGCCCAGCAGACCCAGCCGGCTCAGGTGGCCCTTGGAACAAGAACCCCGGGGTTGAGGATCCCGTCCGGGTCGAGGGTGTGCTTCACCGCGCGCAGCACCGCCACCCCGAGGTCGCCGATCTCCGCGGTGAGCCAGGGCTGATGGTCGATGCCGATCGCGTGATGATGGGTGATCGTCCCACCGGTCTGCGTGATCGCACGCGAAGCGGCGGCCTTCACCCTCCGCCACCGTGCCACCGGGTCGCCGGACTGGCCGGACACGACGGTGAAGTACAGCGACGCGCCTGTCGGGTAGACGTGCGAGACGTGGCACATGACCAGGCCGGGCGCGCCCCCGGCGGCTGCATCGATCGCCCGCTCACCGGCCCGCCCGGCGGCAGCCTGCCCGGCGGCCTTCTCGCCGGCC
>NZ_CAAAFO010000035.1:55197-60317 GCF_900634715.1 Candidatus Protofrankia californiensis | reverse complement strand
AGGGCCACGACGAGGGCGTCACGAACGCGCGCGTACAGGTCCGGCAGGGTCGACCAGAACCCGGCCGTCTCCAGCGTCTCGGCGAACATGCCGGCGTCCAGCAGGGCGTCGCGCAGGTACGGGCCGCGGAAACGGCCACGCACCCACTCCGCGCCGGCCTGGACTCCCAGCGGGACCCCGCCGGCCGCGCCCAGCACCTCGGCGACGGCGGCCCGGCGCGTGTCGACCCACCCGGCGCGACCCTCGTAGCCGGTGATCAGACGGCAGCCGCCCCCGTCGGCACCGACGCCACCGCCGGCGAGCCCGGCGGCCGTCTCCACCTCGTCCGACAGGCGCGCGACCGTCGGGAGCAGATCCCGCTGTGCCAGTTCCCGCAGCAGCGCCGTCCCCTCGGTGAAACCCGCCAGCCGCCAGCCCTCGTAGCGGATCGTCTCGGGCACGGGCCGGACCCGCAGCCGTACCTGCGTGATGACCCCGAAGGCTCCTTCGGAGCCGAGCACGAGCTGGCGCAGATCGGGCCCGGCCGCGGACGCCGGGGCGCGGCCGAGCTCCCAGGTACCGGCCGGAGTGGCGATCCGCAGGCCGACGACCAGGCTGTCGAACCGTCCGTAGCCCGCGGATGCCTGACCGCTGGAGCGGGTCGCGGCGAACCCGCCGACGCTGGCGTACTCCCACGACTGCGGCAGGTGACCCAGGGTGAAGCCGTGCGCGGCAAGGGCGGCCTCCAGGGCCGGGCCGCGCAGACCGGGCTCGCAGGTGACGATCTGCGACTGCGCGTCGACGGCGGTGAGCCGGTCCATCCGCCCCAGGTCGAGCGCGACGACGCCGGCGAACCCGTCCCGGGCCGGGGCCAGGCCGCCCACCACCGACGTCCCGCCGCCGAAGGGCACCACCGCCAGCCGCTGCCGGGCGCACACCCGCAGCACGGCGAGAACCTCGTCGTGATCCGCCGGCAGGACGACGGCGTCCGGGGCGTCGAGGGCGTCACCGGCGCGCAGGCGCAACAGGTCGGCGGTGGACCGGCCCCGGCAGTGCCGGATGCGGCTGCCGGCGTCGTCACGTACCCAGCCCGGCCCGACCACGCCCGCCAGAGCCTCGCTCGCTTCGACGGACAGTGATGCCACCGGCAGCCGCAGCTCGTCCAGCCCCACCGGCGGGGTGTCGCGGCGGGTGACGCCGAAGGCCGCCTCCAGCAGGGAACGGATGTCCTCGGCCAGCGGCGTGTGCGCGTCGGGCGCGCCCCAGCCCCACCAGACCGTTCCGTTCCAGTTCGTTGTCGAAGCTGCCACCACATACACTGTGACAGATGTCGTCACAGCGTCATCGTGACACGCCGGATGCACTGTCCCACCGACAACCCGCATCCTCTGGCCGGACGGCGTCGCCGTTCCGGGCTGCCTCGCCGTCCCAAGTCACCTCGCCACACCGGAACGCGTCCCGGACGGCGTCGTTGAACAGGCGGCAGCGCGAGCGGGATCTCACCGAGCTCGCCGACGGTGCCGTGGTCGACGTCCTCGTGATCGGCGGCGGGGTGACCGGCGCCGGGGTAGCCCTGGACGCGGCCAGCCGCGGGCTGTCCGTGGCTCTTGTGGAAGCCCACGACCTGGCCTTCGGTACCAGCCGCTGGAGCTCCAAGCTCGTCCACGGCGGGTTGCGCTATCTCGCCGGCGGCGACATCGCGCTGGCCCGCGAGAGCGCCCGGGAACGGGCCATCCTGCTGGGCACCACCGCGCCCCACCTGGTGCGACCGCTGCCGATGGTGCTCCCGCTGGTGACCGGTTTCCCCGCCACCGCCGCGCTTGCCGCCAACGCCGGCCTGCACGTCGCCAACCTGCTCCGCCGCAGCGCCGGTACCCCGCGGACGGTGCTGCCGGGGCCGCGGCGGCTGACCGCCGTCGAGACCCGGCACATGGTGCCGGCGCTGCGTGCGGCCGGACTGCGCGGTGGGCTGCTCACCTGGGACGGTCAGCTCGTCGACGACGCGCGCCTGGTCGTGGCGATCGCCCGGACGGCAGCCCGGCACGGCGCACGCATCATCACCCGCTGCCGGGTGCGGGAGGCCGACGGCAGCGGTGCCATCGCCGTCGACACCATGAACAACTCGTCGGTGACGCTGAAATCCCGCAGCGTGGTGAACGCCACCGGGGTGTGGGTCGGCGAGCTGTGCGGTGATGTACACCTGCGCCCCAGCCGCGGAACCCATCTCGTCGTGGCGGACGCCGTCTTCCACGGCCTGCGAACGGCGATCATCATCCCGGTGCCCGGCGAGCGTAACCGGTACGTGTTCGCGTTGCCCCAGCCGGACGGTCACGTCTATGTCGGGATCACCGACGAACCGGTCGACGCCGTCGCCGACGTGCCGGTGCCGACCACCGCCGAGTTGGACTACCTGCTGGACGTGCTGTCGAGCGTTCTCGCGGTGCCGGTCGGCCGGGGCGACGTCCTGGGAGCCTTCGCCGGGTTGCGGCCGCTGCTGGCTGGTAGAGCCGGGCGCACCGCGGACCTGTCCCGGCGCCATGCGGTCATCACCTCGCCCGGCGGCATGGTCACCGTTGTCGGGGGCAAGCTCACGACCTACCGGCGGATGGCCGCCGACACCGTGGACACGTTGGTACGGACCGGTGGTCTGGACGTGGGCCCGTGCCGTACCCGGCACCTGCCGCTGGTCGGCGCGGCCGACTGGTCGAGGCTCGCCACCGTGGACGCCCCGGCCAGGCTCGTCGCCCGCTACGGCACCGAGGCTCCCGCGGTGATCGAGGGTGCCCGGGGCGATCCCGGGCTGCTCGTGCCACTGTGCGCCGGCGTCGAAGTGACCGGCGCGGAGCTGCTGTTCGCGCTGCGGCACGAGGGCGCCCTGGACGCCGACGACCTGCTCGACCGCCGTACCCGCATCGGTCTGGTACCGGCCGACCGCCGGGCGGCGCTTCCAGCCGCCGAGGCCCTGGTACAGCAGATCCTCGCGGTCGACAATTAGGACAAAATAAGAACAAAACTAGAACAAAGGCGGCGCGGACAGCGCGGACGGCGCGCCGATGGTAAGGGCCGCGACCCGCTCACGGTGCTGAACCGGGTCTCCGTAGCTGTAGACCTCGCGCTTGGCCCGCTTGTAGAAGAAGTGGGCCTCGTGCTCCCAGGTGTAGCCGATCCCCCCGTGATATTGGATCATCGTCCCGGTCACCTCCCGGGCGGTGTCACCGGCCTTGCTCTTGGCCACGGCGACCGCGAGCCGGCGGTCGGCAAGCCCGACGTCCAGCGCGTGAGCTGCATACAGCACCGCGTGCCCGGCCATGGTCACGGCCAGGTGCAGGTCGGCGAGATGGTGCTTGAGCGCCTGGAAGGAACCGACCGGCCGGCCGAACTGCACGCGGTCGCGGTCGTAGGCGACGGTGCGGACGAGCGCCTCGCGGGCAAGACCGACGAGGTCGGCGGCGGTGAGTACGGCGGCCCGGTCGAGCAGATCGGCGAAGACGGCGGTCGACGACCCCGGCAACCGCTGCGCGCTCACCGCGTCGAGGAGCACCGACGCCGTCCGCACCGTGCCGTCGTAGCTGTCCAGCCCGGACACGGTGACACCCGGCGAGCGCGGATCCACCAGGTACAGCCCGACGTCCCCGGACGTCTCGGTGGCGGCCACGACGACGGTCTGCGCGACCTCGGCATATTCGACGGGCAGCGCGGACCCCGTGAGCCGACCCGCCGCATCGGCGGCGACGCGCACGCCCGAGGGGCCGTAACGACCGGAGGGGCCGCGCAGCGCCACCGTGGCCACCAGGTCACCGGTGGCGATACGGGGCAGCAGGGCGCGCTTGTGCCCGTCCGATCCGGCGAGGCGGACGGCCTCCCCCGCGAGCAGCGTGGGCAGCCACGGCCCGGGGACGACACCCGCACCGAAGGCGCGGGCGACCACCTGAGCGTCCACCAGGCCGAGGCCGAGCCCGTCGTGGGCCTTGGGAACGAGCACGGCCAGCCAGCCCTGTTCCCCCGCGGCCTTCCACAGCTCGGCGGGGTGGCCGTCACCGCCGGAGTCCTCGAAGACCGCCCGGACGGCCTTCAGGTCGAACCGGTCCGCAAGGTAGTCACGGACAGTGTCGCCGAGAGCCTGCTGCTCCTCGGTCAGCGCAAAGTACATGATGGCCCGTCCGGCTGAAGGTTGTCGAAGGCTATCGGGGAAGGCCGAGGACGCGCTCGGCGACGATGGTGCGCTGCACCTGGGAGGATCCACCCCAGATGGTGACCGAACGCGACCACATCGCCTCACGGTGCATGGAACGCATGTCCGCGTCGGGACGCGGCCGGGCCAGGGTGGCTTCCGGGCCGAGCAGGTCGTCGAAGGTCTCCCACAGCTGTTGATGCGTCTGGGACCACTGGAGCTTGGTCAGCGACGACTCGGCTCCGAGCTCCCCGCCCTGCTCGACCTGGGTGAGCACGTGCATGGCGTGGTACCGCAGGCATTCGAGGTCGACGATCCGGCGGGCGAGCCGCTGGCGCAGGACCGGGTCGTCGATCTGCTCGGCGCAGGCCGCTGCCACGATCTCGTCGAACTGGCGGCGGAACGCCGTGTACTGGGCCAGGCCGGAGGCGCCGCGTTCGAACGACAGCAGCAGCATCGCCGTGGACCAGCCGTTGCCGACGCCGCCGAGGCAGTCGGTGACCTTCACCCGGGCGTTGGTGAAGAAGACCTCGCCGAACTCGCTCGCGCCGCTCATCTGGCGCAGCGGCCGGGCCTCGACCCCGTCCTGGTGCATGTCGATCAGCAGCATGGAGATGCCGTGGTGCCGCTTCGAGCCGGGTTCCGTCCGGACGAGAGTGAAGATCTTGTCTCCGTGCGCGGCGTTGGTCGTCCAGACCTTCTGGCCGGTGACGACGAACTCGTCACCGTCGAGTACGCCGACGGTGCGCAGGGCCGCGAGGTCCGAGCCCGCGCCGGGTTCGGAGAAGCCCTGGCACCAGATGACGTCGTTGCGCAGCATCGGGGGGATGATGTCCCGCTTCTGCTCGTCGGTCCCGATCGCCATGACGGTGGGCACGAGGAAGGTCAGGCCGATCTGGTTGACCGAGTGGGGCACGCGGGCGCGCGCGGTCTCCTCGTCGTGGATCGCCTGCATGCCCGGCGTCCCGCC
>NZ_CAAAFO010000035.1:52550-54631 GCF_900634715.1 Candidatus Protofrankia californiensis | reverse complement strand
ACTGCCGCGGGACATTGTCGGCGAGCCAGGCCCGCAGCTGGGTGCGGAACCGCTCCTCGTCGGGGGTGAAGCTGAGGTCCATCAGGCAGCCTCCCGCAGGGCGGAGGAGGAGCCGACAGGGGAGCCTGTCGGCGATGACAAGGCAGTGGAGACGACAAGGCAGTGGGGTGGGGGTGGTCTCTGGTCGCAGTGGGGTGGCCCGGTCGTCCGGCCGCCGATCCGCGCGATCGAAGATTCACCGGACAGGCCCCGGCACGCATCATTGCCCTGGGCCGCCGATTACCTTGAGCAAGCTACCATGCGGACCTTGTTGGCGGCAGGCACGATGTGACCTGTCCGCGCCACGTCTAGCCTCCACGCTCCGGGGACGGGGAACACGATGATCGTTCCGGCACGGCTGAATCCCACCACCCGCGGTGACGCCCTGCGCCAGATGGAGTCCGACGTCGTCGACGTCGTCGTCATCGGTGGCGGCGTCACCGGTGCCGGCGTCGCGCTCGACGCGGCGACCCGGGGGCTGTCCGTGGCGCTGCTCGAAGCCCGTGACCTCGCGGCCGGCACGTCCAGCCGGTCCAGCAAACTGATCCACGGCGGGCTGCGCTACCTCGAACAGCTCAACATGGCGCTGGTCGGTGAGGCACTGCGGGAGCGTGCGCTGCTACTGAACACGCTCTGCCCACACCTCGTCCACCCGGTTCCGTTCCTGTTCCCGCTCACCCACCGGGCGTGGGAACGCGCCTACGTCGGCAGCGGAATGGTGCTCTACGACGCCCTCGGCGGCCGCCGGGAGGTACCGCACCACCGTCACCTGACCAGGCGGGCCGCGCTGCGTGCCGTCCCCGCGCTGCGCCCGGACGCCCTGGTGGGCGCGATCCAGTACTGGGACGCCCAGGTCGACGACGCCCGGCACACGATGTTCGTCGCCCGGACCGCCGCCCACTACGGCGCGCTGATCGCCACCAGCGCCCGGGTGACGGGCCTGCTGCGCGAGGGCGACCGGGTCACGGGGGTGCGTGTCCACGACCTCGAAGGCGGCGGGCAGATCGACGTTCGCGCCCGCCAGACCATCAACGCCGCGGGCGTGTGGACCGACGACATCCAGGCGATGGCCGGTGGGCGTGGCCAGCTGTCGGTCCGTGTCTCCAAGGGCATCCATCTGGTGGTGCCGCGGGACCGGATCCACTCCACCACCGGGCTGATCCTGCGCACCGAGACCAGCGTGCTGTTCGTGATCCCCTGGGGCAGTCACTGGATTGTCGGAACGACCGACACGGACTGGAACCTCGACCTCGCCCACCCGGCTGCCAGCAGCGCCGACATCGACTACCTCCTCACGCGCCTCAACAGGGTGCTGCGCACGCCGCTGACCACCGACGACATCACCGGTGTCTATGCGGGGCTGCGGCCGCTGCTGTCGGGCGAGTCGGAGGACTCCTCCCACCTGTCCCGGGAACACGCGGTGGTCTCGCCACTGTCCGGCCTGACCATGGTGGCCGGCGGGAAGTACACCACGTACCGGGTGATGGCCAGGGACGCGGTCGACTCGGCCGTGCACGGGATGAACCGTCACGTACCGCCGTCCTGCACCGATCGGATTCCCCTCCTCGGCGCCGACGGCTACCCGGCGCTGTGGAACGCGCGGGAGGCGCTCGCCCAGTCCGTCGGGATCCACGTGGCCTGGGTCGAGCACCTGTTGGGGCGCTACGGCACCCTCACGCAGGAGGTCCTCGCCCTTGTCGGGCAGCGGCCCGAGCTCGGACGGCCGGTACGCGGGGCCGGCGCCTACCTGGCGGCGGAGGTCGTGTACGCCGCCTCCCATGAGGGGGCACTGCACCTGGACGATGTGCTCACCCGCCGTACCCGAATCTCGATCGAGACCTGGGACCGCGGGCTCGAGGCCGCCGTACACGTCGCCGAACTCGTCGCACCCGAACTGGGCTGGGACCAGCGGGCCGTTGCCGCCGAGATCGAGCACTACCGGGCGCGGGTGGCGGCCGAGCGGGAGTCCCAGCAGCAGGCCGACGACCGGACCGCCGATGCGGCCCGCCTCGGCGCGCCGGACGTCCGGGCCGGCGGCCGGT
>NZ_CAAAFO010000035.1:44642-52331 GCF_900634715.1 Candidatus Protofrankia californiensis | reverse complement strand
AGAAAAGCGCGCCGAGACGTCCGGAAAGCGCCCGAAAATGGTTCATGAAACAACTGGGAAACGTCTAGGAAATTGACGCCGTATGGCGGTGCCAACCGGACGGCAACCTGACGACACAGAGACATTAAAAAGTCACTCTGCGCCATCAAGGCAGGTCACGACGGCGAACCGGGACGGTATCGATAGAAGAAAAACAGGGGAAAAACACTGAAAAAACCAAGCTCGAAGAAGGAGTCGGGCGAGCACGGACGGACCTTCCGCAAGAAAACCAATCACCCCGACCGGGAGCCGAAAAATTGATTTCGCCCGGGTGAACACAGGGGTAACGCGTAACCACGTCCCGACCGAACGACGCCCCCCGAGTGGGGATGACCACTGGTCATACACGGCATGAGTGGTAAGTTACATGGGTAGTGGGACTCTGTGCTCGCAGAACACCGGATCGGCTCGCGACGTCTGCCCGTTCTGGAGGTCCGCCTATATCTGTACGCCCTCGACGCCGACCGACGGACGGGCGAACAACCTGACCACTCCCGGGGTCGGGCAACATCTACTGGCCGCTTATAACACAGCCCCCCGCATTGCCGACACGGGGAGGTACACCCCCTGGGTTCGTCAGGCTAGCCAACACCCCGATCCCGCACCGACCAGAACAAGTCGCAGGATTCTCGGAGCCGTTCCGGATCTTTCGTTCGATCAACAAGCCGGACAGAAGATCTGCAAACAGGCTCCCCTGAGAGGGACAGCAACCCCGCAAAGGGACGTTGTATTCGCACGGCTACGATTGACAGTAGTTCCGTACGGAGACGGGAGAGACCCGCCGTGACAACGCAGGCACATCCAGGAGGGGATCCGGACGGACCCCGCCGACAGCCTGAAGCTGCCGGCCGTACCCGGAACACCACCGACCTCCCCGACACCGGCCGCAGGCACGCCGGCCAGCCGGTCCAGGAGCAGATCACACCTGCGAACACCGGCCTGGACCTGCTGTGGACGGGTGACGGACTCACCCGGGAACTCGTGAAGATGACCCACGCCAGACAGCCTCACCGCTTCCTTCCGGTGTCGGGACCATCCCTGGACTCCGCCGCGGAACGGTGGCTGGCAGCACGCGCGCGCCGCGAGGGGGCCGTACCCACCGGTCAGCTCGTCGACGACCCGCTCGTCCGCGGTTTCGAGGACCGGGTCGACGCCCTGCGGCGGATGAGTGACGTCCTCGGCGGCAACGACGTGTACGCCCTGTCCCGCACCGAACTTGCGATCACCGTCCGCCTGCTGCGCGTCGGTACCCACAGCGACACCCATCAGGCCCGCCTCTACGCGGTCGCGGCGGAGCTGGCGCGGCTGGCCGGGTGGGCGATGTACGACGTCGGGCAGTACGGTACGGCCCAGCGTTGCTGGCTTGTTGCGCTGCGCGCCGCCCACGAGGCGGGCTCGCCCGCTCTCGGTGCCAACGTCCTGCGCTGTATGGCCGAACAGGTCACCTGGTACGGGCAGCCCGCGGACGCGGTCAGCCTGCTGCACCGCGCCCAGGCCGGTGCCTGCTCCATGCTCAGCGCCATCGAACGGGCTGTGATCGCGGCCGACCTGGCCGTCGCCCACAGCCGCGCGGGCAACAGCAGGGATGCCACCGCCGAAACCGACCTCGCCTACACGTTGATCGACGAGGTCCGGCCCGAGGACAACCCTCCCTACATGTACTGGGCGCGTCGCAAGGACGTTGCGTTCTCCGCCGGTGAGGCGCTGCTGTCCGGCGGCAACCCCGACGAAGCGATACCCCACTTCGAGGCTGCCCTCGACGACCTCGACGACCTCGACGAGGAGGTACCTCGCGACCGCGTCGAGTTCCTCACCAGACTGGGGGTCGCCCACGTCCGGACAGGCGACGCCGAGAAGGCCGTAGCCCTGGGCCACGAGGCCATCGCCCACGCCATGATGATTGAATCCGGCATGACGCGCCGGGACATCACCCGCCTGTGTCAGGAGGTCGAACAGGCCGGACACTCCGCGGCGGCGGCCGGCCTGATCGACCACGCCCGTGGTGCGCTCGGCCTGGCAAGCCTGTCCTCCCTCACGTCCTCCTGACAGCCTGTCGTCCCCGCACGTCCCTCTGACAGTTTTCGATCATGTATGGGCCGGCGCCGAGAAGGCGCATGATTGCATTACCTTGGGTCCTCCGGTGGCTGCGCTTTTGTTCCCGGGGAACAGACTGCGGGGGCGGAGTCCACACCTGCCGGACGTAGTCCGCCACGCAGTTGGCCTGCCAGGGTGACAGGCATGACATCCGCCCCAGACATCAACCTGCTGCACGAACTTGAGCCCGTCGCCGCGGCCAACCTCAACCGTCACCTGGACCTCGCCGCCGAGTGGATGCCGCACGAGTACGTCCCGTGGAGCCTGGGTCGTGACTTCGACACCCTGCCCTGGGAACCGGGCCAGTCCAGGCTGTCAGACGTGGCCCAGATCGCCTTCGAGGTCAACCTGCTCACCGAGGACAACCTCCCCAGCTACCACCGTGAGATCGCCACGATCTTCGGCCGGGACAGCGCGTGGGGTACCTGGGTGCACCGCTGGACGGCCGAGGAGGGACGTCACAGCATCGTGATGCGGGACTACCTGATGGTCACCCGTGGTATCGACCCGGTCGCCCTCGAACGCGGCCGCATGCACCAGATGGAGAAGGGGTTCGCCAGCGGCGACAAGACGCCCCTGCGCACCATCGCCTACGTGTCGTTCCAGGAACTCGCCACGCGGATCAGCCACCGCAACACCGGGCGTTTCACCCAGGACCCGGTCGCCGAGAAGCTCCTTACCCGGGTCGCCGCGGACGAGAACCTCCACATGATCTTCTACCGTAACCTGGTCACCGCCGCGTTGGAGATCGCCCCGTCCGCGACGGTGCAGGCCATCGCCGAGGAGATCATGACATTCCAGATGCCCGGGACGGGCATCGACGACTTCGAGAACAAGGCCAAGCGGATGGCCAAAGCCGGCATCTACGACCTGCGCATCCACCACGACGACGTTGTCACGCCGCTGCTTCGGCACTGGAAGTTCTTCGAGCTGACCGGCCTGGACGCAGAGGCCGAACAGGCTCGCGAAAACGTCGGGCACTATCTCAAGGCCCTGGACGACCTCGCCCGCACATACGAGGAGAAGCGCGAGAAGGCACTGGCCGCCGCCTCCGCCTGAGAGCTTGAACGGCGGGAGCCCGGGCGGGTGTTCTCCGGCTCGGGCTCCCCGCTTCTTCGCCCTCTCCGGCCGCGTTCGACGCCACTCGACGCACAGAATTAACTCCTGTTGGTGACGCTGCGATCGGGCCCATGGGTGGCGCAACGAGCCTCCGCATGTGGCACAACGAGCACCGGGCCGGCGACCGGTCACGCGGTGGCGAGCCCGGTGCCGGGAGACAATGACCGAGGGTCTGTTGGCCTCCGACCGCACCGCACCGCACCGCACCAGACAACAACCAACAGGAGACCTCGTGCAGCTCGGGATGATCGGCCTTGGCCGGATGGGCGCCAACCTCGTGCGCCGGCTGATGCGCCACGGCCACGACTGCGTCGTCTACGACGTCAACGCCGACGCGGTGCAGCAACTGGTGACCGAGGGCGCCACCGGAGCCACCACGCTGGCCGAGTTCGCGGCGAAACTCTCCGCCCCCCGCGCCGCCTGGGTGATGGTCCCGGCCGGGATCACCGGTGAGACCGTGCTCGCGCTGGCCGAGCACTTCACCGCCGGCGACATCATCATCGACGGAGGGAACTCCTACTACCGTGACGACGTCGACCGGGCAAAGGAGCTCGGCGGCCGGGGCATCCACTACGTCGATATCGGCACGTCCGGCGGGGTCTTCGGGCTGGAACGCGGATTCTGCCTCATGATCGGTGGCGAGAGCGACGTGGTGTCACACCTTGACCCGATCTTCGCCGCGATCGCCCCAGGGTTCGGGCAGGCACCGCGCACACCGGGGCGTATCGGCGAACCGACCAGGGAGGAAAAGGGTTATCTGCATTGCGGGCCAAACGGTGCCGGGCATTTCGTCAAGATGATCCACAACGGTATCGAGTACGGCATGATGGCCGCGTTCGCCGAAGGCATGGCCATCCTGGAGAAGGCCGGTATCGGCCGGGACCACGCAGGTGAGCACGACGCCGAGACCACCCCGCTCGCGCATCCGGAGTACTACCAGTACGACATCGACACCGCGGCGGTGGCCGAGGTGTGGCGCCGCGGCAGCGTGGTCAGTTCCTGGCTGCTGGATCTGACCGCGGCCGCGCTCGTCGAGGACCCGAAGCTGGAATCGTTCAGCGGCCGGGTCTCCGACTCGGGTGAGGGCCGCTGGACGGTGCTGGCGGCGGTGGAGGAGGGCGTACCCGCCCACGTCCTCACCGCCTCGCTGTACGAGCGGTTCAGCTCACGCGGCGAGGCCCTGTTCGCCGACAAGCTGCTGTCCGCGATGCGCAAGCAGTTCGGCGGTCACGCGGAGAAGCCGGCAACCTGACCAGCGGCCCGGCCCGACCCACCCGGATCCGTAGGTGGAAACCGTTGTGACAGCGACGGTTTCCACCTACAGCCGCGGAAACCGTAGGTGGAAACCGTCGCGATAGCGACCGGAACCACCTATGCTTCCGCGATCGGGAGGTAGACGTGACTCCCGCGGGCGGCGAACTCCGCCGACTTCTCCCGCATACCGGCATCCACGGCCTCGGTCTCCCCCATGCCGTGCTCTGCGGCGTACCTGCGCACATCCTGCGTGATCTTCATCGAGCAGAAGTGGGGGCCGCACATCGAGCAGAAGTGTGCCGACTTCGCGGGCGTCGCGGGCAGGGTCTCGTCGTGGAACGCCTCGGCGGTCTCCGGGTCGAGCGCGAGATGGAACTGGTCGGTCCACCGGAAGTCGAACCGTGCGTCGGACAGGGCGTCGTCCCATGCCTGGGCGCCCGGATGCCCCTTGGCCAGGTCCGCCGCGTGCGCAGCGATCTTGTAGGCGATCACTCCGGCCTTGACGTCGTCGCGGTCGGGCAGCCCGAGGTGCTCCTTGGGTGTGACGTAGCAGAGCATCGCCGTGCCGTACCAGCCGATCATCGCGGCGCCGATCGCGGACGTGATGTGGTCGTAGCCCGGGGCGATGTCCGTGGTCAGCGGCCCGAGGGTGTAGAAGGGCGCGTCGTGGCACAGCTCGCGCTGCAGGTCCACGTTCTCTTTGATCTTGTTCATCGGGACGTGCCCAGGGCCCTCGATCATGACCTGGACGTCGTGCTCCCACGCCACCGACGTGAGCTCCCCGAGTGTCGCCAGCTCCGCGAGCTGGGCGGCGTCGTTGGCGTCGGCGATCGAGCCGGGACGCAGCCCGTCCCCCAGTGAGAAGGTCACGTCATAGGCGCGAAGGATCTCGCACAGCTCGGCGAAGTGCGTGTAGAGGAAGTTCTCCTGGTGGTGGGCCAGGCACCACGCGGCCAGGATCGACCCGCCGCGGGAGACGATCCCGGTCTTGCGCCGCGCGGTCAGCGGGATGTAGCGCAGCAGCACCCCGGCATGGACGGTCATGTAGTCCACACCCTGCTCGCACTGCTCGATGACGGTGTCCCGGTAGACCTCCCAGGACAGTTCCTCGGCCTTGCCGCCGGCCTTCTCCAGCGCCTGGTAGATCGGTACGGTCCCGATCGGGACCGGCGAGTTCCGGATGATCCATTCCCGGGTGGTGTGGATGTCACGCCCGGTGGACAGGTCCATGACGGTGTCGGCACCCCAGCGGGTCGCCCACACCATCTTGTCCACCTCCTCCTCGATGGACGAGGTCACCGCCGAGTTCCCGATGTTCGCATTGATCTTCACCAGGAGGGCGCGGCCGATCGCCATCGGCTCGGACTCAGGGTGGTTGACGTTCGCGGGCAGCACCGCGCGACCAGCGGCGATCTCCGCCCGCACGGTCTCGACCGGCAGGCCCTCGCGCAGCGCCACGAACTCCATCTCCGGGGTGACCTCGCCCCGGCGCGCGTAGGCAAGCTGGGTGACGGCCCGGCCGGGCAGCGCCCGTCTGGGTGAAGGCTTGCGCAGCCCCTCCCCGTGCCGGATCTCGGGTGCGGTGCCCTGGTAGACCTCGGTGTTACCGCGAGCGGCGATCCAGGCGTCCCGCAGCGGAGCCAGCCCCCGGCGCACGTCGGTGACCTGCTCGGCATCGGTGTACGGCCCGGAGGTGTCATACAGGATCACGCTGTCGCCCGTGGACAGCACCACCTCACGCATGGGCACCCGCAGGCCGTTCGCGGAGCCGATCAGATAGGTCTTGCGGCTGCCGGGCAGCGGGCCGGAGGTGACAGGTGCGGGTGAGCCACCGGGCACGCGCGCGGTGCCAGTGGCGCCTCCGGTGACGGACGCCCCGCTGCTGACGGGCGTGGCCACGGAGACTGGTCGGTCAACAGGCAGCACCACAGTGACGGCTCCCTACGCCGGCATTATCCGGACAGGTTCCAGCGGTCGGCGGCACCGTGGGTCAACCCCAGCCGCCCTCTCAGCCTCCTTCGTCGGAAGCTCCCGCGTTGACGGTGGATGTGACGGTACGCCCAACCAGGATCCTCCCGCCACCCAATCGGCGGAACATCCGTCCGCAACGCCGGAACGTGTCACAGCGTCACTCCACGCGAACGTCAGGTGAGATGCATCCGGGAGCGGGTAGTCAGGCTGGGACGGCGTTCGCCCCGTGACCGGAGCCGATCCCCACTTCACTTCCCCACCCCCCCTGGGAGCATGAATGATTCTGCTGCCATTGCTGATCCTCTTCGTCGGAATCTTCGTCATCGGACTCGTCCACGACTGGCGCTACGACGAACCACCCGGGACGGGCGACCCGGGCAGAACTCGACCGGACAGCACGACGACCACCTGACGAAATACCTCGACGCCAACGGAACGATTATATGCCCGGCCCGTCCACAGCCTGGCTCTCAGAACTCCTTGCGGGCAAGAATCCGAAAGGTGTTGGCACGGTGCCCACCACGGAGCACCGGCCGCAGCACAAAATCCGCGGCAGCCGCGACGGCCAGGAAGGGAGTCACCGCGACAAGCGCACCGCCACGCCGCAACCTCCGCCGGACGCCGGGTTCGGCGGACAACCACGGCAGACCCGGGTCCGGCGCCAGCCACTGCGCCAGCAGGAACACCGCGGCGGTCAGGTCGCCGGGTCGGTGCGCCCGGCCGAACTGTATCGCGACCGGCCGCAGACCGCGTTCGGTCAGCCCGCTGGTGAGATTGTCGACGGTCGGCAGGCACAGATGCCGGGGAACGCACCAACCGGCCCAGAAAGGTCCGAGGGCACGCGCGACCGGAGACCGGGTATTCGGCAGCTCGAGCAGGAGATAGCCGCCGGGAACGAGCACCTCGGCCGCCAAGTCGAGTTCCAGCAACGGATCACGGACATGTTGCAGGTGGTGGAACATGCTGACGACGTCGTACCGGCCGCTCAGCCGGTCGGTGAAATCGGCGAGAACACCCCGGTATCCACCGTCCACCCACCGTCTGCGGCTGGCCTCCTCGACACCGTCGGACTCGTCCAGCCCGTCGAACACGGTGGTGGGCCAGACGTCCCGGGCGGCGTCACAGAAGCGGCCGGCTCCGGTACCCACATCGAGCCAGGCCCGCGGCTGGATAAAAGGTCGCAGCATCCGCGCGCGGTCGCGGTATGCCCGC
>NZ_CAAAFO010000035.1:43443-44555 GCF_900634715.1 Candidatus Protofrankia californiensis | reverse complement strand
GCAGCCGTCACGGACGTACGAGCAGCCACGTCCGTAGAAATCGGTGCCGGCGGCCGTCGGCCGGGGATTGGCGAATATGTGACCACAGTCGTCGCAACGGTCCAGCCGGAACCGGCCCGGCTTGCGCTGCCGCAGGTCCGCCGACTCCAACCGGGTGACCAGTTCGAGCGAGCCGCACCACGGGCAGGTTTCCCGGACGGATTCCAGCAACACGTCGACTCCCGCTGCCAGCCGGCGCCGATATGATTCGCGCCGCATTTCCGCCGCGATCCGGGCCTCCTCCTTCGCGTCGTCCACGGGCAGCCCGGCCGCTTTCAACGCCTTTTTCACGACCGCTTCCCGGCGCCGGACACGGGATGAGGAGACGGCGAAGTCCACAGCGGCAAGAATCCGCACGACCGGACTGCGGGCGAGATCGGCCGGATACAGCGGCACCCGGCCGACGCAGACGCAGAACGGTTGCAACCAGAAAAGGACGGTGGCCACCAGCGCCCACCGCAGGTTGACGAACCCGCCGCACATCATGGCGATGTCCCGCATTGTCGGCGCGAGCAGGTTCACCGGCTTGTCGCGGTACGTTCGCTTCTGTACGCGCACGCGTGCGGCCGGATCGTCCCGGGCGGCTTTCATCCCCCGTACGACCGCAAGGCCCGTGCTGGTGGTCGCATAGGTTTTCAGCCGTTCGGTGACGTCGACGAGTTCGACGGGATCGAATCCCTCCCGCTGGTGGATTCCGGTCCGGCGCAGCAGGTCGGCGTCCACCAGGATCGCCTGGAAGGCTCCGCGTCCGAGGGCAAGCCGGTCGGTCCGGTAGGTCCGGGTGTCGACCATCCGGGCGAGGTCGAGGGCGCGTTCGACGGTAAGGTCGGCTGGGACGAGGTCGAGCACGTCGAGCCGTTCGCGGCTGGCATGGTTGCTCGCGGCGCGGCGCGCGGCGGCACCGAGCTTGACGCCGTGCGCGATCAGGAACTCGTGGTGGGGATCGACCGGGCGACCGCTCGCGGGGAGCATGTCGAGCCGGCGCAACCGGCCGCGCAGCCGTATCCCGTTCGCGACGATCCCGATACACATCAGGACCGGCAGCCACCACAGCATCGTCAACTGGATCCCTC
>NZ_CAAAFO010000035.1:41774-43161 GCF_900634715.1 Candidatus Protofrankia californiensis | reverse complement strand
CTAGATCATTGCGAGCAGGCGGTCCGCGGCGGCGGCGGCACCCCCGGCCGCGGCGAAGTCGTCGCGCAGTCGCCGCGCAGCTATGCGGAAGGACGGCTCGTCCAGCACCGAGACGATCGACTCCCGCAGCGCGGGCGCACTCACCCGGCCGAACCTGACCCGCAGGCCCGCACCGACGCGCACGACCTGCTCCCCGATGACGGGCTGGTCGTCCCGGACCGGCGCCACGACCAGCGGGACTCCGTGCGCCAACGCCTCGCACACCGTGTTGTTCCCGCCGTGTGACACTACCGCGGACAGGTGCGGCATGAGATCGACCTGCGGGACGTGGGGCAGGACGAGAATATGATCATCAGCGCCCTTGTCATGGGCACGGGCGTCCGGGCCACTGCCGTCCAGGTCACCACCAGCCTGGCCAGCACCAGCCTGGCCAGCACCAGCCTGGCCAGCACCGTCCGGACCAGCGCCGGCCAGGCCACCGTCGGCCGCGGGAGCCGCGCCGCGTGGGCCGAGGATTCCGGGTGGCGCCACGACTATCGCCTGCAGCCGGTGCCCGAGCGGTTGGAGCGCGTCGGCCGCGACCTGCAGGAACCGGCTGCCGACCTCGCGGGTCACCGTCCCCAGCGAAACCAGCACGTGCTCGCGGTCGGGATCCAACCAGTCCCAGGGGAAGGCCGCGGCGGGCCGCCGCCCGAGGGGCACACCGACGAAGCCGTAGTGGTCGGGAAAGCCTCCTGTGCGCAGCATCCGGGGCACCGAGCACACCAAGGTCAGCTGGTCGGAGAACCGCAGGTCACCAACGCGCGCTTCGTGTTCGGGCACACCCTGGGAACACTGGAAGTCACGCAACGTGTCAAGCACCCACTGCCCGACCCCGGGCAGGAGTTGGTACGGATCATCCAGTTCCGCGGACGTGGTGGCAAGGGTCACCCACGGCAGGGCGCGGCGGCGGGCCACGAGCGCGGCTCCGACCGCCTGCTGGTCCACGACCAGTACGTCCGGGGCGAACTGGTCGACCTTCGCCTCGACCTCGTCGACCATCGAGACAGCCAGCGGGATGAGGAAGTCCTTCCACAGGAACTTCAGGGATGCCGGGCCACGCAGCTTTCTGGATTTCTCCTCAACCGCAGCCTGATCGGAGTCGCGGAGCGTCCCGGCAAGCGGCAGCAGGGTCAGACCGGGTGCCAGCAGCGGCCCGACCACGCCGGCGTGGCCCGCGACAGCGACCTCGTGACCGCGTTCGGCGAGTTCGCCGGCGATCCCGACCGCCGGGTTGACATGCCCGGTCAGTGGGGGGACGACGAACAGGAAGCGGCTCACGAGGATGCCCTGGTGCCGACATCCTTGTCCGGACGGTTGGGATCCTTGTCCGGACGGTTGGGATTGC
>NZ_CAAAFO010000035.1:39693-41184 GCF_900634715.1 Candidatus Protofrankia californiensis | reverse complement strand
TGTCCGGACGGTTGAGGTCCGGCGGCGGAACCATCCGGGTCACCCAGTCGGGGGTGTCGAACTGCTGCCCCGCGGTGCGGGAGTAGGGCGGTACCGGGGTATCGGGCTGGAACAGCCACCATCTGGTGAGGATGCGCAGGTAGTCGGTGGCCTCTCGCAGCACCGCGTGGGTGTGGTGCTCCAGGATGATCAATGTGCAGTCCGGGACGAGCCTGGCAAGCCCTTCGGCGTGGTCGGCGATGTCGGAGTTCGCTCCGTAGACCGCCAGCACGGGAATGTCCAGGCGGGCCAGCCGCTCGGGGGAGAACGGCTCGGTGGCGAGCATGTCCTCGGCGATCGAGGTCTCCTGCAGCAGTGACTGGGCGCTGCGGGCAATCCGGGTGACCGCCCGCCCGGCGGACAGCTCCAGCCACCGCTCGACCTCGGCGTCGCCGAGCCCCGCCGAGACCTGCGCCAGCGACCGGGCCATCTGCGCGCCGAGACCCTCGACGAGGAAGGGCGGTTCGATCACCGTGAGGCTTGCCACGCGTCCGGTGTGTTCCAGGGCGTAGGACAGGGCCATGGTCGCCCCGTAGCTGTTGCCCACCAGGTGGACGGGACGGTCGACGCCGAGCGCGTCGAGCATCGCCGAAAGATCCGCCATGGAGTTCGCCATCGCGTAGCCGTCGGGCGTCCGTTCGCTGCGGCCGTGGCCCCGTAGGTCGTAGCAGATCACGTCGGCGCCGGCGTGGGCGAGGCTGTTCCCGAGCGAGAAGTAGAAGCTGGACATGTTGTCCATGACCATGCCGTGCACCATGACGACAACCGGCGACTCGGGTTTCGGGCCGCCTTTGGGTGACAGCCGCTGAACGTGCAGGCGGACGCCGTTGGCGAGAATGTCGGCCACCGCTACGACCGGGGCGGTGTCAGGCAGTCGGCGATGAAGGAGACGACCTCACCGACCCGCATGTTGATCACTTCGTCAACGCTCTTGTCGGCGAGGAAACCGACGAAGTCGACCGTGTCGCCGTAACGGTGCCGCATCCGGTCGGCAAGGGTGACGAACTCGATGCTCTCCAGCTCCAGGTCGGTGTTGAACGACGTCGACGGGTCGATCTCAAGGTCGATTACGTACTCCTCGCCGATGACGTCGTGCAGCAGCGCCACAACCTCGCGCAGGATCCGCTCCTCGACCGCGGCCCGCTCGACGTCCCATGTCGCTACCTGGTCTATCCCGCCTATCTCACCGGATGCCACCCCGCCGGCTACGACAGCGTCGGATGCCCCCGGATGGCTGGTCGTCGGGTACCCGGTTGCCAGGTACTCGGCCGTCATGCCCACGCTCCTTCATTCTCACGCGCCGCCCGTTCGACCTCGGGTGAGGTCCACGCCACAACGTAACGATCAACGGCGTTGCCGTCGACGGCGTAACGATCAACAGGTGTGCTGCCGGCCGTGCGGCCGTCGACCGGGTGACTGTCGGCCGGGTGACTGTCGGCCGGGTGACTGTCG
>NZ_CAAAFO010000035.1:37971-39621 GCF_900634715.1 Candidatus Protofrankia californiensis | reverse complement strand
GCCTGCGCGCCTGCCCGTACCGCATCCCCATGGTCGTCCAGAGGATGCCCACGGTCGTCCAAGGGCGCACCCAGCGCATTGATCGACTGGTGCGCGACCCAGCGGACGTGCGGTTGCGGACCATCCACCCGTACCCGGAAATAACCCGGTGTGACCGCCTCGACAACGAACCGTTTCGGCTTGCCCACCAGGCCGGTGCCGTCGGCCTTGGCCACGGCCTCCTTGGCGGTCCAGAACCTGGTGAACCACAGTGCCCGCTGATCGGCGTCGGCTCCGGCCAGGCCGGTGAGAAGGGCGCGCTCGGCACCGGTGAGCGCCATTGCCTCCACCCCCTCCGGACGTGGTGTCACCCGTTCGATATCGATACCCACATCACCATCGGGATGCACGACCGCCACCGCAAGGAACGCCGTGTGCGCCAAGGAGACCCGCGGGGGCAGCGCCGGCACACCGTCGCGGCCCGGCAACCTGTCGATCACCGGACGCCCGGACGCCTCGTTGGACACGCCGACCTCGATGCCCCACACGTCGGTGGCACCACCGTCCCACAACCAGTGGCGGACGGCGTCCTTCGCGGCGATCCGCCCGAGCAGCCACTCCCGCGCGGCCTTCGGATTCTTCGCCGCCAGGAAGGCCCGTTCGCCGGCGTCGAGATGGTAGCGCACGACCAGCTCGCGGGAGGCTGTGTCCGCCCAGTGCTCCCGGGCGAACACCCAGCCGCCGCCGGCCCGTTCGGCGATGGCGTTGCGCGCCGGTCGCAGCAACATCGCCCACATCACCTCGTCCTGGGAGAAACGGCGGTCGGTCCAGCCCTCGATGCGCGCCCACACCGTGCCGTCCGCGGCGCGCACCTCCAGATCGGCGGTGACAGCCCTGTCCCGGACGTCACGCACCCACACCGTGCAGGTCAGCCGCTCCCCCACGGCCGGGTGCGGGCCGAAGAACCGCACGTTTCGCAGGGCCGAGGGCAGCAGGAGCCAGTCCGCGGCGAGGTAGTCCCTCGGCCAGTAGCCGAACAGCTGGCCCGCGGCGTCGAGCAGCGCGCCGGGCGCGGCCGTCACGACGAGCTCACCGTGGACGCCCGTGGGGGAAATCGGCCCGACCGTGACCAGCCCCTGATAACCGGGCCCGTGGAACAGCCGTCCGCTGCGGTAGACCGACTGCCCGTCCACCACCTCGTTGCGCAGCTCGGGCAGGGGTTCGTCCGACGGCGCCGGTCCCGCCGGAAAGGCGTCGGCGAGGATGACCGTGCCGTGCGCGTACCCGTCGATACTCACCCGTACCGCGTCCTGCCCGGCCGCGGCCGGCAGGACGGTCGCGGTGACGGTCACCTCGACCGCCGGTTCGATCGCCAGCCAGCGAAGGGCCCGGACGTCGGTGACACCGACAACGACGCGACCGGGCACGACCGCCCGCGCCTGATCGATCATCAATTCCAGCACGGCGGTCATCGGGACCACCGGAAACCTGTCGGCGAGGTGCGGCCACCGTGGCGGCTGCTGGTAGAAGCAGTGATCGATGATGTACGGCATCGTCTCGATCGACAATGTGCGCCGAACATGCCGGACGTTTCGCCCGTCCGGCGGCACCGGCGAGCCGGCCAGCGGGACTGGTGGCCCAGCCGGCGCCCCGGCCGGCGGAGCCGGACGT
>NZ_CAAAFO010000035.1:36897-37651 GCF_900634715.1 Candidatus Protofrankia californiensis | reverse complement strand
AGAGCCAGTGGCAGGACGCGCGGGTGGAGCCTGTGCGGCGACCGGTGTGTGCGTCCCGGCGGTGGCAGGTGCGCTGGCCGCCCACTGCGACAGGACGGCCGAGACCATCTCGTTGGTTTCGGTGACCAGCGCGTCGAACTCGGCGAGCACCGGATGACCGGCAACGTCGTGTCCGCCGGCTGGAGGGCCGAAGGCAGCGCGATCACGTTTTTCCTGCGATACCGGAGGCCCAAGTCTGCGGGTCGTTGTGGAAGGGAGCGGACGGGCGGGCAGGTGGGCAACCAGCGGGTCCGAGTCCGGAGCTGGAGCCGGGGCCGCCGGCATCAGCGACGCGGCCCGCTCCCCGAGACGGACCAGCGGGGCCCCCAGGTTGAGCAGCATCGGCCGGCCACGGTGTGCCGGCGGGGACTCCGGCTCGCCGACGGCGGCTTCCGCGCTGTCGCGGGCGGCCTGCGGTGACAACGGTGACGGCAGCGACGGTGATGGCTGCTGCGGCCGGGAGACCGGGACCGGTGCCGCCGCAGGAGGGTTCGCGCACGGCAGCAGGTCCATACGAGGTGCGGCGCCTTCGGCCCAGAGCGCGGCCGCCACCCGCCGCAACTGGTCCAGGCCCGGACGTTTCGGGGTGTTCGTGACGACTGTCAGGTGCTCCCTGCCCGGCAGCGTGTCCTGGACGAAGCCGGCAATACTGCCCACCCCCACCTGGACGAAGACCCGCACGCCTTCGGCGTACAGCCGCTCGGTGAGCTGGCGG
>NZ_CAAAFO010000035.1:32931-36297 GCF_900634715.1 Candidatus Protofrankia californiensis | reverse complement strand
CCGCCAGCTCCCGGATCCCCTCGTGATCTTCAGGGTAGGGTGCGGCCGTCGTCGCCGACCACACCGGCACGTTCGGCGGGCGGATCGGGGTACTGGCCACGTCGGCTCGGACCTTCGCCAGGAACGGGGAGAGGAACGGGGAGTGGAAACCGGAGCGGAACGGCAGGATCCGGCCCAGCACGCCCCGGCCGCGCAGCCGTTGCAGGGCGGTCTCGACGCTGCACTCCTCCCCGCAGATGATCGACTGGTGGGGGCAGTTGTCGTGCGAGACCACGACGTCCGGGAGCTCCGCGATGGTGGCGGCGGCCATGTCCGCACCGCATCCGAGTGCGCCGAAAGCCACCCCCGGCACCTCGAGGGAGTACGGTTCGAACGAGTTGATGAACCTGTCCGCGTGCTCGTCGTCGATCAGCCCGGCAGAGATCATGGCATTCCACTCACCGATGCTGTGGCCCCCGACGAGGTCGGGGAGGATCTCCATCCGGCGCAGTGCCGTGTCGAGTATGCGTCCCACCTCGACGCTGGCGACCCCGTGCTCCCCGAGCACCCTCGTGTCTCCGGTGCCCGTGTTGCCACTGCCCGTATCGCCACTGCCTGTTCCCGCGCCTGCGGCGGAGGGACCGTTCGGTCGCGTCAGCGCGAAGTACGCGCTGACGTCGTCCACCCGTGGGTGGAAGTTGTCCTCCAGTCCGCAGAACAGGAACGCCGTCCGGCCCGGCCCGGCGGTGCCGCCGAGCAGCGGTGACCCGGTGAACCACAGGTCGTTGCGACCGCGCCAGGGCCGGCCGCGTGCGACGACCGTCCGGGCGAGCGCCAGCCGGCGCCGGTCCGGCGCGACGATCGCAAGCCGGTAGGGTCCGCCGTCCGGTGGGGCGGTGGCGTCGTCGCGCGCCAGCAGTTCCCGGTCGGGGACGGCGAGCGCGCGGGCGATCTCCGCCGGGCTCGCCCCGGCGAGCAGCAGCACCCGCTCGACGCCCGGTTCCGCGGACAGTTCCGCGGGCGGGACCGGGAATGCGATCGACGGGGCGTTCGACGGCTGCGGCGCCTCCTCGACGACCACGTGCGCGTTGATCCCGCCGAAACCGAACGCGTTCACCCCGGCCCGGCGCGGCGAACCGTCGTCGACGTCCCAGGCGCCGGCTTCTAGTACCGGTCGCAACCGCGTGCCCGCAAACGCCGGATGCGGTTGCTCACAGTGCAGTGTCGGCGGCAGCGTGCGATGATGCAACGCCAGTGCGACCTTGATGAGCCCGGCGGCGCCCGCCGCGGGCATGGCATGCCCGATCATGGACTTGACGGAACCGACACCGATCGGCCGCGCGCCCTCGGACATGCCGAAGACCCGCCGGAGGGTGGCCAGTTCAGCCGCGTCCCCGGCCGGGGCCGCGGTCCCGTGGGCTTCGACGAGACCGAGCGCGCCGGGTGCCTTCGGGTCCAGCCCCGCGTCGGCCCAGGCCCGCTCGACAGCCAGCATCTGCCCGTCGGATGCCGGCGCCAGCAACGTCGACGTCCGCCCGTCACTGGCCGAACCGCAGCCGCGGATCACCGCGTATATCCGGTCACCGGCACGTTCGGCGTCGGCCAGCCGCTTGAGGACGACCATGCCGACACCCTCACCGATGAGGATGCCGTCGGCCCGCCGGTCGAAGGGACGGATCCGCGAACTCGGCGACAGGGCCCGCAGCAGCGAGAAGACACTCCAGAACGTCACCTCCTGTACCAGATGGACGCCGCCGACGATCATGGCGTCCGCCCGGCCGCCGGTGAGCTCGCGCACGGCCGTCTCGACCGCGATCAGGGACGACGCGCAGGCCGCGTCCAAGGTGTAGGCCGGGCCGTGCAGGTCGAGCCGGTTGGCGATCCGGGACGCGGCCAAGTTGGGCACCAGCCCGATCGCGGCCTCGGGACGTTGCGGACCGAGCGTTTCGGTGAACGCGGCATGCACCCTGGCCAGTTGCTCGGCCGTGAGCGTCGGGACGAGTTCGGACAGGCTGGTGACCAGTTGCGTGGAGACCTTGACCCGCTGGTCCAGCCGGGCCATCCCGGACGCGAAGTAGCCGCCACGGCCCAGCACCACCCCGGTCCGATCGCGATCACCGAGTGCGTCCTCACCGCCGGCGTCCGCGATCGCCTCGGCCGCCACCCGCAAGGCCATGAGCTGGTCGGGTTCGGCCCAGTCCACGGCCAGGGGCACGATCCCGAACCGGGTCGGGTCGAAGGTCGCGAACTCCTCGACGAAACCGCCGCGCCGGCAGTGGATCCGGTCGCCGGCCGCCGTGGGACCGTCGCCGGAACCGGGCTCGGAGTCGGAGTGGAAGAACTCCGGGTCGAAGCGCTGCGGCGACACCTCCCGGATGGCGTCCACCCCGGTGACGATGTTGTTCCAGTAGGTGTCGAGGTCGCCCGCGCCGGGGAACACCGCCGCCATCCCGACGATCGCGATCCCTGAATCCGGGTTCAGGGATCTGTCAGGCCCGGGCATCGAACGCATCCGGCGAGCCGCACATGTAGACCACCTGCGGGTCGTCCACGTCGGCAGCGGCGAGCTCACGCAGGACCGCGGCGACCCCGGCGTCCGGATCGATCAGCCCGATGCCCCGCTGGGCGTAGGCACGTTCCAGCTCCGCGGAGACCATCCCCCCGCCGGTTCCCTCCCCTGCTCCCGCGCCCCTGCCTGCGGGATCGGACGATCCCCACGGGCCCCAGTCGAGCGACACGACACGGCCGCGGAAACGCCTCGCCCAGGCGTGGGCGCAGGTGTCGAGCGCATCGTTGGCGGCGGAGTAGTCGACCTGGCCCCGGTTGCCGAACACCCCGGACACGCTGCCGAAGAGCACCAGGAAACCGAGGTCGGGCCGCAGCGCGCCGGCCAGCGTCCGGGCGCCGTCGACCTTGGTCGAGAACACCCGCTCGAACGACTCCGGTGTCTTGTCCCGCAGCAGTTTGTCCTCGCAGACACCGGCACCGTGCACGACCCCGTCGATCCGGCCGCGCTCGGCGTAGATCGTCGCGACAACCGCACGCAGAGCGCCCGCGTCCCGTACGTCGACGGCGTGGTAGCGGACGAAGGACGCGGTCTCACTCAAAGCCGCGATGGTGGCCCGCACCTCCCGCTCGGCGAGCAGCCGGGCGACGCGGGCCTCGATCTCGGCGGGCCGGCGCAGGCCGGCGGCGATCAGGGCGCTGCGCAGCGCCGGCGCGTCCACCGCGGCGGCCGTCGCCGGGTCCTCGGCGGCAACCGGCAACGGTGTCCGGCCGACCAGCTCGATCCCGCAACCGGTAGCGCGGGCAAGCCCGAGGGCGACCCTGGCGGTGATACCGCGCGCTCCACCGGTGAGCAGGACGACGCAGTCCCGGCCGAGCTCT
>NZ_CAAAFO010000035.1:30512-32554 GCF_900634715.1 Candidatus Protofrankia californiensis | reverse complement strand
CCGCGCGGCCGAAACTGCCCCCGCTGCCGGTCGCGATGACCAGACGCCGGGTACCACCGGAGACCGCGGCCTTGATCGGACCGAACGCGGCAGGCAGGACCGGTGGCGCGTCCCGGTCCACGGGCGACACCCACCAGACGCCGTCCGCTGCGACACCGCCGGCAAGCTGATCGGCGAGAGCGTCGTCGTCCACGGAGAACATCCGTACGAACGCGCCCTGCTGCTCCAGCAGGGTCGTCAGTGCCAGACCGATACCCAGACCGCCTTCGACCACGGCGAACCGGCTTCCGGTCAACGGTCCCGGCCCGGCGTGGGCTCCAGGCCCGGCGTTGGTGAGCAGGTCGGGGAGCGTACCCGGCGACGGCAGCGGGACGACCTCGACGACGAACCGTCGAAACGGACTCGCCGGATCCGCCGGCCCGGTCCCGGCGTCCATGGCGGTTACAGAATCCGCGGCTGTTGCGGGGCCCGCGTCCGGACGGGTGACGATCCAGTCGACGATCCCGCGGATGGTCCTGACGGCCGCGAGTTCCTCGACAACCTCGTCGACCAGGCCGCCGCCTTCGGCAAAGCCGGCCCCTCGCTCTCCGGCGGCGCCCAGGCCGATCCGCTCCGCCAGCGCTCCCAGAATCTCAGTCCGCTTGATCGAATCGATGCCCAGATCGGCCTCGAGATCCAGGTCCGCTTCCAGCATCTCGGCCGGATAACCCGTCGCGGACACGATCACCTCCACCACCGCGCCCAGCAGCACGTCCGGATCCCGGGATACCGACCGCGCCGACGCCGCCGCGACCCGGGCGTCATCGTGACCGGCGGTCCAGCCAGGTGACCGGAGCTGGTCAGCCGTGGCCGGCAGGAGGGCATGATCAGCCGTGGCAGACGGCGGTGCATGGTCGTCGGCTGTGGCCGACAACAGGGCTTGGTCAGCCAGGGCCGGTGACGAGGCGTGACCGAGCGTGCTCGACGGCAGGGAGGCCGGGGGGAGCATCGGGGCCGCGGGATCGACCGGGGACACAGCCGACGCCCGGTCCGGGACGCCCAGGTAGTTCAGGACGACGTCGCGTTGCGCGGCGACCAGCTCGCGGGTTGCCCGCAGGAACTCGATCACAGTGGCATCGGCGGTCCCCGCGGGGGGTGGGACGACCGCCGTTCCTCCTCCCGCCACCACGGTCTGCACGGGCTGCGCCGGCGGTTCGGGAGCCGGCAGGCGGGTCAGTTCGTCCGCGGGCACCAACCCGCCGGGCAGGTGACGACCGTCGGACGTCCGCACCAGATGGCCGTCGACGAGCCAGCCGGGTCGGCGCGGGCAGTTCACGGCCGAAACGGCCCGTGCGTCACGCCCGGCGAACAGCGGCGCGGTGTCCACGGTGACGCCGGCGGCCGCCAGCTCCGCCAGCGCGAGCAGGAGCCGGCGGAGCCCATGGTCACCGGGGACGTCCGTGGCGACGGCCGTATGCGGCCGACCGTGCAGGATCCTGCTGGTGAGCCCGGTGAGGACCCGGCCCGGCCCGACCTCCACGAAGATCCGTACTCCGGCCGCGTACATCGCCTCGATCTGTTCGACGAACCGGACGGGCTGGGCGACCTGGCCGGCGAGGGTCTGCCGCACCGCGTCGGCGGTGTCCGGATACGGCTGCGCGGTCATGTTCGACCAGACCGGGACCGACGGCGGCGTAACGGTGACCTTGTCCAGGTCGGCGGCGAACATCCCGGCCGCGGCCGCGACCACCGGGCTGTGGAACGCGCATGCCACAGGGATCCGCCTGATGGTGAGGCCTTCGGCCGCCAGGAGCTGCGCCGCGGCGTCCACCGCGGGAGTCGGACCGGAGATCACGGTCTGTTCCGGTGCGTTGTGATTGGCGATCACGACATCGGTCAGGTCCGCCGAGCCCACGCCCAGCGCTTCTCGAACCCGCTGCGCCGGGGCAGCAACCGCCGCCATCGTCCCGGGGTCGGCGGTTGCGGAGAAAGCATTGGCGGCATCGAGGATGGCGACCGCTCTCGCCTCGCTCAGCGGCAGCAGATCGGCGGCGTCGACGGCT
>NZ_CAAAFO010000035.1:29651-30130 GCF_900634715.1 Candidatus Protofrankia californiensis | reverse complement strand
CAGGAAGGCGACCTTTCCTTCCGCGGCTCCTTCCGCGGCTCCTTCCCCGACGCGGCCCTCCGCAGCGCGGCCGCCTCCGCCGGCGACGAAGATCCCGGCCTTCGCGTCGTGGGCGAACGCGCGTGCCCGCTTCACCAGGTCGGCAAGCTCGTCCAGGCTGGTCGCGACGAACGCCACCTGGACGGGCCCGCCGCGCTTGGCCGCCACTGTCGCGGCCAGGTCACGCAGCTTCCAGGGACGCCCGGCGCCGTCGTTGACCCGGATCAGCTCGGCGAGCCTGTCCAGGGTGCGGCAGGCGGCTGCCTGGTCGGTGCCACGGACGACGAACAGTTCCGCGGGCCAGGCGTCCAACCCGTGGGCGGGTTCGGGAGCACCGTCATAGGCGGACAGCACCACGTGGAAGTTGGTCCCGCCGAACCCGAACGCGGACACCCCGGCATGCCGCCGCGACGCCGGTGCCGCCCACGGCCGGGCGCTGG
>NZ_CAAAFO010000035.1:21051-29480 GCF_900634715.1 Candidatus Protofrankia californiensis | reverse complement strand
CCCAGCGCCCGTCCGTCGCTCGACCCGGCCACAGCTTTGATCACCGCATGGATGCGGTCGCCGTCGCGTTCGGCGTCGGCAAGTCGCTTGAGAACGACAACGGCCACCCCCTCCCCCAGGCAGATGCCGTCGGCGGCCGAGTCGAAGCTGCGGGACCGGCCGGTTGGCGACAGGGCGTGGACGGAGGCGAACAGCAGGAAGTCGTGGATGCTGTTGTGGGTGTCCACACCCCCGCAGAGCACGAGGTCCGAGGTGCCGCCGACCAGCTCCTTGCATGCGGTGTCCAGCGCCGCCAGCGAGGACGCGCACGCCGCGTCGACCGTGTAGTTGACGCCACCGAGATCGAGACGGTTGGCGATGCGGCCGGCGATGACGTTCGCGAGCAGACCAGGGAACGAATCCTCGCCCAGTGTGGGCAGGCGTTCGTCGAGGGCGGGTGGGATCGTCCCGAAGAAGGCCGGGTAGCTCGAACGGAAGCCGTAGCCGGAGGCGAGATCCGCACCGGACTCGGCACCGAAAACCACCGACGTGCGCAACCGGTCGAACGGCCGGTCGTCGTAGCCGGCGTCGCGCAGGGCACGCGCGGTCACCTCGAGGGCCAGCAGCTGCCCGGGTTCTATGCTGCTCAACGACTTCGGCGGGATGCCGAAGCGCAACGCGTCGAACGGGACCGGGGAGAGAAACCCGCCCCACTTGGACGGCACCCGCCGCCCGATCTGCCCAGGACCCGCGCCGGAGACGTAATACAGGTCGGGATCCCAGCGGCTGCGGGGCACCTCGGTGACGGCGTCCACGCCTCCGACCACGTTGGCCCAGTACTCGCCCGTGTCGGCGGCACCCGGGAACACGCAAGCCATGCCGATGACGGCCACGTCCAACGGCCGGGCCTGCTCGCGGACGCGGTTGCGCTCGCGTGTCATGGCGCCCGGTCGCGTCGTGGCGCCCGGCCGGGTCGGGTGGGCCGCGACGTCGGTGTCGATGCCGAGGGCGGCGGCCCGGGCGGCCAGTGCCCGGGTCGCACCCTCGCTCACCTGGGCGTGCAGGGCGTCCACCGTGGTCGGTTCCGATCGCAGCGCCGCCACCTGGCCGATCATGAACATGCCGTCGTTGCGCTGGGTGTCCTCGTCGACGGTCACCAGCCGACCACGGTCGCGGCGCAGACCCTTGCTCGCGATCCGCAGCCGGCCGAGGTTGAGCCGTTCCAGCTCCTCCCACACCTGCGCGGGAGCAAGCCCCCGGGCGAGCAGTTCGGCCCTGCGTTCGGCGAAAGTGCCGACAAAGGGCGACCGGGCGGCGCGGGTCGCGTGTCCCGGCGAGGTTTCCAACAGGACGGTGTCGTCGCAGTCCACCGCCACCTGCTGAAAACCGGGCAGGATCGCGCCGGAGGTGACCGCCTCGGCGGTGAACAGGTACGCGGTGCCCATGAGCACCCCGATGCGGGCACCGCGTTCGGCCAGGGGCGCCGCGGCCGCCGCGACCATCACCGCGGACTGTTCGTCGTGCACACCTCCGGCGAACAACACGTGCAGACCCTCGAAGAACACCGTGGCCGCGGACCGACCGCTGGCGACGGACACCTGTTCGCCATACGCCAGCAGCCCGGCGATCTGGGCCTCCCACAGCGGGAAGCTGGCGCGCGGGCCGACATGGCCACCGCACTCACGTCCCTCGAAGACGAACTTGCGGGCACCGGCGGCGAGGAACCGGCCGAGCAGACCCGGCGAGGGCACGTGCAGGAAGGTGTCGATGCCGGTGGCCTCCAGGGACGCCGACTGGGACGGGCGCCCGCCGGCGATCAGCGCGCAGGGCGGGCGGACCTCGCTGATGGCCTCGATCTGAGCCGAACGGATCTCCGGCGGGGCGAAGCCGAGGATCCCGACGCCCCATGGGGCATCCCCGAGCAGGGCCCGCGTCTGTTCCAGCAGGGTACGGACCTCGTCGCCGCTCATCAGGGCCAGGGCGAGAAACGGCAGGCCACCGGCGTCGGCCACCGCCTTGGCGAACTCGGCCCGGTCACTGACCCGCGTCATGGGTCCCTGCGCGACCGGGAAACGCAGACCCCGGTCGGCGGCAAAGGACGCGCCCGGGGCAAGCGGGGCAAGCCGAACCGCGGCCGCAAGCTGGCCCTCGACAGCGTCCCGAATCGCCGTGACGACGCCGCTGGCGGTGATGTGCCGGTCGGCCAAAGGGGCCGCGAAGGCGCCGTCCTGACCGACCGGCAGAAACTGTTCGCGCAGGTCACGGGCACCGAGACGGTGTGCGACAGCATCCTCGTCCAGCTGCTGGCCGTCGAGCTGGGCAACCGGCAGATCGGGCCGGACATACACGCGATGCCCGGCCAGGACCGTGGTCTCGCTGCCGTCCATGCCCCGGATGGCGGCAGCGACCTCGGTCGGCAGCTCCATCTCCCGGACAAGTGCGAGCTGGACGTCCAGCACGACGCCGACCGCCCCCGCGGCAACAGCGGCCGCGGCGGTGTGCGGCCCCACTCCACCGGCGGCCCACACCGGCCGGTCCAGGTCACCGGCTGCGAGCAGATGCTGGAGCAGGGTGAACGTGGTCAGGGTGCCGACCCGGCCGCCGGACTCGCTTCCCCGGGCGATCAGACCGTCGGCACCGGCCGCGACCGCCGCCCGGGCCTGGGCAACCGAGGTGACCTCGACGAGGACGCGCCGGCGCCCGGTCGCGGCTGCGGTCTCGACATCCCAGCCCCCGTGGGCCGGCCCGGCATCCCCGACCGGCTCCGCCTCACCGACCGGCACGGTCTCTCCCGCCAGTACGGCCTGCCCGACCGGGGCAGGCGGCCCGGCCGCGAGGACGACGGTGTCCACCTCGGGCGGCAGTTCCCACGGCCTGGTCGCGCAACCGGTGGGCACCCGCACCCCGAACGCGCCTCGAGACCAGCGAGCCGCGTCCGCGAGCGCAACGCGCGCAACGGCGGCGTCACGTCCCAGGTCGAGAACACCGAGCCCGCCGGCTCGGACCACAGCGGCGACCAGCCTCGCATCAGGCTCGGTGAAGGGAGTGATGGCAACGACGAGGTCCCGCAATGACCCGGGGACCTGGGCCTCCGGCACCGCGAAAGAAACATCATCGCAGCGCCTCCGGCCCTCCAGCGACCCGGGGACCTGGGCCTGCGGGCTGCGGTGCTTACTGGTGCTCATGGGTGGTCCCTCCTGACCCTGCACCGCCGCGTCAGCGCGTCGGCAGCGCTGCGGACCGGGACGCTCCGGGCGGCCAGCTGCGTTCCTCCAGGCCTCCAAGCGCGCGACCACAACCACGATCGCGCGCTCTTCGGCCAACCAGTTCCTCCAGACCTCCGGGCAGGCGACCACAACCACGATCGCGCTGCTTCCGGCCCCCTGACGACCGCGGGAGCCGGACCGTACACAACGGCACAACACCGACACATGATATTCACAATAATGTCGTAAAAAGAGCAACGAAAATCCATGAAACTCACAATGGACTTCTGGTCGAACACGACAGGTTTCAAGGTCGACATCATTTCCCAGCAGATCATTGGCCGGTGGTCCGCAACGAACACCAACGGCGATCGACACCGGTTTACCGAGATCGGCAATTGCGGGTGCCGAGCCAGCTCCTTTCTCGGGCCGGCACGCCGTAGGCGCGGGCACCGTGCCACCGGATGCGTATCCGAAATTTTAGCTCCACGGGAAAACCGTTCAGCGGGACCCACCGTCCGGGCGCCACGGAGGAAACCGAGAGCGGACACAGCGCAGCTATCCATACACGGAAAGGAAGGTACGCTGACCGTTTTGAGGACGCCTGGACGCCCGCGGCCCGATGCCGTTAACGAACCTTTGACAAAGGTGTTCGCACGACACTCCCGCAGCCGGTCGTCCTCGGTACGGATCGTCCTGCCATACCCGCCTGGTCCGGCAGGACGAGGATGTGAGTGAGCGCACCTGACAACCGACACACCGACGCCCGAGGCGGCCGAACCGCGTGTTGCGCGCATGAGCGGGGCACCACCGGCCACGTTCATCCGAACAATCCCTGGCTCAGACCCGGGCGTGCAGGTCACGGCTCTCGACGACCGCCCCGTCCGACACCACCAACTGGTCGAAGGAGCCCTCGGCCTCGGCGATCCAGAACGCTCCACCGAGCGTTATCGGGTCCAGGTTGTGTCGTTGCGAAGCCCGGAACCGGCGGCGGCGCACCAGTACGACCCGCAGGGGTCCACGTCCGCCGAGCAGCGATCCCCACACGACGGTGAAGAGCACCGGCGGATGCCGCCCGTCCACCGACGTGGTGCCTTCCCGCCAGCCGAGAATCGGTGTCCGGTCAAGCGGCTGGTCAAGGCGCGTGGTGGAATCGTCGGCAGACCTCAGCCGCCAGTGCAGAAGACCCACCGGCGAGCTCACCAGTTCGACTTCCACACCGGAAAGCGGCAGTTTCATCCGGTCATGCACCTGGTCCATCGCGTCACCCCCCGGGCCGCGTACCCCGGACCGGTCGAGGCCGCCGGTCCCACGCCGCAGACGACATCGCTCACCCTGCCATCGGATGCCGTCGCCCAGCGCCGCGAGGACAAAGATCCGTCAGTGACCACGCGTAGCGCATCCTCCGCATGGGGTGAGAGGAAGGTGGATTGGACCATATCGGCCCATAGCATGATCGGCTCATAGCATGTGGTATAGCGTGTGGCACGGTGAAACCGTCGCCGATACGGCGGCGGCACCAACCGTACGTTATTGACGACCAACCGCACGTTATTGACGGGCCGGAAACGTGCGGATAACCACGGTGGTCAGCGTGTTCTGCTCGGGTACGGCCGGAACTTCTCGCCGTCGCAGGTAATCGTGGTCGTGCGTATCGCCGGTCGGCGCAGCCGGTCCGGTGCGGTCCGCAAGGCCTCAGTCCCGGGCCATCAGGAGATCACAGCAGGTGGAGTGCGCGGGCGCGGTGCACGGCGTCCCGGCGGCGGGCCACGTCGAGCTTCCGGTAGATGCTCTTGAGATGGGTCTTCACGGTGTTCACCGAGACGAACATCTCGCTGGCGATCTCCGCTGTGGTGAGCATGGTCGGCAGATAACTCAGGACCGTCTGCTCCCGACCGCTCAGGGGCTCGACAGCGGCCGTCAGTGACTCCGGTGGCCCCGCCGCGTATCCAGGCTGGGGAGAGCCCGCCGGTGCGGTCCCCGCCGAACTGGCCGAACTGGCCGGGCCGGCTGGGGCACGCTGCTGGACCAGCGCGTCCGGGTGGGAGGCGTCACCGGGAACCGCCGGTGGAATCCCGCGAACTGTCGTGGCCTGCCCGTCCGCTGACTGCGTGCGGGGCGGACCAACGCTCGGAGTGCTCCCGGTGGGGCGCACCACGGGCCTCCCGGTGGGGCCTGCGATCACCGGGTACGCAGGTGGCCGTGGGCGCGCCACCGCCGTCTGCGCCGCAGGTGGCCGTGGCGCAGACGGCTGCGATCCCGACGATCCGGTCGCAGGCACCGCCGTGGACTCGGTGGCTCCCGCCCGGGCGCGGCGCAGCAACCGGTCCACCAACACGGGGTGGGCGGCCCGCAGTCCGGGATGCGCCCGCAGCAGTCTCGTGATCACGTCCCCCGCGTCCACGAACGGGCGCAGTGAGCCTTCGTCCTCGGCCAGCGCCAACGCACGGGCCAAAGACGCGGTCGCCCGCGCCACGTCCCCGATCCGGTCGGCCACCACCGCGTCCAGCACGCAGGCGGCGGTGAGGCTGCCGATTCCGAATCCGGCGTCGGCCCGCAACAGCGGAGCGAGCATCGCCGTGGCTGCGGGCGTGTCCGCCCGGGCAAGGTAGATGCGCACCAGGGTGAGCGCCTCGGCCGGGTCGGGACGGTGTTCGGCGGTCCCATGCCGCAGCAAGGTCAATGCCGCGTCCGGGTTACCCGCCGCAACAAGAAGATCGCCTTCGGTCGACAGCCGCGCGCGCAGACAGATATCGGGCAGCCCGACCGGACGATGGGCGGCCAGCAGGCGCCGGGCGGCCCGAACGTCTCCCGTACGTGCAAGGATGGCCGCGTTGAGCAGGACGAGAAGCTCGGCAGTCACCGGCTGTGGCCACTTCTCGCAATATCTTTCCGCCTCCTGGCCATGGCATCGGGCGGTGGCAAACTCGTCGATCTGGTAGGCGACGACGGCCATCGCAAGGTGAGCGTCGGCGAGCCCGGTGACCGCACCCGGCCGGAACCGGTCACCGCCGGTGCCGACCGACCGGCTCCGGCCGGCGTCCACCGCTTCACCGGCCCATGCCCGGGCATGGCGCAACCGTCCGCGCCAGGCATGGAGCAGCGCAAGGCCACCCAGGCAGGACAGCTCCACGTCGTCCATGCCGGCCTCACGGGCCAGGCGCAGCGCCGTTCGCAGGGTCTCGGACGCGCTGTCCAAACGACCCCGCCACAGCTCGGCACGCCCCCGGGCGGCAAGAGCGACGGCCCGCACTGCGGGCAAGCTCCTCCACTCGCCAGGATCACGGCACTCGGTCGTCTCGTGCGGACGCTCACCGGCACGCAACAGCCTGCGGGCGTAGTTGAGCATCCCGTCGGTGTCCGCCTGAAGCTCGGCGCGCCGCACCTCCAGGCAGTCCAGGGCGGTCGCCACCAGACGCCTGCGATTCGCCGGCAGGTTGGCCACCCCGGCCCGCGCGCCTTCCAGGCAGCCGGCCGCGGCCTCGGCGTCACCGGCCCGGACGCAGCGAGCCGCCGCAACGAGCGCACACTCGGCCGACTGGCCAGCCGATCCGCCGGGGAAGGAGTCCACGAGCGCACCCACCTGATCGGCGTCCGCGCCCGGGCCACCCGGCCCTGTGATCACACCGAGACCGCTCTCGACGAGCAGGCAGGCGGCATAACGCCAGTCTCCGGCGCGGCAGGCGTGCCGCACGGCGGCGGACAGGTCCCCGTAGTCGGCGAACCACATGGCGGCGCGCAGGTGCAGTTCGGGTTCGTCCTCCCGGGCCTCTCGTACGAGATCGGCGTGCAGGGTCTCGGCAAGGAGCCGGTGGAAGCGGTACCAGGTGTCGTCACCGTCGACACCGATCACGAACGAGTTGGTCCGGGCCAGGTCCGCCAGCAGCATCCGCCCGTCCATGACCGGGGTGTCCCGCCCGCCCGCGGCGGATCCGGCGACCGGGGTGAGCGCCGCGGCCGTCCCGCCGGGTTCGGCGGCGACGACGTCGAGCAGTGGCCCGGTCAGCCGGTCGAGCACGCTCGCGCGCAGCAGCAGGCGGCGGACCGCCCACGGCTGGCGCCCGAGGACCTCCGCACCGAGATACTCGGCGACTTCGCGGCCGGCGCGGTCGGGATACCCGGCGTCCCCACCGGCCAGAGGCGCGCGGTCCCCATCGGTGAGGGGCGCGCGCGCGGCCCACAGCCGCAGGCCCGCAGCCCAGCCTTCGGTCCGCTCCAGCAACTGGTCACGACCGGAGTCGGACAGATCGACGCCATGGGCCTGCAACAGCGCGGACGTCTCCTGGGCAGTGAAGGCGAGGTCGACGGGGCCGATCTCGATCAACCGGCCGTCGAGGCGCAGCCGGTGCAACGCGAGGATCGGATAACGCGAGCAGAGCACGAGCCGCAACGTCGGCCCGGTACAAGCTGCCAGCAGCTCGAGCCCGGCGACCACGACCGGATCCGTGATCAGATGCACATCGTCAATGATCAGTACGACTGGTGCGGACAACTCGGTGAGGGCGTTGGCCAGCTCCCGCCAGAACCATCCGGACCCGCCATCGCCGATGAGCGGCAGCGCACCGCCGACCGATCCGCTGCCGACCGATCCGGTGCCGGTCGATCCGCTGGCAAGCAGACTGCTGACAGCCGGTCTGGAATGAGCTGTGCCGGCTCCCGCCGGGATGGCACCACAGCGCTCCAGCGAGCACAACAGGTGGAACCACAGCTCGGCGGTTGCCTCGCCGTCCACCGACAGCCATGCGATCGGTCCCGGCCAGCGGGCGGCGGCAGCCCAGGACGCGGCAAGGACGGTCTTGCCGGACCCCGCCGGCCCATTGATCACCGTGACTCCACCACGAACACCTCGGTCGATGGTCTCCCAGAGGCGGATTCGCGGGATGTGGATGGCGGGCAGCGGTGGCGCGTTCGTTCGCGAGACAACGAGGGGCACTCTTGCGCCGGATTCATCCGGGTAAAAAGTAACGGCCGCGGACGACTTACCGTCAACCATGTCACAACCCCCCACCGACCAGGCGCGCAACGTAGTGGTATCGCGACAAGCGGTTATGGGCAAGACGAGACCGATGACCAAACAACCACGAACCCCCGGGAAAGGGATCAGTCGCGGCCGGGTTGCGACGTGCCCGACGGCGTCGTACCCCTGAAGGTATGAAGATCGAAAATGTCGGGTGAGCTCCGGAGGCTACCAGCGCCCTCCGGTACCAACTCCCACCACCGGCGACCGAGGCCGGATTTCCCGGA
>NZ_CAAAFO010000035.1:3579-20413 GCF_900634715.1 Candidatus Protofrankia californiensis | reverse complement strand
TTAGGCGGCGCAGTCCGAGCAGACCGCCCGATGAGCGTCCGCAAGCTGACTGCGGTGGTGGACGAGGAAGCAGCTCGTACAGGTGAACTCGTCAGCCTGTCTCGGCAGCACCCGCAGGGACAGCTCCTCGTCACGCACCTCGGCATCCGGAAGATCCAATTCGGCCTCGAGAGCATCAACATCGTCTCCGAGATCGGCGGCAGCCCCGGCACGCTGTGCCTTCAGCGTCTCCAGACTCTGCTCCTGGAGTTCGTCGTCCTCGACGTCAGCGCCCCGCCGGGCGTCGAAGTCACGAGCCATTGAGTCTCCTTCCTTACAGTTCCAATCGTTCATTACGGTTTTGATCAGCCGTGTGCGCAGGACGCGACGCACGACCGCATGTCGGTACCCGTTCAGACCCATACCCGAACAGGATCGAGCGGCTACAATACGCAACGACTCTGGCGCGGGCACAGCCGACGACGTTTGTCCGCATCCACGCGTGGTCGACACAGGACAACGGATCTCCCCCGACCGACGCGTACAATACGGTCCCGCGCGGCAACAGGCCAGACATCACGTGTTCGCCTCGGTGTCAGACCCGACACATCCGTCTTCCCGCGGTATTCCAGCACCCCGCGGCAGCATTCCGAGCAGATGGGCCGATAACGCCGGCACGGCCGGATCCGGGCAACCCGGGAACCCAGGCCTGACGGACGTCCCGGATCGCCTCTGCCGATCTCCGCCGATCCGGTGCGGAACCCGGGGCGAGAAGAACCATGATCGCGCATCCTTTGACCGGGCCAGGCGATCGCGCATCCTTTGACCGGGCCAGGCGATCGTGCGGCCCTGGCTGGGCCAGGCCATATGATCATTAAGCTACCGGGTCGGGGCGGTTCGTACCGGAATCGCCGCGCAGTGCCCGGGCTCGCCCACGGACCCGGGCCGCCGACCGGACGCCCCCGTCCTCGGCCGTTGCCGAACAGGCAGGCCCCTACAGATACAGGCCGGTCAAACCGTCATCGAGACGTTCGGCAGCCACCGCGTGCACATCCCGCTCACGCAGGAGCACGTAGGTCGCGCCGTGCAGCTCGACCTCGGCTCGTTCCTCCGGATCGTAGAGCACCCGGTCGCTCACCTGTATGGTACGCACGGCCGTACCGACCGCGACCACATCCGCCCAGGACAGGCGCTTGCCCATCTGCGCTGTGGCAGGAATGACGATCCCGGCCTTCGAACGCCGGTCGGCCGAGTCCTCGCGAGGGGCGACAAGAACACGATCATGAAGAAGCCTGATCGGCAACGATCCGGCACGCATGTCCACACCAGCCATGCCGCCAACGCCAGCCATACCGTTGACACCGCCGGAAGCAACACTCACACGCCGGACACTACCCGCATGTGCAACATCGTCCTACAACGGCAGACGCCACAGCTGTCCATCCCAGCTCACCAACACCCCGCGACAACCGGCGGACCGCGGATTCCCGGTACAAACGCACAAACCTCCCCGGATGGGGAATGCACCCCCAACGGGGTATAAGCTGCCGCCCATCGCCGGCCTCACGCTGTTGCCAGGTCGGTGAGCCGGCGCCGGGCCGCAGCCGGGCCCCTCACATCGCCCGGCTGCTCCGGTACCGAAGGCAACGGTGGGTCGGCACGCTGGAACCGTGAGATGAGGCGCGACGATGGCTTTGCGAATCAGTGTGGACCTTGACGGCCTACGCTGGGCTGATCTTTTCCGGTTCGTCGATCTGGCCCGCAACGGCGGCATCGGGCCGGAGGACCAGGTAGATGTGATCACATACGGCAGTGACCCGCTGTCGGTCAGCCTGTCGGCACGGATCTACCCGCCGGCGGACGTCTTCGGGCCGGGCGAAGCCGAGCTGGGCGGCGAATCGGCGGGCCGCTCAGGCATGCCGGCCGTCGCCGCAGCACCGTCGCCCAACGGTTCGTCATTCGGGTACGACCCGCCTGCCGACGAGCGCGGATCGGGCGGCAACGGCACCCACTACCCGGCGTTCGAAGCCGCTGGCGAACGTCCCGGCCAGGGCGGCGCCCCGAACCTGCCCTCGTTCTCGGGCGGGTACGACGGGCAGGGCGAACGCGGCGCCGCACCGACCGCGGTCGCCACCCACTACCCGGCCTTCGACGGTCAGGGGGAACGCCTCGGCCCCGGCGGGGCGGGCGGGCAGTTCGCCGGGTTCGAACCGGTCTTCGACCGGCAGGGCGGCATCAAGGAACCGGGCGGTAACGGCCCGGGCGTTCCGGGCCAGGTCGACAGTCCGTACATCGAGGAGTTCGCCCGTCTCCAGGAGGGCCTGATGCGCCAGGTCCGCCGTCCGGACGAGGTCCGTCCCGAACGGGGATGAACACCACGATGGTCAACTGTATAACACTGTGTGACCAGCTGTTATGCGACCGGCAGCTGTGTGACGACGCCGTCGCCGGGCTACGGTCACCCAGCCGCCAATAACAAGAACAGCATAGATAGCTACAAAAAGTAGCATAACGGCCAGACCGACCGGTCAAGGACGGTACCGGTAACACTTCCCACGAAGCGATGGTGCATGCTGCCTTCGATGGAGGATCAGCGGACGGACGAGGTCGAGCGCTACTGCAACCAGTTGCGCTCGGAACTTCACATGATTTCAAACGGCCCCGTCCTGGCCGGTCCGAAGATGATCGAACACATCGGATCCCTGCTCACGCTCCTCGGCCTCCACCAGCCGAACGAGTTCGACCTGTGCGTGAGCTGTGACCGGCTCTGGCCGTGTCCGACGGTCGTGGTCGTCACCGGCACGCCACAGGCAGACGACAGAGTGCCGGCTTCAGACCTGGGCCGCAAGCAGCAGCATGCGCAAGCAGCCGCGGACATCACCCCGGCATCGGCGACGATAGCAAGACATACCCTGGCCGGCGCACCCGTAACCGCCGCACCCGTAACCGTCGCCGCGCGCACGGCCCCGTCCGCGCCGGTTCCCACCGCGGCGCGGACCGCCGTAGGAACCGGCAACGCCACCGTGACCCCTGCGCCCCCGCCTCTCCCCCCGCTCTCCCCGGCCCCGCATGTCAGCGGGCCGCTTCCCGCTATGGCGTCCCCAGCTCCGGCAGCCGCCGGGGGGCCAGGAGGGCCGGGTACGGGCGCCTACCCGGTCTCGGCGACCCCCAGCAACCCCAGCGGATGGATCCCGTCGTCCACCGCCTCGCTGTCGACTGGCGCGCATCGCATAGCGCCGCCGACGCCCCAGCCGGGGGCTGCCGCACCTATGCCGCCCAGACGGCAGATACCGCCAATCACCCCACCCTCCGTGCCGCAGCCGGCGGGCCAGCAGCCGGCGGGGCAGCAGCCAGCAACAGGCCCTCACCCGGCGCAGCCGCGGCCCACCGTGCCGTTCCGGCAGCCGGTGCGCGAGCCACAACCCTGGCCGCCCATATCGGGGGACGGCGGCCAGACGCCGGCATATCCGCCGCAGGGGCCGGCCATCCCCGCGGCCCGCCCCGCACCTTTGATCTCCGGACCGATGGGTATTCCGCCCACCCGCACGTCAGTCCGGCCGCATCCGGATACTCACCCGGCGCTGGATGCACCGCGCCAACCGTACGTAACAGCGTCACATCCCGGCAGCCCCGATCTCGGGGCGCAGCTGCAGGCCCGGCGCGCGGAGGCCGAGCGCCGAGCGGCGCCGCGCCCAGCAATCCGGCCGGATGCCGCCAGCGACGGCGAGGGCAGTCGCTGGCCTGGGTACGGCAACATCCTCGACGGCATCGACGTGATCTGACATCACAGGAAGCCGCCGGCGGCACGAAAAAAGCATGATTACGCCGCCTTCAGCCCTCCAGCGACCCAGGACGTGGGCCTCCCGGCCCTCCGGGTGCGCGGCAACCGATCACACGCAGGGGCGGGCCGGTTTTGCCGAGCAACCCGACGGTCCGTGACAGATCCGCGTCGGCAAGGTTTGAATGCAGACGGCATGTGGCATGAACGCGACGACGACGGGGGCGGCGGCGGGCCCATGGCGATGTTCGACGGCGTGGCCGTCGGCGGTTACCCGTGGAGGGTGAGGCGTGGCCGAAGCTCTTACCGCACGCTTCGATCTTCCTGCTAATGCCCGCGCCGCCGGGCGGGCACGGCGCCTGGTCAACGAGCTGCTTTCCACCTGGGGCCGTGAGGAGGACGCCGAGGTCGCACGCCTGCTGGTCAGCGAGGTCGTCACCAACGCCGTGCGCTACACAAGATCGAACGATCCACTGCACGTCCAGATCGTCGCGCAGAAGGACCGGGTACGGATTGCGGTAGGCGACGGGAGCACGACCCACCCGGTGCTGCGGCCCGCGCACGACGACGACGAGTCAGGCCGTGGGATGCATCTGGTGGCGGCGCTCGCCAGCGAATGGGGCGTGGTGGACAAACCGGCCCACGACAGCCCCGGCAAACACGTGTGGTTCGAACTGGCCGCTCCGGTACGGCCCCGCGTCCCCATGGACGCCATGCGATCCACAACGTTTCGCCTCTTTCGATAAAAAATCTCTCTTCTGGAAAGCGTCCGGTTCAGGCACGTGAAGACTGCCCCGGTTCGTAACCCCACATCGGAGTGCTTTCTGATGAGACGGCGGCTCCACTCCCCGTCGGTGGCTCTACGGGGCGTTCGATCAGAGGGCTGCGACCGGGTGGATTGATCGCGAGGCAGTAGGAGGGAAGCGCCGGAGGCTGTCGGGCGCCAGCCGACGACGACGAAGCGAGGCATAGGCCCGGATGTCGCGAACCGGACAGTTCCATCCTCGGTAGCTCTTGGCGGCTTATCCGGATTCAGGACCCTCAACCAAGAGGATCTAGATCATGCATCGTTGCAGGTCGGGACGCTGCCATAGATCTTGATCGAGGAGTTTTGAATAACCCCCTCAGCGCTGGAAACTCCTTTTGGCCGAAGCGCTCGCACTGCTGCGTTCACCGGCGGTCCGCGGCCGATGGGCAAGCACCCTGGGCAGGTGGATGATGGCGTCGGGTCAGCAACAATTCACACGCAACGCCGCTGACAGCGCGAAACCGTCATCAGGGGGGTCGACATGCCCGTTCCCACGAACGTCCGGCTGAACGTCCAGATCCTGCTCGACACCGGCGGATACCTGGTTGCGCAGTACCGGCCCGCCGTGTCCGCCTACCTCCTGCCCGGCGGAACCGTCGAACCCGCCGAAGGGATCGGCACGGCGGCGGCCCGGTACGTCCGGACCCTGACCGGCTCCCCTGCCGCGTCACCCGAATTCGTGGGCTGCGTCGAGCACCTCGGCCCGGCCACGGAGCGCACGATCACCGCGCTGTTCGCCGCCGACCTCCCGGACGGCGCCGACGTCCCGACCACCCACCTGGGTGCTCCGCTCGTCCCGCTGGCCCTGGAAGATCTCAACGAGCGGTCGTTGACGCCCCCTGCCGTCTCGACCGCGGTCCTCCGCTGGTTGGAAGACCGCTGGCCGGTATGGCAGGGACTGCCGGTGCACGAACCCGAGCCGTGGTGGAACCATCTGAGCCAGTCCGTGCACTCGCTGCGGGCACAGCTGCACGCGCGGCGGCACGAACTCGACGACGCCGCCTTCCGGGACGCCGCGGTTGCCATCTGCGCGCTCGTCGCCGCCGCCGACGGCACAATCGACGCACGGGAGCGGGACGCCATGGCGCACATCGTCGCCACGGACAGGACCCTGAGCGCATTCCCACCCAACGATCTTGTCCGGCTGTTCGACGCCCATGTGGCAGCGCTGCGCGCGGACCCCGCCACTGGCCGGGCCAGGGCACTGCGCGAGATCGCCAAGGTACGGGGAAACAGGGTGCGAGCCCGGTCGGTCGTGCAGTTCGGTGCGGTGATCGGACGCTCGGACGGCACGTTCGACCCCGACGAGCGGGCCGTCGTCCAGGAAGCGCTGGACGTCCTCGGGCTCGACCCGTCCTCGCTGGCGGTGCAGACGGTGCAGCGGGTCAGAAGCACCCACGAATAGGCCGCCGGGTCGCTCCGGGAACTGACAGCCAGGTCGATCCAGGAGCCGATCCAGGAACTGACAGATTCTGCCAGGAACCGACCGCGGACACCTCGAAAACGCCGACGCCCACCGCCAGCACAGCCGAACCAGCCGAACGTGGTCGAGCCAGCCACCTACCCGCGAGGGAAATCATGTTCGAGAAGGACGACGCGACATCTCCCCAGGCAGCCCACCCGTTTCCGCATCCCGACGGCGGAGCCTCCCGACCCCCTGGCCCGACGGTCGACGTGCACCCGACAGTCATCGACCCGAACAACCGGGATAATCCCGCCCAGAGCATCAGATCGGTACTGAGCGCCCGCATGCTCTTCACGTCCGGCGAGCGTGTGCTTGTCGCCAACCGGCGCGGGCATTCATGGTTCTTCCTGCCGGGCGGGAACGTGGAGCCCGGCGAGAGCGTGGAGGGAGCGCTGCGCCGCAAGATCCGGGAGGAGGCCGGGCTCGCGACCCACGCCCTCGACTTCGTGGGATGCGTGGAGCACTCATACGTCGAAGCCGGTCAGAGCTGGCACGAGCTGAACGTCGTGTTCGCCGCCACGCTGCCACCGTTCGCACAGATCGGCAGCCGGGAGGAGGCGATCGACATCGGATCCGTCTCAGTGGCCGCTCTCGACACCTTCGAGTTCCGACCGGCACACCTGCGGACGGCCATCCTGAGCTGGCTGCGCACCCACCGGCCGTCCTGGTACGGCCCGGACGGCCTCCCCCGGGCGGTCAAACCGAATTGAAGATCTAAACCTGGCCCTGAGAACACCCGGCGACAGAACAGGCCGACGGCGGCGCGAAAAACATGATCGCGCTGCCTTCGGCCATACCACCCCGAGAACCCATGCCTCCGGCAGCGCGAAAAACATGATCGCGCTGCCTTCGGCCATACCAACCGGGAAACCGCCCCGACACCCAGGATCAGGCGGAAAGGACCTGCTCGATCGCGCCGAGCAGCGCCGCGTCATGGGGGTCCGTCCGCGGGCCGAACCGGGCGACGACCCGGCCGTCCGGCGCGACCAGGAACTTCTCGAAATTCCACGTGATGTCGCCGGCCTTGCCTGCCGCGTCGGCGGTCTGGGTCAGTTCGGTATATACCGGGTCGCGACCGGCACCGTTGACCTCGATCTTCGCACTCAGCGGGAACGTCACCCCGTAGGTCGACGAGCAGAAGGTCGCGATCTCCTCCGCGGTGCCCGGCTCCTGCCCGCCGAACTGGTTGCACGGAAAGCCGATCACGGTAAATCCCCGACCGGACAGTTCCCCGTGCAGTTTCTCGAGGCCGGTGTACTGCGGGGTGAGCCCGCAGCGGCTCGCCACGTTGACGACGAGCGCGGCACGCCCGTCCGCCAGTGCGCCAAAGGTCGTCTTCTCGCCGACAAGAGTGGTTACTGGTAGGTCGTGCAGATCTGTCACGGTCCAGCCTTTCTCGGATGCCGAAGTCCTTGCCGGGGTTCGGTCGCCCGGCGTCGGGTTACCGGTGCACATCATTTTCAGGCGAGGTGACACGCCCCTGTCTGCAAGTCGAGCGCCACCGATTCTGTTCCGTACCGGCACGAAGCGAGCTCTTGGCAGCCTGGGACCTGGGCCTCCCGGACGCGGAAAGCGCATGATCGTACCGCCTTTGGCCTCTTAACTGATCGGCGTCATCCTGTCCACCGGGACGCGGAGAAGAAGATCCCGCCACAGGATGTACGTTGTTCAGCATCCGTTATGAATCCCGATCTACTGTTGGCGCCATGACGCCCAGGTGGGCAGCCACCGAAACAGCAGCCCCCGTGAGAGCGGCAGCCGGCGCCGCCGCGGCCGCTGCGCGACCGACTGTCATCCCGCTCCAGCAGGTCGCGCATCCGCTGGTGCGAGACCTGCCCGGTGAGCAGACGGTGGGTTCGCTCGCGCTGCCTGAGGCACTGCACCCTCGTATCCGGGCAAGCTGGCTACGCCGTCCCTGCACGCTGGTCGCGTTCGCCTTCGCCGTCCCGATGATCGTCATGCTTGTCACAAGGTTCCGGACGGAGGTCGGGGCAAAGCTGTCCAGCGTCCCCGTACCGGCCTGGCCGTGGCTTGTAGCGTGCGGGATCGCCTCAGCCTGCTTCTTCCTGGCCAACGGCCTGGCTTTGCGGGCGGCCAGCGGACTGCCCCTGCAGTTACGAACAGCGGTGGCAGTACAACTGGCCGCGGCGGCGGCCAACCGGGTGCTGCCGGCGGGCCTCGGCGCGATCGCCGTGAACATCCGCTACCTGGAACGTCAGAAGCTCACCTGTTCGGCCTGTCTGAGCGCCGTGGCCGCAGTCAAGATCGCGTTTGCCCTGGTCCATGTGGGCGGGATCGTACTAGCCGCCGGGCTGGTCGGCGGTTCGGGCGCCGGGGACGCGGTGACCGCACCCATTGAGTCGATCACGACAAACATCGGATCCGGCCCGGTCCTCGGATGCGCCGTGCTGTGCCTGCTCGTGTGCGCCGCGGTCGGCCTGCACCCCCGCGTCCACGGCCGGCTTGGACCGGCGTTGCACGGCGCGGGCAGGCATCTGGTGCTGCTCGCGCGCTCCCCACGGCGTACCGCCGTCCTGCTTCTGTCCGCCGCGGCCACCAAGGTCACACAGATCGTGGCATTGGCCACGTGCGTCTGGGCGTTCGGCGGTTCCGAATCGCTGCTGTCAGTGGCGGCCATCTATCTGATAGGCGCGGCAGTGGCCGGGGCGGTGCCTACCGCGGGCAACGTCGGGGCGCTCGAACCCGCCCTCGCCCTCGGCCTCACCGCCGCCGGCGGCGAGGCCGTGTCCATGTTCGCGGCCGTCCTGGTATACCGCCTGATCAGCTACTGGCTACCGGTACTACCCGGAGTGGTCGCCCTGACCGTCCTACGCCGCCGCAGCGTCCTGTGACCGGGAATAGACCGGAAGCTCTGGGCGAACCGAGGCCAGCGGTCGGTCCGGAAACCGATCTGGGAGGTCCGGAGGCCTGGCCGGCAGGGTAGGCCCAGGCCTCCGGGGCGTTACGGGTCAGCCGACGCCCAATCCCTTGGCGACCCGGGCGCCGAGGTCCGGGTCGACCTGACGCCAGTACTCGACCACCCGGCGCTGGACGTCCGCGGCAACGTCCTGGGAGGCGTGGCCGACGATGTTCGAGACCAGATGCTCCCGGTCGGTGTCGGACAGCACGTCGCGGTACAGCGTCCCGGCCTGGCCGAAGTCGTCGTCGTCGCGGCGCAGCGTGTACGCCGCACGGACGAAGTCGCCGTCGGCCGTCCAGACCGCGTCCTCGCCGTAACGGGCCGTGTCGGCCCTGGGGCCGCCGTAGCTGTTCGGCGCGTACACCGGGTCACGGGACGGCTCGTAGCGCATCGCGCCGTCCTTGTTGTAGGAGTTGACCGGCGCCTTCGGGCGATTGATCGGTAGCTGCAGGTAGTTCGGGCCGATCCGGTAGCGGTGCGTGTCCGGGTAGGAGAACAGCCGGCCGAGCAGCATCTTGTCCGGGCTCGGGCCGATCCCGGGCACCAGGTTCGCGGGCTCGAACGACGCCTGTTCGACCTCGGCGAAGTAATCCTCGGGATTGCGGTTGAGGACCATGCGCCCGATCGTGATCGTCGGGTAGTCCCCGTGCGGCCAGACCTTGGTCAGGTCGAACGGGTTGAACCGGTAGGTGGCGGCATCCGCAAACGGCATGATCTGTACCTCCAGCCGCCAAGCCGGATAGTCGCCCTTCCCTATAGACGACGAAAGGTCCCGGATGTGGAAGTCCGGATCCACGGACGCGACCGCCTTCGCCTCGGCGTCGGTGAAGTTGTCGATGCCCTGCTCGGTCTTGAAGTGGTATTTCACCCAGAATCGCTCGTGCGCCTCGTTCACCCACATGAACGTGTGGCTGCCGTAACCGTTCATGTGTCGCCAGGTACGCGGCGTCCCGCGGTCACTCATCAGGACCAGCACCTGGTGGGCGGATTCGGGCGACAACGTCCAGAAATCCCACTGCATGTTGTTGTCGCGCAGGTGGGTGTCGGACCGCCGCTTCTGGGAGTGGATGAAGTCGGAGAACTTGCTCGGGTCCCGTATAAAGAAGATCGGCGTATTGTTGCCGACCAGGTCGTAGTTGCCTTCCTCGGTGTAGAACTTGACGGCGAAACCGCGTGGATCGCGGGCCGTGTCGGCACTGCCGAGTTCGCCCGCGACAGTGGAGAACCGGACGAACACGTCGGTGCGCTTACCCACCTCGGACAGGAAGGCTGCCTTCGTGTACGGGGTGACGTCCGCGGTCACCTCGAAGTAGCCGTGTGCGCCGCCGCCCTTTGCGTGGACAACCCGTTCGGGAACCCGTTCCCGGTTGAACTGGGCCATTTTCTGGATCAGGTAGTGATCCTGGAGCAGCAGAGGGCCGTCCGGGCCGACGGACAGTGAATGCTCGTCGCTCGGCGCCGGGATGCCCGCGTCGGTGGTGGTTACAGGTGGTCGAGAGTCGGTCATCGAAACTCACTCCTGTCATCTGTCGTCGTTGCTTCCCTGCCGCCCGAAGGGCCGCCTGCGCCAGGCCGGGATGCCGGGGGCCCACCCGCCTCCGCTCGCTGAGGGGTCGACGAACGGCGGACGTCCGGCGCGCCTGGGGCAGCCGTGTCCGGCTGAGCTCCGGCGCGAACACCACCGTCAGCATCGGCGTCAACATCGGTGTCGGTGTCGGCCCGGCAGTCGGCGCAGATTCCCCAGAAGGTCACCTCGGCTTCGTCGATGACGAAGCCATGGTCGTCCGACGGCGACAGGCATGGCCGCGCACCGATCACGCAGTCGACGTCGTGGACGGCCGTGCACACCCGGCAGACAAGGTGGTGATGGTTGTCACCGACCCGCAGCTCGAACCGGGCCGGGCTGCCGGCGGGTTCGAACCGGCGCACCAGCCCAACGGCGGCGAGTGCGTCCAGGTTGTCGTACACGGCCTGGACCGACAGCGAGCCAAGGCGTGCACGTGCACCCTGGGCGATCGTCTCCACGGTCAGGTGCGCGCCCTCGGCCAGGGACGCGAGAACCGCCAGACGTGGTGCGGTCACCCGCAGCCCTACTGACCGCAGCTGTCCGGCGGCATCCTCACCTTGCACACGGATCAGAGTCCGCCGCTATCTGGAACAAGTCAAGTCTATGAACGCATCAAGACCAAGTTCCCTGGGCCGGACGGGCAGTCCGTCAGCCGCTGGACGCCGGGTGGCCGCGGGCACCAGGCAGCGAGCAGCGGGAACCGCGGGCACCAGAAACTGCGGGCAGCGGGGAATGCGGACAGCACAAAGGCCACGGATAATGTAGGAACTTGCACGTGGGACGAGCGGCGGATGCGGCAGATCAGCCGGCCCGCACAGACGTTACGCGGCGCTTACGCGGCACCCCTGCGCCGCCGACGCCTCCGACGGCGAACGCCGACAAGCAGCACCAGCACACCGCCTCCGGCGGCAGCCACGCGGTCCCACCGGACGGTACGTTGCACAACCAGACCCGAGTCGAACCCCGCGGACAGCTCCTGCCTCTCCGCCGGACCACCGAACCCGTTCCCGGCCGCGCCGGAGTCCGCGGAAAGGGCAGCCGGACCACCGAAGCTGCCCGCGATCACCTTCTGGCGCAGTTCGGCAACCCTGCCCCTGATCTGCTCGCCGGTCCGCTCCGCGACCCGCCTGGGGCTCACGAGCTCAGCGATAGCATCCAAGGTCACCGCGAGCTCGGCGCGGGTATTCTCGATCTGCTGCTGGATGGCAGCCGGGTCCTGCGGCACCGATGTCGCCCTTTCCTCCGCGCGATGACTGCCTAGGGCATATCTGCTGGATCTTCACCGGCGCCTCCTGAACGTACCACGTCGGCTTCGCCGGACCGGCAACGCTGTCGTCAGCAGCGCAGCGTTGTGGTCAATAGCGTTGTCGTCGATCCGAACAGAACGCCACTGTCGGGACCTCCTCCGCATCCCAGGACCGCCGTCCAGGCATACCAAAACATCCACCGGAATACACCCGGATATAACTTGGATCACACCGCATAACAGCCACGAGCCACGAGCCACGACATCAACGCTAAGATCTGGTGATAATCGTGCCAGAAGGGCCGCACAGGCGCGAGGCGAAACGGCGGGTGAGCGGTAGAGCTCACCCCCGCCGGGCTGCCGTCCCCGCGCCGCCGGAGATCGTGACGAGGCCTGGGCAGACCTCGTGTCTACCCTGGTCCGGTGAACTGTCCATCACATCCGGACCAGGGGCGGTCGCGACCGACATGTTCTGTTCGCCCATCTCGTTCCGTTCGCCCGTTCCGGCTCGGAGACTGCACCGACAGGCGCTGCCGGGCACACGGCCCGGGACGCCCGACGCGGCCGAGGGCGGAACCGAGCAGCCGGGCTTATCCGTCAGTCCACTTAAGTCCACCTGCCCGCCAGAAGGCCGAAAGCAGTGCGATCATGCTTCTTTTCGCATCCGGGGGTCCGGAAGCCGATCCGGCAGGTCCCGCAGGCCCGGTCTCCGGGTCACTTCGAGGAGCCATGCCGAGTTCTCTTCCATCCGCCCGTCTTCCATCCGCCCGCCGCTGCCGGTTGCTCGCCGTACCGCTGGTAGCGCTCGCGCTCATCGTGGCCGGCTGTTCCTCCGGTGGCGGATCCGTGGTCACGATCGTGGACGACTCCGGGTCGTCCAGCAGACTGCGTGGCACGGCGCTCGCGCAGCCGATCGACAAACCCGCGCTGAACCTGATCGACACCGCCGGAGCCCCGTTCGACCTGCGCTCCCGGACGGCCGGGAAGGTCACGTTACTGTTCTTCGGCTACACTCACTGCCCGGACGTCTGCCCGACGACGATGGCCGACATCGCAGCGGCCCTCGACACGGTACCGGCGCCGGTCCGGTCACAGATCGCCACAGTGTTCGTCAGTACCGATCCCGAGCGGGACACCGGCGACGTGCTGAATCGCTGGTTGAACCAGTTCGACTCGTCCTTCATCGGTGTACGAGGCACCCTGGCACAGGTACGCGTGCAGGCGGACGCGCTCGGCATCCCGATGGAAGATCCGGTACGTCAGCCCAGCGGCATCTTCACCGTCACGCACGGCACGCAGGTCATGGCCTTCACCTTGGACGACAAGGCCAGGGTCGTCTACCTCGCGGGAACCCAGGTCGCCGACTACGCCCATGACCTCCCCATCCTGGTCAACACGGGAAAGACAACGTGAAACAATGACGAATCAGCAGGCGGCGGTCGGGCAGGACACCGTCGAAGCAACGAGAAGTCGGCGGACGGAAAGCGCCGGGCCGGAAGGCCCGGCAGATGGGCACCCTGCCGGGCGGAGCGTCACCCGGACCACCGGGCGGACAGCCGCCGGAGCCGCCGGGCGGATGATCACCGGGGTCGGTCCGGCCGGCCCACGGATGGGGCGGGTCCTGTCCACCATCGTCCGCCTCGGCCTGGCGGCACTCTGGCTCGCCGCCGGCCTTTTCAAGATCGGCGACCCGCAGGGGATGGTGCGCTCGGTCCGGGCCTTCCGCATCCTGCCCGAACCGCTCGTGCACCCGGTCGCCTACGCCGTCCCGTTCGTGGAAATCGCGCTCGGCCTGCTGCTGCTCGCCGGACTGGCGGTGCGGGTGAGCGCTGCCGTCTCCGCACTGCTGCTCGCCGCCTACATCACGGCAATCGCCTCGGCGGCCGCGCGGGGCCTGCGCATCGACTGCGGCTGTTTCTCCTCCGGCGGGGACCTCACCGCCGGCGCACCCACCCATTACACCGGGGAAATCGTCCGGGACGGCCTGCTGCTCGTCGCGAGCGCCCTGCTGGTGCGCCTGCCAGCCGGTGCGCTGACCGTCGACCGCCTCCTCGAACGAGGCCCACATCCGCAGGCCGCTGAAGGGCCGGAGGCAGCGCGATCATGACTTTCTCGCGCGGCCGAAGGCCCACGTCCCCGAGCTACTGAAGGACTTCGGGAGAGCTGATGAGCACCGCGTCCAGAAGGACGAGGAAGAACCGGCCGGACGGGAACCCGGCCGGGCCGCGGTCGGCACGCCATCCGCGCGGCTCCTCCCCGCAGGGACCCGACCGCGCCCAGGACGACACCCGCCGCGCCGGAAACGACGCCCGGCGGGAGGACGTTCGGCGCGGCGACGTCCGGCGGGAGAAGGCGGCCGCGGCTCGAGCCGCCGAAGCCGCCCGCGCACAGCGGCGACAGCGGGTCATCGTCGGATCGGTGGTCGTGGCCGTGCTCGCGGTGGCCGCGGTGATCGGCTTCGCTGTCCAGAGCAGCCGGACGGGATCCACCCCCGTGGTGCTGCCGGTGACCGCGACCGGCACCGACAACGGGATCGTCGTCGGGAAGGCGGACGCCCCGGTCACCGTGGACTTCTACGAGGACTTCCAGTGCCCGATCTGCGAGGAACTCGAGACCTCGCTCGGCCCGAGCGTCCAGCAGCTGATCGATGACGGACGGATCAAAGCTGTTTATCACATGATGTCCTTCCTCGGACCGGAGTCCGTCCGGGCGGCGAACGCCGCTGCCGCCGCCGCTCAGGAAGGAAAATTCAAGGAATACCATGCCATTCTCTACACCAATCAGCCGCCCGAGCGGACCAGTGGATATCGGAACAACACGCTGACGGAATTCGGTACCAGGGTGGGTCTGACGTCCCCCGCATTCACCGACGCGGTGAACAACGGCACGTACAACGGCTACGTCGCGAAGGTCGAGGACGACGCGTCCAAACGCGGCGTGACAGGCACACCGACCGTGTTCGTCAACGGCCGGCGGCTGGCCCCGCAGTCCCTGACGCCCCAGGGCTTCACCGCCGCGGTGAACAATGCCGCCGGTACCCCCGCGCCGGCACCCAGCGGGTGACCGACATCGCGCAGTCACATAGCCGGACAGGCCGGGGTTCCGCACGGGCTGAGGCTCCAGGCGGGGCGAAGTAGCGACAGTCCGAAGTAGCGACAGCCCGAAGCGGTGACAAACCGCGGCCATCTGTCCGAGCGGGCCCGTGGATGTCGTCCCGTCCGGGGTCATGATGCGGCATGGCACGCCTGCGCGAGGTGAGATAGCGACTATGGATGCCACACAGTGGGACCGCCGGCATGCCGGCACCGGCCTGCTGTGGACCGCCGAGCCGAACCAGGTCGTGATCGAGCACCTCGCCGGTCTCACCCCGGGGCGCGCTCTCGACCTCGCCTGCGGGGAGGGCCGCAACGCCGTCTGGCTCGCCACCCAGGGCTGGCGGGTCACCGGACTGGACTTCTCCCAGGTCGCGATCCGCAAGGCGCGCGAACTCTCCCGCCGCTTCGACGTGACCCCCGACTGGATACACGCCGACGTCATGGACTGGACGCCGGCACCGGCGTCCTACGATCTGGTCACCATCTGCTACCTGCACCTGCCAGCCGGGCAGCGGCGGAACGTTCTGCGATGCGCGGTCAACGCGATCGTCCCAGGTGGGACACTGCTGGTACTCGGGCATGATCGCGCGAACCTGCGACCCGGGACCGCCGGCCCGGCCGACCCCGAACTCCTGCTCGACGCCGACGAACTGCTGACGGACCTGGCTGGCGGCCCGCCCCTGCGGATCAGCCGAGCCGGCCGCATCCTGAGCCCGCTGCGGACCGACGATCACAGGCGCACGGCGGTCGACACCCTGCTGGTCGGGGTCCGGCCCGGTCCGGTGACCACCCATCCAGCACTCGTCGAGTCGGCGGCGGGACCGCCGGGCACGAACGGCTCCACCGCACGCTCCCTGTCGCTGTCGGTGGGTGGCTTCATCGTCGTCCACCGGATGCCGACGGTGGCGGAGCTCCGCCGGCTGCGTACCGCCGGCGGCCTGCCCGACCCCGGTCCCGAGGCGGCGGAGGACGCCATCGACGGCAGCCTCGCCGGGCTGTGCGTGGAGGCAGCGGACGAGCCGGGCCGGGCGGTGGGATGCGGACGGATCGTCGGGGACGGCCGGACGTTCCTGGTCATCATGGACGTCGTGATCGATCCGATAGTGTACGCCGACGCGGACGCCGAAGCAGACGTCGATCTCGCCACACTGATCATAAACGAGCTGCGCAGATGGGCCGCCGGCCAGGTGGATCCGGCCGCGTTCGTAGGCGTTGCCACACTGGCGGGCGTCGAGCCGCTGAGCGGCCCGCCATGACAGCCGCGTCCGGACGGCGGCATGACGGTCACGGTCAGGCCGCATGACGGTCGGCTCCGGATGGCATGACAGTCGCGTCCTGACGGACAGGCATCGCAGGGATGGTTCGCCAGGGGGTGGGGTTTGCGGCACTGGACGCGTCCGGCTACCTTCCGGCCATGACCGAGACCGCCGCTGTTGTCCGTCTCACCTCCGGTGACACCGCCCCCGACTTCACCCTCCCCGACGCCGACGGCAACGAGGTGTCGCTGTCGTCCTACCGGGGACGCCGGGTCGTCGTGTACTTCTACCCGGCCGCCTCCACGCCCGGGTGCACCAAACAGGCATGCGACTTCCGGGACAATCTCGCGCTGCTGGACGACGCCGGCATCGACGTGCTCGGGATCTCCCCCGACAAGCCCGCGAAGCTCGCGAAGTTCCGCGACAACGAGAAGCTGACGTTCCCGTTGCTGTCGGACCCGGAGCGGGCCGTGCTCGCCGCTTACGGCGCGTACGGCGAGAAAACGCTCTATGGCAAGAAGACCCTGGGCGTGATCCGCTCGACCTTCGTCCTGGACCCCGACGGGAAGATCGAGAAGGCGCTCTACAACGTCAAGGCGACCGGCCACGTCGCCAAAATCATCCGAGATCTCGGCCTGGCCGGCTGACCCCGGCTGACCGGCAGCCGGTGAGGCGGCCAGGCGGTGGCCCCGCCGGCCGGCTCACCGGCTCGCTGCGTGA
>NZ_CAAAFO010000035.1:2699-3240 GCF_900634715.1 Candidatus Protofrankia californiensis | reverse complement strand
CGGCCGACCGGCCGGCCTTCGCCGACCCCAGGCACCTTCGCGAACCTGGCAGCGCAACCGGTTCGACGCTCGGCAGATCGGCCTTCGCCGACCCCGGGTATCTTCGCGAACCCCAGGTAGAAGAACGGCCCCCGAAACAGTCGCCAAAGTGACATAGCGCACGTGCCACAGGCCCCTTCACACGCAGCAGCGGGTCCGGCAGCCTGTATATGGGAAACCTCGGGTGCGCCGGGAGCAGGCTGGCAGGCGGCGCACGGCGCATCCGACGGCGGTCCGGGCCTTGGTGGTTCCGGTCGTCCCCCGGGCGCCTGTCAACGGGACCGCGATCTACGGGCGGGACCGCGGTCACCGGCGACAGCGCCCAACCCGGTCGGTCGTACTCGCACTCCCTCCGGAATCTGTCCGTCCCCAGGACCCGACCCCGGCCGGTCTACCCCACTCTTCCTCCAGGGCCTGTCCGTCCCTCCGGTACCCGTCCGTCCCCCAGGGGCGTCCGTTCGGCCCGGGGCTGATACAGACGGCTGGACGACCCGTGGCCACC
>NZ_CAAAFO010000035.1:0-2289 GCF_900634715.1 Candidatus Protofrankia californiensis | reverse complement strand
AATCGCTACTCTGTACCTTGCGGTACGTGGTACCTGCAGTACGTACCTTGCGGTACGCGGTACCTGACGGCACGTGCGCGGGAGTGGCGGAATGGCAGACGCAGCAGACTTAGGATCTGCCGCCCTAGGGCGTGGGGGTTCAAGTCCCCCCTCCCGCACATCATGACCAGGAAGGGGCCAGGTCAGACGCTCGGTCATCGCTCCCCTTCCTGATCGTCTCGGCCGGCTGGTCACACATTGGTCACGGACGCTCGGTGTCCGGGTTGCCGTCTGCCTGCTCCTCGTCAGTCGTCCTGGAGCTGCGGAGTCCTCGCACCCGCTTACGGAACGTGTTCGGCGGCCGACCGTGAAGGTTGAGTGGCGCGGGTCAAGCGCGTCAAGAACGGCGTCCTCCAGCCAGCCCAGCTCGTCCGCGTTGGCGACCGGTACTGCGATGACCCGCAGGTGGCTCCCGATCCACTCGACGAGCGGCGGGTCATCCTCCTCCACCAGGTCGAGAACGGACCGCAGTGCGGCGGCGAAGGTACGTCGGAGGGTCAAGAATTCAGCCCACCCACCCAGGTTCATCCCGGCTGTCCGGGTCCAGAGCGTGCTGGTGGACGTCCGGCCGCTCGGCCACCGGGCCGCCCTTGCCTGCCCGGCATAGATCAGGCCGGGCGCGACGGGTTCACCGAGGCCCGCAGCCGGATCGGCCGCGCCCACGTTGTCGACCCACCAGGTGTGTACAGCCCAGGCTGGTTCAGCTCGTGTCGGTCGCCAGCAAGGAAAGCGGCAGGGGTACGTGGGCGGGCCATGTCAGTCAGAGCGGTAACCAGCGCAGCCACCTCTACAGGCAGCTGCTGACCGTCGGCGCCCGCCGATTGCCCCTCAACCGGGGCCGTTCCGTACCGCACCAGTTGCTCACCTTGGCGCAGGTGACCGAGCGGGACGGACAGGCGCGCTCCGAGCTCGCGGAGAGGGGCGCGCAGCGGTTCGACGTAGGCGGTTCCGGCGTGAATCTCGACAGTGAGGCCATGGAGATCCTCACGAAGCCGGGCGAGTTCCTCGGCCGCCTGCCTGGGGTTCACCACAACGATGCCCAGTGTCTCGGCATACTCGATCACGTCCTGATCTCCGCTGACCATCCAGTCGGCGCGGGCACTCCGGTACAGGGGGACCAGGTAGTCGTCGTTCGGATCGTGTCCGATCGGGGCACGGTCTGCCGGCAGGTCGGCGTGCCAGTGCCCCGGGGTCTCAAGGAGCCAGCGAACGGCCCACGCCTCCCGAGAGTGAAGTAGCGACGAAACTTGGTTTTGGACGTGGTCCTGTCCAGCTCCGCAGCATGATCGGTGAGATGACCGGAGCGAGTCCCCCACTGCTGATCGCGTCAAGGACGGCCCCGGGATTACTCGTTCGCCGGATCAAGGCCGAGACCACGACATGCGGGTCGATGACCACACGGACGAGACGCACCCATCACGTTCTAAAGGATGCCCTCGGCGCGCATTTCGGCGCGTACCTCGCGCTGCGCTTCCAGTGCGAGTTCCATCGCCTCATCCTCGAAGATTTCCGACATTCCATGACAGATCCGATACTCGTGCGCTGCGTCGAGGACCTCGCCGAACATGCGCGGCACCCATGGCTCCGCCGCTGCTTCTGGCACGTCGACCCGCTCTTCCCCGATCACCCAACGGCCTCGCGCAATCTGCCTATTGCACGATCTTGGAGTACGGCGATCCCAGTGAGCCCGGGAGACAACCCACAAGATCGAACAACTCGCGGCATCTTCAGCTTCGGGCCGTTGCTACTACGCCCCCGACAGCGGTCCACCTGTGTGGCGGGACGGCTCTCCCGAACCCAGGCCAGGCAGAGCGGCCCAGCGGTACCGCCGGCCGAGCCGGCTCCGCAACAACGACCCATGATGTCCGGGCCCATCGCACTACGCCAGGTCCGTAGCCGGCCGGCGCCATTGCGTACAATTTAGTTCATCATGCACACTTTCGCCGTTCTAGCGTCGTCACCGGACATCCACGCACTGCTCGGCATGCTAGCCGCCGGTCAAGGGCGTGCCTAACCCCATAAACCAACCCAACAGCCGATCACGACAAACCACCAATAGATAGACGGCCGAAGGTGGAGTGATCGTGGTTTTTCGCGTGTTCGGGGGTTGTGAGGAAGCGCGGCCGGCTGCTGTGCGGAACGTCCGGTCCCGACACCCCGGCGGTCTTGGCACGCCGGGGCCGGAGGGTGAAGCCCGCCTGGCATGGGTGGAGCCGGTCCGGCGGCCAGGTGTCCGGGATGACCCCTGTC
>NZ_CAAAFO010000034.1:7399-10946 GCF_900634715.1 Candidatus Protofrankia californiensis | reverse complement strand
CGCCGGGCAACAAGCACGGTCGGCCCGGCCGGGTCGAGGGCGGCGACGACGTCCGCGGTGCGATACCCGGCGTCGGCCGTCACCACGGGTGGGAAGACGGTCGCGCCGGCGCCGGTCAGGGTGTTCTCGGTGGCTGTCATCATCGGGCGCAGCTGGGCGTAGTCGTTCTCGTCGTTGACGACCTCGGCGGTCAGGCTGAGCTGGTCACGGGCTGCGTTGTTCTGCGCGTTGTAGCCCTGCAGGTAGCCGCCGTGGACGTTTTTCATGACGCGGCTTTCCGGGTCGGTCACGTTGACGCGGGATTTCGGGTCGCGCTCCGGCGGTTTCGGTTTCCGACCGCGGATCCCCTTCCCGGTCTGCTGGATTCTTTCGCCGCGTGCGCGTAGCGCGTCCTGGTGGGCGGCCTGCTCGGCGGTCCAGCCGTCGTCGAGGGTCTGCCGGGCCGCGGTGAGGCGCGCATGGCGGGTTGCCTTGCCATGCAGGGCTTTGGGTAGGCCACTGACCGGTGGCAGGGTGCCGGGCGGGCGTGGTGGGGACGGGGGCATGCCCGGCAGGGTGTCGTCGTCGAGGTCGGCGCGGTGGGACTCGGCGAGGACTTCGGCGACGATCCGCGCGAGTTCGGTCTCGATCTCGTCGGTGAGCGTGGAGAGTTCCTTCTCGATGCTCGCGAGGGTCCGGTTCGCGCGTAGTGACGCCGGGCAGCGCAGCTTGGTCCCGTCGATCGCGGTGAGGGTGAGGTCACCGAGGCCGGCGTTCAGGCAGATCCCGAGGACGGGCACGAACAGGTCGGCGAGCTCGGTTTCGAACCGGTCACGGAACCGGGCGGTCGTGACATGGTCGGGAACGGCGTTGCCGGTGAGGTAGCGGTAGGTGATGTCGGTCTGGCAGCGTTGTTCGATCTGGCGTGAGGAGCGTTCCCCGTCGCAGTAGGCATAGACGAGGAGGGTCGCCATCATCACCGGGTGGTAGGCTGCCCCGCCTTTGCCGTCAGCCCGGTAGGCATTCACGAACGCCGAGGTGTCCAGCGACTCGACAAGTTCGATCACGAAATTGGCGAAGTGGTCGGCGGGGAGCCACTCCCGCATATCCTGGGGAAGCAGGAAAGGCTGAGACCTCTGCACCGGACGGAAGTTCTGCGCCATGCCCGCTCCCCTTCGGCAGCCCCACTCACCGTTGACATTGCTATTGTCCCGCGACCAGGGAGAAAAAGGCCGAGCTGCGCGCCGGGTACCACTGGCGGACACATCCAGGAATATCCGCCAGGTGACAGACTCCCATCCCCGCGCCAAACAGCGCCCAGCTGAACGACCGACAGACAAACACGACACGTCGGGCGATTATCCAAGGACGGATGTCCCGGACGATACGGGGCAACTGCACCATACGGTTCGTGCAACACCCTCCAGACTGAACCGTTTAATCGGATGGTCCGAGCTGCTGCTTTCGCTCGGAGGGGTGTAGTCAAACGTGTAGCCGAGCCGGCGAACGTCCGCGGACGGCGGCCGACGCCGATGGAATCGGCGCCCAGGTCAGGCCGACTGCGCGAGCGAACCTGGACGCCGACAGACCGGTGCAGAATCTAAGGAAGCTTTGCGCGCGGCGCTGCTGCTGCCATTATTGAAAGCGCAGGGCACCGCCCCCGGTGCTGTGTGCCACCGGCAGCCAGGGTGGCAGCCAAGCTGGTCGATGACCAAGGACCTCGGCGAACGTCCACGAACAAGACCAGACCCGTGACCTACGCCGATGGATGTTAGCGGACATAGGTGAACAAAGTACACGAAAGCTCATAATCCGTCGGTCGTGGGTTCGAGTCCCACCCGCCCCACGAGCCGGCTTCGCCCGCTCGCTGCCCTTCGGGGGCAGCTTCGCCGGCGGCCGCGATTTTTTCCGGGGGGCCGGGGGCGACCCCGCGCCCCCGGCGGCGGGCGGCGGGCGTCGGACCCGGGCCCGCGGGATCTGTCTGGTCGGGGTGATTCCTGTTGAGGCGCGTTAGGTTCGCGAGTTTGTGCATGATTAGAGCGTGTCTCATATGGGGAGTTTCTTCCAACAGGTGAGCGCGGCAGCAAGGGAGAGAAAACCGAGGAAGTTGTGGCCGTTCCGTTCGTACCGGACCGTCAGTCGACGGTAGCCATCCAGCCACGCCAGCGTTCTCTCGATCTTCCATCGGTACCGGCCGAGGCGTTCACCGTCCTCGATCCCCCGCCTGGCGATACGGGGAACGACACCACGGTCACGCAGGAAACGGCGCAACTCCGGATAGTCGTAGCCCTTGTCCGCACGCACCTTCACCGGCAGCCGGCGGCGCGGACCCCGCCGCGACCGCACGGCGGGAATGCCGGTGACCAGCGGGACGAACCCCTGGCTGTCGTGCAGGTTCGCCGCGGAGACCCCCACGACCAGCGGCAGCCCGCCCCCGTCGGTCAGCACATGGATCTTCGAGCCGGGTTTGCCGCGGTCGACCGGGTTCGGCCCGGTCAAAGATCCCCTTTTTTCGCCCGCAGGCTGGCCGCGTCCACGATCGCCGACGACCAGTCCACATCCCCGGCCGCATCGTGGGCGTCGAGGACCGCCCGGTGCAGCCGGGGCCAGACTCCCGCCCGGGTCCACTGCTGGAAGCGCCTGTTGGCGGTGGGTACCGACACCCCGAACTCGCCCGGTAGATGCCGCCAGGCGCATCCCGCGGTCAGCACGTACACCACCGCGGTGAACACCGCCCGGTCCTCGACCGGGGCGGTCCCGCCTCCCTGCCGGCGGGTCTCGAACCGGGGCAGCAGCGGTTCGACCAGTTCCCACAACTCGTCCGGGACCAGACTCAGAGCGAGACCGCTCTCCATCACATCCATGATCAGCTATGTACCCGGAACGGCCACGTGAGACACGCTCTTAGCCGGAGCGGATTCCCCCGCGCTGAGGCTGGGGCGGGCGTGTCCCGCCAGTCACGTCGATGCGGGCAGGACTTCCCGCGCCTTCCCGCGATCGTCTTCGGCTGGACCTCTGGGCGATGGATGCCGCCGACAGCGACCGCATGCAGCCCCGACACATGTTCCGCTGACGGGATCCGGCCACGCTACCCGAGGTCGAGGTCCATGGCGACGGCCCGGACGGGTGCTCCGTCGGCCCCGGTGAGACGCAGCGGCAGCGCGGTCACGAAGGGGTCGAAGTCGACCGCCTCGATGTTGCACAGGTTCTCACCGATGATCCCGCCGTGGCGGGCGATGACGTGGTGCACCGGAAAGCCCTCCCCTGGATGATCGGCAGCGGGCGTCTCGTCGATGCTGGCGGCGTCCAGCAGGAACGTCCGCACCCCGAGATTGACCATTCGCGTTGCGGCGTCCTCGTCGAGGAACGGATGATCGAAGTATCTCGGCGTTCCGTAGTACGCAGACCAGCCGGTGTGCAGGATCGTGACGATTCCGGGGCCGATGCGGTCGGCGGATGCGGAGGCGGTGAGGTGGTCCCACGTGATCCGCTCCCGGGGCGCCAGCCCGGTCACATCCAGGATGACCCCGGGACCGGCCAGCAGGTGCAGGTCGAGCTCGTCGACGCG
>NZ_CAAAFO010000034.1:811-6813 GCF_900634715.1 Candidatus Protofrankia californiensis | reverse complement strand
CGCGTCGACGTGCGTCCCGGTCTGTGATCCGAGATGCACGTCGAGCAGGTTGAAGCCGGCCGTCTCGATCGTGGCCGCCGGTCGGACCCGCGGGACGGGATCACCCGGGTAGACCTGGGTGCTCTCGTCCAGTGGCACCGACAGGTCGACGATCCGACGGATTCGCATGCTCGATCCTCTACTCCGCGCGAGCGGCTTGGCGTCGCCCCGCTCTGGGAGAGCGACTGGCCCGGGCACAGCGCTGCTGGGGCGTCGAGCCGGCGGACACCTTGGTGCTCCTGTCACGGATAGGTTGGGACTGCCTCGGGGCAGTGCGGTTCCGCGCGGCTGATGCACTCGACGAGATGCGGTCGCGAGGCCGGGCGCCGTCTCCTGACCACGGCTCGGCGAGGTCCCTGATCGGACGCCCGGCAGCACGGGATCGGGCACGGTCGAGCCAGGGGGTCAGGTTCGATCATGCGATTGGCAGACTATGATTCATGCTATCGGAAGACTAGATGGCATGCAATTGGTAGAGTAGTTGTGTGATCGACTATCGGCGTCGGATCATCGACAACACGCTGGACGAGCTTCAGCCGCATCTTCGTGCCTTGTCGATCCATGGGCCGAAGGGGGTCGGCAAGACCGCGACCGCGATGCGGCGCGCCGCATCGGTCATCGACCTCAGTCTTCCCGCTCAGCGTGAGATCGTGACAGCTGACCCGTCGATTCTGACCCGTCTGCCCGGGCCGGTGCTGGTGGATGAGTGGCAGCGCCTTCCCGAGATGTGGGACCACGTGCGCCATGCGGTCGACGCTGGCTCGCCGCCCGGTCACTTCATCGTCGCCGGTAGCTCTGCACCGCGAGGGGCGGTGGTCCACTCGGGCGCCGGGCGGATCGTACCGATGCGGATGCGTCCGTTGAGTATCGCGGAGCGGGGTATCGAGACGCCGACCATGAGCCTGGCCGCGCTCCTCGACGGGAATCGGGATGTCGGCGGGACTACCGCGCTCCGCCTGACGGACTACGTCGAGGAGATCACGGCGTCGGGCTTTCCCGCCATACGCAGTCTGCCCCCGCGCGTGCGTCGGGCGGAGTTGGACGCGTACCTGGACAACGTCGTACAACGGGAGTTCCCCGAACAGGGCTACCCGGTCCGCCGGCCGGCCGTGCTGCGTGCCTGGCTGGCCGCCTACGCCGCCGCGACCTCGACAACGATGGCCTATTCGAAGATCCTCGACGCGGCCACCGCTGGGCTGGCGAACAAGCCTGCCAAGGAGACGACGCTCGCTTATCGCGACGCTCTGTCCTCATTGTGGTTGCTCGATGCGATACCGCCGTGGATCCCCAGCCGGAACCACTTGGACCGGCTCGGCCAGTCCCCCAAGCACCATCTGGCCGACCCTGCTCTGGCCGCACGACTGCTCGGACTCGATGCCGCCGCACTGCTGCGAGCCGAGCAGGGCAGCACAGACCTGTCAGAGGGCACGATCCTCGGTGCACTGTTCGAGCACCTTGCCGCGCTCAGCATCCACACCTACGCCGAGGCCGCCGAGGCTCGTGTGGGACACCTACGCACCCGCAACAACGACCACGAAGTGGATCTCATAGTCCAGCATTCGGACGGCCGAGTAGTTGGGATCGAGGTCAAGCTGGCCGACCGGGTCGAGGATGCCGACGCCAAGCACCTCCAATGGCTTCGCGGCCGGATCGGAAAAGACCTGATCGATGCCGTCGTCATCTACGCAGGCGAGCATGCCTACCGCAGGCGTGACGGCGTTGCCGTCGTACCGTTGGCACTGTTTGGTCCATGATCACCACGGGCGGCCCCGAGGGGATGATCGAAGTGCTGGACACCGGCTTCAACCCCACCCTCATCCCCCGACCCCGACTACAGCGACCGCCCCGATGTGGAAGGTGGGCGCTTCAGCCGTCCGCCGGCCGGGCGCCGGTCCTCGGGCTCACCCGGAACTCCCGCGCCACCTCCGCCTGGCTCGCGCCCTGGGCGAACCGGTCGGCCGCAGCCAGCCGGACCTGCTCGCGTTGCACCTGCTCGGCGGGCGTCAACCCGCCACCCGTCGCGTACCTCGTACCAGCGGACTACCCGCCCTCACGGGTGGCCGTCACCAGGCTTATTGACCCCACACATTAAAGATCAGTACTACGGGGCGGATCGCATCACCGAGGGCGGTTTCGTCCTCTACAACCCGGCGAAGATGCGGGTCGAGCGTTACCGCTTCCGCGGAGCGCGGATCAGCACGCCTTACAACATCGACGAGGTTGATCCGGAAGGAGCACGTTTCCGCCAGACCAGTCACGACGATGTGGCCTTCGTCGGCCAGGTCAGTGAATACCTCGCTTGACCATCGGATCACGTGGAGAGCCGGATGCTCGGCCAACGGGCACGTCCGGTTCGGGGGGCGGGGACGGGAAAACCGACGCCTGAAAGGGCGCATGGCGTCCCGTCCCCGACCCAACACCTCAAGAAGGGCGTGCACACGGTCGGGGTGCGCCGCCAGTACACCGGCACCACCGGACGGATCGAGAACGCGCAGGTCGCGGTCTACCTGACCTACACCACCGACCGCGGGCATGCATGCATCGACCGCGCGCTCTACCTGCCAAAGATCTGGACCGGTGACCCGCACCGGTGCACGGCAGCCGGGGTCCCTGACGACGTCACGTTCGCGACGAAGCCGGCGCTGGCCCGGCGCATGCTCACCCAGGCCCTGGACGCCGGCGTGAGCGCCGGCTGGGTGACCGCCGACGAGGTCTACGGCAACGACCCGGCGCTACGCGCCGACCTGGCCCATCGCGGCATCGACTACGTGCTCGCCGTCGCGAAGGACCACCGGATCGTCACCGGCATCGGCGTCCGCAAGGCCGTCGAGCTCGCTGTCCGCCTTCCCACCAGCTCCTGGCAGTCCCGCTCCGCCGGTGCCGGTTCCAAAGGCCACCGTTTCTACGACTGGGCGCTGATCGACACCGTCGACGGCGATCTACCCGGACGGCACTGGCTGCTCATCCGCCGCAACCAGGCCACCGGCGAGTACGCCTTCTACCGCGCCCACGCATCCCACCCCGTCCCCCTGCCGGTGCTGGTGCGGGTCGCCGAGCGCAGGTGGACGGTGGAAGAAACGATCCAGACCTGCAAGGAACTCACCGCCCTGGATCAGCACCAGGTCCGCACCTGGACCTCCTGGCAGCGCTGGACCATCCTCGCGATGCTCGCCCACGCGTTCTTGACCGTCACCGTCACCGTCACCGCCGCCGACCAGCGTGACCAGCACAGCCACGACGACGCCGACCTGCTTCCCATGACCGTCGGCGAGATCCGGCGGCTGTTCGTCGCCCTCCTCACACGCCCCGCGGCGTCCTTCGACCACGTCCTGCGCTGGTCACGGTGGCGGCGCCGGCACCAGGCCAACGCCAAAGCCAAAGCCAGCCACTACCGACGCCATAACCACCAACCCAACTGATCACAAAACAGCGGCTGCCGTACTAGGCGACAGACGGGATAGCTGAGGACCCAGAGCGCGGTGCTTGCACCGCCAACGGGGTAAGATCTCGATTGAAATTAGGCGACGGAAAGCCAATGACGGGGAGAGATGGAACAAGAGCTCGAATCCTTTCTAGATGACGCCGCCAGCCGGCGACGCACGAACTTCGTTCAGATTTCAATCCGGGATTTACTTGGGAAGTGGGGGGCAAAACGCCGAGGGGTCGCCATTGTCGAAAAGATCAGTGGCGACCTCGACGAAAAAGGCCTAATAACCGATCCACCGTTTACGGATGGGTGGATCGACACAGAGGTTCGCCTTATACCGACTAATACGATCGAAACAGAAGATTCGACGGTAGGAAAGTCACAGGAAAAAGTGGCTGTTCAGCCCTTGGGCGAGCGTCAGCAAAATCTACGGGAAGTCGCTCTTCGGGTCCGAAGCCTTCGATCATCCAGCGGAAAGATTTGCTCCGTACCGCCAGACGCAGATATACAGACCGCGCAGTCCTTGATGATGCAAGGAGATTATTCACAACTTGCAGTCACTAGTGGAAAAAGGGATCTGCGGGGCGCTGTGAGCTTGGAGTCAATTGCCCAAGCACAGATGGTCCGCGATGTCAAGCATGCGACAGATGCATGCGTTCCTGCACAGGTTGTCGAACTGGATGACGATCTACTGGCATTAATCCCACGGATCATTGAGGCAGGTTTCGTCTTCGTCCGCGATCTCGACAAGTCAATTAGCGGTATCGTTACCACCGCCGATCTAAGTGCCGAGTTTGCAACTCTAGCAACTCCCTTCTTCCTTGTCGGAGAAATCGAAAGAAGGCTTCGCCGGGCCATTGATCTACATTTCTCCCCCGAAGAGCTAAAACTTATACGTAACGAGGCGGATGGAACTCGTACGGTGCAATCTGCGGACGACTTGACCGTAGGAGAATACGTCCGCCTACTAGGCAATCCAGCCAATTGGGAGCGTCTCTCTTGGAAGGCTGACAGGAAGATCTTTATTGAGACCCTGGAAGAGTTTCGAAACGTCAGAAATGAGATCATGCATTTTAGTCCAGACCCGATTGAAGAGGATCGGATAGACCGGCTTCGCTATCTGATTAGATGGCTAAGGCTGATTCAGTCGTGACTACTATTACCAAACCAGATCAGCAGAGCCTTCCCGCAGTGGATGAGCAGTGTTTCGACCGCTCTCCGCCATGTATCTACTGCGCAAGTGGCCGTTTGACGCCGGGGCAGCCCGAGTACGGTCCGATGAAAATCGAATGGCGGCGTGCACAGTCCGTGACCGTCGCTCGGGAGAGTGCCGTACTGCAGTCGTACTGCGACGGGGGCGGACGTCCGTGGACATTGGTGGACGTCGCCGAGCCCGTGACCTGGACCAACGAACGGCGGTGGACGTTCGTGGACAGTGCGCCGAGGGCTACGGATCAAGAGGTTGGCATGTCGGGTCTGTAGCCAAGTGTGTAGCCCAGCCGGCGGACATCAGCGGACGCCGACGTACAGACGCGGAGTCGGTGCCCAAGCCGTGCCGACTGTACGGACGAGCCCGGACACCGGCGGACGATCCGGACCGACTTTGCAAGGCAGGGGTTAGGGGTTCAAGTCCCCTCGTCTCCACAGGCACTTTGACCGATCGTCGATCTTCACGGGCTGTCGTCAGTCAGCGGATCGTCAGCAGGGTCGGTCAGGGCCGCCCGAAGCCGATCGTGGTAGTCCTTCGGCCGGTGGGTGTACCGGTTCAGAGTCGTACTCGCGTGCTCGTGTCCGAGCGCGGCTTGCGCGACGTTGACCAGCACCCTTTCGGAGAAACTGGCGCCGCGGTGGCGTACGAGTGCCGGACGTCGTGGAGTCGGATCACCGGTAGTCCCGCTGTCCTGGCGTGCTGCTGGAACCAGTCGGTGATCGTGTCCGGGTGGATCGGCCGTCCGGCCAGCAGAAGAGCAGATCGCTGTCGTAGCCGAACTCGGCGCGGTCGTCCTCCTACTGTTCGATGTACTCGGTGAGCGCCTGCAGGGTCACCGGGTCGAGCACCAGCGGCCGCGGTAGGCGTTGTCGGTCTTCTGCTCCCCGTCCTCGGCCCTGTTGTCGACGACGACCCGGGGCACGGTCGGCGGGATCGTGCCGTGGTCGAGATCGACGTCGCGACGTCGAAGCCCGGCGAGTGCGTCGCGCCGCAGCCCGTTGTTGAGCGCCATCCTCACCGACGGCGCCGACGATCCGATGCGGCATCTGGGTATCGACGTCGGCGACCTCGCCGGGCTTTCAGAGGCGGCGTTGGCCGCGGTGCTTGCGGACCTGCATCGCTGGGAGGAGCACGGGGACCCGCAGGGCCAGTTGCCGCGGTTCAAGCGTCACGACGACAAGTCGATCGCAGTGGTGACCTTCCGGTGACGAAGTCGTTGGACGAGCCGCCGCGGCACTCGGTGAGCGTCGCCGGTGTCGTGGTGAACCAGGACGGCCTGGTGCTCGCCATCCGCCGCCGGGACAACGGCCAGTGGCAGCCCCGGGT
>NZ_CAAAFO010000034.1:0-512 GCF_900634715.1 Candidatus Protofrankia californiensis | reverse complement strand
GGTGTGCTGGAGCTGTCGGAGACCTTCGAGGAGGGTCTGCGCCGCGAGGTGCTCGAGGAGACCGGCGTCACCGTCGAGATCGACCGGCTGACCGGCGTCTACAAAAACCTGCCACTCGGTGTCGTGGCACTGGTCTTCCGCTGTCACCCGGTGGCCGGCACGCTTGGGTCCACCACCGAGAGTAGCGAGGTGTGCTGGCTGACCGAGTCAGACGTGCGGGAGCGGATGAGCCCTGCCGTCGCCGTCAGAGTGCTCGATGCCGTCGTGGACGCGGCCACCGCCTTCCGCGTCCACGACGGCGTTAACCTCCTCGCCCCGTAGCCAGCCGTGGGAGAGGTCTGCGATCCGCTGCTCGTGGCCACGATGACGGAGTAGGGCGAGGAAGATGACAAACGGCCACCGTTCGGTGGCCGTTTGTCCAGGAGCGCCGAGAGCCGGACTTGACTACGCATGCGATCATGTGTCCACTGGGGAAGGCACCAACGCTGGTGTGGCGGTCGAGCTGCAGGAGG
>NZ_CAAAFO010000033.1:206703-212160 GCF_900634715.1 Candidatus Protofrankia californiensis | reverse complement strand
CCGGACTGCGCACCCTCCGCGGCACAGCCCTCCGCCAGGCACGCGAAGTCCGGAATAGTCTTGCCAGTCCGTCGTCAACTTTGCTGGCCTTTCGCCATGCGGACCGTGATCCGCTTAGGCGTTGGGGGACAGCACGTGAGACCCATCCCGTTGAATGGGAGACCTCACTCGAAGAGGCTCGCAATGCAGGAGTGGAGGTTCGAATCCGTAAAGGTGCTATGTGCTATGCTCCAGAAACTGTCGCTGGCCGTCCGGGTCAGCTGATGCTTGATTCTGACAGTTCAATCGGAGCCCTTCGGCACGAAATGCAGCACTTGCGCGATGACCAGGCCGCGGGTTGGCTTGGATACCAGGGTCACATGTCCGATCCGCGTGCCGCGTACGAGATGGAGGAACGCGCATACACGGTGGAGATTGAATACGCAGAGTCCATCGGTGATTACGAGTCCGCCGATATCCTTCGACATTCACTGGAGGAAGAACGGAGCCACTATCTGGGTGATCCCCACGGAGGCGCTTAAACATGTTTGACGAAAATCCTCAGTTCGACGGAAAGTCGACCGACGAGCTCCTTGCTATTATCACGGATGGTCATGGTGTAATCGATCGTGGTAACGCAATCATTGCTCTTGGGAGAAGATTGGAAAAAGAACCGGAACTCGTTGGTGTCCTAGAATCTCTCGCGCGTTCACCCGAAATGCGTAGCCTGCGTATTTTTCATGCTGCGTCGCTCGCGTACTTCGTTATTGGGGCTCTTGTTCGGCTCGGCACCCCAGAGTCCCTCCAAGCGGCCCGGCGCGGTATGGATGGTCTATCCGATGTTGATCTCGAAGGGCTCGAGTTCTTCCTGCGCTCCGGCGGCTGGTCGTTGACTCAGGAAAACACCGGTGGCACATCCGCTTCGTTCCCGGGAGATGTGGCTTCCAGCTGATCAATTTTCTTCGTCCTTCATGCGGCGTCCTGAGCGCGGCGGACCTCGCGGACGGCTCGCTGAGGTCGTCAACTCCTAGGGCCGGCCATCGCGGTTCGACTACAACTCCGACAGGCACATGATCTGCTGGGCGGATCGCAACGGCACCGAGTACGTCTACACCTACGACGACGCCGGTCGGATGGTGTGCACCGCGGGCTCCGCCGGTTGCCTCGACGGGGCGATCATCTACGACACGGCCCGCTATGTCACGGTGGAGACCAACTCGCTGGGTCACACCACCGAGTACCATTTCAACGACACAATGCAGCTCCAGCGGCAGGTCGATCCGCTCGACCATGTCACCACCTACGAGTGGGACTGTTACGCGCGTAAGCTTGCCGAGACCGATCCGCTCGGCGTGGTCACCTCCTACAAGCGGGACGCCTGCGGTCGCGTGGTCGCCGTGACCGACCCGATCGGTGGGTAACCCGGTTCACCTGGACGATCGAGGGCAAGATTGCTTCCCGCGCTCTGCCGGGCGGCGCCGTCGAGCGCTGGACCTACGACGGGGAGGGCAACCTCGTCGAGCACGTCGACGCGGCCGGGCTGGTGACCCGCACCGAGGCCACGCACTTCGACCTTCCCGCCGCGCGGACCGGTCCGGACGGGGCGCAGCTGGCCTTCGCCTACGACACCGAGCTGCGGCTGGTCTGACGGTACGACTACAACGCTGCCGGGAACCTCGTGCGAGAGACCGACTTCAACGGACGCGTGCTGGCCTACGGTTATGACGCGGCCGGCCAGCTCGTCGAACGCACCAACGGCGCCGGTGAGACCGTGCGTTTCACCTGCGACGAAGCCGGCCGCGAGATGCAGTCCACGGCACCGACTGGCAGGAGCGCTACGCCTACGACACGGCGGGGAACATCACCGACGCGTCCTGGCCGCTGCCCCCGCCACACGACGGGCACGACGGCCGCGACGGGCTGGACACCGCCGCGCAGGGCGGACGGGAGTACGCCGGCACGCTGCTCCGCCGCGCTGGCGGTGTCCGTTACGAACACGACGGTCAGGGTCGGGTGACGCTGCGCCAGCACAAGCGGCTGTCGGCGAAGCCGCGTACCTGGCGGTACACCTGGGACGCCGACGACCGGCTGACCGGTGTGACCACACCGGACGGCCAGCGTTGGCGTTACCGGTACGACCCGTTCAGCCGGCGGATCGCCAAACAGCACCTCACCGCCAATAACACTGTCAACGACGGTGGCGCCACGGGTGCCGGCAATGACGGTGGTGTGGCCGAGCGAGTCGACTTCGTCTGGGACGGTGTTGTGCTCGCCGAACAGCACCGCACGGTCAGGGACGACCCAGCAGCCCGCGTCACCACCTGGAATTGGGCACCCGGCGGCTTCCGCCCCCTCATCCAGTCCGGATGTCACCTAACCATCAAGGTCACAGATAACACAGCTCCAGCTCCAGATGGCACAGCTGTAGACGGGAAGGCCGGAAACGACATCGCCACCGGCAATGTCGCCACACACGGTGCCGCCACCTCCGACCACACCGCAGACGGGCATGCCGACCAGATCCCCGGTGACCACGCTGACTCAGCCCACGCTGGTACCGGCCATGCTGTCGGTGATCATGCTGGCAGAAGCGTCGGCGACGGCGCCGACCAGGCGTGGTTCGATGTCCGGTTCCACGCCATCGTCACCGACCTCGTCGGCACCCCCACCGACCTCGTCGACCCCGACGGCGAGCTCGCCTGGCACGCCCGGACCACCCTGTGGGGCGCCAACCCAGCACCCACCAACGGTGGTGACATCGACTGCCCCCCGCGGTTCCCCGGCCAGTACCACGACCGGGAAACCGGCGCCCACTACAACTACTTCCGCTACTACGACCCCGAAACCACCCGCTACGACTCCACCGACCCCCACACCTACGTCCCCAATCCCCTCGGCTGGCTCGACCCTCTCGGCCTCGCACCATATAAGGTAACTGTCTATCATTACACTGACAGGGTTGGATACAATGCTATACGTGGCAGTAATCCATACCACATCAAGCCGGGCGCGTCGAAGAATGGATCCGGACCCTTCTTTACTGATTTAAGCCCGGATGATTCGTCTAGGCCAAATTCATTTAAAAACTGGGACTTATGAGGGAAAAATCCGAATATACTATCAAGTTTTCCGTCGCAAGGGACCGGCTTGTTCCACTGCGCGGAGGACGAGGTGCCCATATATTTTCAATTTCTGGAGGTATTGAGATTCCGCGATCGCAGGTCGATTATATCGGGTCGACCGCAAAGTGGGGGATATTGTGATTAGCGGATCCGATACAGTATTAATAACTGCACAGACACCCGGGCCTGCTATCACAAAATTTCTCGACCGATGGGCTACCCGATGGTTGAATATGCGCGTTGCCATCACTGGAGCCGACTGCACCGACTTCGTTGACTGGCCGGATGCGCGTGCATCGGTACCAGCCAAAGAGGGCGAAATTCTGATCGTACGAGACGCTGACATGGAAACCGCTTGGGACGAGCACGGCTACCAGATACCAGGTTCGGTAGAAGGTCCACTCACTATTCTCTACCAACCGTCTCCAGTCCGCGTCTTCTCGGTCGAAGTAACCAGCGATCCGTACACTCAGGATGCTCAGTTCAAATTCGAGCGATACGGTGCAACTGTTGTCGGTTCTAGACTGACGCTGGTGACAATCGTCACACCGGACACCGACAGTGCATTCTTCAGGGAAGTCGTAGGCAATTTAATAGGGTCGCTCGCGTAAGCGATATGCTAATTTGTCGCGTCAAGATGCCTGGAGGCGTGACAGTCCGACGGTCTGTTCCACACGTCCGTCTACTGGGCACGTCCGTCCGAGGAGTCAACCGTATGGAACCTCGAGGTGAAGGGGTCCGCGTCCAGAGGTTCTGATCCACTTCGTGGCACTTGGGTGGTCGGGTGGAAGACTGGCGGGCGTGCTTCGGAATGTGACCGCCACGCGGTACGCGACACCGCTGCGTGAAGGCGGCAGCCTGCCCGGTCTCATGGAGGCCGATGACCTCGGAACCTGGGTTGTGAAGTTCCGCGGCGCCGGCCAGGGAGTCAAAGCGCTGCTCGCCGAGGTCGTCGCCGGGGAACTGGCCCGCGCCCTCGGCTTCGCCGTACCGGAGCTGGTCGTCATCGACGTCGATCCGGAGCTCGGCCGGGTCGAGCCCGACCAGGAGATCCAGGAGCTGCTGCGCGCGAGCCCCGGAGCGAACCTCGGTATGGACTACCTGCCCGGCTCGATCACCTACGACCCGCTGGCGTTCGCGGTGGACGCCAGCCACGCAGCCCGCGTCCTGTGGCTGGACGCGCTCGTCCTGAACGTCGACCGGTCCTGGCGGAACCCGAACCTGCTGCTCTGGGGCGACCGGCTGTGGCTGATCGACCATGGCGCCGCGCTCTACCCACACCACGACTGGACGCGTGCAACGGGCGCGCTCGACCGCGCCCTGCCCCGGTGGGACGAACACGTCCTGCTCCCGGCCGCCGGGGACCTGGCGGTGACCTTGCCAGCCGCTGACGCGGCCCTTGCCCCCGCGGTGACCGAGGAACTGTTGCGTAACGTGCTTGCGCTGGTGCCCGATGGCTGGTTTGAGGCCGATGCCTCACGCTATGTCGACTGGTTGTACACCCGGGTCAGCGGCAGCCGCCCGTGGGTCACCACAATGCTGGCAACGGACCGTCCGACCCGGTCGAACCGCGGGACGGGACCGCCGGAGTGGCTCCGGCCACAGCCCCCTCGGCCCGGTCACGCCCATATCACCAGCCCGACAGTCCCCGACCGTTGCGGGGACAACCGGCCCGGAGACAGCCGTGGCTGACCTGTTCGAGTACGCGGTCATCCGGGTCGTGCCCCGGGTTGAACGTGGCGAATACGTCAACGTCGGTATCGTGCTGTGGTGCCAGCGGGCCGGTTATCTGGCCGCCAGGCACGCACTGGACTCCGACCGGCTCACCGCACTCGATCCCTATCTGGACCACGCTGTCATAGCGGCCCATCTGGACGCGCTGCAACGGGTCTGCGCCGGTGGTGCGCAGGCGGGTGCGCCAGGGTCGCTGTCAGCTGGCGAACGGTTCCGCTGGCTGACAGCGCCGCGCAGCACAATCGTCCAGACGTCACCTGTACACAGCGGCTTCACCGGTGACCCGGACGGCGAACTCGAGCGTCTGATAAGCCTGCTGGTCGAACGCCCTGGCCCACTCATCCGCAACGCACTCGGCGATGACGGGAAGCCAATCACCCACTGATCAGCGCACCTGCTCACGGGGATCCCGCGGCATGCGGTATGTCGAGGGATCTGTCACGCTGTGCCGCGACAGGTACGGTTATCCGTTCGCGAACCCGCAGGGGATCTTGGAGCGTTATCCGGGGGTGTAAGCCCAGCCGGACCAGTGGTGGACGTCGATCAGGATGACCGGGCCGGCCGGTCGACGCTGTTGGTACTGGCTGTACTTCGCCACCAGCCGGTCAATTGCGTCATGCCA
>NZ_CAAAFO010000033.1:196594-206609 GCF_900634715.1 Candidatus Protofrankia californiensis | reverse complement strand
ATCCGTCCGCGGCGGATCCGTCCGCAACAATGCGGGCGACTCCGTCGGCGCGCGCCCACCACAGCGCTTTCCAGTCCTCGACGTAGTAATCGGCGATCAGGCTGACTCGTGGATTGACCGCGATATTGGCCAGGCGTTTGAGGGCCGCCGACCGTTTGGGCTTATAGTCCACTGCGGTAACGATCGCGTCGTCGTGGAGCGCGAAGGTCACGGGCACCAGATGCGGCTGCCCGGCCGCGTCCGCAGTGGCGAGCCGAGCGACCCTGGCGGCGGCAAACCGACCGCGCGCCTCACCGGCGTCCAGGTTCATCTGGACAGGGTGGACCACGAGCTCGGTTACGATCATGGTGAGAGCGTGGTATGCCCCGTCCGCGGTGCGGCTGACCGGACCGCGACAATGGAAACATGGCTGATACGGACGTGACGGCCCCGCTGGACGGGGTGCGGATCCGGGTGGACAAGACGGGGTCCGCGGTGCACGCCGCTCTGGACGCCGACCAGCGGGCCGCGTTCGAGGCGGAGTTCCGGGCGGCGCTGGCCCATGTCGACGATCAGTTCGACCTGGACGCCGTCCAGGACGTGGTCGAACGGTGGTGGCCGGCCGCGGTGCTGTGCGCGAATCCGGAGATCCGGCAGGGGGCGAATCCGGAGATCCGGCAGGTGATCGACGTGGACGACCATCACCAGCTGGCGGACGGTGACCGGACGGTGACCGGCGACCCCACCGGCTGACCGTCAACCGGCGATTACACGGCCCGGACAGCAGACACAAGAACCAGTGGTCTATGCCGACCCGGCCAGCTCGGCATAACGCTCTGCCAGACTTGCATGACGCTCTGCGTCATTCGTGATGCTCCGCATCGTCGAGAAATGGCGGTTCACCGTACCGGTTCTCCAATGTGGAGTGAACGCCCAGGATGGCTCGGGGACTCCGGGACTTCAGGAAGTCGCGGACTTAGGGACTCGCCGACTTCAGGGACCGGAGCTTCCGGTGACGCGGAAGGGGCACATCGGCGGCCGGCCGGAGCCCAACAACCAAGGGTGATCGAGGACGCGACTGGGGTGTCACGAGTCGGGGACGGATGGGAACGACCCGGACACCTCAGCCGCGTCCTTAACCTACCCTGCCGATAGCAAATAGTCACTGATCGATTACAGGTAGTTCCAGCTTACACGGCGATTGGCATCCATGTACCCGGTTTGATGCGCTCCACAGCCACATCTTTTGCCGGATTTCGCCGCCGTCCGCTCAGCGTTGGGGACTCAGTCACGGAAAGTGTTTGGATACCCGGCGCCGGAAGATCTCACAAAACGCTTCGGACATGCCCGGCAGCCGCACGATGCGAACGGACAGGACGACGCGAGTAGAGCGGCCGGACAGCGCGGTGGGACAGCCGGACAGCGCGGTGGGACACCGCGCGGCAGCCGTCAGATCGCCAACAGCTCCCGCAGGACGCCCGCGAGCTGGCCGAAGGCCCGTCCCCGATGGCTGATGGCGTCCTTTTCCGCCGGGCTGAGCTCCGCGCTGGTCCGGTTCTGCCCGTCAGGCAGGAACAGCGGGTCGTAGCCGAAACCGCCGTCCCCGCGGGGTACTCGCAACAGCCGCCCGCGCATCTGTCCGTGTACGACCTGTTCGGCGCCATCCGGTGTCACCACCGCGGCCGCGCACACAAAGGCGGCACCTCGGCGCTCCTCGGGGACGTCAGCCAGCTGGGCGAGCACGAGCGCGTTGTTGGCGGCGTCCCGCTCGGCCCGACCGGCACCGGGCAACGGCCCGGACCAGCGGGCGGACAGCACCCCGGGCATACCGCCCAGTGCATCGACCGCCAGACCTGAATCGTCCGCGACCGCGGGCAGGCCGGTCACCCGCACCGCGTCCCGGGCCTTGATCAGAGCGTTTTCGGCGAAGGTGGCGCCGGTCTCGGGGACGTCCGGGCCGTCCGGCAACGCCACGAGCTCGACGGCGAGTCCGGCCACCGCGAGGATGCGGCGCAGCTCGACGAGCTTGGCGTCGTTACGGCTGGCCAGCACCACCCGCCGAGGCGCATCCCGGCTTTCAACGAGCCGACCTTCACCGGGCCCGCCTGCACCGAGATAGCTTTCACCGAGCCGGCCTTCACCAAGCCGGCTCTCACCAGGCCCGCTCTCACCGAGCTCGCCTTCGCCGGGCCCGCTGCCCGCGGACTCCCTGTGCGTGGACCCACTCACCACAGCCCATTCATCGGGTGGACGGGTCACCGGGCGGACGAGCCGGCGGCCGACCGTGCCCCACCGGAGGGAACCGGCCGCGGACCCTCCAGCGCCACCCGCTGGATCTCGGTCAGCTGCGCGCACCCACCGACGGCCAGGTCGAGCAACCGGTCGAGCATCACCCGGTCGAACGGCACACCCTCGGCCGTCCCCTGCACCTCGACGAAGCCGCCGTCACCGGTGCAGACCACGTTCATGTCGGTGTCGGCACCGGCGTCCTCGTCGTAGGCGAGATCCAACACCGGCTGGCCACCGACGACTCCGACGCTGACCGCCGCCACACTGCGGATCAGGGCGTCCGGACGGCCGAGCCACCCGCACGCGTCCGACAGCGCGACATACGCGCCGGTGATGGATGCGGTACGGGTACCGCCGTCAGCCACCAGGACGTCACAGTCGATCGCGATCGTGTTCTCGCCCAGGGTCTTGAGATCGATACAGGCACGCAGGCTGCGGCCGATGAGCCGGGAGATCTCATGGGTGCGGCCACCGATGCGCCCCCGCACGGACTCGCGGTCATTGCGGGTGTTCGTCGCCCGCGGCAACATCGAGTACTCCGCGGTCACCCAGCCCAGCCCGCTGCCCTTACGCCAACGCGGGACGCCTTCGGTGACCGAGGCGGCACACAGCACCCGCGTCCGCCCGAACTCGATCAGAGCCGAGCCCTCAGCATGGTCCTGCCAGCCGCGAACAATCATCACCGGGCGGAGCTCACCGGATGTCCTGTCATCGGAACGTCTCACGACGACTGACCTTACCGGGCAAACGCACCCCAGCACCGGTCAGGTTCAACCGGATGTCACCGGCGAATCGTGCGAAAACGTCCGGCAGACGAACGCCGCACCGGCGAAACGTCCCGCCGGCAAACGTCCCGCCGGCGGACCTGGGTTGTCAGGCGTGCCCGGCAGCCATGCCGGGCCACGCCACCCCAGGTCCACGGATCAGTAACCCCAGGACTTGAGCCTTCCGGATCTTCGCCCGCGGCGACATCCGAAAACCGCCATCCGGAAGACAGGCGTCCTAGATTTCGTAGACGGCTCCGGTCTCGGCCAGGGTCAACGGACCGTCGAAGGCACCGGCTGCCTCCTCGCGGCTGCGTTCGGCGTCTCCCCACGGCACGAGGTGGGTGAGCACGAGACGGCCCACCCCCGCCTTGGTGGCGTGCTCGCCCGCTTCACGTCCCGACAGGTGAACGCCGGGCGGGTTGTCCGGGACGTCGAGGAAGGCCGACTCACAAAGGAACAGGTCGGTGTCCCGGGCAAGCTGCACCAGCTCGTCGCAGGCGCTGGTGTCACCGGAGTACGTCAGGGAACGCCCCTGCGCGGTCACCCGCATCCCGAATGCCTCGACCGGGTGCGCCACCCTCTCCAGATCGATCCGGAACGGACCGACGTCCAGCCGCCCAGGGCTGATCGTCCGAAAATCGTAGATGTCGGCGAGGGAATCCTCCGGCCAGCGCTCGAATGCCGCGCACAGCCTTTCCTGGGTGTTGATGGGCCCGTAGACGGGCAGTTTGGGAGGCATCCCCTCGGGATGGTAACGGCGGGCATAGGAACTCACCACGAGATCGAGACAGTGGTCACCGTGCAGGTGAGAGACGAGCAACGCGTCGATGTCCCGCAGATCGCAGTGCCGCTGCAGCTCGCCCATGGACCCGTTCCCGGCGTCCAGCACCAGCCGGAAGCCGTCGGACTCCACCAGATAGGACGAACATGCCGACCGGGGCCCCGGATAGGTTCCCGAACAACCCAGAATGGTGAGCTTCATCGGGCCACCGCCGATGCCATCGATACCACCGGCACAGGCCGCGGGCCGGCCGCCACGCGCCGGCGGTGGACCGATCCGGGCAGGCCCGGATCATCGAGCGCTCTGCGCCGGCCGGACTGCCGGTAGTCGTTCTTCGCGGTTTCTGCGCTACTCGTCAATGTGACGCCCTCTCCCATGACAAAGCCGATGACGCCGGTCAACAAAAGGTGATGGGTAGTAGAAATCGGGATCAATGTGTACACATCGACTTCTTGAAATAGCGCCGGACAAGCCTTGATCCAGCCGCGGAACAACCGACTCCTCGAGCCGCGACCTTCTTCTTGATCCCCAGGGGCGGGCCGGTAGCCGGCCGCACCCTGGAAAACCGGCAGGCGGGAAGACGTCGGGGGCGCAACGCCCGCGTGGACGCCACGGGCAGCGTGCGCGATCACACCAGCCCTGCCGCCGCGCTCCATAACCCGGGGACTCAGGCCTCCGGCAGCGCGAGAAAAACATGATCGCGCTGCCTTCGGTGATCCGGACGCTGCGGACCGGCCGGTGGGCACAGAGATCATCTCACCGGCTCGGGTGCGGTGACGCGCCCCGAGTGCACGCAACCGGGACGGGACCGTGGGGCAGGCCGCGGCTCGTGCGGGCGTGGCAACCACAGCCACCGGTTGCGCTCGGCCCGAAACGCTTCGCCGGTCACCGGCGAAGTGGAGGGGTTCGATTGGGAGCTGATCGGGGATCACGGTCGCGACGGCATGACTGCCGCCTGCGCTGCCGAATACCCCGATGGGCGCGCCGCTCATGAGCGATCAGACTAAGCCCGAAATCCGGTTCCGACCCTGTGGCAGTGGTCACGAAACTCATGTCGAATTTTGGACAGCCCGGACGAATCGGTATCGGGGTGCATCAGGGCACATCAGGGCACATCCTGAGACGTGGAAGAAAAATTATGATCATTGCCACATCGCTGCCGGGTACGCCGACGGGACCGCTCCCGCCAGGTCCCCGGTCACGCCCAGAGCTGACCCTCAAGTGCGGCTTCGGCCTCCTCTAGCGTGCCCGCATATGCGCCGGTGGACAGGTACTTCCACCCTCCGTCACAGACGACGATGGCGATGTCGGCACGCTGCCCGGCGCGCACGCACTTGTCCGCCTCGATCAGTGCCGCATGCAGGATGCAACCGGTCGAGATCCCGGCAAAGATCCCCTCCTCCTCGACCATCTGCCGGGTCCGCCGCAGTGACTCTTTTGGACCTACCGAGATACGAGTGGTGAGCACGCTCTCGTCGTAGAGCTCGGGGATAAACCCCTCGTCAATGTTGCGAAGGCCATACACGATCTCGCCGTACCGGGGCTCCGCGGCAATGATCCGGATGCCCTGGACCCGTTCGCGCAGGAAACGTCCGGTACCCATCAGCGTCCCGGTGGTGCCCAGGCCCGCGACGAAATGGGTGATGGACGGAAGATCCTCAAGGAGTTCCGGACCGGTCGTTTCGTAGTGCGCCTGCGCGTTCGCCGGGTTGCCGTACTGATAGAGCATCACCCAGTCGGGATGTTCGGCGGCCAGCCGCTTGGCCACGGCGACGGCCTCGTTGGAGCCGCCGGTCGCGGACGAGTACACGATCTCGGCACCCCACATCGTGAGCAGCTGCCGCCGCTCCGTCGAGGTGTTCTCCGGCATCACGCAGATCAGCCGGTAGCCACGCTGGCGGCAGACCATGGCCAGTGAGATGCCGGTGTTTCCCGACGTCGGTTCGAGGACGGTGGCGCCGGGAGTGAGCAGACCACGCTTCTCCCCGTCCGTGATCATCCACAGCGCGGCTCGATCCTTGATCGAGCCGGTGGGGTTGTCCTGCTCCAGCTTGGCCCACAGCCGGACGTCCGGCGACGGCGAAAGCCTGGGAAGGCCGACCAGGGGGGTACGGCCAACCGAGTCCATCAGGGAGTCGAAACGCATGAGCTCTTCCGGCCCGCCTGTCAGACGCCCGAAGTCGCCGGCATGACGGCGCAGCCGCCGGCGACGGCGGGGAGGATGGTCACATTGTCGCCGTCGGCAATTTTTGCGTCGAGACCACCGAGGAAGCGGACATCTTCGTCATTGACGTAGATGTTCACAAAGCGGTGCAGTTCGCCGGCGTCGGCGATAAGCCGGCCCCGCAGACCCGGGAAGCGGCTGTCGATGTCGATGAACAACGCTGCAAGCGTGTCCCCTACGCCCTCGACGACCTTGGACCCGCCCGTGTAGCTACGCAGGATCGTCGGCACGCGGACCTGGACTGCCATGGTGCTCCTCTCCGTCTTGCTCCGGCTTGCTCTTCCGTCTTGCTCGGGCCGCGGTACGTGGTCGAGCCATCCGACATCCATCGTCCCTGGTGCGACAGCATGTCGACAGACCACCCGGTCTGTCGCCCCGGCTGCCGGTGCCGTGCCCCGAGGCGATCCGTCTCGTACCGGGTCCTGTCATAGGTGTGTTCCGGCTGCGCGCGGCACCCGGCACAACGTCGCGAACAGTCAGACGATTTCCACAGGCTCCTCTGTCACGACTGCGTCGATGATGCGGTACGACCGGAACTCGATCCGCTCGGGGTCACGGGTCGAGGCCAGGACGTAGTGGGCACCGGGTTCCCAGGCCAGCGAGATGTCCGTGCGGGACGGGTATGCCTCGGTAGCGGTATGCGAATGATAGATCACTATCGGCTCTTCGTCCTGGTCGTCCATTTCGCGCCAGACCCGCAGCTGCTCCATGGAGTCGAACCGATAGAACGTCGGTGACCGCTCCGCGTTCTCCATGGCCACGAACCGCTCCGGACGGTCCGATCCGGCCGGGCCCGCGACGATCCCGCAGGCCTCGTCGGGATGGTCCCGCCGGGCATGGGTGATGATGGCCTCGTACACGGCTCGATCGATGCGCAGCACGGGCCAACGGTACGACGAGTGGCATCCAGCACGAGCCACGATCACGCTTACATGGCGAAGAATGCCTGCCCATGATCTGATTTTGCCCGCCTGGCGGTCCTCGGTGCCACGCCGCCGGACGTCTGGATCACCGCAGGTCGTGTCACAGCAGAGCGTGGACAAGCTGGTCCTGCATGTCGCCGAGGAACAGGTACACCTCGACCACGGGTCGGCGCGGGTCCTGGCTTTCGACCTCGTACAGGGCATCGGCCGAGACATCATCGGTCAGGTTGAGACGGGTGCCCAGAACCAGCCTCAGGTCATTGAGAGTGATCAACCAGTCCTGGACGGCGTCGTCGTCGAGCAATGCTCGGCCACCCGTGGCCGGGACGGTGGCCAGCACCCGGCGAGCGGCGTCGCGCTTGCCCGCACGGATGTCGTCGGAGGTGCGGCGGCGGTAGTCCGCGGCGGCGTCCGGGTCGTCCGGATAGGCCTCCGGAAGCAACCGGGCCACCGCCGGATCGTCCGGTGGTGCCGGGGGCACGGCCCGCAGGCCGACGATCGCCTCCAGCGGGTCGGCCACCGGCGGCGGCTCCAGCAGCGCGTCGATCTGACTGATCAGCTCGACCAGCAACGTCGCCTGAAGCGGACCGAGGACTATCTCGATGCCGTCCTCGGTACGACTGAATCCGTTGGACACGCTCTCCCAACCAAGGTCAGCAGTGATCGACCAGGTGATCGACCAGGTGATCGACCGGACTCGCCGGGACATGGGCCGGAGTCCGGTCGACCGGTGGTACCCACACAGCAATCTGGGGACTTGGGCCCCCGGCAGCGCGAAAGAAGCATGATCGCGCCGCCTTCGACCCTCCAGCAGCGCAGCGGCCGACACCGACTCGCGGCGCGCGGCACTTCACCCGACCGGGTGTTTCCGATGGCCCTTCAGTCCTGCGCGACCGTGGCCCACAGACCGTAGGCATGCAGACGGGTGGCGTCACGCTCCATCTCCTCCCGGGTGCCGGAGGAGACGGTGGCCCGTCCCTTGTGGTGCACGTCGAGCATGAGGGCCTTGGCTTTTTCCCGACTGAAACCGAACAGCTTCTGAAAGACATAAGTCACATACGACATCAGGTTGACGGGGTCGTTCCACACGATCGTGACCCAGGGCCGGTCGCGCTCGGCGATCTCGTCGGCGTCCAGGACGTCTTCGGGTGCGGCGGTGGCGAGTGACACGACCTCCATTGTGGCGCGTCAACGGGCCGGCTTCCCCCCGGGCCGCCACGCACGGGCGGAGAACCTGAGTCGATCTTCAATCGGCGAGATACGGGCCTCACCGGGAACCATCTGGATCTGCTTCGACGAACGAGCAGCGCATCCCGCGCACCGCGCCGGGCGTCCCGTCCGCCCGGCCGTGCCGAAGCCGGCACGCCAAGGCGGCGTGCCCCACGGGACGGCGAACACCATCAGTTACCGGCAAGCGTACGGGGACGAGCTGTCGACCGCCACGAAGACCACGGTGTGAGCGCGACAGATACGCCCATACCCTAACAGTAGGTAACCGAAATGGTGTATTTAGTTGTATTCGGTCCTGATTTGGCTATCTTTTTAGTCACGGTTCGTTGCTCAACACAAAAGACCTCTTCGATAGCCGCCCAAGCCCGTCGCACGACACCTCGGACTCTTGCCTACAGATAGTGACAAGAACGCCGACGTCCCGTTGTGACCAAACCGTATGCGCGAACCCATTGCTCATATATGGCCTTTTTGGGTCATATCCGTACGAATTCAGAAAAATCCGGCGGACCGGACCAGCAGCGGAGAGGAGTAGGCCGCCATGAACAACGGCGTCAGCTGGGGCTGAAACCAGAACGAAATGCGGCACAGAACGCATCACACACGCACCAGTGCCACCCGACAACTCCCGGCGGACAACCACCGCCACCGACCGGAAAGGAAGAGGGCATGAATGGTGTCAGTTGGGGCTGAGAACCGCTGTCGTACGGTGTCGGCGGCGTTCGCCGTGCCACCACTACCGGCCATGCCGATCAGACCGATCAGACCGATCAGACCGGTCGGGCCGGTCGGGCCGGTCCGCGGAAGCCAGCCGGAAACCAGAAATGAGGCCGGCCGGCAGCCGGCTCGCGGGAGCCGGCCACCGGCCGCTGAACGACGACGTCCGATCCGACGAACGGGGCGTCGGCACACAAGTCGGACGGGTGTGCTTCGGCAGCTCCTCGCAATATCGGCATCAGCTCGCCGCGCCCCCGCCGCGTAGTACATGATCGGGGCGTAGTGAAGGATGCCCGTAGCGTCAGGATTAGGAGACACCGGGGGCGCCGCCACCCCAGGCGGCGTAACCCCGGTGGTCCGATCGTGCAACCTCCGCAGGCAGGACGGGAGCCCATATGGCCGTCGGCACGTGCGCACGGTTCATACCGTCCAGGTACCTCCTGGTGCTCGTCGTGGTCACGTGTACCGCGACGGCCGTGACCGCGAGCTGCCTGAACCGCCTGCTGGACGCGCCTGAACCGGTCTCGTGGTGGCGGCTGGCCCTCGGGATCGCCTGCATCGCAATCGGCCCGATACCCCTGATGCGGGTCCGCTCGGGGCACCACACCGGCGACTACGACCTCAGCGAGGCCGGCGTGGTCATCGGGCTGGCGCTGCTGCCCGCCCCCCAGCTCATCACGATCAGCGCGGTCGCGGTCCCGATCATGCACGCCGTCCTGCGCAGGTCGCCGGTGAAGGTGCTGTTCAACGGGGCCAGCGCCACCGTCGGCACCGCGGTCGCGGCAGGCGTCCTATGGCTGCTGGGCGGGCGCGCCGGGCATCTGGAGGGCACCGCGATCGCGCTCGCTGCCCCGGCCGGTCTCACGGTCTGCCTGTGGACCAGCCTGTCCGTGTCCATGGTGATCTCCGCAGTGACGGGGATGCCGCTGCGCCGGACCCTGCGCGAGACCATGGGCATCAGCACCGTGATCGCGGCCGGCGGCATCGCGGTCGGCTGCGGAGCCGTCGCGCTCGCCTACACCAGCCCGGTGACTCTGATCGTCCTCCCGCCGATCCTGGTGGGTCTGGTGATGGTCTATCGGATGCAGGTCGACTCGGCCCAGCA
>NZ_CAAAFO010000033.1:187695-195988 GCF_900634715.1 Candidatus Protofrankia californiensis | reverse complement strand
AACGCCAACACCTACGCCGAAGCCCACGACCAGGCATTCCACGACGCCCTCACCGACCTGGGCAATCGGCGGATGCTCCAGCAACGCACCGCCCAGGCGATCGCCGCCACCGCCGCCGGACCGCGCTTCGCCCTGCTGCTCGTCGACCTCGACCGGTTCCGGGACGTCAACGACACCCTCGGGCACGACGCCGGTGACCAGCTGCTGCGCGGGATCGCCGAACGGCTGCGGCGCAGCGTCCGCGCGGGTGATCTGGTGACCCGGATCGGCGGGGACGAGTTCGCCGTGCTGCTGACCGGGATCCGTGACGCCGAGGCCGCCGAAACCATCGCGTCCGCACTCACCAGGATGCTGGCCCGCCCGGTCAGCGTCGAGGGAATGATGCTCTCGGTCGAGGCGTCCGTCGGTATCGCCTGCCTCCCCGAGGACGGCGAAACCGTCGACGAACTGCTGCGCCGCGCGGACGTCGCCATGTACCAGGCCAAGAAAACGCACAGCGGTTATCGACGCTACCGGGCCGACGAGGATTCCTCCACGCTGGCGCACATGGCATTGATGGCAGACCTGCACGGCGCGCTCGACCAGGGCGACATAAGCCTGTGCTATCAGCCGCAGATCGACCTGGAAACGGGCCGGATCGTTGCTTTCGAAGCACTCGCGCGCTGGAACCACCCGGTTCTCGGCCTCCTTGCTCCCGACGCTTTCATCGGCGCCGTGGAACAGTCCGGGCGTATTGGCGACTTCACCCGCGCCGTCCTGCGGGAGGCGTTGTCCACGGGTGGCCGGTGGCGTGCGGATGGCGCTCGCGTGGGCATTTCCGTGAACCTGTTCGCGCGTAACCTCCTGGAACCGGACCTGGCCACCGAGATCGCGCAGCTGCTGCTGGCGAACAGAATGCCGGCGTCGGCGCTCACCCTGGAGATCACCGAACGGGCGGTCGTCATGGAATCCGCCACAACTGTGCGCTCGCTGGCCGCATTGCACGACCTCGGGGTGCGTCTCGCCGTGGACGATTTCGGTACCGGCTACTGTGCACTCAACGTGCTCGGACAGTTCGATCTGCACGAGGTGAAGATCGACCAGTCGTTCGTCCGTAACCTCGCAGGCGACCGGGCCAACTCCGCGATCGTGCGAGCGACGATCGCGCTGGCCCACGACCTCGGGCTGCGGGTCGTCGCCGAGGGCGTCGAGGACAGTGAGACGATCAACGCTCTGTCCGTTCTCGGCTGCGATCTCGCCCAGGGGACGTTCATCAGCCCCCCGGGGTCAGCTGAGCAGGCCACCGCCCTGCTACGGGATGCCGGCCGGCTGGCGACCCCGCGATCAGCCGACGTGCTGCCGTTCCGGCGTCCCGCAGGTGAACGCAGCGGGACCGCCGCGCCCGCCCGCAGGGCGTACCCGGCGACCGACGGAATATGATCCGATACGGAGAGAGATGACCCGATGCGCCAGGATCGTGCATGGGATCCGGCTGAGGTCCTAATGTGGTCGCGATGACCACGCCCACATCGCCGTCCGTGCAGCCGCCCGCACCGGCGTCCACAGCTTTGCTGACCGACCAGTACGAGCTGACGATGCTGCGGGCCGCGCTGCGCTCCGGGGCGGCCTCACGGCGGGTGGTCTTCGAGGTGTTCACCCGGGCCCTCCCGGCCGGGCGCCGGTTCGGCGTGATCGCCGGTACAAGTCGCCTCCTGGAGGCGATCGCGGCGTTCCGGTTCGGCCCGGCCGAGACCGCCTACCTGCGCGGCAACGGGATCGTGGACGACACGACCGCGGACTACCTGGCCGGATACCGATTCGGCGGGGACATCCACGGCCTCGCCGAGGGCGAACCGTTCATGCCGAACACCCCGGTGCTGGTCGTCGAAGGCACCTTCGCCGAATGCGTCCTGCTGGAGACCCTGGTGCTGTCCGTGCTCAACCACGACAGTGCAATAGCCAGCGCGGGCGCCCGGATGGTCGCCGCGGCCGCGGGCCGACCGTGCATCGACATGGGCTCCCGCCGCGCCCACGAGCAGGCGGCGGTCGCCGCGGCCCGGGCCGCCTACCTGGTCGGGTTCACCGCCACCTCGAACCTGGAGGCGGGCCGGCGCTGGGGCATCCCCACGACCGGAACGGCGGCGCACGCGTTCACGCTTGTCCATCCGTCCGAACGCGAGGCGTTCATCGCCCAGACCGCCGCACTCGGAGCGGATACGACACTCCTCGTCGACACCTACGACGTGCAGGCGGCGATCGCCACCGCGGTGGAGGTGGCCGGACCGGCGCTCGGCGCGGTCCGCCTCGACAGCGGCGACCTCGCGGCGGTGGCCCGGGCCACCCGTGCCCAACTGGACCGCCTCGGTGCGAAAACCACCCGCATCATCGTGACCGGGGACCTCGACGAGCACGTCATCGCCGCGCTCGCGACCTCGCCGGTGGACGGCTACGGCGTGGGCACCAGGCTCGTCACCGGTTCGGGCGCGCCGACAACAGGGTTTGTCTACAAGCTCGTCGAGGTGGACGGGACAGCAGTCGCAAAGGCCTCGGTGGGTAAGAGCACCAGGGGCGGGCGTAAACACCTGACCCGCCGGCACGACCGGAACGGGGTGGCGGTCGCCGACGTGATCACGACAACGACCCGGGGATCCGGGCCTCCCGGACCTCCGGTCGGCGCCAGCTCTGCCACCGGTACCGGCTCTGCCAGTGGCTCCGGCCGCATCCCGGTCCCGCCCGGTCCGGACGCGGGCACACCCTGCCTGGAGCGGCCGCTGCTGGTACCGCTGGTGCGCGGCGGAAAGGTTCTGGACACCGCCGGGACGGCCGCCCAGGGTCTGCTCGCCGCTCGGGCCCACCACAAAGCGACCCTGGCATCCCTGCCGACGCACGCGCTCCACGTCACCTATGGTGGACCGTGCCTGCCGGTCATCACCGCCGGACAGCAGGCGGAGCCGCAACCCGGGCAACCCGGACGGCATTAGCACTTCTCCCGGGCAGCATTAGCACTTCTCGCACGAGTCCGCGCCCCGGTCGGCATGGTTGGACCGCACACTGGGGCATCGTGAGACCTGGCATATCGAACGGCGCCCCGGTCAGCAGGGACCCCGCCGACACGCCCCCTGTCGACAGGGTCCCGACTGGCCGAGCCTCCGCTGACCGGTCCCCGGACGCGCTCACGGACAGGTCGCTGTCGATCGCGGTGACTGTCGATGTCGTCCTGCTGACGTTGCGTTCCGGCCAGCTCTGTGTGCTGGTCACGCAGCGGGACTCGCCACCGTTCCAGGACGACTGGGCACTGCCCGGTGGCTTCGTCCGGGTGGACGAGGATCTGGACTCCTCGGCCCGGCGGCAGCTCGCCGAGGAGACCGGAGTCGCCGCTTCCGGCCATCTCGAGCAACTGCGCACCTATGGACGGCCGGACCGCGATCCACGGGCACGAGTCGTCAGCGTGGCCTACCTCGCCCTGCTCCCGAACCTGCCGCCCCCGCCGGGAGCCGATCGCGACGGGCCGACGGCACGCTGGTGGCCGGTGGAGGACCTGGGCTCCGCGGACGGCCCGGTCCTCGCCTTCGACCATCCGACGATCGTCGCCGACGGCGTGGAACGAGCCCGCAGCAAGCTGGAGTACACCCCGCTCGCCGCCGCCTTCTGCGAGGAGCCGTTCACCCTGGCCGAGCTCCGCCGCGTTTACGAGGCGGCCTGGGGAGCCCCGCTCGACCCCCCCAACTTCCGCCGTAAGGTACTGTCGACCCCTGGATTCGTGGTGCCGGTCGGTGCCCGCGCGGCGCCACGCGGTGGGGGACGCCCGGCCGAGCTGTACCGGCGGGGCTCCGCAACGGCCCTGCACCCACCGTTGTTGCGCCGGTCCGTGTGAGCGGCGTTGCCGTTGTCGATCGGCGGGTTCCGGCCGGGATCCGACAGCCGACCATGGCGCAGGCAACCGCGGCTGAGTCGATCACGGCTGAGCCGGCCGCGGCGCAGTCGCTGTGCCACGGGCGGACCCGGCTTCCCACCCTCGACGGGATCACCTGGGATCATCGTCGGTGTGCATCCCGATGCCAGTAATGCAGGAATATTTCTCGTCGTCGTCGGTGGCGCGTTGTTCGCACTGCTGGTGTTGGGTCGCCGCGCCGGCCGCAGCCTCGCGCGTGAGCTCTGGAGCCGCCTCGGCCTCCTTCGCTGGATCATCGCGCTGATCGTCGTCGTGGTCTTCTTCGATCTCGCCGACGGTGTCGTGAACCGGTGATCCATACGGCCGGAGAAGCCCGAACGGCCGAAGAATCAGGACCACCCAACCCGCGACACCACCCCGTCCTTCTCAAGCGTCCTTAATAGATTGTCAGCGGAACGTGTGATTCACTTCACCGGAAGCAACATTTTTGCCGTACCGGAAGCAACCCTTTTGTGGCTATGAGCTATCAGTTGGCTGACTAGTTATGCTCACTTCCAGTAACCCCGAAGCTGGACGAAAGGACCGCGGGTGACTGGTCAACCATGGCTGTGGACGCCTCCGCACCAGACGTCTCGGCCGACCGGCGTGGGGCTCCTTCTCCGCTCCTACCGGCAGACATTCGGGCTCACCCAGCAGCAACTCGCCGAACGGCTCGGCTTCGACCAGTCCTACGTCTCCAAGGTCGAAAGCGGCCGGCGCGCCATACACGACATCTCCACGCTGCGTCACATCGCCCGCCGGCTGTCACTGTCACCGGAGGATGTGGGTCTGGCCGCGGGTTCCCTGGTCGAAGGCCGCCGGGACACCGCCTCCGCCGATCCGCTGGACGAGCGGATCGCGGCGAGCCAACGTACCTGGCGCCTGACGCGCGACTACCTCAACCACCATCGGATCAGCCTGGCCCGAGCCGCAGCCGGGCTGTACCCGCAGCCCTACCGGCTCGGCAACGGCCTGCTGGCCCGGCCCGGCTGGATGTGGAACGAGCCGGTCGACCTCGCCGACATCGGGCTGGAGTGGTCCGACACGGTCACTGCACCGACCGTCTCGGGAGCGGGCGCCGACACCGAGCATCTGCGCCCGCTGGCCGACGGCGGATCCACCTTCGGGACGTACACCCGGGCCATGCGCGATCTCGACCGGCCCACGCTCTTCGAGAACCGGCTGAGCTTCCGCATGCTCGAGACCGCCCGCTCCGAGGCGGACGGATCGCGGCTGACCTTCGGTCACACCACCTACTTCGACGCCCTCGACGTGTGCGAGTCGGTCGCCCACGAAACGGCCGCGGCCATGCTCGGCGGTGGGCTGTCCTGGCCTGTGCTGCCGTTCCGGCGCCGCATAGGTGATCCGTTCGATCTCGGGCGGCGGGTCACCCTGCCGTCCATCAACACGTTGACCATCCGCCACGACCAGACCCGGGCGAGCTTCATGCTGCACCGCCGCAGCGCCGGCTCGGTGGCGACCGCCGGCGGCGTGTACCACGTGCTGCCGGCCGGGGTGTTCCAACCGTCCGGGATCTCCCCGTGCCACCACGAGACCGACTTCGACCTCTGGCGCAACATCATGCGCGAGCTGAGCGAGGAGCTGCTCGGCAATGCCGAGCACGACGGCAGCGGCTCCTCCCTGATCGACTACGACAACGACGAACCTTTCCGTTCCCTGCAGCGGGCCCGGCAGTCCGGCTGCGTCCGCGTCTGGTACTTCGGCATGGGTGTCGACGCGCTCACGCTGTTCGGTGAGATCCTCACAGTCGTGGTCGTGGACGCCGACGTGTTCGACTCGCTGTTCGCCGGGATGGTCCCGGTGAACGCCGAAGGATCCGTGGTCACCACAGGCCCGCATCGGCGGGCGTCGGAGGGCATCCCGTTCACCCACGCGGCTGTCCGCCGGCTGATCGAACACGAACCGCTCGCCCCCTCGGCAGCAGCCTGTCTGGAGCTCGCGTGGCGCCATCGCGAGACGCTGCTTCCGGGGCTGCGCATGCGGGTCGCTTCCTGAGCCCCGTCGACATCGTGCGTGTTCTTGTGACCGGCGCGGCCGGTTTCATCGGCGGGGCGGTCACCGACACCCTGGCCGCCGCGGGCCATCAGGTGACCGCGCTCGTCCGCTCCGAGCGGTCGTGTCCGCAGTTCGCGCCGGGGGTGGAGGTCATCGCCGCCAACCTGGTGGACGTCCACGAGCTCGAGGCCGCCCGGCTCGACCGTGGGTTCGACGCGGTCTGCCACCTCGCCGCTTTGACCCGGGTGCGCGAGTCACAATACGACCCGTTGCGCTACTTCGCGGTGAACGTGACAGGAACCGTGAACCTGCTGCGTCTACTCGAACGCGGCACCGAGGTCCGCGGGGTCGCGCCGGTCGTCGTCCTGGGGTCGACCTGTGCCGTCTACGGTGTGCCGGAGATCCAGCCCATCCCAGAGACCGCTCCCCCGGCGCCGACCCACCCCTACGGAGCCTCCAAGCTCGCCGCCGAACAGATCGTCGTCCACCAGGCCGCGACCGGCGGGATCGGCGCGGTGGTGCTGCGCTCCTTCAACGTCGCGGGCGCCGCGGGGCGGCACGCCGACAACGACCAGAGCCGGATCATCCCGGCGGCGCTGGCGGTGGCCTCCGGGCGCTCCGAGGTCTTCCACGTGAACGGGGACGGGGCGGTGATCCGCGAGTACGTGCACGTGGCCGACATGGCCGAGGCGTATCTCGCGGCCCTGGACGCCGTCCGGCCCGGCCACAGCAAGGTCTTCAACGTCGGCACGGGCGTCGGGGTCAGTGTCGTCGACGTCCTCGACGCGGTGGAACGGGTCACCGGTCGTGCGCTGCGGCGGGTACACCGCCCGCCAGCGGCGGAGCCGCCCGTGCTCGTCGCGGACAGCGACCGCATCCGGGCGGAGCTGGGATGGCAGTGCACCCGCTCGACCATCGACAGGATCGTTGCCGACGCCTGGGACGCGGTGACCTCGCGGGCGTCGGCCAACGCCACGTCCAGATGATCGCGCGTCCGGCCGCCTTCCCTGTCAGACGACTTATGGCGATAGCTTCGTCACAGTAGCCTCACTTCGGGGCCAGCTCTCGGGGCCGGGTTGCGACGTTCAGGGGTCCCACGGCCCGATGGACGGGCATTATGGACCAGCGGGGCGGCCATGACGGCCCCTCCGGCGCGTCCGGTTCGGAGCTTCAATGTCGCGGCTTCGTGTCGAAGCTCGAGCATCACAGTCTTCCGATCATGCGCATCCGGCATCGGCTATGACCTCTCGTCCTTGGACGAAACCAGTGGTTCTAGTTGAACCTGGGCATATCGCACCTCGCCGTCCTGGATGCGCAAACGAAGGATGCGGGAGCACGGCCTCCTGCACGTCCAGAGACATCAAGATCATTAAAGGAGGCGCCCGTGGGCCGTCCATATCACGTCTACGACTATGACGGGGAGCATCTGGGGTCATTTGCGACGTGGGATGCCGCGCACGACTGGGCTCACCTGCAGGCGGCACTGGGCGGCGTGCTCGCCCCGCTGGAGATCGAAGACCGCCGCAACCGGGTCGGCCGGCGACTGTGGGCGGAACGCTGTGAGTTCACGTGCTGGCAACAGATTGAGCAGGACTATGACATCGACGACATTGGTAACATTCACGGGTGTGCCATGAGAAGTCCTGCAATGCTCACACTTGCCCCACCTCATCAGCGACAACCCGTCTGAAGCAACTCAGGCGTACCCGGACGTAGGTCCGGCGACACCCGACCATCCGGCCAAACAGCTCTGTGACGTCGTCCGTTGACCTGACGAAAGGTCCTGCAGCCGTGTGAAAGTGCCCGCATAAGGCACCTGACATCACGAACCAACCATCCATCCATCACGAGCACCCTCGGCACAGTCGATGCAGCACGCATCCATGCTGGGCATTAAGCTGACCTATCGCTGATCGAGGCAGGCCGGCTGTGCCGGAACCGACGCGTGTCGGACACGGTAGTCGCCACAGCCGCAGCGCCTTTGGGGGAGAGACACAGGGTGGACAAACAGCCTGCGGGCGGACAGCACCCCCGGCCGACGTCTCGAGTGGTCGTCGACATGGTACGTGCTGTGCGCGGCTGGGTCGTGGCGGTCGCGGGCGGCGTCCTGCTGTTCGGTTGTTACCTGGGTGTGTCCGCGGAAACCGATCCCGGGCGTCAGCTCCCCTACTTCGCCTCCGGCGGACTCGGCGGGCTCGCGCTCGTCTTCCTCGGCAGTGCCCTGTTGATAGCCGACCAGATCGATGCCGCCTCCAAAGGACGGGGACGCCTGGACCGCCAGGTCGACGAACTGCACACGCTGATCGTTGCCGCAGCCTCCGCCCCTGTGTCCTCCGTCCCCGCGGCGGCGACGGAGCCGGCGGCGGG
>NZ_CAAAFO010000033.1:183487-187407 GCF_900634715.1 Candidatus Protofrankia californiensis | reverse complement strand
TGCCCGCCGGTCGGACCTACCACCGCCGCACCTGCGAAATGATCACCAGCAAGCCGGCACAGCCCGTGGACCCGGATCAGATCGCCGCTCGCGGCCTGACACCCTGCACGATCTGCGAACCAAAGATTGACGCGTGAGACGCGGACGGGCTGAGGTCCCCGGGCCGCCGCAAGGCCAAAGGCAGCGCGATCATATTTCTTTCGCGCTGCCGGCAGCCCAGGTCCCCGGGCTGCTGCGGGAGCATCCGCGGTGAGAAGCATCGATCTGGCATTCGCCGGGATCTCCATTGGCGCGATCGCCGCGCTTTCCGGCATCGGCCTGCTCGTGACCTACCGGACCAATGGTGTCCTCAACATCGCCCAGGGCGGCATCGCAGCCCTGGTTGCCTACATCTTCCGCGCGATGGTCGTCGATTGGAAACTTCCGGTCCAGACCGCCGCGGTGCTCTCCCTCGCGGTCATTTCGCCATTGATCGGCATCGTGCTCGAGCGGTTCGTCTTCCGCCCGCTGGCCCGCCGGCGCGCGTCCGCGGCCGAGTCCCTGGTGGCGAGCCTGGGCGTGCTCGTACTCACCGTCGGTATGACGGCCGGGATCTGGGGCCTGGGATCCCGCAACGACGCACCGAGCCTGTTCCCCGATCGAACCGTCCCGCTGCCGGGGGGCAGCCGCATCGGTGTCGACGCGCTCGCCGAACTCGCCCTGGTCGTCGCCGTATGCGTGGCCCTCGGCCTGGTCACCACCCGCACACGCTTCGGCAGGCAGGTAAGGGCTGTGGTCGACGACCGCCAGCTCGCCGAGCTGTCCGCCATTCCGGCCGACCAGGTCGCCGCGGCCGGATGGGCCGTCGGCACCACCCTCGCCGGCTTCACCGGCATCCTGCTCGCGCCCCGCCTGCAGCTCACCCCGTACGGACTCACCCTGCTGGTGCTGGAGACGTTCGCGGTGGTCGTAGCCGCCCGGCTGGCCAGCCTACCGGGTGCGGTGCTGACCGCCCTGGCCATCGGGATCCTGCAGAGCGAGCTGAGCCAGTTCCAGGTGACCGGTGAATTCAGCGCCTTGTACCTCGCCGTGCAGTCCAACCTGTTCGTGGCCGCGCTTCTGGTCCTGCTGCTGCTGGTCCCCCGGCTACGCGAACTCGGCGGGGACGCGGGTTCCACCGGCCGGTTCTCCAGCCGCGGCGCGCCGCAGGCAGGCCGGGCGAGCCTCACCGACCAGCGCCGGGACATCCTCGGGAAGTTCGGCGGTGCCGTGCTGCTGTCGGCTCCGCTCACCTTCGCCCCCACCAACCTGCGCGACGCGTTCGCCGTGCCGGCTCTCGCCCTGATCTTCCTGTCCCTGGTGATCGTCACCGGTTACAGCGGGCAGGTCTCCCTCGGTGTCGCCGGCTACGCCGGGCTCGGTGCGCTGTTGTCCGCCAAGCTCGCCGCCGGTGACCTGTTCGGGCTCCCCCCGCTGCCAAGCCTTGTCGCGTTGCTGCTCGGCGCGCTGCTGGTCGCCCCGATAGGCCTGCTCACCGGCTACCCCGTCATCCGGCGGCGCGGGCTGGCGCTCGCCCTCACCACGTTCGCGGTCGGAGCGGTCGTGTCCCGCTTCGTCTTCCAACAGCAGACGTTCGTCTCGGGACTGCACGTCACGCCGCTGTCCATCGCCGGGCACACGCTGTCCGACCGCTGGTTCTACGTCGTCGAACTGGCCTGTCTGGGGCTGGGTCTGCTCGTCGTGCGTAACCTCCACGAGGGACGTCTCGGGCGGGCGCTGCTGGCCGTGCGTGACCACACCGAGGGTGCGGCCGCGGTAGGCGTCGACGTGCGCAACCTCAAGCTGCTGTCCTTCACCGTCTCGGCCGCGGTGGCCGGCCTGGGTGGCGCCCTGCTGATGCTCGGCTACGCCTCGTTCGACGCCGACACCTTCTCCCCGCTGAACAGCCTGCTCTGGTTCACCGCGGTCGTCGTCTTCGGAGCCGACAGCGCCGCGGGCGCGGTGGTCGCGGCCGGCTTCATCGTCACCATCGACACCCTCGCCCCCGCCGGCTCGGCCACCCTGGCCGTGGGCATCCTGGCGCTGACGTTGGGCTGGCTGCCCGGCGGTCTCGCGTCCGCCGTCCGTCACCTGGTGGCCGAGTTGGGTAACCGGATCGTCGAGGACCTGACCGAACCGGGCCGGGTCGGGCCCGCGGGCACAGGCGCGGGCGCGGGCACCGTCCGGACCGCTGCCGCAGCGTCCGCCCAGGCACGTTCCACCACATCCGCCGCATCCGCCGCATCCAGAACACTCGTTGTCTCCACCCCACTCACCTCCGTCACGTCCGTGGCATACCGGCGTCCGGCCGGTGGTGCGGGCGCCCCCACCCTGACGCCCTTCGGAGAGGCGCTGCTCGCCCGGGTACGGCAGGTCGCGCACACCCCCGGGAAGGCACCATGAGCGGGAGGGCACCATGAGCCGCGCGGAACTCACCGGCCATGGTCTGGTGCGCCGCTACGGGGGGCTCACCGCGGTCGACAACGTCGACATCACTGTCGCGCCCGGTAAGGTAACCGGGTTGATCGGACCGAACGGAGCCGGCAAGTCGACGCTGTTCAGCCTGCTCACCGGCGTGGAAAAGCCCGACAGCGGCAGGGTCGTCCTCGGTGGCCGCAACATCACCCGGATGCGCCCGGACGTCCGGGCACGCTACGGTCTCGTCCAGACCTTCCAGGTACCGTCGTTGTTCACCAGCATGACGGTCATGGACAACCTGCTGGTCGGTGCCGAGAACAGGCACCGCGACTACGCCGGCGGGTTGCTGGGGCTCGCGCCACACGGCAGTGCCCGCAGCCGGCGGGTGGTGACCCGCACCCTGGAATCCCTCGACCTCACAGGCATCGCCGACACAACCACGGGAACGCTGCCGACCGGAGCGCTGCGCCTGGTCGAGCTCGCCCGCGCCCTGTGCGCCCGTCCCGACGTCCTGTTACTCGACGAGCCGGCCAGCGGGCTGGACGGGCAGGAGACCGAACGGCTGTCCGGGCTGCTGCGGCGGGTCGCCGGCGAAGGGGTCGGCATCCTGCTCGTGGACCACGACGTCGAGCTGGTCTTCTCCGTCACCGACCAGGTGTACGCGATGGTCGGTGGTCGTATCGTCGCCGAGGGTGCACCGGCTGCCGTCCGTGATGATCCGACCGTCCGGGCTGTCTATCTCGCGCAGGGGCCGCTGGCATGAGCGCTGAACTGGTACTGACCGGGGCACGTGCCGGTTACGGAACCATCGAGGTCCTGCACGGGCTCGATCTGACGGTTCCCGCAGGGAAGGTCACCGCGCTGCTCGGGGTCAACGGCGCGGGTAAGAGCAGCACGTTGCGGGTACTCGCCGGCGTGTTACCGCTGCGATCGGGATCCCTGACCTGGCGGGGCAGGACAATCACCAGGATGTCGGCCCTGGACCGGGCCCGCTCGGGTCTGATGCTCGTCCCGGACGAACGTGCGGTGTTCGCAACCCTCACCGTGCGCGAGAACCTGCAGGTGGTGGTGGAGGCAATCGGGCAGCGGGACATCTCCCCGGCGCTGGACGCCTTCCCCCGGCTGCACGAGCGGCTTGTCCAACGGGCCGGGACGCTGTCCGGAGGTGAGCGGCGCATGCTCGCCCTGGCCCGTGCCCTGCTGGCTCGGCCCAAGGTGCTGCTGGTCGACGAGCTGTCACTCGGCCTGTCGCCCAAGGTTGCCAGCGAGCTGTTCGCCTGGCTGGCAACGGTCGCCCTCGGCGGGACGACGGTGGTTCTCGCCGACCAGTACACCAAGGATGCACTCGGGCTCGCCGACGTCGTCTACGTCCTGCACCGAGGCGAGTGTTCGTTCGTCGGGGATCCCGCGGAGCTGCACCCGACGACCGTGTCCGCCGAACCGGTCTGAGCGTCCTCCGGCGCCGGTCGAGCCGCTCAGGCTGG
>NZ_CAAAFO010000033.1:181009-183446 GCF_900634715.1 Candidatus Protofrankia californiensis | reverse complement strand
AGGTTCACTCAGCCTTCACCGGGCTTCACTCAGCCGGATATGGCAGGTTCGGGACAGTGAAGCAGGTGGTGTTCATGTCCTTGACCTGGGTTACCCAACCCCCCTTGCCGCTGCCCGCCGGGTCCTCCCACTTGACGACGTTGATGCAGTTGGTGTCGGAATCCGGCGGAGTCGCAAGCTTCGTGAAGTTGCGTGCGGTCAGCAAATCATCACCGTTGTAATCCTGCGGACGGTTCAGATACTTCTCGACGCATACGCGGGTGAGGTCGGCATCACACGACTTCATCGCGTCGGTGAGCCAGAGGGCGGACGCATAGCCCTCAAGGGTCCATATGCTCAGCTTGCCCTCGCGCGCGGGCTGGTACTTCGCCATGTCCGCACGGAACCTGGCCACCGCAGGGTAGTTCGTGTCGTTGTAGTTACGGGTCGTACTGATCGCGTAGGTGGTGTTACGGCAGCCGGGCGTGTCCGCGAAGGTCTTGCCGAAGGTGTCGGTCCACCCCTGCGACGTGGTCACTTTCGCCTTGACGGTGAGCCCCTGGGCCTGCATCGACTTGCACAGGGACAGGTTGCCGTTGTCCTCCATCGCGTCGAAGATCACATCGGCCCCGCGGGCCTTCATGTCCAGTACGGCGGCGTCGAAGTTCGGGGCGAAGTAGTTGATCTCTTTTTCGACGACCGTGTACCCCTCATGGCGCAGACCGTCAGCAACCGACTGCGCATAGCGCTGGGACGGCGCGACGTTGTAATACACGACCCCGGCAACCCTGGTACTCAGGTTGTCCTTGAGCCACCTGTAGTTCTCGGTACCGGCGTAGAGCTTTCCGTCGTAGCCTGGTCGCTTTCCGTCACGCGGATAATAACTGCCATAGATCGAATAGAGATGCGGGTACTGGTCGTAAGCATTGCTGGTCGGCTGGCCCCCGACGTCCGGCACGCCCTTGGAGTTCAGGTACGGCGCTCCGGCGTAGTCGAACGCCGACACCCCGGCCAGGGCGAAGACCTTCTCGTCGTCGACGAGCTTGCGCACACAGGCTGAATTGTCCGGCCCACTGCCGTGGTCGTCGCACTGGACGACTGTGACCTTGCGGCCGTTGACTCCGCCGGCGGCGTTGAGCGCGTCGAAGTACGCCTTCGCGCCGTACAGGGAACCGGAGAACGTCTCAGGCCCCAGCGGGCTCGTCAGACCGACGATCACACCGATTTTGATGTCGTTCGCCGTCACGCCGGTATCCGACACGGTGTTCACCCCACCGCCCTGGGTGAGGCTGCCAGACGGTGTGCCCGAGTCGTTCACCCTGCTCCCACAGGCCGAAAGCGCAAACACGGACAGCGCGGCTATGACGACGAGCGACCTCGCTCGTATGGACATGCTCTCCCCCGGGATCGTTGGTTACCCAAGACGCTATTGCGCCGGCTGGGGCCCCGCGCGTCGCGCTCCCGACAAGCGCGGGCCCAGCGCTTCCTGATCGTCAACGGCCGCTGGGGAGCATCCGTTCGGCTGGTGTGCCCACAGACCCGCTCCATCACCACCGGCACCATAGCTGTCCGGACAACGTCACCTGCATGAGGCCCGCTCAAGGAACGGGCTGGTCACCTGCGTGACGCCCGTTCAACGTCACCTGTTCAAGGAACGGCCTGGGTGTCACCGGCCACCACGGCGACCGACCCCGGCCAACTCCCCGGATCAATGGCCCTGGCGTACCCGAAACCGGCGCCACCACCGCCGGCGCGACACCGAAGGGGTGGGATGTGGTGACACCCGCGTGTCGTGCTCCCCGACGATCTCGTTCTCGCCGCCCCCGGAGTCGGCCGACACATCGCCGGAGGCTTCACCACCGGGCACTTCGACACCGGACGCTTCACTGCCGGAGTCTTCGGCACCAGGCGTTTCACCGCCGGAGACCTCGGCACCGGACGCCGACGCGGCGGCGGACGGCACTGCCGCCACCACGGGCAACTCCTGGTCACCGTCGGCCGCGGCCGGCTCGGCTGCGACAGGTTCGCGAGCTTCGGCGTGCTCCGCGGCCTGCGCCACCACGGACGTCCCACCCGCCGGAACCTCGACGGCCGCGGTCTGCGTCCCGGCCGGCACAGGATCCTGAGCAGGTGGTGCCGCAGCCGGCGCTGCCTGCTCGACCGCCTCGACCGCCTCGACCGCGCCGGCCTCCTCGGCGGGCCCGCTCTCGCCGGCCGGAGAAGCAGACGGCGTCCGGACAGTCTCCTCCACGGGGGGTGGAATCTTACTCGGCGGCTGTGCCGTCTGCGCCGCCACCACGGCCGCCGGCGGCTGCCGCACGCCCTGGTCCGCGGCCGGCTGCCCACCGGATGTGGCCACGGGCGCAGCCGACACTGTGGATGCCGCGGGCGCCGCGGCCTTCCTGCGGGACGCGCGGGGTGCTCTCGCGGCCTGCTCCGGTTCCGGTTCCGGTGCCGG
>NZ_CAAAFO010000033.1:178278-180394 GCF_900634715.1 Candidatus Protofrankia californiensis | reverse complement strand
AACCCTTGCCAGCCGCTCAAGAATGCGGTCCGCGACAGTAGACACGAACATGAACGCTATACGCCATCGAACATGGGGTTGCAAACAGGGTGGGTCGACTTCGATGCCTGCCGTCCGACCGTGGTGACTCCGGCGCTCCCCGCGAACGACCGGCGCGGAACCGTGTCGACCCGGTGGCCGGCTATGCGCGCGTTAGCCGCGGGCCATCAAGGGAATGGCCACGAAGGACAAGACCGGCCGCCATGGTCCGTCCCTTGTGATTGAGGATCGGCCGGACAGATCCTGAGAGCTTTGATCCAATCAGGAGGCAGCGATGACGCAGCCGATCCCGGACGGCGACAACAGTGTCGACATCGATTACTTCTACAGCGGCTACGTCAACACGTACGGAAGTCCGCTTGAACAGTCCGAGAGTCTCGACAGTGACGGCCTGGGCTCGACCGACCGCGGTTTCGACCCGCTCGATGACGGCTGGGATCCTCCGGACCGCTTCAGCGCAGGTGAGCGCTTCGGTACGACCGCCCAGGAACAACGCATCGGCGAGTCGCTGGACTCGCTGCTCGCCCAGGAGCAGCCCGAACCGGACCCATATACCGAGGCGGCGCGGCTGGAGTCCGGTGAGGTCCTGGAATTCGACGTGTACGCCTCGATCGACGACGCTGTCGAGCGGCCGCTGAGCCTTGACGGCGAAGGGAAGCCGGATGATTCACCGACCCTGCTCACCGACGACGAGGGCGTGCGCAACGTGACGACGGGCGAGCTTGTCGCGCGCGGGCCCGTCGGCGGTCGTAGCCGCGGCCGCGACGAGACCCGGCTGGCAGGCGCACCAGAGGAGGACGCGGTTCGCATCCGCACCGCGGAATGATTTCGGATTGAAGATCGAAAATAGGCTTTCGCCCCGGCCTCCGCCCTTTCATCCCGCTTGGTGGAGGATGGCCGAAGGCGCCGTCGCAACAGTGCGGGCATGCAATTAGTGATAATAATTTCACCCTACGTTAAATCTCGGACGGAAATCACGCGGGCGAGGAGGAGCGATGGCAGGTCCGGTCGACCCACTCGCCCGGCGCGGCGGGGACGCTGCCCAGGTGCGGGCACATGACGTCCGGCCCCCCACAGGACCGGTATCCCCGGTACCGATGTCCGCAGCGTCGGTCTCCCCGGCGCCGGCCTCCGCGGCACCGGCATCCCAGACGCCGGTCTCCGCCGACGATGCGCCCGGATACGAGGGGCTGGCAACGTTCTGTCACCGCCCGTGGATGCCGGCGCTCGACGATCTCGCGGCTCGCCGTCCGGACGTCGCGGTGATCGGCGCGCCGTTCGACATCGGGACCACACACCGACCGGGCGCACGCTTCGGCCCGCGGGCACTGCGCGCGCTCGCCTACGAACCCGGCACCTACCATCTCGACCTCGGCATCGAGATCTTCGACTGGCTGGACGTGGTGGACGCCGGGGACGCCCGTTGCCCGACCGGGCAGACCGAGGCGTCGCACCGCAACATCCGCGCAAAGGTCGGCGGCGTGGCGGGTCTCGGGATCATCCCCGTGATCATCGGTGGTGACCATTCCATCACCTGGCCGGCGGCGTCCGGGGTCGCCGAAGCGATCGGTTGGGGAGAGCTCGGCCTGCTGCACTTCGACGCGCACGCCGACACCGCCGACATCGTCGACGGCAACCTCGCCTCGCACGGGACGCCGATGCGCCGGCTGATCGAGTCCGGGGCGGTGCGCGGGCGCAACTTCGTCCAGGTGGGGCTTCGCGGCTACTGGCCGCCGCCGGACGTGTTCGCCTGGATGCGCAAGCAGGACATGCACTGGCACCTGATGGACGAGGTCTGGGAACGCGGATCACGCGCGGTCGTCACCGACGCGATCGCCCGGGCCGTGGACGGCTGCCGGGCGCTGTACCTGTCCGTGGACATCGACGTGCTCGATCCCGGCTTCGCACCCGGCACCGGGACGCCGGAACCGGGCGGAATGACCCCCGCGGACCTGCTGCGCGCCGTCCGGCGGATCGCTTTGGACACCCCGCTGGTCGCCGCGGACATCGTGGAGGTCGCACCCCCGTACGACCATGCCGACAACACCGTCAACAACGCCCACCGGATCGCGCTCGA
>NZ_CAAAFO010000033.1:177328-177849 GCF_900634715.1 Candidatus Protofrankia californiensis | reverse complement strand
TCCCCCATCGACACCCGCACCGACCGCCGGTACAGCGGGTCGGCACAGGAGGGGCTGAGCAGGACCGCGTCCATCCCGAGCCCTGCCGCCGACCGGAATATCGCGCCCAGGTTGGTGTGGCTGACGATGTCCTCGCAGACCAGCACCCGGCTCGCCGTGGCCAGGACGTCGGCCACCGGGGTCAGCGGGCGACGGCACATCGAGGCGAGCGCCCCGCGGTGCACCTGGAACCCGGTGATCGTGGCGAGCACGTCCGGACCGGCGAGGTAGACGGGGACGCCCGGCTCCAGATCGGCTGGGACGGTTGCGAACTTCGACAGGCCGACCAGCAACGATCGCGGACGGTAACCGGCCTGCCGGGCCCGTTCGATGACCATCTCGCCCTCGGCGATGAACAGGCCCTCGGCCGGTTCCCGCCGCCGCCGCAGGGCCACGTCGGTCAGCCCGACGTAGTCGCGGACCCGCTCGTCCGCGGGATCGTCGATCTCTATGACGTCCAATCCGCTCCCATCTCCCAGCCA
>NZ_CAAAFO010000033.1:170184-177044 GCF_900634715.1 Candidatus Protofrankia californiensis | reverse complement strand
CCCGGTCGTACGCGCCGTCGGTGTCCGGCTCGCTGTTCACCTGGCTGCGGACGCTCTATCCGTTGTGGGCGCGCCTGGACGAGGAGGCCGTGCACGTCTCCGCCTACGTCGGCCTGACCGAGCTCGCGCTGGGTGGCTGTACGACCACCACCGACCACCTGTACGTCCATCCGCGCGGCGGCGGGGACCTGATCTCGGCCGAAATAGCTGCCGCCCGCGAGCTCGGGATGCGCTTCCATCCGACCCGCGGGTCGATGTCACTGTCGGTGAAGGACGGCGGGCTGCCGCCGGATTCCGTCGTCCAGGATCCCGACGACATCCTCGCGGACTCGGCGGCCCTCGTCGCCGCTCACCACGACCCCTCCCACGGCGCGATGGTGCGGATCGCGCTGGCGCCCTGTTCGCCGTTCTCCGTCAGCCCCGAGCTGATGCGGGCCACCGCCGAGCTCGCCGAACGCCTCGACGTGCGGCTGCACACCCATCTCGCCGAGGACCCGCAGGAGGATGACTACTGCCTGGCGACCTACGGCCGGCGTCCGATCGAGCACTTCCGTGACCTCGGCTGGGGCGGTGACCGCGCCTGGGTCGCCCACTGCATCTGCCCGAACGCCGCCGAAGTGGCACAGCTGGGGGCCTGGGGCACGGGGGTCGCCCACTGCCCGAGCAGCAACATGATTCTCGGGGGCGGGCTGGCGCCGGTCGCGCAGCTGCGGGCCGCCGGCGTGCCGGTCGGGCTCGGTTGTGACGGCTCGTCGTCGGCGGACGCCGCCTCGCTGTGGCTGGAGGCGCGCACGGCGATGTTGCTCGGGCGGCTGCGGGGCGGAGCGGGCGCCATGTCCGCCCGGGACGCACTGGAGATCGCCGCCCGCGGCGGCGCGGCCTGCCTCGGGCGGGTCGGCGAGATCGGCGAACTAGCCGTCGGCGCAGCCGGTGACCTGGTCGTCTGGCCGCTGGACGGGATCGGTTTCGCCGGTGCCCTGTCCGACCCGGTGGAGGCGTGGTTGCGCTGCGGACCGGTTGCCGCCCGGCACACGGTCGTCGCCGGGAAAACCGTGGTGGAGAACAGCGCCCCCGTCCACCCCGACCTCGACGACATGCTGCGCCGGCACCGGACGATCGCCGCGCGCATCCAGGGCGCCGGGTGACCGGTAGGGCGTCCTACGGGCTGCGTCCCAAGTCGCTGGACGCGGCCGTGCGGGCCGCGGGCTGCGCAGCCTGGACCTCTTCCTGACCGCGCTCGCCGCGGAAGGCGGCGCCACCGCCCCGCCCGGGCTGGTGGTCACCCTGCCGAAGGTGAGCGCACCGGCGCAGGTGAGCGTGTTCGGCGACATCCTCGCGGAACTGGAAGGACGCCTCGGGCTCGCCCCGATCCCGCTGGAAGTGCAGGTCGAGACCCCGGCCGCGGTGCTGGCGCTGCCGGCGGTCAGTGAAGGGTGTCCACAATCCTGGTCAGCTTGCGGTGCCTCACGCGTCAGGTCAGGTCAGGTCACGGGCCAGGACACGGACGAGGTGACCGCCATGTCGACACGCCCCAAGCGGAGGTTGCTCAGTTCGGCCACCACGCTAACGGAAGGTGACTACGGATAACGCGGTCCTTGGTCACGAGGGTGGCGGCGGAGGTGAGGGCCTGTGCCGAGATCAGCCGGTCGAACGGGTCGCGGGTCCAGTCCAACGCTATGGCGGCCTGGCAGATCTGTGCCGATGGCGGGTCGGTCAGCAGCATCTCGAGCTTCGGCACAAGATCGTCCACAATGGTCAGTGCCGGCACGGAGATCTTTCCCACCTCGTAGAGGTACTGCAGCTCCAGCCTGACGAACGGTGACAGGGCGAGCGGCTCGGCGTTGAGCCGCTCGCGCACCGCAGGCGGCACCAGTCGCTCGGGATCGTCATAAAGCCACACCATGATGTGTGTGTCCAGCAGGATCACGGACGCCACTCACCGGACCAGTCGAGGTGGACAAGATCTTCTGGATCGCCGGCGATCGTGCCGGGATGAGCGGACAGGCGCGACAGCTTCTCCGGCGCGTCGACGGGCACGATCCGCAGCCGCCGCCCGCCGCGCTCGACTTCCAGCGGTACCCCGCTGGCCAGCACCTCGTCGAGCAACCGGTACACGTTCTGACGCAGCTCTGATGCGGTGATCGTCATCGCACCTGCACCTCCTCGTACGTACGCCTACCATATCACGTACGTACGATTGACCGTGCATGCTGGGACACCCCGCGTTTACGCAGGGGACCGGCCGTGACGGTTCCCAGCGCCGCAGCCGTGACCGCGAGAGCAAGATCTTCGATCTTATGAGAAACGGTCAGGAGCTGACCTTGAAGACCCGTGGCTTGCGAACCGCGCCCGCCGCCCACCCCTCCATAGCCGACGATCGAGAATTCGTTGATGTTCGCCGCGTCAGGTCGGTGCGTCGCGCTTGTTCGTGGTCGTCGCTCGGGGTCCGTTCACGTTGTTGTCAGCGGTTGCTGCCGCTCGACGCCCGCCACCCGGTCGGGAGGCAGTGTGCCTGCGTGTGGCAAGCAGGCGGGTGGTCTGCCACGGGTAGGGGCTGATTGGCTACAGTTACCCCATCCGGGGGGGACGACGGCGGCCTGCGCCCTCGCGGGTTCCCGTCGGCCGCGAGGGGAGCAGCGGGCCGTGCCGGTGGACCGTAACCGTGTGGAGCGGGTGTTACCCGACCGTTACGAACTGCACGGCAGGCTTAGCGGTGGCGGGTTCGGTGACGTGTTCAAGGTGTTGGACCGCCGGCTGGACCGGTTCGTCGCGGTCAAGGCGGTGACGCTGGAGGGCCCGGACGGGCATCGGCGTGCCGGTGATGAAGCGAAGGTCCTGGCCCAGCTCAACCATCCGCACCTGGTCAACATTTTCGACGCTGTCGACGTCGATGGCCTCTTCCTGCTGTTCATGGAGTTTGTTTCCGGTAAGGCTCTGGACAAGGTCTCCGGTGGTCTTCCACCGGAGACGGTGTGCGGGATCGGGCTGGCGGCCGCGGACGCGTTGGCGTATGTACACGGCAAGCACATGCTGCACCGTGACATCAAACCGGCGAACCTGCTGCTCGCGGACGACGGCACCCTCAAGATTGTCGATTTCGGGATCGCGAAGCTGCTGGAACACACCGCCGCTTTCGGTAGGACCGGGACGCCGTTCTGGATGGCGCCGGAACAGCGCAACTTCGCCGCGCTCGGCCCGGGTACGGATCTGTATTCCCTCGGACTGGTCCTGTACGGGCTGTTCGCCGGCCGGCTGCCCGCGCGTCCGCGGGTCGGGCCGCTCACGGGCGTGCACGAGGCGCTGGCGGGTGTTGTCATGCGGGCGTTGGAAGACGACATCCAGGCGCGCTACCCGGCGGCGCACGAGTTCGCCGTCGACCTCGCTGAGGCTGCCACGGAGGCACTCGAACCCGGCTGGCTCAAACGCAGCAACCTGATCCTGCGGGTCGATGACGCGATTCGGGATGCGGCGACACAGCTCCCGGACCGGCCACCTCCTCCTCCACCGCCGCCGCCGCCGATCAACCAATCCCGTCCGGCCGCCCGGGTGCTGTCTGGTGAGGGGACGGGGAGCCCGCGGCCAGCGGTTCTGCTGCCCCGCACGCCGCCGCCCGCGCCTCCCATCCCTGGTGGCCTCGCTCACGACAGGAACCAGTCCCGCCGGGCCGGTGGAGGCGCTGACCGGGCCGGCGGGGCTCCGCCCCGTGGCTACCGCGCAGTCCCATCCCCCGCAGCGTCGGTCGACCACGCAGCACGCCGCGGGCGCCGGCCGCTGGCCATCGGTGTCGTCCTGATGGTGCTGCTTGCCACCGCCGTCACGACCGTTGTCCTGCGGACCGGATCCAGCTCCCCGCCGCGGACCGGATCCAGCTCCCTGCTAATCACGGCGGTGGCTGGCACCGGCACCGCCGGGTTCTCCGGAGACGGCGGGCCGGCCACCCAAGCCCGACTCAGCGATCCGTCCGGGGTAGCGGTCGACAGCACCGGCACCCTCTACATCACCGACCAGGGCAACCACCGGGTACGCCGGGTCAAGGGCCAGTAGTGCCTTGACCTCCCGGCTCAGCCCGATCACACGCAGACAAAGTCTGGTAGGCAGGGTGCGGTCGAGTTCGTCAAGGATCTCGGTGGGCCACAGGGGCCGGTAGGCGTCGGTGCTCGCGATCCCGAGCAGCACATCACGTGCCCTGCTGGACATATCGGACAGCTACCGATCGATCGAGCGAGGGATTACAGGTGTCACGACCAAGTGAGGCTCGCATCAGCCCTCGGCATCCTGACAAGCACCGATGCAGACGGCTCCCCTAGAACAAATAGATCGTAAACCATATTCACCCTGATCAGAGACGTGATCAAAATCGTGGTGAACCTAACGCACCACAACAAGGCAACAGCCGGTTCTCGGTCTGGCCGGCTCGGGTCAGCTGAATCCGGGCTCCTCGGCGAGCAGACGCCTCCGCCAGTCAGCGAACCGTTGGCGCATCTCGGCGATCGCGCGGGGGTCGGCGCCGTACTCGGCGAACGCCGCATCGGTGATCTGCGTCAGCGCGCCGAGCGCATCAGCGAAAATCAGGGGATCGAAGCCGGGGTCGGTCGCGGAGGCCAGTTTGAGCAGGTCCTCACGCGAGTAACGACCGCTCATGATGGCGGCATCGACATCGAGGAAGTCACGCTGCATGGCGCGTCCGAACAGGGCGCACATCTTGTTCGCTATGGCGTCGTCCGCGTGCAGGACAGGGCCGATATCAAGCTGGATCGGATCGTGCGCCCGCCAGTCCGCGGAGAGCTCGACCTTCTCGGCCGTACCGTCGGACGGGTCGGCCACCATCAACCGGACGAATGTCTCGGCCCGCATGGCGATCGATGTCACGTACCCGGCTGCCTCCAGAGCGGAGACGACCGCCGACGTCAGCTCCGGGAACTCGTCGCGGCGCTGCCAACTGGTGAACAGGTCGACGTCCCCGCTCGGGCGGGAGCCCATCCCGTGCGCCTGGACCGCATAGCCACCCGCGAGCGCGAGCCCGTACCGCTCCCCGGCAGCCAGAGCGATCTTCGCGATCCTTTCGTGTCGCGGCTCCATGCCTGAACCTACGCGGTGGCGGTGACCCGGCTGATTTCGGCGAGAACCGGGAACTGCTGCTCCCAGGCCCTCCTGAGCTGCGCCGGCAGCCACAGCAACGCCCACAGGCGCCGCAGCATCCCGGCATCCAGGTACGTGTAAAGGTCCTGCGGGCTGGCCGCCTCGATGAGGACGGCGCGGTAGAGGTCGACAATCCTGCCGGGAGCGTCAAGGTCGTACTCGGCGTTGCCGGACCAGTCCAGGTGCACCGGTAGCCGGACGACACCGGACGACGGCCCGCGCAGCAACTCCAGGCTCCCCGCGACGGCATAGGGTCGCTGATAGCGGGACGTCGGCGTTCCACGCGTGTCAGCCATGCTTACAAGCCTATCGTCAGCCAAAGACGATCGGCCGGGATGCGCAGCAAGCCCTGCCCGCGCTCCGATCGAGGTGACGGTCGACAGCACCGGCACCCTCTACGTCACCAACTCGGACAACAATCGGGTGCGGGAATATCGGACAGCTACCGAACGTAGTCGGCTACCTTGGCCGGACGACGCCAAGGCGGACTTGCTCGGCAGGCACCCTGGCGTGGGCATATAGCAACACTACGCAGTCTGCGAGCCTGCGAGTACGTGTTCTGCGGGGCTGTCAGTACAAGTTTTGCGAGCACATCAGTACACGTTCCGTGCTCGCTGGCGCCCCACTCGACAGCAGCTCCCGCGGTGAACGGGGAGCGGGCCGGGTGAGACTTGGGGCATGCTGACGCTGCCGGCGGATGTGACCGCCGCCCTGACCGCGCCGCTCGCCGGCCTGGACGCCGAACTGGCCGCCCGCTTCCCCGGGGATCCGGGCACCTCCCAGCCCGTGCACACCTGCTACGTGCCGGCCGACCAGGTGACCGCGACCATCGCGGAGGACTGGGCCGCCGCCGCCCGAGCCGCCTTTGACGCGCACGCCGGCGAGCCGTCCGATCTGGCGGCGGCGACCGGCGTCCCGGCCGCCCTGGCCGGGCGGGTTCACGCCCATGTCCGCCGGGTGCTCGCCGGCTCACCGGTTGCCGACCTCCGGGTGGATCTCGAGGACGGGTACGGCGTCCGCGCCGACGCCGAGGAGGACGCCGTCGCCGTCGCCGCGGCCGAGGCGCTGCGCGCGGCCGCCGCCGCGGGCGGGCTCCCGGCGTCCTACGGGCTGCGCCCCAAGTCGCTGGACGCGGCCGTGCGGGCCCGCGGGCTGCGCAGCCTGGACCTCTTCCTGACCGCGCTCACCGCGGACGGCGGCGCCACCGCCCCGCCCGGCCTGGTGGTCACCCTGCCGAAGGTGAGCGCACCGGCGCAGGTGAGCGTGTTCGGCGACATCCTCGCGGAGCTGGAGGGACGCCTCGGGCTCGCCCCGATCCCGCTGGAAGTGCAGGTCGAGACCCCGTCCGCGGTGCTGGCGCTGCCGGCGCTCGTGGCGGCGGGCCGGCCCCGCCTGCGGGGCCTTCATGTGGGCACCTACGACTACTCGGCGGCGCTGGGGGTGAGCGCCGAGCATCAGGCCGGTGACCATCCGTCGGTGGAGCTCGCCACCGCGCTCATGCAGCTCGCGGCGGCGGAGACCGGGGTGCGGGTGGCGGACGGGTCGTGCAACCTGCTGCCGGTCGGTGACCGCGCCGCGGTGCACGCGGGCTGGCGGCGGCACGCCGAGCTGATCCGCCGGGCCTGGATGCGGGGGCTCTACCAGGGCTGGGACCTGCACCCCGCGCAGCTGGTGTCCAGGCACGCGACCGTGGCGGCCTGCCTGCTCGCAGGCCTGCCCCC
>NZ_CAAAFO010000033.1:166114-169915 GCF_900634715.1 Candidatus Protofrankia californiensis | reverse complement strand
GCATCGGGCTGCTCCAACCACGCAACCGGACCATTCCAACGGTCCCAACCGATCGTCCCAACCGGGCGAGCCGGCGCTTCAGCTGCCGCGGTAGGAGGAGAAGCCGAAGGGCGACAGCAGCAGGGGGACGTGGTGGTGCTGGCCGGGATCGGTCACGACAAAGGTGATGACGACCTCTGGGAAGAACGCCGAACGGGACGCGGTGTCGAACACCAGGCGCCACGCCCCCGGTCCGTCGACCGGAAGATCCCGAATCCTTCCATCACTGTCGGTCACAGCGGACGTCACCGGCCTCCAGCCGCGGACGTCACCACCGAAGCCGACGATCATCCGTTCGAGCTGGACCGGCATGCCGTCGGCCGGCACCCCGGCGGCGGTGTCGAGCACATGCGTGGAAACAGTCACTCCCGCATCATGCCCGGTCCACTGTCAGCGACAGCGCTTCGCCCGGCCGGCAGCACAGGCAGCACAGGCAGCCGGCGGTACAGGCGGCACGGCCGGCCAGCGGAAGACGAACGGACACCGGCTCACGGGCCACTGATCAGCCGCCGCAGCCGCAGCTCGGTGATCTCGGCCTGCTGCCCGGCCGCGACCCGGAGCTCCGTGGGCGGGTCGTTGTCCAGCCGTTCCCGCAACAACCCCAGCATCTCCTCGGCGCTGCGGCCCGCGGCGCGCACCAGGAAGATGTAGCCGAACCGGTCCTCATACTCCTGGTTGCCGGCAACCAGCGCCGCCTTCAGGTCCAGGCTCGCGTTGTCCAGGGCGGCCTGCTCCCGGCGCGGGGCGTCCAACCCAGCCAGGGTGGCCCGGGTGGACGTGGTCGGCGCGGGCAGCGGAGCGCCGCGTTCCCCGATGCGGGGATGGGCGGTGAACGCCTCCAACCAGTCCGCCTCGGTGAGCTGCCACCACTGCTCGCGGGCCGCGTCGAGCAACGCGGTGAGCGTGGGGTACGGCCGGCCGTCGGCGACCACGGCGGCCCAGTCCTCGGAACCGCAGCAGCCCAGCAGCTCGGCGTGGGCCGCTCCGGGGGACAGCGCGTTGAACCAGCGCATCGCCAGCTCCTGGCGTCCCGCGGGGGTCGGGGTGCCGATGAGACGCAACCGGGCCAGACCGCCGTCGGGGAACGCCTCCAGGCGCACGTGGGTGGCCTCCACCGGAACCTCCAGGTCGAACATGTGCCGCGTGTTGGGCTGCACCCGGACCTGCGGCAGCAGCGGATACCACTGCGTGATCGCCGAGATCGACGAGACGTCGTCGTTGCCGAACAGCTCGGGGGCGGACGCCGCCCACAGGGCCACCGCCCGGGGTGCGTTGCCGTGGAAGTGCCGGGTGTCGACCTCCGCCCGGATCACCTGGCCGGTGGCGGCCAGGTGCACGACAACCCATTCGTGGCCCGTTCCCCGGCGGCGGCGGGTTTCCCAGCCCTCCCCCATCACCCGGGCCTCCCCGGAGGCGTTGAGGTTGTGCCGGTCGCCGTAGTGCATGTCGCTGCACGCGACCACCACCCCGCCGAGATAGGCCGCGGCCAGGTCGGAGGTGACACGGTCGAGCAGTCTCGGGTCGGGGATCACCGTGCCGTGCACGCGCAGCCTCGCCACCCCACCGTCCGGGTGAATGGTCAGCCGCAGGTGCGTGACGCGGGTGTGACCGGCCCGCACGACCGGCAGGACGTTGACCGCGTCGGCCCTGACCAGCGTCCGGGGTACCAGAGCGACCCAGTTGACCGACGCCTCGGCCACCTCGGGCGCGGACGGGTAGCCACCGAGGGTGGCACCGTGGATCTCCACCGACTCCGGGGCGTTCCCGGTGAAGTGGGAGGTGTCGACGGTCACCGCACGCACCACGCCCGGCGCGCCGAGCCGGATGACCGCCCAGTCCGAGCCGTACAGGTCACGGCGGCGGCGGGTCTCCCAGCCGTCCGTCCACGCGCCCCGCTCGGTGAACACCCCTGGTCGGGCGATCGGCGGCTCGGGCAGCAGCATCCGCTCGGCGAGCGCGAAGAACTCGTCGTTCACGGCCACCACCGACCCACCGAACCGGGCCGCGGCGAGGTCGACAAGATTCGTCAGATCGGGAGCGTCGCTCACTGATCCTCTTCTCCTGCAGATCGGGTCCAGCAGATATCCGGGACCCGGAGGCCGGACATCTGCTGCTGGGAACTCGGATGCTCAGAACTCAGGTGCTCAGAACGCGGATACCCCGGAAGCGGGACGGCGGGGTGTGGGCGCGGTGTCGCAGTCATCTCGACAGCAGCCGGCCGTGCGGCGGCCGGTCGCCGTCGGCACGCCTGCCGCGTAGGTAGGTGGCACGCACGACACCGTCCAGCGTCCGTCCAGCGTAGGGGGTCAGCGGATGGCGGTGGGCGAGCCGGGCCGGATCGACGACGAAGGACCCCTCGGGATCGATCACGGTGAGATCCGCGTCCGCCCCCGGACTGATGCGTCCCTTGCGCGCCAACCCGACCAGATCGGCCGGGCCGGTGCACATCCAGCGGGCCACGTCGGCCAGGTCGTGGCCGCGGCGACGAGCCTGGGTCCACACCGCGGCCAGGCCGAGCTGCACCGAGGCGATCCCGCCCCACGCCTGCCCGAAGTCGCCCGACTCGATGGCTTTGAGCTGCGGTGTGGACGGCGAGTGGTCGGTCACCACCCCGGCGAACAGACCCTCGGCAAGCCCCTGCCACAGCGCCTCCCGGTTGTCCTCCCCGCGGATCGGCGGTGCGCACTTGTACACGGTCGCACCATCGGGAACCTCCTCGGCGGTGAACGTCAGATAGTGCGGGCAGGTCTCGGCGGTCAGGGCGATTCCGGCGTCCCGGGCGGTCAGCACGTCGTCCAGTGCCGCCCCCGCGGACAAATGCAGGACGTGCAGGCGGGCGCCGGTCATCGCGGACAGCGCCGCGAGCCCGGCGACCGCCTCGGTCTCGGCTGCCGGCGGACGCGCGGCCAGCCAGCGCGCGTACTGCCGGCCCACGACCAGCGGCGCCGCCTCCAGGACAAACGGCGACTCGGCGTGGACGACGGTCAGCGCGCCGAGCCGGGCGGTGTGGGCGGTGGCAGCGGCGAGCACGTCCATCCGGACGTGCGGGAACTCGGCCACCCCGGACGGCGCGAGGAACGCCTTGAAGCCGAACACCCCGGCGTCGTGCAGGGCCGCCAGGTCGGCGAGGTTACGCGTGTCCGCGCCGATGATCCCGCCCCAGAACCCGACGTCAACCCATGACTGGCCGGTGGCGGCGGCTCGCTTCTCGGTCAGCGCGGCCAGTGACGTCGTCGGCGGGATCGCGTTGAGCGGCATGTCGATGATCGTGGTGACGCCGCCGGCGGCAGCGGCCCGAGTGGCGGTGGCGAAGCCCTCCCACTCGGTCCGGCCGGGTTCGTTGACGTGGACGTGGGTGTCGACCACCCCGGGCATCAGCGCGAGGTCGCCGAGATCGGTGACGTCCGGGGTGGTGCGCACCGCCTCCGGCGGCGTGACGGCGATGATCCGCCCGTCGCTGATGTGCACGGCGGCCGGGCGGACACCCTCGGGGGTGACGACCCGCGACGAGCACAGCACAACCGGACGTTCCGGCAGGTCATCCGGTCCGGTCACAGCCGTCCGGGCCCCGCCCGCACCGGAGGCCGCCATCCGGCCGGACCCTGTCATGGGGCTGGATCCTGAGATCGGGCTGGACGCTGCCATCGGGCACCGCCGGGATCCGGGAGGTCCCCGAGACTTTCGGGATCCCCGGAATCTTTCAGATCCACAGGGCCTGCGGGGTCGCCAAGACCTACGGGATCGTTGAGATCCCCGAGACCG
>NZ_CAAAFO010000033.1:164643-165472 GCF_900634715.1 Candidatus Protofrankia californiensis | reverse complement strand
CCGTGCCGACGTCCTGGACCAGCGACATGGACACGACCCGCACCAGCCCCAGGTCGACGTCGACGTCGACGACCGCGCGGTGCGCCGCCGCGGCGAACGCCACGTGCACGTCGCCCTGGCCGTCGGCGTCCAGCGGCTGGGTGCGCCGGTGGCGGAAGACCTCCACCGCCTCGACCGGTCCGTCGGCGAGCGCGTCCGCGACCGTCATGCGCGCCCCGGCCTCGCCGGCGACGATCTCGCCGCCGGCGAGCGTCAGCATCCGCCGCGGCTGCCCGACGACGTCGTCGGGCAGGCCGAGCCGGCGGGCCACCCGGGCCAGCAGCCTGTCGGCGACCGTGACCGCGGCGGCGCGCACAGCACCGCCGCTCATCCACGTCTGGCGGGATGCGCTGGTCGACCCGGCGCTGCCGACGGTGGTGTCCGCCGGGGCGAGCACCACCTGGCCGACCCCGAGCTCGGTCCGGACGATCTGCCCGGCGATCGTCACGAAACCCTGGCCGACCTCGGCGCACGCGCTGTGCACGACGGCCCGGGGCGCACCGTCCGGGCCGACTTCCAGGCGTACCCGGGCGGTGGAGTAGTCGTCGAACCCCTCGGAGAACAGCAGGTTCTTGTACGCCAGGGCATAGCCGACACCGCGGCGGACCCGGGCCGGATCGGCTGCGGCAAGGCGCCCGCCAGGCAGCGACGTCACCGGCGTCCGCTCGGACGCCGGCAGCGGCAGCGGACGGGCGGCGACGGTCTCGATCATCTCCCGCAGCGGCAGCGGCTCGGGCACGACCTGCCCGGTGGGCAGCACGTCCCCCGGTTCGAGCGCGTTGCGCCGGCG
>NZ_CAAAFO010000033.1:161971-164315 GCF_900634715.1 Candidatus Protofrankia californiensis | reverse complement strand
AGCTGCGCCTCGTGCCCGACGGCCACCTGGGGGACGCCGAAACCACGCATCGCCCCGCACGGCGGGTTGTTCGTCCGGACCACCCAGCCGTCCAGCACCGCGTTGGGAACCCGGTAGGGCCCGGCGGCATGCGTGACCGCGTTGGTCAGCACCGCCGGGGACGACGACGCGTACGCCCCACCGTCCATGATCAGACGTGCCTGGACGCTGACCAGCAGCCCGTCCCGGGAGGCGGTGTGCCGGAACCACATGCGGGCCGGATGCCGGTGCGGATGGCCGAGAAACGACTCGACCCGGTCGTAGGCGATCCGCACAGGACTGCCGGTGACCAGCGCGAGCAGCGTGCCGTGGATCTGGAGCGTGATGTCCTCACGTCCGCCGAACGCCCCGCCGACACCGGCGAGGGTCAGCCGCACCCGGTGCTCGGGGATACCCAGGCACGCCGCGATCTGCTCGCGGTCGGAATGCAGCCACTGCGTCGCCACCCGCAGGTCAACGCCACCGTCGGCCGCCGGGACGGCCACGGCAGCCTCACAGCCGAGGAACGCCTGATCCTGCATGCCCACGACATAGGAGCCGGTGACGCTGACCGCACCGTGGGCCCGCGGGTCGCCGTGGCGGAGATGGATCTCGCGGAAGACGTTCCCGTCGGGATGCAGCAGCTCGGTGTCGCGGGGGGCGTCCACGATCCGCTCGGGGTCGGTCAGCGGCGGAAGCGGCTCGTAGTCGACCTCGATCGCGGCCAGCGCCGCCACGGCGGTCCGGGCGTCCACCGCCGCCACCGCCGCCACCGGTTCGCCCTGGTAGCGCACGACGTCGGCGGCGAACACCGGCTGATCGGCGACGATCAGACCGTAGGTGGCCATGCCGGGCACGTCCGCCGCGGTCACGACCGCCGCCACGCCGGGCAGGCGCCGGGCCGCGGAGGTCTCGACGCGCCGGATGCGCGCCCGCGGATGGGGGCTGCGCAGTGTCCGGGCGTGCAGCATCCCCGGCAGGCGGAGGTCACCGGCGTACGGGAAGGTACCGCCGACCTTGGCCGGCCCGTCCGGGCGCGGTACGGACGCGCCGATCCCCTGATCAGCGGACGTCCGATTGGACGGTATCCGATCAGTGACCATCCGGTCAGTGCGGTCAGTGGGTGGACGCGGGTTCATCATCGTCCGCATCTTCCGAACCGCCCGACGGCCCATCCCCGGGCACCGGCCCGTTCTCGATCATCGGCCCGCCCCCGGTCACCGGCCTGTTCTCGGTCACCGGCCTGTTCTCGGTCACCGGCGGGCATCCTGGACCGATCGGATCGCGGCGATGATCCGCCCGTAGCCGGTGCACCGGCAGATGTTGCCGGCCAGCGACTCGCGGATCTCGTCCTCATCGGCGTCGGGACGCCGGGCCAGCAGGTCGGTGACGGCAACCACGAACCCCGGCGTGCAGAAACCGCACTGGACGGCGCCGTGGGCGAGGAACGCGGCCTGCACAGCGCGCGCCGGCCCGCCCACACCCAACCCGGCCACGGTCGTGACCTGGGCGTCGGCAGCGTCCGCGGCAAGGACCGTACAGCTTGTCACCAACCGGCCGTCCATCAGGACCGAGCAGGAACCGCACCGGCCCTGCTCGCAGGCGTCCTTGACCGACAGCACGTCCAGCTGGTCACGCAGCACGCGCAGCAGGGACTCCCCGAACCAGACATCGGTCACCTCCCGCAGGCTGCCGTCGATGTAGAGCTGGTAGGACACCCGCGGTTCGGCATCGATGTCGGTACAGGTGTCACTGCCGGACGTGGCAGCAGGCCCGGTGTTGCATTCGGCGCCGTGCAATGGACCTCCTCCAATGGACGCTCCAATGGACGCGCCCCGGTGGACACACTCACTCATGCCCGTGCCCGCCGGCCGCCCGCTGATACCCCGATGCACCCGGTGTTGCCGGCGCACCCGATCCCCCCGGCGCACCCGATCCCCCCGGTGCCGCCGGTGCCCCAGCCGTCGGACGCGGCTGCGGACCCGACAGACAGCGTCCGGCTGCGCGCGCCGCCAGCACCCCGGCGGCGTGCCGGCGGTAGGCCACCGAGGTGCGCAGATCGCCGGGGAGCGGGCCGGAGGCGGCCTGGACGGCTTCGGTGACAAGCTCGCCGAAGCCCGCGACGACGTCGGCGGAAGCCGTGCCCGTCGACCAGTCGACTCCCTCGCGGACGAAGTCCTCCGCGGCGACCGGGCGGATCGGCCGGCTCGCCACCCCGCTGATCGCGCAGGCGACCCGCTCCCGCACCCGATCGACAACCAGTGCGCACGAGACCAGCGCCGCCGAGGCGGCCTGCCGCGAGCCGACCTTGAGGTAGACCTGGGGA
>NZ_CAAAFO010000033.1:153214-161619 GCF_900634715.1 Candidatus Protofrankia californiensis | reverse complement strand
CCAGGTAGGACGAGATGGCCACCGTCCGCGCGCCGTGCACACTGTGCAGGACGACCTCGGCGTCGGCCGCGCTCAGGAAGGTCAACAGATCTCCCCGCGGATCGGCCGTGCCGAGTGCTCCACCGACCGTGCCCAGGTTGCGTATCTGCGGTGATCCGACGACCCGTGCCATGGCGGCGAGACCGGGTGCCAGCGACCAGCCGGCCAGGTCGTGGTAGGTGACGCCGGCACCGACGATGAGCCCGTCGGCACTGGCACCCCGAGTACGCAGTTCCAGGACCCGGCGCAGGGCGACGATCCGTCGCGGCCGGCGCCGGCCGGTTCGCAGCGCGGGGACCAGGTCGGTACCGCCCGCGAGCAGGTCCGCCGCACCGTCGGCCAGGATCTCGACGGCGTCGGCCACGGTCAGCGGCCGGTACAGGCCGGTCGGACCGGTCGGACCGGTCATCGAGTGGCCGGGCGGGTGGGCAACCTGATCGCCGGCCGCATCGTCGGCAGTAACAATCATGCGTGCTGCTGTGGGAGCGTCCTCACGGCACGGAAGCCCGCTGGCGGGTGTGATGGCAGGGATGACGGTCGGCCGCGCGCAACCCCACATGACAGCCGACGATAGTGGCCCGAGGTTACACGCATGTTCACTATCGGCGACGTGCGGGGGCTTCCCGGCCGGCCGGCAGCAGAAGCCACCCGACGAAAGCCGACGTGGACGAGTCGGACGTCGATGGGTCACAGCCGTATTCATCCGTATTGAACACGATACATCCGCAGCGGGAATCATATCAGTCCGGTCCGGCGGCGTCCGGCATTACGCAAAAAAGGGAGCGCCCTCACGACGATGTCCGCGGGTTCCCCGAGCGCGAAGAAACCATGATCATATCATTTCCGGCCGGCCGGGTCCGCGGCCTCGGGTGAAAACCGCGGTCGCGTCGCTTCCGGAAGACAATGAGATATCGATCACCGTCACCTTGTGTCACACCCGGGACGCGAGGCCGAAACAGGGGCTCGTTTTAATCAGCACACTCGAAGAACACTTTTACCGGACTCGTTACCGGACCCGGCCGGACCGGATCGGAACCCGGCTCGTGATCTGCACCTGATCCGCAGCTGCGGTCCGGCGACCTCTGCCCCAGGAGGTGGTTGACGTCCGTCCAAGAATGACGAACACAGATCCTTCGCTCCGGCACGGCTGGCATCCGGTCGCGCTGTCATCGGACATCGGTGACGAGCCGGTATCCGTGCGGCTCCTCGGCGACCTGTGGGTGATCGCCCGTCTCGACGACCGGGTGACGGCCCTTGCCGACCGCTGCCCGCATCTGCTGGCGCCGCCTTCGACCGGCCGCTCCGACGCTCCCCAGCACGTCTGCCCCTACCACGGCTGGCGTTTCGTCGCATCCGGTGCATGTACGGCCATGTCCGCGTCCGGGTCGGGCGCTCTCCGGCCGGAACGCACCCGGGCCGCCCCGGCGTGGGGCACCACCGAACGTCACGGACTGGTCTGGATCGCCCCCGAGGAACCGTTCGCGGACATCATCGGCCTGCCCGAGGCGGACGATCCCAGCTTCGACTCCCGGTGGCTGGACGTCACCCGGAGCCCGGCGTGCGCGGCCGTGCTTGTCGACGATCTTCTCGATGCCGCGAACCTTCCGTTCGTCCATCCGAGCGTGGTCTGCACCGACCCGATCCGTACTGGCCCGATCCGCACCGGCGTGGGCGGCGTGGGCGGCGTGGGCGAACAAACGATTACCCTTCGCCGTAGCATCGCTGCCGATGGCGACGGATTCCGTATAAGGATGGAACAAACGGTCACCAATTCCGGGAAGCCGGCAGCGGCGGCCGGTCCGCGACCGCCGAGCGGCCGCCACCGGTCGACCTGTACCTACCGGCCACCGTTCCAACTCCGGCTGGTACTGGAGTATCCCGACGTCGGGATCACCAGTACGATCTTCTTCTGCCTGCAGCCCGAGGACGCCGCGTCCACCCGTATCTACGCCCGCCTGCTCCGCAACGATCTCGGGGGGAACCCCGACCGGCTGGCCGAGGCCGCCCGCATCGAGCAAGTGATCTTGGACCTGCACCTCGCTGCGCGGCAAAGACGCCCGCTCGACGGCCTGCCGCTGACACCCACCGGCTGCGGCACCAACGAGGCCGGCGCAGATGCCGACATGCATACGGACGGTATGCATGCAGACGGCATGCCCACCAGCGTCCAAGCGAACGGCATGCCTGCGGACGGCATACCCATCGGCGTGCAGTCGGACGGCGTGCAGTCGGACGCCGCCGGAATCGCGTTGCGGCGAGCACTGTCCGCGCTGGTCGAACGGGCAAGGCGGACCCCAACGCGCGACCGGCCCAGCGGCATCCGCTACGCCCGTCGCGCGAAGGCGGGCTCCCGCCCCTGACCTCCCCGACCCAACCCGCAACCCGCCCAACCCTCCGGCCTCTCTGTCATCGGCCCGCGCCGATTGCCGACGCACATAAACGCATATAAAAAGGACGACCAAAACCCAGTACCGATATCCTCCCATCCGCCTTACAGACACTCACACCCACCCCATGCCCCGACCCGTCCACACCGCTGCTGGTCGCCGCCTTCCCAAGGCTGCGACCAGCAGCGCAAAATGCCAGCTCAGACCAGGTGTCCGCGGGTCTTCGGCCAATAGTCGCCACAACAACCACTGCAATTGCAACGACCGTCCGGGCCACCGGGAAAAATACTGTGACCAGAGTCAAGTTCTTCTCTCGGGATCGCGCCGCCACCACGGCCTCAAACCCATGACACACACCGGTGTCACCTCCAGGCGCTCCGGCTCATCGCGCCGAAGCGTCCACGCAATCCATGCATGACGAAGCTGTAGGTGGAAACCGTCGTTACAGCAGCGGTTTCCACCTACAAGTTCCGCATCCGTAGGTGGAAACCGTTGTTGTAGCAGCGGTTTCCACCTACACCTTCCGCTGAGGTGGGCAGTAAAGCTGCTGGCCCAGCGGCGCGAGGGTGAGAAACGGTGCGGCAAGTGTGCAGCCGAGCGCCGCGGCGACCGCGTCGACGCCGTCCAACTGGTCACGCACGGCATCCCAGGGGGCGTCGCTCATCACGCCGGCCACCGGCAGCGGGCAGGCTGCCAACACCCATCCGCGGTCGACCACCACGAAACCGCCGCCCATCCCCTCCAGCGCCCGGGCGGCCGTCATCATGTCGTGGTCGCCGGCCCCGATGATGACCAGGTCGCCGGGTGCCACGCTCGTGGTCATCGCGATCGCACCCTGACGCAGGCCAATCCCGCGGATGAACCCGACCCGCGTCCCGGCAGGCTGATCCGCGCGGCACGTGACAAGGGCTACCTTCAGCAGGTTCTGCTCCGGGTCGGCCTCGGCACAACCGGTAACGCCGCCGGTGACGGCCGGTCGCACCATAACCACCTCAACGCACGGCTCCTCACCCTGAATGAGGATCACCTGGACTCCGTTCACGGCCCGGCCGGCGGAGCCGACAGATGCCGCGGGCACGGTGAACGATCCGCTGTGCAGCCCCGGGGGCAGCGACAACCGTTCGCGGGCCCAGGCGGGGATGACGTCGAGGTTGTCGAACAGCGGGCGTCCCCGCTCCGCGGCCAGCCGCCCACCGGAGAGCACGACCTCCGGCGGGTGGGGCCCGGCGATCTCGCTGACGATCTGGATGTCGGCCAGGTGCGTCGGCGTGAGCGATCCGAGCAGGTGGTCCAGACCGTGGCGGCGGGCCGGGGCGAGAGTTGCCATACGGACGGCGGTCAGCGGGTCCATGCCTGCCTTGACCGCCCGGCGGACGTCCCGGTCGAGATGACCGCGCACTACAAGATCGATCACCGTGCGTCCATCGGAGGCTTCCAGCAGCGCCTCCCAGGGGTCGTCGTCAGCGGTCCGCTCGACCGGCAGACCCCCCGACGCCGACCCGAACCCGGAGCCGAACGTGGGCCCGGAGGGGGAGACGGATCCGAACCCGTCGGGCTCGGGCCCCGCGGGGAACGCCCCCGGCATGCCGGTGACGTCCAGCGGCGGTCCCCCGGCGGACTCGGGTAAGGGAACCGGCTGCCGCGGCACTATCGTCGTCATTGCGGCAGGCATGGCAGGCGTTACAGGCAGTGCCTCCAGCAGCCGCATCGGGGTGCGGGTGGCGGTGGCGAGCTGCCCGCCGCGCGGTCCGCACAAGGCAGTCAACCGGCTCGTGTCCGCCAGCAAGGTGACCGTTCCGCGGGGCACGACGACGCGGGCAAGCTCACCGGGGGTCAACAAGGTCCGTTCGACCCGGATGTTCTCGTCAACATAGGCCGGCAGGAGGTAGCGACCGGAGGCGTCCAGCGCACGGCGAGCGCTCAGCGCCCCCGGCTGTGTCACCGCGGCGATGAACCGTCCGACGATCAGCAGGTCACGGCGCTGCAGCTCACCGGTGTGGACGACGACCAGCGTGCCACCATGCACGATCAGGTCCGCATCCTCCTGACCATCTGCGACCCGGTGCAGCCGCCGGAGTTCCGCCGGGCTCGGGGCGAGGTCGGCGCTGTGCACGGCTGCGCGCCGCGGGAGGCGACCATGTCCGGCCGACGGTCCGGAAACCTGGGCCTTCCGGACCTGCCCGACCGGCTTCCGGACCTGCCCGAGCGCGCAAGAATCATGATCTTGCTCGGCTGGGGGTCTTTCCGGCAGGCAGGTCACAGGTCCGGGTCCGCATGCGAGCCACCCTTGTTGGCGGTCACGTCCGGCGGTCATGAAGCCTCCGCAGACACCGTTTGGACGAGGATGGAACATGACCCTGCGCAAAGAACTCGTTCGATGATGTGACGTACGTTACGCCTTGGCGCAGCCCTGCGACCCCGAAGTGGGTACGCGAACGCGGCATAGCCGCTTACTGTGCCGCCACAGATCCGGCGACGCCCGCAAAAACGGGTATTTTAACATGACTGTCATAGGTTCGGTGCCGGTGGTCACAACGGTGGGCTGTTCGAGAGATCCCGGACATCACAGCGACGCACCAGGGAGACGCATCCGGACTGTACCGGGCGCACCCAGGGCAGACCCACCGGGCATGTGCCTGCTGGCATGCATGGGGCCAAAGGCGATGCGATCATGTTTTTTTCGCGACGCCGAAAGCCCAAACTCTCCGGGTCGCCGGCGGGTGGACGTACCCGTGGCCGCGACCGCTAGACTTCGCCACCGTGCTGCTGAGTCCGCACGAACAGGAACGGCTGCTCATCCATGTGGCGGCCGGGCTCGCCCACGAGCGGCGGGCCCGCGGCCTGCGGCTCAACCATCCCGAAGCGACCGCCGTCATCACGTCCTTCCTGCTCGAAGGCGCCCGGGACGGCCGTACCGTCGCCGATCTGATGGCAGCCGGACGGACCGTACTCACCCGCGAGGACGTCATGGACGGCGTCCCCGAGATGCTCGGCGAGGTCCAGGTCGAGGCGACCTTCCCGGACGGCACCAAGCTGGTCACCGTCCACGAGCCGATCCCGTGAGCGGAGCCGCCGGCATCCGGCCGGGCGAGATCCGCCACGACGGCGACCCGGTGGAGATCAACCCAGGACGACCGGCGCTGACGCTGCGTGTGCGTAACGTCGGTGACCGTCCGGTGCAGGTCGGGTCGCACTACCACTTCGCCGCCGCCAACCCGGCCCTGGAATTCGACCGGGACGCCGCCTGGGGGCACCGGCTGGCCGTTCCCGCCGGCACCGCCGTCCGGTTCGAACCCGGCGTCGAACGCGAGGTGGACCTCGTCCCGCTGGCGGGCCTGCGGGTGGTGCCCGGCCTGCGCACCGAGTGGGCCGGCCCCCTGGACTGCGCTCCTGACGAGGCTCCGGCCGGCACGCCTAACGGCGCTGCTGACGGCGCTCCGGCCGGCACGCCAGACGGCACTACGAACGGCACTTCGGACGGCACTCCCGGGCCGGCGCGGAGCGCGCCCGTGAGCAGCCACCTCGACCGGTCCCGCTACGCCGACCTGTACGGGCCGACCGTCGGTGACCGCATCCGCCTCGCCGACACCGACCTGTTCATCGAGGTCACCGAGGACCACAGCCGCGGACCCGCCGGTGCCGGCACCGGCGACGAGGCGGTGTTCGGCGGCGGCAAGGTGATCCGGGAGTCCATGGGGCAGGCCCGGACGTCGCGCGCCCAGGGCGCCCCGGACCTCGTCATCACCGGGGCGGTGATCCTCGACCACTGGGGTGTCGTCAAGGCCGACGTCGGCATCCGCGACGGGCGGATCGTCGCGCTCGGCAAGGCCGGCAACCCGGACATCATGGACGGCGTCCATCCGGACCTGGTCATCGGACCGGGCACGGAGATCCTCGCCGGCAACGGGAAGATCCTCACCGCGGGGGCGGTGGACTGCCACGTCCACCTGATCTGCCCGCAGCAGGTCCCCGAGGCCCTCGGCGCCGGCATCACCACGCTGATCGGCGGCGGGACCGGGCCCGCCGAGGGCACCAAGGCCACGACTGTCACCCCCGGCCCGTGGAACCTCGCCCGGATGCTGTCGGCGATGGACGCGCTGCCGGTCAACGTCGTCCTGCTCGGCAAGGGCAACACCGTGAGTGAGGACGCCCTGTGGGAGCAGCTGCGCGGCGGCGCCGCCGGCTTCAAGCTGCACGAGGACTGGGGTTCGACACCGGCGGCGATCGACGCCTGCCTGCGGGTCGCGGACGCCTCCGGGGTACAGGTCGCGCTGCACTCCGACACCCTCAACGAAGCCGGTTTCGTCGAGGACACCCTGGCCGCGATCGCCGGCCGGGCCATCCACGCCTACCACACCGAAGGTGCCGGCGGTGGGCACGCCCCGGACATCATCACCGTGGCCGCGGCCGCGAACGTCCTGCCGAGCTCCACGAACCCGACCCGCCCGCACACCGTCAACACCCTCGACGAACACCTCGACATGCTCATGGTCTGCCACCATCTGAACCCGAGCGTGCCCGAGGACCTGGCCTTCGCCGAGAGCCGGATCCGGCCGTCCACGATCGCCGCCGAGGACGTCCTGCACGACCTCGGCGCCATCTCGATGATCGGTTCGGACTCGCAGGCCATGGGACGCATCGGCGAGGTCGTGCTGCGCACCTGGCAGACCGCCCACGTGATGAAGGCCAGGCGCGGCACACTGCCCGGGGACGGGCGCGCCGACAACGCCCGCGCCCGCCGGTACGTCGCCAAGTACACGATCTGCCCGGCCGTCGCGCACGGCCTGGACGCCGAGATCGGCTCGGTGGAGCCCGGCAAGCTCGCCGACCTGGTGCTCTACGACCCGGCGTTCTTCGGCGTCCGTCCGGCCGTCGTCATCAAGGGCGGATTCGTGGCATGGGCGGCGATGGGCGACGCGAACGCGTCCATCCCCACCCCGCAGCCGGTACTGCCGCGTCCGATGTGGGGCGCGGCAGCGGGCCCGGCCGCGGCGTCGTCACTGTCGTTCGTCGCCCCCGCGGCCCTCGACGCCAGCCTGCCGGCGCGGCTCGGCCTGGCCAAGCCGATGGTCGCGGTCGCGGACGTGCGACGCCGCGGCAAGGCGGACCTGCCCGAGAACACCGCGACCCCCGACATCCAGGTCGACCCCGAGACGTTCACCGTGACCATCGACGGCGACGCCGTCGAGCCCGCTCCCGTAGCCGAACTCCCCATGGCCCAGCGCTACTTCCTGTTCTGACTGTGATGCTGTGATGCAAGGTCTGCACCGCGCGGCGTTGTTGTTACTGGCGGACGGTCGGTTGCCGGCGAGTGGCCATGCGCACTCCGGCGGGATCGAGGCCGCGACCGTCGACGGCAGCGTCACCGATCTCGGCGATCTGGAGCGGTTCCTGCGCGGACGGCTGGCCACGGCCGGCCTGGTAGCCGCCACCTTCGCCGCGGCCACCTGCCGATCGTCCCGCCGGTCGCACCCGGGTGGGAGCGTCCCGGCCAAAACCGTCGCCGCCGAGACCGTAACGGCGCTGGCCGGGGCCGTCGCCGATCTGGACGCCGAGTTGGACGCGCGGACGCCGTCACCGGCGCAACGTTCCGCCAGCCGCGCGCAGGGCCGGGCGCTGCTGCGCGCGGGCCGCGCCGCCTGGCCGGGCGTGTCCTGCCCGATCCCGGCGCCGCACCATCCGGTCGCGTTCGGCCTAGTCGCCGCGCACGCCGGCCTCTCCCCCGCCGACGCCGCGCTCGCCGTCGCCTACGGCGCGGTCAGCGGCCCCGCCTCGGCCGCGACCCGCCTGCTCGCCCTGGACCCGCTGGCGGTCACCGCCGTCCTCGCCCGCCTGTCGACCGATGTGGAGCACACCGCCGCCGAGGCGACCGCCCTGTCGAACCGCCCACCAGCGGACCTCCCCGCGACCACCGCACCCCGCCTGGAACTCCTCGCCGAACGCCACCACACCGCCGAAATCCGCATGTTCGCCTCCTGA
>NZ_CAAAFO010000033.1:151490-153099 GCF_900634715.1 Candidatus Protofrankia californiensis | reverse complement strand
CCCGGTCGACACGGTCAGTGTCCAAACAACTTCCCGATCGCCGCCACGCGGGCCTACGGTGCGCCAAAATGATCTCCGAACCGTCCCACGGGCCGCTATCGTGCGGCTCGGGCGGTGGTGGGAGCAGCTGTCATGACGATCATGAGAACTGATGGCGTCTCTGCTCACCTCCGCGCATCAGATTGCATCAACCTGCGGTACCGTTTGGTCGTAAGCTTGGTCGGATTGAGGCAGGAGGAGTCCGGTATGGATGAGTCCGAGCTGCCACCGATCCTCGCCGACGCCGAGGAGATCGACGCGGATCCCGAGACCGAGCAGGCCATTGATGAGGCGCTCGAAGATTACGCCGCAGGCCGGTTCATCCGCTGCTACGGCGAGGACGAGTTCGACGCGCTCCTCGCCTCACTGGCCGCACACCCGCACCCTCGGGCCAGCTGACCGCATCCGCATATCCGCGGACGAGCGAGTCGGCATCGAACAGTTGTTCAGGTCGCCTATCGTGTGCACATGCCGACCTTCGACGCCGTCGCGAGGTTCCTCGCGGAGTACTCGCGACTGAGTCCTGCGGAGCGTGCCGCGTTCGACCGGGCGCGTCGGCTGTTCGTCCAGGCCCTACGTGAGGGCCGCAAGGATCCCCGGCTCCGCACAAAGCCCTTCAGGAAGAAGCCGGGCGTCTGGGAGCTGACATGGGCGCCCGACGGCCGGGCGCTATGGATGTACGGCGACCCGGTCCCCGGCAAGCCCGGCCCACACATCATCTGGCTCCGCGTCGGCACCCACGACATCTTCGAGCGGTAGCAACCCTGCGCACGTCTGTCGTCGCGGGGTCTGCGGCGGAAGACTTTTGTTCGACGCTGGTCAACACGGTCTGATATTCAGCAGGTGTCAGCGGTGGTTTCGCTCTGGCGCCCGTGACCAGGCCCTGCTCGTGCTGGCGCACCTGCGCAACGGCGACACCTACGAACAGCTCACCGAAGGCTTCGAGGTGGGGTAGCCACCGCGCACCGCTACGTCCGCGAGGCCGTCACGCTGCTCGCCAAGGCCGGCCGGAGCCTGACCGCGGCGCTGTGGATGCTCGCCTGAACCCACAACAACTTCGCGATCCTCGATCGCACCGTCGTGCGCAGATAGGGACCGCATCCGCGCGCGCAACCGGCTCTACTACTCGGGCAAACACACAAGCACCACGGGGTCAACCTCCAGGGGCTGACCGGTCCCGACGGCCGGCTCATCTGGATCTCCGACGGGCTCCCCGGCGCCACCCACGACATCACCGCCGCCCGCCACCACAACGTCTTCGGACTCATCAGCCGCGCCGGCCTATACCTGTCCGTCGACAAGGGCTACGTCGGCGGCGAAACCGACCTGCTGCTCGCTCCGTACAAGGGCCGCGACCTACCCGACCGCTACCAGGATGCCAACCGTGACCAGGCGAAGATCAGAGCCAACGGCAGGCGTAGTTTCGCGACCTTCAAGAACTGGCACATCTTCGACCGGTTCCGCGGCTGCCCCCGCAACGTCGGCTCATTCGCTCAGGCCATGTTCGTATTGGAGAACGAAGGCCGGGAAAAACCAAGATGGAAAAAGCTCTGTGTACCAAATACTGCAG
>NZ_CAAAFO010000033.1:148793-151359 GCF_900634715.1 Candidatus Protofrankia californiensis | reverse complement strand
GCCATGTTCGTATTGGAGAACGAAGGCCGGGAAAAACCAAGATGGAAAAAGCTCTGTGTACCAAATACTGCAGGTACCAATAAGCCCAGCCGGCCCCTACATCCGGCACAGTTTATAACACCCGACTCGACGAGTGCAGATCAACTGCAGGCGCAGGTGGAGCGGCCGTCAAGTCGGATTGGGCGGGCCTGGCCTGAACCCGGGCACACCGCCACCGTCCGGGGCGACGACTGCGCCGCCTGGTGTATCGCCTCCACGAACCCCGACCCCGGGTCGAAATCCCACGCCTGGATCAGTGTCCGGTAGCCGGCGGGCTTCCAGCGTCCAGGCGATCCACTCCGCCCACGGCCGATCCACCCCGGTGTAGGACACGAAGAAGTCCAGGTTGCCGCCCGTACCACCCCCGCCGGTCACCCTGGAAGTGTCCCACCACGACCCACCGCACCGGACCATACCGGTACAGCCTTCACCAGCCTCCGTGCAGCCAAGCCGGTCCCATGGAGCAGGCTCTGGATGACCGGCGGATTTCCAAAGAAGTCGATCCTCACGTCAACATCGCCTGGGTGATGTGCGCGCACTGCTCCGGCCGGGGTTTCCCATGGCCGATCATCGCTTGCTCTCAGCTCACACAACATATTTTGATCAGGTCCGGGAGTCGTCGACGCGCTGACACAGCCATAACCGCAGCACAAGGATGGTTTGTCGCTGTTCAGCTGACGCGGAGCGTGGTGTCGGCCGGTGTTCGAACGTCCGTGCCGTCGATGCCAGATGCGGTTACGATGTTGGTGTGACTGAGATGCCGCTTCCCGAGGGCGAACAGCTGACCCAGGTGGCCCGCGACACTGCTGTGTCAGGGCAGGTTGTGTACCTGACCGACCGGGGCCAGCGGCTGGCCGCGATCGTCCCGGCCGGTCTCGCGGAACTTCTCGAGCGCAGTGGGGAGATGCCGGCCGGTCGGCGTGTACTGGGCGCCCGGGCCGCGGGCCGCAGCGGACGACACGACATATCCGAGCGTATTGAGGAAATCCTGCGCAGCGAGGTGACGCCATAGCCTTGGTCGTCGACGCGGGACCACTGTATGCCTACGTCGACGCCGACGATCAACATCATGAAGCTTGCGCAGAGCTACTGGAAACGCATCCAGGTCCACTGATCGTTCCTATCCTTGTTGTGACCGAAGTCGTCTACTTGCTTGGTAGCCGTCTCGGCGCGTCCGCAGAGCTCCGTTTCCTGGCGGATATGGCCTCGGGAGCATTCGACGTTGAGCCGGTCCACGCGACCGACTGGCTACGTATCGCCGATCTAGTCAACCGATACCGCAACCTTCCGCTCGGTACGGTCGACTCCTCGGTGATCGCCTGCGCCGAACGACTCGGTGTCGATGAAGTCGCAACCGTCGACCGGCGGCATTTCACCGTTGTGAAAGCCAATCGCGTATTCACGTTGCTGCCCTAAGCTGCCTCTCCTGACGCTGTCGTGACGACAGCCAGCGAGGGGCTTACGACGGGAACGTGCCGGCTGCGGTTCTAGAACGGGGGGGCCGTGGTGGTTGTGGCGTTGCCGGCGGGCGTCTCCTCGAGGCTGATTTCCCAGTCCGACGCCTGGTCGAACGGAAGGTCGAACTTCTCGAAGGAGCAGTCCCGGGTGAATCCGCGTCGCGCGGCGTCCCAGTCACTGCCAGACTTGAAATAGACCCAGTAGGTGCCGGTGATTCCGGTTATCGTGGCATTGGAATTGCCCCGCACGTAAATAGTGACCTGGGGATTCGACGGGTTTCCGTTGGTTACCGAGACGGCGACATCGGAGATGTCGCCGTTGTTGATCCGCAGGCGTCCGGATCCTCGCCGTCCGGTTCGCTGGATAATCTCGCCGTTGGCCGCGCGGCGATCGGTGACGGGGGGAGCCACGGGCTCCGCAGGCAACATCAACTCACCGAACTTCAGATTGAGCTCGGCAAGATCCTCCGCGGCCGCCTTGTAGGAGCTGGACTTCACCGCCCGGTAGACGTCCTGCTTGGCCTCGTACACTTGCGTTGGCTGTGCCGCCTCGATGCCGCAGGAATTCGACTTCGTCACGTTCGCCGAAGAGATGTTCTTCTGCAGTCTGTCCCAGACGAAGACTGCGGTCTCCAGGCCACGGTGCTGCTCACGAGCCTGGGAGGGCGGCGTGATCGTCTGCAGGTAGTCCCACTGCTTCTGCAGTACCGCGGCGAGATCGATGCGTGCGGAGTCGATCTCTGCGAGAGTGGTTGCCGCGACGACCCGGTCCATGGCAGGGCGTATCGCCTGCTCGACGCTGGTCAACACGGTCTGATACTCAGCAAGCGTCAGTAGTGGTTTCGACGCGGAGCTCGTTGCCAGTGAAGAATTCGGCGGAACCGCTCGCCCGACCGGACCATCCGTGTGGTTGGAGTCGGTACCGAAGATGAACGCGACGACGGCGGCGACCGCCAAGACCCCCCACCCCACGGACACGCCCACCAGACTCGTGCGTCGAATGCTTCGCATGACCGTCCCCGGTTCGGCTGCAGTAATCGCATCGTACATACTGCAGTCCCGGTTTGCCC
>NZ_CAAAFO010000033.1:142014-148452 GCF_900634715.1 Candidatus Protofrankia californiensis | reverse complement strand
AGGCAGGGGCGGCCAGCGGAACGACCGTACCGGATCTCCATCACCAGCAGGCCAAGACTAGTGCGGTGACCACCAATGTCGACCGGGTTCGCACAGCATGATTCTTGTGACCTGGAGGTTGTTCCAGCGGCCTCGGAATCACAACGATCACAGCGCTGGCTGGAGACCCGGTGAAGGTATGTGGTCACAGCACTAGGTCTGCCCTGCGCCCCACGCGTCAGTACCGTCCATCGACGTCGACGTGTTCAGCGGGAACTCCTCAAGCCCTCGTTCCGGCGACCACCGCACGTGCACGATTTCAATGTTGGCGGTCAGAACGGCAGGCCATCCAACTTTCTCGACAAACTCGTCAAATATTCGTCTCGCCAGTGGAAACTGTTGGGTTGACGTCCCGGGAACCGAGGCCCAGATTTCCCAGCAGTATGGGTAGCCGTCATAGACGGATCTTTCTTCATCGGGGCGCGGCGAGGGATACGAGTATTCATTCATCTCGACCGCACCTCCGATCGAACGGTCGAACCCTCCGTACCCCTGCTTGTACACCGACCACGATCCATCGAATTCGCGGACGGTGAATCCCAACCGCTCCGCGAGGATTTGTACAACCTCGCCAATACCCAGCTCCATCCCGAAGAATATCTGCTGAACATCAGACATCACTTCCAGCCTCCACGACGATCCGCAAAGCCATCCAGCCTGGTAATCAGAATTCTACCGTCGATCTTCTGGGCCTCGTACGCGACCCACCATCGAGAAAGTACTCACCCATACGGAAAAGGACCGGATTCCGGCGTCCCTCAAAAACATCAGCGGCGGAAACTCCTTGAGTCCTCGCCCTTCACTGGAAGCTATTTTCCTGCAACGTAAACGGTGGGTACGTATTCAACGCTTACCTGCGGGCCGAGCTCCCACGCCAGCCGGAGTGCGAGCTCGTGGCCGAGCGCGTCGAACGCTCGAGCCTCCTCGTCGGTCAAGAATCCTGAATCGGGCGGGTAGTCGGTGTTAAAAGTTTCCTGAAAACCGCGGTCCCACTCCGAAATTTCGGCTACGAGATCAGCGCTTATCGGAAGCTGGGCGTGGTCCAGGTTGTCAGGTATACCGTCCGAGTAGTCCCAGACGGGCCACGACTGCCATTCTGCCATGAGCTTCATTACGCGAATCAATTCGGTGCGCTCCTCATGTTGGCGCTGACAACGTAACCATTCCCGCCCGTGGTGGCAGCGACATTGTGGAGTCTACCCCCGAACTCAACCTCAAGTATCGGTGTCGCCCGCTGGCTTCCGACTGGACGCCCCTCCGTCAGGGCTCTCATGATGAACTCCGGAATCTGATCCTTCGCAATACCCGCCTGTTCGAACTCGCTCTGGTGACGGCGAAGGATGTGTTCGAAACCAGCCCTCTCGTTACCTTGCTCCAAGAATACGATACGGCCAGCGGGATCCCGGCCTATCTGTATAATCTCTTCAGGCGTATGCTTGACTCCACTTGCGGCAAGCTCGGCCATCAGGTCGGAGTCAAGGCCTGTTCGTGAAACAGTGAAGGTGCTCTGGTCGCCAGGCGATATGTGGTTCCCGATGTCTTCTGTGCCGGCTTCTGATCCTCGGTCAGGGTGCGAGTTTCCCCCCGGGCCCGGACCTCCAGCCGATCCGGAAGCGTGGGGACTGCCGTCGGGATCGGGACCATTCGGGGGGTTGTCGTCCGGGCTGGTGGGGCCGTCGTTGTTCCCGTTGTTCCGACCGCCCCCGCTGTCACCGCCATGACCGCTGTCGTCACCGGCACCGTGCCCGGCCCCGTTGGCGGTGGATGGGGCTTCATCGGCGTGCCCGGTGACTGTGGCGTCGGCAGCACGGTCGAGAGCGGCGGCGTCGCTTCCCGCTTCCCCGGCCATCCGGCTTGTGGAGCGCAGTCCGGCGCTTTCGGGAAAGCGGACGGCGGCGGTGCGGACGGTAACCCCGGCGGCCGCAATATCGGACCCGGCAGCGCGTAATACCCCAGCAGGATCAGCCACCGAACGACGAACAGCAGCGGTTGCCGCAGCCAGTCGTCGCCGGCCCGTGGCAACCGCGCCGAGTGCCATCTCCTGACCGCCGCGGACAAGCGTCCGGCCCCCGCCCAGCAACAGCTTTCCGGCGTCGGCGACACTCCGAATACCGGCGACCGCCCGGCTGCCACCGCGTATCCCTCGGGCCAGCCCACCGACCGTCGTCAGACCTTTTGTGCCGGGAACGGAACCGAGCAAGGCAAATGCGACGTCCCACCGGGACGCCTGCCCATTGCCGTACTTCACCAACGTATCGGCGAGGACGACGACAGCGGCGGCGAAAACAACCCAGGCCGCCGGGCCGCCGATAATCAGAGCGACCACGCCCAGAACCGCCACAGTGATTTTCGCGACCTGGACGGCGACCGTCCACACCTTCCCCGCGGTCTCCTTGACCTTCTCCCACGAGTACCACGGCTTGTTCCTGATCCCGGCATCGGATGCGTCACGGATCATCCGCACGCAGGTATCGGCGGCGTCCTCACGCAACGCCTTCGCGGATAACGCGAGCCGGCGGGCCGCGTCCAGCTCGTCCTGCCCGTCACGGACGGCGTTTCGCACCTGGTCGAGCCTTGCCTGTGCCGCGTCCCGGTTCCGGATGGCCTGCGCCACCTGCACCGGGTCGGGCGGCGGGGGAACATCCGCGGTGTAGGTGGAGGACGCCGAGGAAAGATCGGCGAAGGCCGCCGCGTCCGCGGTCAACACGGCCTGTGCGGGGCCGAGGAGATTCTGCGCGCTGTCCCGCCGGGAACGGGCGTCGCGGCCCTGAGCCAACGCCCGGTCGGCCTGTACCTGCGCCGCAGCCAGAATCGGCTCGTAAGCGATCAGCGCATCGCCGACCATCCGGTAGGAGGTTTCCAGCTTCTGTAACTGACTGGGGAACTCCGCAATCTCCTTCCGGAAGGCGTCCCCCGCGTCCCCCAGCCACGACTCGACGACGCCACCGGCGCCCAAGGACGCCACCTGGCCGCGGGCGTACTCGACGTCCGCCGCGAATTCGAGAAACCTGCGTGCCAGCTGCTGTACCGAGAACGGGTCACCCGGTGCGGGGTCCGCGTCCAGATCCAGAACTGCCCAGTCGGTGGGCCGGTTCACCGGACAAGCCCACGACCAGGGGAACCGGAACCAGCCGAGCGGGTGGAATCAGATCGGGCAGTGCCCCCACAAACGGTAACGACACCGCAAAGAGGATAATTATCACGCACAGCATGAGCCTAGTGCAGACGGTGATTATTCGGCTGCGCATACCCGGGTGCGGGTGCGGGACCGGAAGAAGTTCGGGAAGGTGTACGGATGCACCGCGAGCATGACCTTCAGATGTTCCCCGCGGCGGGCGGCGGTCCAACCCGGGTTGCCGGCACCGGGCAGCTGCCTGAAGCGGCGCAACCGCAAACGCCGGTAGCGGCGGAGCCACGCACGCTGGAAGCATCGGAGTCTCGGACGCCGGAAACGTCGGAGCCGCGGACGCCGAAGGCAGTGGAGCTGCGCATGCCGGAAGCGGCGGAGTCGCAGACGCGCCCGGACGATCGGGCGATTCGCATCGGTGTCGGCGGGCCGGTGGGCAGCGGCAAGACAGCGCTGGTCGCGGCGTTGTGCCGGACCCTCGCAGGCACCCTGCGGCTCGCGGTCGTGACCAACGACATCTACACCACCGAGGACGCCGACTTCCTGCGCGCGGCAGGCGTGCTCGACCCGGCACGCATCCGCGCGGTCGAGACGGGATGCTGCCCGCACACCGCCATCCGGGACGACATCGCCGCGAACCTGGACGCCGTCGAGGATCTGGAATCGGACGTCGGCCCGCTCGACCTGATCCTCGTCGAAAGCGGCGGCGACAACCTGACCGCGACCTTCAGCTACGGCCTCGTCGACCGGCAGATATTCGTCATCGACGTGGCCGGCGGCGACAAGGTGCCCCGTAAGGGTGGCCCGGGAGTCACCAGTAGCGACCTTCTCGTCATCAACAAGACCGATCTCGCGCCGCTCGTCGGTGCGGATCTCGGCGTCATGGCTCGGGACGCCGAACGGGTCCGCCGCGGCCGTCCGGTGCTGTTCACCTCGCTGGTGGCGGAAGCGGGGGCGGCCGAGGTGTCCGACTGGGTCCTTTCGGTCCTTTCGCAACGCGTCCTTTCGCAACGTCCGGACCATCCGGCTGCCGAGGTCGCCGCCCCGAGTCGGCCGTCCTGAACCCGGCCAGCCCGCACCCGATCAGCCCGCACCCGGCCGATCTGAACCCGATCGCCCTGAACCCGATCGGCCCAGACGAGGCCGGCACGGACGACTACGGCGTCCTGGACGAGGGGAAAGAGGAGATGGAAACGGCTGCCGGGATGGTCGGCGCCGGTACGGGCCGTCCGCCGGCACGCATCGGCCGGACGTCGATCAGCGCGCACGCGGCCGTGCGGATCGAACCTGCCGCGGACGGCAGCGGAGTCCGCGGCAGCGGGATCAGCAATAGCGGGATCAGCGGCGGGGTCCGCGGCGGTGGGGTCCAGGTCAGCGGGGTCCGGGTCAGCGAGCTGAGGTCCGAGGTACCGCTGGTCCTGCGCCGCACCGGCGTCCGGATGGAATCGGACGACGGGCTACCGACCGTCACCGTGCATCTGGTGAACGCCGCGGCCGGGCCGCTTGCCGGTGACCGGCTGCGACTCGACATCACGGTCGGCGCCGGGGTCCGGCTGGTGCTGCGCTCGACGGCCGCGACGGTTGCGCTGCCCGGGCACGGCGAGGAACCTTCGCTGTTCGACGTCCATGCCGAGGTCGGGCCGGGCGGCGCGCTGGAGTACCTGCCCGAACCGACCGTGGCCGCCCGCGGATGCCGGCACCGGATGCGGGCGGCGATCAGGCTCGCGGCGGACGCCCGCCTGCTGTGGCGGGAGGAGATCGTTCTCGGGCGCTTCAGTGAACCGCCCGGCTCGATCTCGTCCACCCTGCGCGTCGACGTCGAGGACAACGTCGAAGACAACGCCAAGGACGACATCGGGGAGGACATCGGGGAGGACATCGGCGCTGGTCGAACCGTCCGGCCGCTGCTCCGGCAGACTCTGCACCTGGATCCGGCGACCCCGGGCATCGACGGACCGGCGATCCTCGGCGACGCCCGTGCGGTCGGCTCGCTGCTGATCGCCGGACCCGGGCCGGACGGGCTGAACCTGCCCGCCGGCACGACCGGCACGACCGGCACGACCGGCACGACCGGCACGACCGGCACGACCGGCACGACCGGCACGACCGGCACGACCGGCACGACCGGCACGACCGGCACGACCGGCACCGACACGTTCGCCGTGCTCCCCCTGGCTGGACCAGGTGTCCTCGTCAGTGCGCTGGCGCCGGACACGGTCACGCTCCGACGTTTCCTGGACGCCGGAGCGACAGCCGTGTTCACCCGAAACAGACCGCCAGACCCGCCTCCCGCAGACAGGTGAGGCCGGACGGACGGCCCGCGCTACGAGCTCGGGGTAGCACCCTCGACCAGGAAAAGCAGAGATGACCGCTGTTTCGCCGACCGGGATGGTCCGGACGGTCCACCAGCCCTCGCCGTGCATGTCGGCTGTGGAGCGATCGTGCGAGTCCAGCACATGTGCGAGCGTGGCCTCGCCGTGGTGCCTCAGACCGATAGCGTTATATGATCAAGAGCATTTGACGGACCCGCTAGTGCAGTGATGAACATTCCCACGGCTGAACTCGCTCATTAGAGGACTGAGTGCAACATAATCGACGAATGACCAGGGTCGGGGGCAACGAGCATCCAGCCGCCACCCGGCAGGCTCTCCTGGCCGCCGCACGGCTGCGGTTCGGCACCCAGGGTTACGCCGCCACGGGTACCGAGGAGATCGTAGCCGACGCGCAGGTGACCCGCGGCGCTCTTTACCACCACTTCCGCGACAAAGCCGATCTGTTCGGCGCGGTCATGGAACAGGTCGCGCTCGAGGTCGCCGAACAGCTCGTGACCACGGAACTCAAGCGTGCCACGGACGAACCGGCCACAGGCGCCTGGGAACAGCTGCGCACCGGGTTCCAGTCCTTCCTGGACATCTGCACCGACAGTGACTTCCAGCGCATCGTGCTGGTTGACGGACCGGCCGTGCTCGGGCACGACGCATGGGACGTCCTGGTCGAGCGTTACGGCTACCGATTGCTCGCCGAATGGCTGGACAGGGCTGTCGAGGAGGGCCGGATCGACCCGCTGCCCATCGCGCCTCTCACCCGGGTGCTAGCGGCCGTCCTGTCCGAGGCGAGCCTGCTGATCGGCCGTGCCGGCGATCCTGCGCAGGCCCGCCGGGAGGCGGGCGAGGTTCTCGACCGCCTGCTGGTCGGCCTGGAGGCGAAGAACAGCGTCCGATAGGCGCATCTCCCCGGACTCCTCACCGCTGTCCTCGGAGCGCCGTCCTCGG
>NZ_CAAAFO010000033.1:134809-141688 GCF_900634715.1 Candidatus Protofrankia californiensis | reverse complement strand
GTGGTGGCGAGCACCGCGGAGGTCTCGTAGCCGCAGTGCGCCATGCAGTTCGCGCAGCGAGGGTCCTTGCCCCGGCCGTAGGCGTCCCAGTCAGTGGTCTCGACCAGCTCCTTGTAGGAGGAGACGTAGCCGTCGCTCATCAGGTAGCAGGGCTTCTGCCAGCCGAAGAGCGAATAGCTCGGGATGCCCCACGCGGTGCAGGAAAGATCGCGCTTGCCCTCCAGGAAGTCCAGGAACACCGGCGAGTGGTTGAGCCGCCACTTGGCGCGCCGTCCGTCGGAGAAGACCTTGGAGAACAGCTCGCGGGTCTGCGAGACGCCGAGGAAGTGCTCCTGGTCGGGCGCCTTCTCGTAGGCGTAGGCGGGCGAGAGCTGGATCTGGTCGACCTTCACCTCGTCGTTGAGATAGGACAGCACGTCGATCACGTCCTGCGGGCTGTCGTTGTTGAAGAAGGTGGAGTTGGTGCCCACCCGGAAGCCCGCGGCCTTGGCCGCGGCGATCGCCTCGATCGCCTCGTCGAAGGTACCGGTCTTCTCCACCACCGCGTCGTGCCGCTCACGCAGCCCGTCGATGTGGACGATGAAGGTGAAGTACGGCGACGGTGTGAACTTCGCCATCTTCTTCCGAAGCAACAGTCCGTTGGTGCACAGCAGGACAAACTTCTTGCGGGCAATGAGCTGACGGACGATCTCGTCGAGCTGCGGGTGCATCAGCGGCTCACCACCGGCGATCGCCACCACCGGCGCGCCGCACTCCTCCACCGCGGCCATGGCGTCCTCGACGCTCATCCGCTGCTTGAGAACGGACGCCGGGTGCTGGATCTTGCCGCAACCGGTGCATGACAGATTGCACGCAAACAGGGGCTCAAGCTCAAGAACAAGCGGGAAGTGCTTGCGACGCAGCACCTTCTGCTTGGCCAGGTACATCCCGATCCGCATCGAGTAGCGCCACTCCACCGCCACGGCAATACCGCCCTTCGGCGTCGACGTCGTACGGCCGTACGGCCGCTCCTTCACAAGAACATACAGGGTGTACGTACAGCTTGTATGTCCATCGCGAACGTCGGATCGGCCACTGTCCGCCTCGAGCGGACCGCCCGTTCTCCAGTACCAGTGGCACCTGTCGCCGCAGGTCAGCTGGATAATCATGATGTTGCGTCGGAAACCTGACGGGGCGCATGTCGTGCATCCGACATCCCACGGACCATGATCACAAAGGGTCGGACGGTACACCCGCGACAGGTCCGACAGCCCCCAGCCAGCGGTGGGCCACCGGCTGGGGCAACCACGTCCAAGGACATCGCAGGGACGGTCCTGTGGCCGCGACGCGCCAGGCCCCGGGACCCGCCCCCACGCCGGAACGTGAACATGGTCACTTATGAGCGGAACGTGAACATAGTCACCGTGAGCACGGCAGCTCGGGAAGTCACCAGGAGCGGATGCGCCGCCCCTTCATCGCATCGGGTGCCGGCTCGACCGACGGCCCGGCACGCTTGTCGGAGGATTGCGAATCCACCGGATCTCGACCGAAGTAGTCACCTGAGCGCAAAAAAAACAGGTTATCTCAGTCACAGGGTTCCCAAGGCGTGACGCATACCATTGTGGCGGAGCCTGCGGTTCCTCAAATCAGCGACATGCAGCCCGTATCGCCGGCTCATCGTATTCCCACCAGAGGTTGTGTGGAGACCCGACCGGCGGGTCGGCGAACCCGCCGGTCAAAGGCTGTCGGCCGCGGCGCCTAACATCGGCAAAAAGCAGTAGGACATCGGCGCGGAGGTCACATGGGGTTGGGCACGTGTTGCAGGGTGAAGGTGAAGGCGGGCGTATGACACCAGGCGGGCGCACGGTCACGCATCTGGTCGGCGGGCGGTTTCGGCTCGTCGAGCGGCTCGGCTCGGGGGGGATGGGGACGGTCTGGCGCGCGTTCGACACCGGCAGCGGTGTCGAACGCGCACTGAAAGAGATCCGTATCCCCGACCACGTCTCGATCCATGACCGCGAACTGCTGATCGAACGTGCCCACCGCGAAGCACGCAACGCCGCAAGGCTCGGCGTCCACCCCCATGTGGTCACCGTGCACGACCTGGTCGAGGACCACGGCGCGCAGTGGATCGTCATGGACCTGGTCTCGGGATGCTCGCTGGCAACAATGATCGCGCACGACGGCGCACTGGACGAGCGGGAAGTGGCCCGGATAGGCATCGCACTTCTGGACGCGCTGGCGCACGGTCACCGCAAAGGTGTTCTGCACCGGGATGTCAAACCTTCAAACGTTCTGATCACCGCTGACGGGACCGTCCGGCTCACGGACTTCGGGATCGCCGCCTACGAGACCGATCACCGGATCACCGCCGCGGGCGGTGTGATCGGCACACCCGCCTATATGGCTCCCGAACGCATCCGCGGAGGTGAAGGCGGACCCGCCAGTGACCTGTTCTCGCTGGCAACCACCCTTCTCCACGCCGCGCAGGGCGTCTCCCCGTTCGGACGGGGCACCACCTTCGCCACCATGCACGCCGTCGTCTACGAAGGGCCGACCACGCCGGTGCAGGCTACCCGGACCTACACGGTGCTCAGCCCGATCCTGGCCAAGGAGCCGTCCGCCCGCCCACCGGCGGAGCGGATCCGCCGGCAGCTGCAGGCTCTTCTGCGCGCTCCGGAGCCGAGCCCGCCGGCAACCCCGAACACCTGGCCGACCGTGAACGCCTCGCCGACGACCAACGCCTGGCCGACCACGAGCGCCTTCTACGAAGCCCCGACCATGTTCTCCATAGTAACCGACCGGCTGCGATTCGATGACCGCGAGCACACTCATCACGATCGCACCCAGCACGACCACACCCAGCACGACCGTTCCGGCCGTTACGACCCGGACAGCGCCAACGGCCTGAGCAGCACCCGCGTGTCCAGGGGCGGGGACGACACCGACAGGCTGGACGCCGACGAGCTCGACACGGTCGGCATCGAGGTGCCGGCCCCCGACACCACACGGAACGCGGCACGGAACACATCGTGGGACGCAGCACGCAACGCTGCGCAGGACACACCCCGGCTGCGCAGGACGCAGCCGGGGTCCGATGTCGACCCGGCCACCATCGAACAGCCCGTGTGGATCGACCCGAACTCGACACAGGCTGCTCCCGGGCCCGTCGGAACGAGGCATCCGGGAGGCCGGCGGCCCTCCCGCCGGGATCTGCTGTTCGCCGGCGCCGCCACGGCAGGCCTGGGGATGGGCGCCGGGACAGCCGTGTGGGCGGTGCGGCGGATCCGGCGGTCCGCCCACCCGGGGACGGCCGGATCCGGACCAGCATCGGCTCCGCTCACGCTCGGGCTTCCGGCAGCGCCCGGCGTCGAGTTCGCCGGTTCCCTCGTCGCCGACCACCGCGGCTACTACCGCGAGGCCGGCTTCACGTCCACGCGGTTTCGCGGCAGCGGGTCGCACACCCCCACCGTGACGGCCTTGGTGGCCTCGGGCGCGGCGTTTGTGGGTGTGACCGCTCCGGAGGTCGTCGCACGGGAGATCATGGCCGGCGCGCGGCTGCGGATCATCGGCACGCAGCGGCAGAAGTCCCCCTGGGCGATCGTCTCCCTGGCGGACAAGCCGATCAGAACGCCACAGGAGATGATCGGCATGCGGATCGCGACGACAGCGGGCAGCGCAGCTGTCTGGACGTCGTTCCTGGCCGCCGCGGGAGTTCCCGAGACAGCGGTGCAACGAGTAATCGTACCCGATCATGTGCAGATAGTCGCGCAGGCTCTCGCGCAGCGGCAGGTCGACGCAGCGCTGTCCTCCGTCTCCGACGCCCCGGTGGCCCTCACCCGTCAGGGTGTCGGCTTCTCGACATTCCTGATCGCGGATCACGGATACCCGCTGGTCTCCAACGCGTACGTCGTGACCACCGACGCTGTCACCGCCGCGCGGAAGAGAATCAAGGCCTTCCTCACGGCCGAGATCCGCGGCTGGAAGCAGAACCTGGCCGACCCCATGCTCGGGGCTCATCTCACCACGGACGTCTACGCGAAGTCGCTCGGGCTCGACGCCACCGAACAGACGGAGAAGAACAGAGCGTTGAACGTCCTCGTCCAGACCGCGGAAACACGCAGGGACGGCCTGTTCACCATGACCGACGCGCTGATCGAAGCCAATGTCCGACTGCTGTCCACGAGCGCGGCTCCCCTGACCGCCGGGCAGCTGTTCGACCTGTCCGTCATCCAGGAGCTGTACTACGAGCAACCGCACCTGATCTGACCCGGTCGCCGACGCCCCACGGGATACCGGCGCCCCCACGAAGTCGCCCACACGGAATCCTGTCGGGACACAGACCCGCTCCCCGGTCACTCTTATCCGAGTCGAGCGCGGGCATACTGCGTTCATGTCGAAGGCGTACGTCGAGGTCTGCTCTCCGGTAGCAGCTCCCAACCTTCCTTGACAGTAGTGCGGCGGGCGATCCAAAATACGCGGGAGCTGTTTTCGTCGGACAAGTCCGGCGGCTTTGGGGCAGCGCCTCCAACATGAAAAGAGAATTATCCTTGGCTGTCGTGAGCTTGCTCGCCGAACTAGCCCCCGACCGGGTGTTCGCAACCGCGATCGCCATAGCTCATCGCCGATTTGAACCGATACTGCGTCGGGTCGGTGCGTTCGTCACACCTCACCAGACCGCACTGGACGTCGGGGCCTGGTACGGCCCGTGGACCCACTGGATGTCGCGGCACGCCGACCGCGTCGTGACGGTGGAACCAAACCCCGAGCTGGCCGCCTTCGTCGGCCGTACCTGCCGGTCGAACGTCACGGTGGTGCCGAAGGCGGCGTCCGACGGGGAAGGCTTCGCCGAGCTGTGGCTTCCGCCGGGCGGTCGGGGCACCGAAGGTCGCGCCTCCCTGAGCCCCCAGGGCGGCGGTCGTTCCGTGAAGGTCGAGACGATCCGTCTCGACAGCCTCGACGTCGACAACGTCGGCCTCGTGAAAATCGACGTGGAAGGGCACGAACTCGCGGCACTGCGAGGCGCGGAAGGAGTTATCCGGCGCTGGCGCCCGAACCTCATTGTCGAGATCGAGGATGACCGGAGCCCGGCAGCCGTGACATTGGAGCTGCTGCGGAGCTGGAACTACCAGGGTTGGTTTCTCGACCGCGGGAGGATGCGTTCACTGGCCGGTTTCGACCTGGTCGCCCACCAGCGGGCAATGGCACCGGTCGCTCGCCAAAGCTATCTTCGGGCAGTCGTAACCGGAAGCGGGCGCCGGTATACCAATACAATTCTGTTCCTACCGACTTCCTGACAGCAGTTGAAAGCCGGCATTCCCGGGGATTCGTTCACAAAGGGCCGTGATCCGGACCATGATCCACCGGGTTGCCCGGCGGTAGCCGGCTGCCACGGTGGACCTCCTCCCCGCACGCCGAACTCACACAAAGACGAACTGATATAAAAATCATCGATCCGCCCGGTTCGAGAGTGACGCCGACTCTACGGCGACGCCGAGCGTGCCGGTCACCGTGGCCTGCACCCATGCGTCCCCGTGGAGTTCCGGCAGCTGCCGGAAGCCCTGTCCGGGGGCCAATAGCACCAGGGAACCGTCAGGTCGCTGCCGCAGCGGAATCCGTTCCTCCCACCGCCATGCCCGCGCCAGGTCGGACGTGGTGCCCGCGACCAGCCCCACGACCAGTTCCGCGGGCGGGTGCGCCTCGGACGCAGGGGGGCTCACCCCGGATGCGAGCAGGCCGGCGCCGGATCGCCCGTCCAGCTTCCAGGTCACCGTACGTGTCGCGTCGATACCAGCCGTGCCGGCGAGCGGGCGGGTTTCCCTCCGGTCACCGAGGCGCAGGTAGACCGACGCATAGGGCCGGTTGGCAGGGACGACCGCCGAAACCCGGACGTCGATCGTTTCGCCCTCGACCGTGCGCAGCTCGACGAACGAACCCCGCAGGCTCCCGGGCTCGTCCGCCGCGATCCGCTCGTCCGGACGCAGCCGGTACAGCCGGCGTCCCGGCATCTGCTCGGCAAGCCCCACAGTGGCCGCACCGACGTCCGCGGCGTATAGCACCTCGTCCGACAGGTCCGGACTGTTCCGCAGGAAGTGGTAGGGAACCTGGGTGTACAGGCTCGGAGTCGGCGGAGTGACGATCACGACCGCCGGCCCGCCGAGGTCGTCGGGGACGAGATCGAGCACATGCTTGTCGACCGCGTTCACATACCGCTGGATGTTGACCTTGCCGGGAACGGCGAGTGCGGTCACCGCCGCCAGCCCCAGCAGGCAGACACCCGCCACCGGGCCGCGGGCCGGTCGCGCGAAAAACCGGCCGGACAGGCGCCGCCACAGCCAGCAGGCCCCGGAGCCGGCAAGGATGACAACGGGCGTCAGCGCCACCATGTGGTAATGCGGGCCGAGGCCGTCCCGAAGGCTCGGCATGGCCATGGCACTGCCCCACCAGAAGAAATACGCGACGAAGACGAGGAGCACGTTGGCTGCGAGCAGGAGCCGTGCGCGGCGGTGTTCCGCCACCAGCAGGCCGAGCACCGCAAGAACGATCAGCGCCCTTCCGCCGAAGAGCCAGCCGGGAGCGGCGGCAACGGTCTCCTGCCACGCCTCCACGGCAAGATGGCGGGTGAAGGCGAACGGCGGTTCGGACGGCAGGATCCGGCGCTCACCGAAACCGAAACGGTCCAGCGGGTCGGAGGCCGCCAGCGGCAGGGTCCGCATCGATCCGGTCACGTGCCGGCAGAAGGCCGCCACGACCACGGCGAACGGCAGGGTTCCGAGCCCGATCCACGCGGTGTGGCGCAGCAGGGCGCGCGGTGACGGACGCCGCCGACGGCCGGTGGGTAGCAAACCGGCAGAGAGCACACCGGCGGAGAGCGCACCGGTCGGGAGCCGGCCGGTGGGG
>NZ_CAAAFO010000033.1:133453-134547 GCF_900634715.1 Candidatus Protofrankia californiensis | reverse complement strand
ACAAAACGTCCCGCGACGACGAGGGCGCAGACCAGCGTCACCAGCACGGCGTCGAATGGCCGGGCCGTCGCCGCGAGGCCGAGCGCCACGCCACCGGCCACCAGTGACCAACGCGCGCCCGTGCGGGTGCCGCGCGCCACCTCGGCGATCGCGATCGTCAGGGCTGCCGCGGTGAACGCGTACGCCATAGGCAGCGCCGTGTGCACGACCACCAGCGGTGAGAACACGAGGAACGCGGCGGAGACGAGCGCGGTGGCCACGTCGTCGAACAGCTCACGGGCAAGGCGGTACACCCCGACCACCCAGGCTGCGGCCACCAGCGCCGGAGCAACGATCATCGTCCCGAACAGCAGTTGGGACGCGGCCAGCATCGCCGGCCAGCCGGGCAGATACTTGGTGAAGACCCGCCCATTGTGGACACCGGTCAACCAGGGGCGAAAGAACGGCTCCACCAGGTTCTGGTCGAGGGTGAGCTGCCCATGCAGCAGCATCCTGGCCTGCATGACATAGGCGGCCTCGTCCGCATCACCTGAACCACGACGGAACAGCGTGGTCTGCAGCACCAGGCTCAGCGTGAAAGACAGCGCGGCAAGGGCGAAGAGCACAAGGCCGGCTCGGGACGGCCGGCGCCACCGGCCCGGACTCCGCCAGCGTCCTGGACCCTGCCATCGGCTCAGGGCCCGCCATCGGCGCAAGCCCCGCCGGGGTGGACCGGGGTCGCTCCGGCCGGTGACCGTCCCGACGTCGACCAAGGCCTCGAGGGAGTCGATATCGCGGCACACCGACGGCGGGTCCGTGAGAACCCCGCTGGTCGATGTCTGGCGCATCCTGTGGACCGTAGCAGGGGTCACACCCTGTGTTTTTCACCGCATACCCACGGGGCCGTGCCAAAGACCGGAGAATATAACGTTGAGTAATTGAATATAATCTTCTAATTACCTTGAGTCATATCGTCATATAGAAACACCGATTCCCCGACCGGGCCACCGGCCGGGGAATCGGTGTACTGGGGATCAGTGTACTGCCCTCATTTCGCCGGGCGGCGCAGCTCCTTGGGGAGGTAGAAGGAGATCGTCTCGGCTCCCACCGAACGC
>NZ_CAAAFO010000033.1:132182-132827 GCF_900634715.1 Candidatus Protofrankia californiensis | reverse complement strand
CCTGGGTCAGTTCATCGACCAGAGTGGGAGGCGCCGACGCGCCCGCGGAGATGCCGACGGTGTCGGCGCCGGCCAGCCAGCGCATGTCCACCTCGCCGACGTCCCCGACGAGGTAGGCGGGCACGCCCTCGCGTTCGGTCACGTCGACGAGCCGGCGCGAGTTGGCGCTGTTCTGCGACCCGACGACCAGAACCACGTCAGCCTCGATGGCCACCCGCCGGATCGCGTTCTGTCGGTTCGACGTCGCGTAGCAGATGTCCGCCGACCCGGGCCCGATCACGGCCGGGAAGCGGTCGCGCAGCGCGTCGACCACCTCCTCCGCCTCGTCCACGGCGAGCGTCGTCTGCATCAGGTAGGTCACCCGCTCCGGGTCGTCGACCTCCAGGTGGGCGACGTCGCCGGGCGACTCCACCAACTTGATCTTCCCCGGGGCCTCCCCGAGGGTCCCGTCCACCTCCTCGTGCCCGGAATGCCCGATGAGCAGGACGGTGTCCCCCCGCGCGGTGAACCGGCGGGCCTCGGCGTGCACCTTCTCCACCAGCGGACAGGTCGCGTCGATCACCGACAGGCTGCGGTCGCCTGCCTGCTCCCACACGGCGGGAGCAACCCCGTGCGCGGAGAAGACCACGGTCGCCCCGGCGGGTA
>NZ_CAAAFO010000033.1:128172-132097 GCF_900634715.1 Candidatus Protofrankia californiensis | reverse complement strand
CCTCGTCCAGTTCCTCGACGAAAACGGCACCGCGGCTGGCGAGATCAGCAACCACGTGGCTGTTGTGGACGATCTGCTTGCGGACGTAGACGGGCGCACCGTATATCTCCAGGGCACGCTCGACCACCTCGATCGCCCGTTCGACCCCGGCGCAGAAGGCCCGTGGTTCGGCGAGCAGCACCTGGCGCGGCCCGACCGCCATCGCCCACCGTTCGAGCACCGGCCCGAAGGTCGTCATCGTCCGCAGCCCGGCGATCCCACGGCGGGCCAGATCGAAACGTCCCAACGGCTGTTCGGCCGTGTCGACGATGACGCGCACGATGGCCAGCGGCACTCCGTTCGCGCCCGGAGCGACCTGTGCCGACTCCATGTCGACGGCGATCGCGCCGGTGGCCGCGAGCTCCGTGCGCGCAGTGCCGACCGCAAGCCGCGGCACCGACACGACCGGGCCGACGTGCACGGTCAGTCCCGCCCGCCGCAGCTCACCGGCGAGCAGGGGCGCGGACAGGCAGCGAGCGCTGACCGAACCGTCGGCGGTGCGCACCTCATCGGCCACCACCACGTCCCCGGGTTTCACCCCCGGGCCGAGACCGCCACCGAGACCGACCAGGGCGACCGCGTCGGCCTGTGCCTCCCGGATGATGCGGGTGGACCGGCTGGCGTGCTCCGGCCCCATACCCGTGCGGATGAGGATCGTGCCCGCGGGCAGGCCCGAGCGGGCCGCGGCCCACGCCTCCAACCGCAGCGGTGCGGCGACGACCAGGCGCGGACGCCGCCGGAGGGGGGCAGGGCGCTCCGGCGCGGATGCGCCGGCCGCCCCGGCCGCCCCGGCCGCCCCGGGTGGGGGGGTGTCGGCCGGGGCAACCTCCACCGGGGGCTCCGGGGATACCGGGGACGCTTCGGAGGCCGGCACCGCGGAGGTCTGCGCCAGCGCATCCGCCGCCGGTACCACTGATGCCGCTACCGTTGGTAGTGGCACCTGTGCAGATGGCACGACCGGTACTGGTACGGCCGGTGCCGGTGCGGCCGATACCGCGGGTGCCGGTACAGTCGGTGCTGGTACCGGCGTGGTTGGTGCCGGTGCGGCCGGTACCGCCGCTACTCGTGTCGGCGCCGTGGAGGCTTCGGCGGGAACCGACGTCCTTGATGTGTCCGGTGCCGAGAAAGTCATGACGCGGACCTGCCGCTCAGGTACCGGCCGAGCGCGGTCAGCGGGAAGACCAGCCGGTACAGGTGGTAGTTGATCGAAAAATCACCGGGGAAGCCGGTGCCGGTGTAGTACGGCTCGTCCCAGGTCCCGTCCGGACGCTGTGTGTCGACCAGCCAGCGCACCCCACGCTCGACGGCGGGGGATGCCGGGTCGGCGGCAAGCAGCGCCAGCAGCGCCCACGCCGTCTGCGACGCGGTCGCCTCGCCCTGGCCGATCCATGCGTCGTCGGTGTAGGAACGCAGGTCCTCGCCCCACGCGCCGTCGGGTCTTTGGTGCTCGACCAGCCAGCGGATCGCCCGGATGATCGACGGATGGTCGGCCGGGACACCGGCGACGATCAGGGCCGGGACGACCGCGCCGGTGCCGTAGACGTGGTTGACCCCCCAACGGCCGAACCACGACCCGCCCGGCTCCTGGTTGTCCAGCAACCACCGGACCGCCTGCTCGGTGACGGGGTTGTCGGCCTGACCGACCTCGGCGAGCATTTCCACGATGTGCGCGGTGACGTCGGCGGACGGCGGGTCGATCACCTCGCCGAAGTCGCAGAAGGGCAGCTTCGTGGGGAGCGTCCGGGTGTTGTCGGCGTCGAAGGCCCCCCATGCCCCGTTGGCGGAGCGCATCCCGATGGTCCAGTCGATCCCGCGGCGTTCGGCGGTGCGCAGCCGGGCCGCGAGCTGCGGTTCGACCTCGTCGAACCCGCCCGGCGCACGCTGCGGGTTGCTCCCGTCGGCCCCGCCCGACGCGCGCTGCGGGTCGAGTATGCGGTGGATGGCGAGCACCACCTCGGCGGTGTCGTCGACGTCCGGGTAGAGGTCGTTGTCGAACTCGAACGCCCAACCGCCGGGAGCCAGCGCCGGGCGTTTCACCGCCCAGTCACCGGCTGCGGTGACCTCCTCGTCCGCGAGCCACCTGGCTGCCCGCACCATGGCCGGATGATCGGCGGCCAGACCGGAGTCCCGCAGGGCGACGACGGCGAGGGCGGTGTCCCACACCGGTGACTGGCACGCCTCCAGCCGGCGGACCATCCCCGCGGGCGTCCACTCGCGGATCGTGTACCGCTCCAGCCCCCGAAGACCGGCAACGACCACCGGATGGTTCATGGGGTAGCCCAGCAGGGTCAACGCCATGATCGAATAAACCCACGGCGGCTGGATACCGCCCCAGCAGCCGTCGGCCTCCTGGCGGGCGACTATCCATTCGGCAGCCCGGCGCATCGCGTGCCGGCGGATCAGCTTCAGCGGGCGGCGCTCGTAACGGTGCAGCAGCCAGTCCAGGCGCTCGAACGCGCCCGCCCAGGAGCGCAACGGCGCCGGTGGCTTCGGTGGGGTCTCGACCTTGAGTTCGTCGATCCCGAAACCGAGAGAACGCTTCGGCCGCAGCGTCCCGACGATCGTCAGCGGCACGATCGACTGCCGGGCCCAGCAGGCGAAGTCATACGGGTTGAGCGGGAACCACGACGGCAGCAGCATGAGCTCGGGCGGCATCACCGGCAGGTCGTCCCAGGACCACTCACCGAACAGCGCCAGCCAGATCCGGGTGAAGACCCGGGTGCTGGCAAGACCGCCGTTGGCCCGGACGAAGCCGGAGGCGGCCTGCATGTGCGGCGCGTCCGGGCTGTCACCGGCAAGGCGCAGCGCCACATACGCCTCGAGGGTGGTGTTCAGGTCGGGCGGGCCACCGTAGAAGGTGGCCCAGGTGCCGTTTTCGCTCTGCTGCGAACGGATCCAGCGGGCGGTCTCCTCGGCTACCTCAGGCGTGAGGATGCCGAGGAACTGCCGGAGCATGAGGTCCTCGGCGTCCATGGTGACGTTAGTCTCGAGCTCGCCCTTCCACCAGCCCTGGTCGGACTGCAGCCCCAGCAGATGGTCTCGGGCCCGGACGGCGGCTGCCGCCACCGTGTCGGAGAAGATTTCGCGGGAGACTTCGTAGTCGGTGGTCGAACTCATCGGCGGCTCCCGTCCACATGTGGGTCCCGGTGCGGTACGAACAGCGGTGTCATAAACTGCTCACCGATCCCGTTCGGTGACGAAACGGGCCAGGGCAAGCAGCTCGGTTTCAACCAGCGGTGGCAAGGACAGCGATGCGAGCAACTTGGCGCACTCGTCGAGTTGGCGGTCGGCCTCGGCCGTGGTCCACTCCCGCCCACCGGCCCGTTCCACCAGCTGCGCGATGTGGTGCAGCTGAGTTTCGGACGCCTCCCCCGAGGACGCGAGGAAAGCGCGCAGCTCGTCGGCGTCGGCTCCGCCGGCGTCCAGCGCCACCACGACCGGGACGGACTTCTTGCGTGAACGCAGGTCCGACAGCACGGGCTTGCCCGTCACCGTCGGATCGCCCCAGATGCCGAGCAGGTCGTCCACGAGCTGGAAGGCGGTTCCCAGCCGTGACCCGAATTCGGCGAGACCGTCGATGAGCTCCGCCCGCCCGCCCGCGAGCACCGCACCGATCGCGGCCGAGCAGGACAGCAACGCGCCGGTCTTGCCGTCCTCCATCGTCAGGGTGTCGGCAACGGTGACGTCGTTACGGGTCTCGAAGTACAGGTCCTCGGCCTGGCCACGGACGAGGTCCTGGACACCTGCGCCGAGCATGATCGCAGCGCGGCGGCCCGCCTCCCCGTCGACCTCCAGCAGCACCTGGGTCGCCAGCCCCAGCAGGGCGTCGCCGGCGAGGATCGCCCCATCCGCGCCGAAGACCGTCCAAGCGGTGGGCCGGTGCCGG
>NZ_CAAAFO010000033.1:126995-127837 GCF_900634715.1 Candidatus Protofrankia californiensis | reverse complement strand
CGGCACCGGCCGCCTCCGCGGACAGCAACGCCAGTGCCGGACGCACCAGCTTTCCGCCGCCGCCGGGCAGCGGCGTGCCGTCCGCGTCGGTCCAGCCGCGGTGGTAGGCGACCACCCGGCGCAGACGGGGGTGGAGCCGGTCGACAGCGGCGCGTAGCGCCGGCACTGCCAGAGTCCGGCCCCGCTCGATCGCATCGGGAACCAACGTGGTCATGCCGGGAATCCCCCTGTCGGTGACGCTGTCGATATCGATGTTGCGGTTGGAATCGCGGTTGGAGTCTCTGTCGAGGTCACCGCGGATGTCGGTGTCGAAGGCGGCGCAGCTGACGGAGTCGGCGAAGTGGACGGAGTCGGCGAAGTGGACGGAGTCGGGTGCGAGGATGCCGCCGACGGCGGCTGGGCGCTTGGCGAGCCCGTCGGCCCGAGGGCCGATGATCCCGGTGGGTTAGAAGACGACGGTCTCTCGCCAGGGACCTTGGTCTCCGGCGTCCGGGACGATTGTGACGTTTTACACGGGCTCCCCGACGACGACGCGCATCCTCCCGACTGCGCAGGAGAACCTCCGGGCGTTGCGACCACAGGCAGCAATGTGCGGGTCGGGCCGGGTGAGGGCGGTCCGGGACGCCAGCCGCCGAGCGCTACCTTCGCGGCGGCCAGCCCGCTGCGCACCGCGCCTTCCATCGTCGCGGGCCAGTCCGTGTCGGTCCACGCGCCGGCAAGCGCAAGCCCGGGCAGCTCAGTGGCCGGGCCGGGACGCAACGCCCGGGTACCCGGGGTCTGGCGGAATGTCGCGGTACGTTCGCGGGTCACGAACACCTCGATCGCCTCGGCGTCCCGCGCGG
>NZ_CAAAFO010000033.1:125830-126385 GCF_900634715.1 Candidatus Protofrankia californiensis | reverse complement strand
CCCGCGCGGGCGGGGTGCTCCCCCACTGACCCCGCGATCCCGCTCGACGCGGTACGGTCGAAGACCCACTGCACGGGGGACCCCACCACGGCCAGGAAGGGTCCCTTGAGCACCGGTCGATCGTAGATCATATGGACGTTGACGATCGGTGACGAGCCGAGTTCGACGAACCGGTTTGGGTCCCGCACCGCGCCCTCGGGCAGCAGCGCGGCAGCCGCCGGCCCCGGCACGGCAAGGATCACCGAGTCGGCGTCGAGCGAGCCGCTGTCGGTGGCCACGCGCCAACCGGTCGCCGTCCTGCTGAGCGTGCGGACCTTCACCCCGGTCCGCACGTCTGCACCGACGTCGGCAAGCTCCGAAGCCGCGGCTTCCCCGTGCAGCTGCTGGAGGGGAACCTCGGCCCACCCGATGTCACCGGCGTCGGCCCGCTCCAGCAGACCGGTACGCACGACCTTGGCGGCAAGCCCGAGGGAGGCCGCGTCCGCGGGGGCGTTCAGGGTGGCGACGGTCAGCAGTTCCCACAGCGCTTCGATCGCAGCCGGCGACTGACCCCGG
>NZ_CAAAFO010000033.1:119139-125597 GCF_900634715.1 Candidatus Protofrankia californiensis | reverse complement strand
ACCGCGACGGGCTGCGCCGCAACGGGCTGCACCACTATGGGCAACGCCCGGTTCGACGGCGTCCCGGTGTTCACGCTCATGCGGCGGACACCTCCGGACGACCGGCCAGGCTACGCGCGGCCACCACCGCCTTCTCCCAGCCTGGCAGCGAGAGCCGCTGGTGTAGGACGGGAGCGGGGTCCGTCCTGATCCGGCGATTGAGCCGCAGGTAGATCCCGGCCATCGCCCCGCAGCACGCGGCGCTTCGCCGGTCGAGCATGGTCAGCAGTTTCAGGCCGCGCCCATACCACTCATCGGCTCGCTCCGCACAACTGCGCAGGTACTCGACGAGTGCCTCCGGGGGGCCGCCGAGCCGGCCGTCCGGGCCGAGGACAAGGGTGATGCCGGCCTTTTCCAGTTCGGCCCGGGGCAGGTAGATCCGGCCGGTAATCAGGTCCTCCCGGACGTCTCGGAGAATGTTGGTCTGTTGCAGGGCGATCCCGAGTTCGTCGGCAACCGTGGCGGCCCCCGCGTCCGCGTGCGCCGCCGGCGTGCCGAAGATCCCCAGCGACAGGCGCCCGATCGTGCCGGCCACCCGCCGGCAGTACTCGACGAGGTCGTCGAAGGACTCGTAGGTGACCCCACGCAGATCCATCTCGACACCGTCGATCAGTTCGCAGAAAACGTCCACCGGTATGGGGAAGCGCCGGCAGGCGTCATCCAGAGCTACCAGAACCGGATCCGAGCTGGACGCGCCGAGTCCTGTGATATCCGCCCTGGCCGCGGCCAGGCGCACGGCCTTTTCCTGCACGGGCAGGTCGCCGTCGCCGATGTCGTCGAGTCTTCGGGCGAAGGCGTACACCGCGGACAACGCCGCCCGTTTGTCAACCGGCAGCAGCCGGATGCCGTAGGAGAAGTTGCGCGCGGCTTCCCGGGTCAGCGCCTCACAGGCCGCATACGCCTCAACGACCGTTGGCGACCGGAAGGGACCGTCGGGGGTCATTCGCCACCTCCACGCCCGGTGGGCTTGGTGATAATCCCACCGCCGGTGACCAGCGGGGGTAGCGCAACGCGCGCCGACCGGGCTGCCCGGCGGGCGGCCGGGGTGACCGATGCCAGCGCCACCGTCAGGGCGTACCGGGCGATCCGCGGCTTCGGCGCGGTCGGAGCACCGCCCAGGACGTCGCACCCGGCGCGTTCGACCGCGTCCAGCGCCCCACGGCCACCGCCGACGAATCCGGCCAGGACCAACCGCAGCCGGCCGCTGACCAGGCCCACCAGCGGCGTGCCCTCGTCGAGGATCCGGCGGGCGCGCAGCACCTGAAAGGCGATCAGTTCCTGTACCGCCGGGCCGGCGGTACGGCGCGCAAGATCCTGCTCGCGCACTCCGAAGCTGTCGAGGTCCTCACGAGGCAGGTAGATCCGGCCGGCGGCAAGGTCCTCGGCCACGTCCTGAACGTGCTCGACGATCTGCAGCGCCGTGCAGATCCGGTCCGACAGCGCGACCCGGTCGGGTGTACCGATGCCGAAGACACCCAGCACCATGTGTCCCACCGGATCGGCGGACAGGGTGCAGTAACGCAACAGGTCGTCGAAGGTGTCGTACCGGGTGACCAACTGGTCCTGCCGGTTGGCCGCGACGAGCCGGCGGAACGGCTCCGGTCCCAGGTCGCATTCCCGGACGGTCGGCGCCAGCGCCTGGATGACCGGGAGCGTCGGCGTCCCGCCCCAGATCCGCTCAAGGTCGGCTTCCAATGTGTCGAGCAGCGCGAGCCGGTCGCCGCCCGCCTCGTCGCCGATGTCGTCGACGAGGCGGGCGAATCCGTAGATGGCGAACAGGTGCTGCCGCTGCCGGGCCGGCAGGATCAGCGGAGACACCGTGAAGTTCTCGGCGGAAGCCGCCCGCAGCACATCCTGGGGTGAGGAAGTGAGGGCGTCTCCGGGCAGCGGCGCGCCGGGGGTTCCCATCGGCCCGCCTGGCGGCGTGCCGATCTTTGCGTCGCTTGTAGTCATGCGCCTCCCCCTCGTCAGCGGTTGGGCCTGACACGCGCCGCGGGAGCCATCCGGCGGCGCGCCTGAACAGGTCTGCTCTCCAAACTCCTGAGCCTCCGGCCGCACGAAGCGATAATGATCATGCCACCTTCAACCTCAAGGCCCCCCAGCGACGCGGGGACTTGGGCCTCCCGGACCTCCCAGATCGGCTTCGCCGATCCGGCAGGAAGCCCGGATCCGGCAGGAACCCCGAGCGCGAGAAAAACATGATCGCGCCACCTTCGGCCGGCTACTCGACGTACGACACGCCCTTTTCAGTGCGTGCCCCACATGATTCCCCGATCTGACCGATATGACCCCGTTACCGCCTGTCCGGATACCGTGCGGACCCTCACATCCACGGGGGACACCGCCGCGCCGAAGGACTCGCCGCAGGAGCCACCCCCTGCCGGTGGCCACTACCGCCGTGACATCGTCGAGTAGAAGCTCACCGGCCGCGCAGCGGACGGGCGTGGCGTCTCCCTCCTCCGTCGCGCGATGCATCACCGACGATCCGGGCCGACCTCCTGTTACTCGAGTGCTCCTAACCGAAGACGCCCGCCAACCGCCGGTAGAGCGGAGGCGCCGCCCCGTGGACGCGGGCGGCAAGCGACAGCCAGCGTGGCACCCATATCTCGGCCTGGCCCCGTCCGGTTGCGAGCAGCATGCGCTCGGCAACAAGGCGAGCCGGCTGTAGGCGTGGCCATCTGCGCACGTACGGCGCTCCACGACGGCGGAAGAAAGCAGTGTCAACGACGCCAGGAAAACACAAGGTAACCGAAATACCACGACCGGAGACCTCGGATCGCAATGCACTGGCGAACCCGACCAGCGCGGCCTTGGTCGCCGAGTAGGCGACCTCACCACGAACCCCCAGTGCTCCGGCGACACTGCCGACCAGCAGGATGCGCCCGTGCCCACGCTCGAGCATCGCCGGGAGCACGGCACGGACGAGCGCCATCGGCGACAGCACATTGACCGCCACGAGCTCGGCAAGAGCTTCGTGGGACAGCTGGTCGAACGGACCGGCCGAACCGAGGCCGGCCGCGCACACCAGCAGGTCGAGGTCACCGAGGAGATCCTCGCTGCGGGAAGCCACCGTGGCTTCGGCGCCCGAGACCGACAGGTCCACCGCGATCCGGTGACCCGCCGTGGACGCAGCGACCTCGTCGAGCGCGGCACCGTTACGGCCGACCAGCAAGACCTTACAGTTCATCTCGCCGAGCAGCAGCGCCGCCTCCCTGCCGATTCCGCTGCTTGCGCCGGTAACAAGCGCCGTCCTGGGCGGCCATCCCCGACTGCCCGCGAAGCGGGACTGCTCGGCAACGACGTGCAAGCGGCTGTCCGGAACCGTGGGACGGGCCGGTGTATACACAACAAAACCCTCCGGTCGCGCGGTGGTCGCCTCCTCCCGGGATGGGAGACGGTCGCGGTCAGGCCTTCGGAACCTGGGTGTCGACAGCGCTGACGACAAACGGTCGGCCACGTACGGCCCAGCCCTATTTCATCGCCCCACGGCCGAAACGTCCATCGTCAGATAGACGACAGGGCACCGAAAGCCTTGTCGGACCCATCACGTCAACGACGGATCCACACTGCAAGCACTACATGACATCCAGTCGACATTCATCCAAAATCTGATTGCCGCCTGATGGCTCCCATCACATCGGAACATGGATTTTTCACTGTTGACATGCCACATCCCGATGTGGCTAGAGGAATTCAATCCTATCACCTGGACGTATCCCGGCATTGCTGAAGGTACCGGCGGGCGCCTCGATCGCCGCCGTGTATGCGGTATCAGCCCGGTAGATCTCACAACGGTTCGGATTCTCTTCGACACATGGCGTCATCTCATGGATCGCCACAATCCGCCCGTACCGGGAGAACGCGATGGAGAGCGGGAGCAGGGTCCGGTACATGTAAAAACCATCCGTCGACTCCCCGTCGAAGACGAACAACATGCCGGTTCCGGACGGAAGCGACGTACGGGCCATGAGGCCGCGCATACGGGCGGCCGGCGTCTCGGCGATCTCGACGGTGAGGGTCACCGTTCCCACCCGCACCCGACGGGTCGCCAGGCCCGCCCCGACCGCGGCCGGGTCACCGACGGCCGCGTCACCAGCGGTCACTGCGGGCCCGCCAGCCGGACCCTCCACCGGCGGCGGCCGGACGGGTGCGGTCAGCAGCTGCGGGACGCACAGCCAGGCGGCGCCCCCGACAGCCACCACCAAGGTCACCGCCGAAAGCACGTAACGTGATCGGACCATCATCAGGAGAATACCCGACCACCCCATGACCGTTACTCAACGCTATTGTCCCAGATGGCCAAAGGCAGCGCGATCATGTTTTTCTCGCGCTGCCGGCGGCCTGGGCCCCCAGGCCGGCAGACAACCAAAGGCAGCGCGATCATTTTCCTTCCGCGCACGGGGTTGCTGCCGGATCGGCCATGCCGGTCCGGGGCCTGAAGCCCATGGGTCACTGCACGGAAAGGCAACGATCAGACGTCCGGGAGGAGCCCCGGCGCCGAAGATCTATCCGGCGGACCCGAGGGCGTCGAGAGCAGCTTCGACGACCTCGCGCCGGACGTCCTCCGGAACGAGCGGCTGGTCGGCGTCGACGCCACCCGCGCCGGGTTCGGCAGTGCGGGCAGTGCCGGCGGGGTCGGCGCCGGCGCGTGCCAGCGCTCGCCGCTCCAGCGCGGTACCGAGGATGCCCGCCTGCACGCAGCCGACCGCACATCGGGCGCGCAGGATCCGTAACGGAGTGGGTTCAGGTCCTGCCAGTGCGGTCACGATGGCGTCCTGGTGCGAGGCGATGTCACCCTTGCCGATCTGCCGGTGGATCACCGACGGGTCGTTGACGAAGGCGAACAGCACCGCACCCGGCCCGGCCATCGCCTCGACCAGACCCTCGATGATCGACCGAGCCGATGCCGGTGGATCAACGCGCGAGAGATCCCTCACATGGCCGAACGCCTCTACGAACGGCTGTACCGCCGCGTCCAGAATCATGTCCTTGGACGCGAAGTGGTAGTAGAGAGCGGCTTTCGTCATACCGAGCCGCTCCGCAATGTCACGGATAGATGTCCCCGCGTAGCCCCGTTCGTTGAACAGCTGTACGGCGACAGCAAGGATCCGGTCACGCGTATCCGCAGCGTGAGCACGCGACGCGCGGTCGGACATCGTCGCCATGCACCCCTCTCACCGGGAGGTCCGTAGCGAAAACCTATACCCATCCTGACAATATCCTCTTCTACTGACCGGTCGGTAGACTACCCCGATCGACCGATCGTCCAGAGCGCCCGGGGACACCGGCGTTCTGCGCTGACCCTGACCCGTCCATCGGCCCAGACCGGGGGGAAACCCGTGGCATCGCTCGCGCGTTGGTGCTTCCGTCACCGCTGGATCGTCCTACTGTTGTGGTTCGCGGCCCTGCTCGGCTTCGGGACGGCTGCATACGCTGCCGGCACGGACTACAAGAACAACTTCTCACTTCCCGGAACCGAGTCCCAGCAGGCGATCGACCTGCTCAAACGGGAGTTTCCCGCCGCCGCCGGAGAGACCGCCAGCATCGTGCTGCACGCCCGCACGGGGACCCTCTACAACCCGCTGCTCGAAGCCGAGGCCGTCCCGATGCTCGAGCGGGTCGCGGGCCTGGCACACGTGGTCGCGGTGGCCAGCCCGTACGACCCGGCGGGTGCCGGCCAGTTCACCAGGGACGGCCGGACGGCCTTCGCCACGGTCGCACTGGACGACCAGGCGGTCGACATACCCCGCGCCGATCTCAAAGCGATCATCGACACCGCCCGCGCGGCCGACGGCGGGGCGCTGCAGGTCGAGATGAACGGGAGCGCGGTCTCCATTGTCGAACAGCCGCAACAGAACACCAGCGAACTGCTCGGGGTCGTGGCCGCCGCGATCATCCTGTTCATCGCGTTCGGAACCCTGCTGGCGATGACGTTGCCCTTGGTGGCGGCAGTCATCGCACTCGGTGTCGGCATGGCCGGCATCGGCCTGGTGTCTCACGTGATGGCCATCGCCCAGTTCGGGCCGACACTGGCGACCCTCATCGGCCTGGGCGTGGGTATCGACTACGCACTGTTCATCGTCAACCGGCACCGTATCGGCCTGCGGGCAGGCAAGACGCCCGAGGAGGCGGCCGTCACCGCCATCAACACCTCCGGGCGGGCCGTCCTGTTCGCCGGGCTCACCGTCTGCATCGCGCTGCTGGGCATGTACGCGCTCGGCGTCACCTTCCTCTACGGTGTCGCGGTCTCCGCGGCCCTTACGGTGTCGCTGACCATGGCCACCGCGGTCACGCTGCTCCCGGCGCTGCTGAGCTTCTATGGGATGAAGGTGCTCGGCCGGGCCGAGCGGGTGAAGCTCGCCCACATGGGTCCCGAGCCCGAGCACCCGTCCGGCTTCTGGTGGCGTTCGGCGCGCCGG
>NZ_CAAAFO010000033.1:116818-118558 GCF_900634715.1 Candidatus Protofrankia californiensis | reverse complement strand
CCCGGCGCGCCTACGATCTTCTGGTCGGTGGGTTCGGACCCGGGTTCAACGGCCCGTTCAGCCTTGTCGCCGAGATCCACTCCCCCGCTGACATCGAAGCCCTGGACACGGTGGTCACCGAACTGCGCACCGAGCCGGGGATCGCCTTCGTCGCACCGGTACAGCCGAGCCCGAACGGGCAGGCCGCGATCGTGGCGGTGTTCCCGACCACAAGCCCGCAGGACGCCCGGACCTCTGCGCTGCTCAAGCGGCTACGCGAAACGGTCATCCCCCGAGCGACCCAGGATACCGCCCTGGACATCAAGGTCGGCGGTGTGACCGCGACCTACCAGGACTTCTCCGACGTCCTGACCGGCAAGCTCCCGCTGTTCATGGGTGTGGTCGTGGCGCTGGCCTTCCTCCTGCTCATGGCGGTGTTCCGCAGCGTCGTCGTACCGCTGACCGCATCGGTGATGAACCTGCTGGCGGTCGGCTCGGCGTTCGGGGTGATCGTCGTGATCTTCCAGTGGGGGTGGCTCGCGGGCCTCATCGGGGTCAAGGGCGGTCCGATCGAACCCTTCCTGCCCGTGATGCTGTTCGCCATCCTCTTCGGTCTGTCCATGGACTACGAGGTGTTCCTGGTCAGCCGGATCCACGAGGAATGGCTGGTGCGCCGGGACAACCGGATCGCGGTCTCCCTCGGTCAGGCCGAGACCGGTCGCGTGATCACCGCCGCAGGCGCGATCATGACATTGGTCTTCGCGTCCTTCGTCCTCGGGGACGACCGTGTGATCAAACTGTTCGGTCTCGGGCTCGCGATGGCCGTTCTGATCGACGCGTTCGTCGTCCGCGCGCTGTTGGTGCCTGCACTCATGCACCTGTTCGGGAAGGCGAACTGGTGGCTGCCGTCATGGCTGGACCGGATACTCCCGAGGGTCTCGGTGGAGGCGGCCGAGGAGATCGAGGAGATCCGCAACACCCCCGTGCCCGCCGAGGTCATCACGCCCGCGGACGAGGAGAACGGCGCCCGCGACCAGGCGAGCGCGTCCACGCACACCCCGCCGACCCGACGAGCTGACAACCACGCGTAACCATCCGTAGCCACACGTAATCAGCCGTAGAAGCTGACGGACACGCGCAGGGGCCGACAGGTGCACAAGCAACACGGGTGACAGCAGCACCAGCGACACCACGCAGAGCAGCCAACATACGTGATGCGTATCTGTACATCCACCATCCGCAGTTATTACGCTGTGGATCCATGAAGATGCGGAAGGTTGCCAAAGGGCGGGAGTTCCAGCCCTCGACGGCGGCGGCCACGGCCGCCGCCGGGCTGACGCGGTTGCCGCGGTTGCCGCGGTTGCCGCGGTTGGAGCGGTTGGAGCTGCGCCAGCAGTGACCGTGCATCCGACCCAGGCTGCAGATGCCAACCAGCCCCCGCCACCGGGCCGGTTCCGGCGACTGTCAAGGCGGGCGCGGTTGCCGGTGCTCGGCGTCACCGTGTCCGTGCTGCTCCTGGCCCTGGCGGTGTCGTGGATCGCGGTACGTGGTCTGCTCGCGCGGTCGCACCTGCGGACGGCCCAGAACGAGATCGTCGCTCTGGATCGCGCGCTGCGGGGCAGCGACCGGCTGTCCGGCGCTGCGCTCCGGAGCCGAATCGGCATGATCAGCGCAGAGACCGCGGTCGCCCGGAAACTGACCGGCGACCCGCTGTGGGCACTCCTCGACCACGTCCCGACGATCGGATGCCCCAGCCGGTCC
>NZ_CAAAFO010000033.1:97853-116752 GCF_900634715.1 Candidatus Protofrankia californiensis | reverse complement strand
GGACCGGCTGGTTGCGGACTCGCGTACCCTGCTGGACCCCAAGGGATCAGTTCTCGATCTGGACTCCCTCCGCAGCGGTACCACCATCGACGTCGACCGGATCGCGACCGCACGCCCGGCAGCCGACACCACGCACAACGCGATCACGCAGTTCCGCCGGCAGCTTGAGTCGACGTCGAGCTGCGGGGCGATCGGAGACGGCATCGGCCTCGCCGACGCTCGCGACACGGGCATGCAGTACGCCGAACGGCTCGAGCGGGCCGCCGCAACGCTGGATCTGGCGACCCGGCTGGTGCCGCCGATGATGGGTGCCGACGGACCCCGCCGCTACCTGCTGGTCGTCCAGAACCCGGCCGAGTCACGAGCCACCGGGGGAATCATCGGGGCCTTCGGCCTGCTGACCGTCACCGACGGCAGGATCGAACTCGCCGACATCTCCGGCAACGGCCGGCTGCCCGGCGGGCCGACCCAGCGTGGGCCGGCCACGCAACTTCCACCCGAGCTCGAAAGCATGTACGCGGCCGCGGAGCCGACCCGGGTCTGGGCCAACGCCAACCTCACCCCGCACTACCCGACCGTCGGCAGCTTTTACACGGCGCTCTATCAGGCTGGCACGGGTGTGCACGTCGACGGGACGGTCAGCATCGATCCGACGACGCTGGCCTACCTGCTTGCCGCAACACGCCCAGCGGTCCTGCCGGACGGGCGGATCGTGCCGGCGGGAAGGCTTGTCGAGCTCGTGGAATCGCAGGTGTACGCCGAGATTGCCAACGCCTCAGGACGGGACGACTTCTTCGCCACCGTGGGGCGGGCCGTCTACGACGCCGTCGCGTCCGGCACGGGAAACACCTCGGCGCTGCTGTCCGCGCTGGGGCGGGCCGCCTCCGAAGGGCGCCTGCTGGTGTCCAGCAACCATCCGGCCGAGCAGAAAATCCTTGAGACGACCGCGCTGGGCGGCGCGCTCCCCGAGTCTGATGGTCCCTACCTGGCAGTGGTGACGCAGAATGCCGCGGCCAGCAAACTCGACTACTGGATGCGGCGCAGCACCGACTACCACAGTGTCCGGCGTCCCGACGGCTCCGCGGACGTGACGATCACGATACGGATCGCGAACGCCGCGCCGGCCGGTCTGGGTGACTACGTCCGTAATCGAAGCGACCAACCTGCTCCTGGACAGCCTGGTTCCGGGCAGAGCGCCCCGCCGAAAGGTAATCCGGACGCGCAGAACCTGCTGTCGCTGGCGGTGTACACCGGTGCGGGCAGTGGGCTGCAGGCAGCTACCTTGGACGGTCTTCCCGTCGGCATGCGCCGGGACGTCGAGCGTGGCCATCCGGTGCTTTCGACACCCCTGCCGGTGAACCGTGGGCAGACCCGCACGCTGGTGTTGCGGCTCTGGGAACCGGTGGCCAGGCCGACCCTGCTCTTCCGGCCGCAACCACTGGTCGTCCCCGAAGCCTTCACCGCGTCAGGCGTACGTTCCGTCGCTCCCTGGTCACGGAATCCCGAATGACACGCCCAACACTGTAGACACGTAAAGTAACGATCTATAAGCTTACAGTGTTCATGTTCAGGCCGCTTATACCAGAAGGCCCGACAGTGGGAGTACATTCATGAGATTCCGTCGATTCGGAGCGGCGTTGCTCGCCGGCTGTCTGCTGGCACTCGGCGTGACATCGGCCTCTCCGGCCCTTGCCGGCTCCTATTCATCGCCCTATCCACCGCCCTTCCGGTGCACCGGCTTCTTCGACAGAGGCACGGCGGCGCCGAACCCGGTCGTGGCCAGCGCCTCCTTCACCTTCAGCGGCTGCGGCTACGCACCCAACTCGACCGTCCAGATCTACAGCAACTTCCAGTACTACGGGAGCGCGACCACGGACGGCAGCGGCACCTTCCTGGCCACGCTGCAGGCCCCGGCCACGCGCGGAGTGCTCAGGCTCACCGCCGTCGGCCAGCGTCCCAACGGACAGCTTCGGGTCACCGTGGCGATCGTCCGGGTTCGCACCAGCTGATGACGGTGTTCGGCCCGCGATCGGAGCGCCAGCCAGGCGGTCACCCGATCGCGGGCCGAACCTGTCCCGGCATCGCGGCAGGACTGTCCCGACATCGCGGCAGGAAGAGCGCCTCCATGAACTTCCGTGTAGCTGCCGTCGCCCTGCTTGTCGGCGGCGGGCTGGCCCTCGGCACGACACTGGAATCACCGGCCACCGCCCAGGAGCTGCAGGAGCGACTTCCTGGTTGCAGCGGTCCGATCAGTTTCGGCTCGGTCACCCCCGAACATGTCCCAGCGGGTGGATCGGTGGTCTTCAGTAGCTGCGGCTTTGCGCCGGGTGGCGCGGTCACCATCGACGTCAACGGTGTGCGTACCCAGACCGTGACCGCGGACGGCACGGGTAACTTCGCAATCCGGCTGACCCTGCCCACCCAGGGGGACCACTACCTGACCGGCACCGGAGCACCGAAGAACGCTGTCGAGACGGCACCGGCACCCGGCGGGCATGCCGGGAGCGGCATCGAGGCCCACAGCGCCGACGCCGATGCCGGGGAGCGCAAGGTCATCGGCATGGTCTGGGTGGATGCTTCCGATACTGGAAACGCCGCGTCCACCGGGAACAGCCGATCCGCGGAGGGAGCAGGTGGAAGGGAAACCGGCGGGGGAACGGACGGCGGTCTGCCGGTTTCCGGCACCCAGGCCGGTGTTATTGCCGCAGTCGCCGTGGTCCTGATCGGCGGCGGCGTGTTCTTCCGCACATTCCGCCGCCGTCCTCGGGATAGGGAACTACCCAGGGACGCGTCCTAAACCTGCCCCGGGTCGGGAGTCAGCAGCTCAAGATCGTCCGCAGTCACAAGACCGGCAGCGATCACCCATTCGCCGAGCCGGACGATGTAGTCGGGCAGTCGCCGCGACGCCGGCCCCGGCTCGTCACGCAGCAGCCCGGGTATCCCCTGCCCGGCAAGGTTGCTGCGGACCGTCGCAAGTCGTGATCGGACGTAGTTGTCGTCGCGGTTGACCCGACGGGCGATCTCGCGATAAGTGGCGAACGGTGCATGGTTGTCACCAGTGCGCAGACGAGGTTCACACAAAGCCACCAATAGCAGGCGCTCGGTCTGGGTGAGCCGGACGGAGATCTGCATCGTGTCCTGCTCGCGGTGAACCTGCAACCGGCGATGGTGGACAACGCCGATCTGGTGGCGCTCACCATCGGTCCCGACAGCGACGATGTGAAACTCGGCCAGACCGGCGGACAGCGCCGTGCCCGGCGACACGATGTGATGGGTGTCGCCACCGACGGTCAGTAGGAGCAGTGGATGCCGACCGGTGTTGCTGATGACGATCGCGCCTTCGCTTTCGGCCAGTGTCCCGGCCCGGCGGGAGACAAGCAGATCCTGCGGGTCAGCACCGAACGGGATGTCACATCCGGCCCGGCCGAAGGTCAGCCGCCGACCCGCTCCGAGATCCCATCTCCGCCCGCCCGCAACGATCATCGCGACGACCGCCGGTGTTGCCATATGCGGTATCCCTCGTGGGACCATGCGCCTTCGCCGCCCCTTTCATGCCGACCCGATGAGCCTAACTACGAAAAGACCCGCTGGCTGTCATGTCCGAATCACCTCCTGGCGGTTGATCCGGACAGATCACCGGGGACGCCCCGCCCTTCCCGACAGTGATCCCAACGGCCGGGGCCTCCCGGGCCTCCAGGGGAGCACCCCTGCTCCGGTGCGGGGGCGCTCTGTTCGGGCGCCCGCGGACCCGACAGGATCTGTTCTGCGCCCACCGGCAGGACACCACAGGATGCCGGGGCGTACCTCGGCTGGGGGGCCGAGGTGGGGGGTGGTACCGGGGGAGAAGAGATAGCCCGAAACCGGCGGGCTGGCGGCGGAGGGGGCCGCCAGCCCGCCGGTCCCCGGTGTTCCACCGACCCCTGTTCTGCCGCTGGACGATCCGGGATCGATACTTTTGTGAGCTATGTCATAGCGCTACCGATCCTTTGATCCCGACTCGTTACCGGCCTTTTGGACCCGACTGTCGTCAATCCGACAGGGGTCCGTCGCAGCAAAACCAACCACGGGTCGTTCCCGCGACCAGGTGCGCCGCACGCGTGAACATATCCGCGCACAGCATGCGACCGGGGATGGCGGGGTACCACCAGTGAGGCCGGGAACCTGAGCCTCCCGGACGCCTGCAGGCTCCCGGCAGCACGAGCCACCTCACGCGGTCGTGCCATCGGATAGTCACGAGACGTGAGCGTAGAGAAAGGAGCCGCATGACTACAGCACAAGAGATCATGCACAGGGACGCCGAATGCATCGGCGAGAGCGAAACTCTCACCGATGCCGCCCGCAGGATGCGAGACCTCGGCGTCGGTGCCCTGCCGATCTGTGGCGACGACAACAGACTTCAGGGAATCATTACCGACCGCGACATTGTGATCAAATGTCTCGCCGAGGGGAAGGATCCGGCAACGACCCGGGCCAGGGAGCTCAGCCAGGGCAGGCCGTTCTACATCGACGCGAGTGCGGACATCGACGAGGTCCTGCACCAGATGATGGACCACAAGGTCACAAGACTGCCCGTCATCGAGAACAACCAGCTGGTAGGAATGATCAGCGAATCGGACCTCGCGCGGAACCTGCCCGAGGAGAAGCTGGGCCAGCTGGTGGAGGCCATCAAGTCAGGACCCGCCGATCGCTCCAGCTGAGGAAACTGTAGGTGGGAACAGCTGCTATAGCAGCTGTTCCCACCTACAGCTGACGGGCGTCCGTCGCGACAGTAGGTAGAAAACGTCGGTTATTCGGCGGCGGACTGGAACGATCGCCAGGGGGTGGGATACCGCCTGACCCCGGCGCCGACGGGCCTGCGACACGCGGCTGTGCGACTACACGGCTACCCCGCCGTCGCGGATCGCCCGCAGGTTGTCCTCGTGGAACAGCTCATACGCGGAAATCTCATCGGTCAGCACGTCGACGTCCAGATCTCCCCAATCGGCATGCGCAAGCTGCTCTGCGTCAACGACGGCGCGATAGACAAAAGTCGCGTTACCTTCCAGCCGGGGAATCAGGGAGCCGCCCGCGCCGGGCAGGAGAAGGGATGTCGAACATCCACCCGGATTGCGGACCACGAGCGCCTCGTCCGCCGGGGCATGACCAAGCCTCGAATACACCGTGCGGGACGCAACCACACCGGAGCCGCAGGACGGTGTCAGCCCGGCACCGCGCTCGAACGTGCGGACAAATATTTCCGCCGGCCTGGAGAGCTGCCTGACGAACGACACGTTGGCGCCCAGCGGGAGAACTTCCGGCAGGTGCGCCGCCGCGCATCCCACGGCGATCAGCTCGTTCTCGTCGTAGTCGTCGACAATCGCGACCAGGTGCGAATTGGGAACGGCGACACCGGTGAAGCGCAGACTTGGGTGCAGAGCCGGGATAACCGCGTCGACATGCTCGGTACCTATGGCCACGACAGGGACATCGGCCGCGCGAAACGTCACCGGGGGAAGCTCGACAGCCACGCTCCACACCCCGGGAGCCACCGGCACGATCCGTTCGACCCGGAACCGCCCACCACCCGTCGAGACGTTCAGCGCATCGACTCCGCGGCGTTCGAGGACAAGTCGACCGACACACCGCAGGCCATTTCCGCACAGTTTGGCGGACGACCCGTCGGGATTGAAGAAGAACGCCTCCGGTACCGCCTGCGAATCATCGACGAAGTACAGCCCGTCGCTGCCCAGCGGCCCCCGCCGGTCGCAGACGAGTCGGACGAAATCCGCCACCTCGGTCGGCGCCGCGAAAAGCTGGTCGGGTCTGCCGTCCACGATGAATATATCGTTGCTGGAACCATGAGCTTTCAACAGCTCGAATTTCATATGAGCCCTCCCGGCCTGCGCCCACAGACATTATAGGCGGATCGCCGGGCGGGCCGGGCGTGATTGCGGCGCAGGAATCATCACCCCAGGTGGGGGCGGGAGCATTCCGCCCGGATGCCGGACAGGGCAGCCTCGCGCACCCGGAAACGCTCGGGGCAGCCTCGGGGCACCCGGGGACGCAGGGCCGCGCTCGCTCCCACGTTACTTCCGCGCTCGTTCACGCTGATCCCCCGGCTCGTTCTACTGTCGGTGGGTGACGCGGATGCGGACAAGCAGGGAAACTCTGGTCGGAGCCTTCGAAGCGGACCTGCCGGACGGCGCTGTGGTAACCGACCCGGATCTTCTCCTCCCCTACCGTAACGATCAGGCCAGCGGCGCGGAGGCCGGACAACCGGTCGTCGCGGTCTTCCCCCGGACAACCGGGCAGGTCCAGGCGGTGATGCGCGCCGCGCACGCCCGGGGTGTGCCGGTGGTCCCCCGCGGCGCGGGTTCGGGGCTGTCCGGTGGGGCCAACGCGACCGACGGCTGCGTGGTGCTGTGCCTGGACCGGATGGACGCCATCCGCGACATCCGTCCCGCCGACGGGTACGCGGTCGTCGAACCCGGGGTGATCAATCAGCGGTTACGCGACGCCGCTCGCACCCATGACCTGTGGTATGCGCCGGATCCAGCGTCCCGGGACTGGTGCACCATCGGTGGCAACATCGCGACGAACGCCGGCGGCCTGTGCTGCGTGAAGTACGGCAGCACCCGCGACGCCGTACTCGGCCTCGAGGTGGTGCTGGCCGACGGACGGGTCACTCGGATCGGGCGTCGCGGCATCAAGGGGGTGGCCGGCTACGACCTGGTCAGCCTGTTCGTCGGCAGCGAGGGCACCCTCGGTGTGGTCACCGAGGCCCGCCTGCGGCTGCGACCGCTTCCCGCTCCCCCGACCACGGCGATCGCGGTGTTCCCGGACCTGGTCAGCGCCGGCCGGGCGGTCGAATCAATCATGACTGTTGCCACGCCGTCCCTGCTGGAGCTGATGGACGCGACGACGCTTGCCGCGGTCGAACGCTTCCAGCCCATGGGCCTGGACACCTCCGCCGCCGCCCTGCTCCTCGCCCAGAGCGACCTGCCGGGGCAGGCCGGCGAGGCCGAGGCCGACGCCGTCGTCAGCGTCTGCGAAGCCGCGGGCGCGACCGAGAGTTACCGGTCGGAAGATCCCGTGCAGGCCGACATGCTCCTGGGCGCCCGCCGGCTCGCTTTCCCCGCGCTGGAGCGCCTTGGCGCATGGCTGCTCGACGACATCGCCGTACCGCGCTCACGCCTCGTCGAGACGATCAACGGCATCGAACGCATCGCCGCAACCAGGGATGTCGTGATCGGCACCTTCGGTCATGCCGGGGACGGCAACCTGCACCCGATGATCGTGTATCCGCGCGAGGACCCGGACGCGGGCCGGCGCGCACTCGCCGCATTCGACGACCTGCTCGACCTTGCCCTGAAGGCCGGCGGGACGGTCAGCGGCGAACACGGCATCGGTGTGATCAAGCGGCGCGTCCTGGCCGACGAACTGGACCCGGTAGCGCAGTCACTGCATGATTCGATCAAGCAGGCGTTCGACCCGATCGGGATCCTCAACCCGGGCAAGGCGCTGCCGCTTCGACCGTGAAGTCCCGGATACGGGTCGCCAGCGCGCCCAGGCGTAGAACGTCCTGGGCGCGCTGCGTACCTATCCAGGCTGCCAGCGGCTGGAGAGCCGCCGCTCAGGCTGCCGCGCGGGCCGCAACCGCCTTCTCCGCCACGGCCCGCGACTGCTCGGCGAGCGGGATGAGATCGGCCATGGCCGGGGTGACCGAGGCCAGCGTCAGTTCGACGTTGATGAAGTTGATGTCGGTCGCGCCGAGCGCCGCGAGCACGTGGCGCAGGTAGGGCTCCTGGTAGTCGTTGCCCTCCTGGGGGGTGCCCGGGCCGTACGCCCCGCCGCGGGCGGTGACGATCGTGACCGGCTTGCCGCTGAGCGCACCAGACCCGCCCGTCAGGCTGACGGTCCGGTCGACGACGATGACGGCGTCGATCCACGCCTTGACGGTCGACGTGATCGACCAGTTGTACATCGGGACGGACAGCAACAGAGCGTCCGCCGCCTCAAGCTCGGCGATGAGCTCCTCACGCTCCGCCCAGGCCGCGGCCTGCTCCGGCGACCGCGTATCCGCCGGGGTCACCGAAGCGCTGACGGCTTCCCAGCCGAGGTGTGCAGGCGGGTTGGCCACGAGGTCACGATAGATCACCGTGCCGCCGGGGTGGCTTTCGGTCCAGGCAGTGGTGAACTGGCCGGCAACCGCTCGGGACGCCGAGGTCGGGCTGACGCTTGAGTCGATATGCAGGAGCGTGGGCATGTGATCTCCTCGATCGGGCCAACGAATGCGCAGTAAAACCGTGTGCAGCCACGATCGTCTGTAACTACACGTATCACTCACGAAGAATATCTCAGATCACAAGCAGTAGGATGGGGGGGTGGACCACTCGGAGGCGGAGACGTCGAAGACGACGTCGGGAGCGGGAACTGACACCATCGCTGCCGCTGAGCTGCCGGCGGAAGTCCACGAAGACCTCGGTTGGCTGCTGAACCAGGTCCTGCAGGGCTTCCTGCAAGCAGCGCAGGAAGCCGTCGGGGACTTCCCCGGTGGCCTCCGCGGCCTGCACATACTGTCCGTCACCGCAACCGACTGTGCCCGCAACCAGCTGGAAGTCGCTCGCCGCCTCGGCATCGACCGGTCGGTCATGGTGCGGCTCATCGACGACCTCGAACACGGTGGCCTCGTCAAACGATGTCCCGACCCGGCCGATCGGCGTGCCCGGCTCATCCGGCCGACCGACGCCGGGTTGCGCCAACACGAGGAGATGACGGCGCGCCTGGACCTGGCCAAGCGGCACGTCCTCGCACCGTTGAGCGCCGACGAGCAGGCGATCCTCACCGCCGCGTTGCGGCGCGTGGTCATCGGCCTGCTCGCCTCCGGCCAGTCGCCCGAACCATGCCTGGGAGACGCAGCGGATTGCGAGTAAGAGCAACCGAGACAGGACGGTCCGGCTCATAACACACTGATCCTCGGTCACTCCAAAGCAAGTGATCTACTCGGAGCCGCCTTTCTCACTCCGGGGGGTTCCGCCTATCGTTTTTCGGCGTGATTGCGCCGACCGAAGATGAACGGGCCGTCCCGATCTTCTTCTCGCTGGGAGATACCGCCATTGCGAAGCCCCACCGGCATCAGTAGGCAAAATATCTTGCGCTGCGCCGCAACGGACTTGCCCACACCCTGAGATCAGGAGGTGGCGGTGATCCGGGCGAGCTTGCGGCCGACCTTGAGGTAACAGTCGCCGGTCCGGTCGCCCAGCTTGTCCTTGAGCAGGGCGGCGAGGGGTTCACGGGCCTCGTCGGCGGTAAGCGTGATCTGGTCCTGGTCACCCTCGGTTTCGACCACGAGGCGGAGCCCGTTCTGCTGGGCAACGCGGCGGACGTCACCGTTACTCTTGGCGAAGCCCAGCGCCTTCACCGCATCGGTCACCGACTGACCCAGGTCGGCGATCGTGGGCAGATCCTCGACGTCGCCGAAGGTGCGCCTGGAGAAACGGGCGACGAACTCCTCCCGCGCCTTCATCGCGGCGTCGACACCGTGGACGGCGGCGGTGACCTCCCCCGCAAGGATCTTCTTGAGGTCCATCGGGTGCAGCGACCCGGCGGCCACCCGCTCACCGGTGACGGCCAGCTCGGAGTCGAGCCATTCGCTCAGCGCCCGGAAGTAGGGCTGCACGAGCCGGTCCGGCACAGACATGATCTTCCCGAAGATCTCGCCGGCAGGTGCGGTCAGCGGCACGTAGTTGCCCTTGGACTTGCTCATCTTGGCCCCGGTGCCGTCGGTGCCCTCGATCAGGGACGTGGCGACCACCAGCTCGGGTACCTGCCCACGGATGTGCATCACGTGCCTGCACATCTGCATGTTGAGGAACTGGTCGATGCCACCGACCTCCAGGTCGGTGTTGATCTCCACCGAGTCCAGCGCCATGACGACGCTGTAGAGCAGTTCGGCCAGGGAGAGCCCCTGCCCGGCGTCGAGCCGCTTGCGGAAGTCCTCACGTTGCAGCGACATCGAGACAGGGATCTGGGCAGTGATCTCGATCAGTTGAGGCAGCTTGATCTCGCGCAGCCAGTCGCCGTTGTGACGGAACTGGGCACGTTCGAAGTCGAAGAACGGGGTGACCTGCTGGCGGTACGTGGCAAGGTTGCGGGCGATGTCCTCGTCGGTCAGGGCGGGCCGCTCGTCGGAGCGGCCACTGGGATCACCGATCTTGGCGGTCACGTCGCCGACGATGAACACCACCTGGTGCCCCATCCGCTGGATGCGGCTGAGGATGAGCATCGGCACCGCGTGGCCCAGGTGGACCTCGTGGCCGGTCGGGTCGATACCGAACTTGGCGACGAACGGCCTGTCCTTCTTCGCCGCCTCGACGATTCGTCCGGCCAGGGCGTCCGCCGACGGCTGGAGTTCCTGGGAGCGCTGGGCGATGAGCGCAGCCTGCTCGGCCGGTGACAGATCAGACAGGTCCGTACCGCGACGTTCGCTCGTTACTTCCAGCAGTTCGCGCACGGTCGCATCCGCGGCGAGGTTCGCGTTCGCGAGCAGGGCCGTGGCACGATCGACGGACTTGCTCAGTCGAGTCATCGAAGCTCTCCGGGACGTGGGGTGTGGTCGCTATCCTAACGGGCCGCCTCCAGATGATTCTTCCTGGTCAACGCCACATCCGGCGCATGATTTTCACGAATCGGACGTATGATCTTCACGAACCGTGAGCGGTAGCGCGCCAGAACCCACAGGCCACGAGGACATTCGACGATCCGGGTTCACCTGCGCGGCGCGGCGCGGCCTCCCCGTCCAGCGATTCAACGGCATCCCAGGCCGACCAGGCCGACCACCAACTGGGCGTAGGTGGCGAGCTCGCCGGTGGTGGGCTCGTGACCGAGGGTGATCCAGGTGGTCTGGCGGCTCATGATGAGCTCATAGGCCGCTTCGGTGAGGACGTCCGCGCGTGGTATCGCGGCACGGTCGAGTATCCGGGCGAGGGGTTGCCGCAGCGGCAGGGTGAGGGTGGCTTTCCCACAGATGCACATCCACCCGCAGATGGCGGTGGAGAACGCGGTCGACCCCGGCCCACGTCCCCTACGCGCACCGGACGCCGGACACACCCACCCTGGGATGGGTGGTTGCCGCCCCGCCGGTGTCCCCAGCCATAGGACTGTAAGGGGTGCGGGCGGCGAAGCCCCCGCCCGCGCAGCGGGGCATCCGGAGCGGCCGGCAGGCCGGCCGGTGGACGTCCTGGGCACTGGCCGATCTACACGGCGATGAGCTCGACATGTACGCCAGCGACGTGCGCGAGCGCACGTAGATCGCCCGGATCGGATGTGAGGATGTCGTCCCCGTCCGCGGCCAGGCACACAGCGGATTGTCACAGCAACAGGCATGCCTGCACAATGCAAGCGTCGTCAAGCGGCGGCGAGCCGAGCAGCCAGCCATAGGACCGTGGGGGCTCCGGGGGGCTCGGCCCCCCGGGCAGACATCACGACCACCGGCGAAGCTGAACACAGTCCAGCGAGCACGCCAAGCCAACGCGTGGAGGTGGCGGGAATCGAACCCGCGTCCTCCGGCCCCGCAACAGGGCTTCTCCGGGCGCAGCCTGCTTCTTGTTTCTCAGCCCCACCGGTCACGCAGGCAAGCCGGTGTGGGCTCAGTCACTGTGAGATGTTCCTTCCGATCCCGTGACCGGATCAGAAGGTGATCCTCCTGGCGACGCCAGACCCTGAGCCGGAGGAACTCTCAGGCTGACGGCTACTTAATCCCGCTCAGGCCGCGAGGGCGAAAGTGCGGGGTGTAGCAGACTGCGACTTGTTGGCAGTTATTTCTTCGAGCGGATCGTTTACGAGATAACCGCTCATCCTCGGCCCGCTTCCCCTATCCCGACGTCCGGAGTCGAAACCGGTCACCCCCGTGTCATGTCAGTTCACACTACGTTGATCATTGTTGTGTTGACCGATGCTGATTCCAAAACCATCTTACCCGAGTCGCCGCACAACGACACGCACTGGCCAACGTCGAGCGCGCCGGCCGTGTTCCCGCCGACGCATCGGTCGCCAAGCCGACTGCCCGGGACCAACTGCGCTGGAATCAACCAGCCCGGGCAGGCCAGCCAGCCCGGGCACGGCGATCGCCTGGGCACGTCGGTCGGTTCGGGGCGGTACGGATCGGCAGGGATCAGTCGTCGCGGCCCTTGGCCCGCCGTCCCAGCGCTCGGGAGACCTCGCGCGATGCGTCCCGCTCGGCGAGCGCGTGGCGCTTGTCGTAGGTCTTGCGCCCCCGGGCCAGCGCGACCTCCACCTTCGCCCGACCGTCCTTGAAGTACAGGGACAGCGGGACGAGGGTGAGGCCACCCTCCTGGGTCTTGCCGACCAGCTTGGCGATCTCGTCGCGGTGCAGCAGGAGCTTGCGACGCCGCCGCGGCGCGTGGTTCGTCCACGTGCCCTCGGTGTATTCGGGGATGTGCATGCCGTGCAGCCACGCCTCCCCCTCGCTGATCTGCGCGAAGGCATCCACCAGGGATACCCGGCCCGCGCGCAGCGACTTCACCTCGGTGCCCTGCAGCACGATCCCGGCCTCGATGGTGTCGAGGATGGTGTAGTCGTGCCGGGCCCGCCGGTTCTGCGCAACCAGCTTCCTGCCGGTCTCCTTTGCCACGTTCGGTGTACCTCATTCTTTCCTACCAGGTTCCACCGAGGCTACGCCGACGCCGACGGCCGCGCGGAAAAACATGATCACGCAGCCTTCGGTCATCCAGCAACCTGAAAACTAGGGCCTCCGGCAGCCTCCTAAACATGCAGGTGGCGGCGCAGCGCGACAAAAGCCATCGCCGCGGACGCCCCGGTGCCGATCAGGAGGACGCTGGCGACGGCGGCCCACACCGCGTCCCAGCCGAAAAGCGGAAACGCGGTCTGGCGAGCAAACCTGTGATCGACGAGGTAGACCTTGCCCGCGATCAGCGCCATCGCGGCGAGTGATCCGCCGACCATCCCGGTGACGGCGCTCTCCAGCACGAACGGAGCCCGGATCGTCCCGTTCGTCGCCCCCACCAGACGCATGATCGCAGTCTCCCGCCGCCGCCCGTGTGCGGAAACGCGGATCATCGTGTAGATCAGCGCGAACGCGGCCAGCGCCTGGACGGCGGCGAGAGCGAACGCGCCGATGGTGAAGGCGTCCAGGATCCGGTAGAGCGGGGCGAGCAGGGCACGCTGATCGCGGACCCGGTCGGCCCCATCCCGCCCGGTGTAGTAGATGGTGATCTCACCGGCCCGACGCGGGTCGGTGAGGGTGAGACGGAACGACGCAGGCAGGTCGTCCGCGCTCACCCCGCTGACGACGTCGGGCGAGTTGTGGAAGTCACGCTTGAAACGCGCGAACGCATCCGCCTTGTCCTCGTAGCGGACGTCCTGCACCAGAGGGTCGGTGCGCAGGTCGGCTGCGAGGGCATCACGTTCGGCGCCGGAGATGTCGTCCTTCAGGTCGATGACGACCTGGATCCGGTCGAGGAGGAATCCGTCGACCGTGTGGACCTGGACCCGCAACAGCAGCCCGGCGCCGACCAGGGTCAGACAGATCGTCACAGTGACGATCACCGCGACGGACATCGCCAGGTTACGCCGCAGGCTGGTGACACCGATCGCGAGCAGCGGTCCGGCGCGCATGCCGGTCATTTCCTCATGATCGCTCAGCGGCCCGGGGAGCTGGAGCCTCCCGAACCTGCCGAGCTTGTCGGAGCTGTCGGACGGGCGAAGCCGAGACGGCAGGAACCCCGGGCGTGGAAGAATCATGATCGTACTGCCCTCGACCCGCTAGAGAGCCGGCCCGTAACCACCACACGCCTGATCGCGCACGAGCGTCCCGTGCTCAAGCTCGACGACCCGGCGGCGCATGGTATCCACCAGGGCGGCGTTGTGAGTGGCCATGACGACGGTCGTTCCCACCCGGTTGATCGCTCCCAGCAAATTCATGATCCCAGAGCCGGTGGCCGGGTCGAGATTGCCGGTGGGTTCGTCGGCGAGCAGCACCTGGGGACGCGCGACCAGGGCCCGGGCCACCGCGACCCGTTGCTGCTCACCGCCGGAAAGCTCGTCGGGGTAGCGGTTCTCCTTGCCGGCGAGCCCGACCAGATCGAGCACTTCGGGTACGACCGTGCGGACCACGTGGCGCGGACGACCGGTGACGTCCATGGCGAAGGCGACGTTACCCGCGGCGGTCCGGTTCGCAAGCAGCCGGAAGTCCTGGAACACGCAGCCGACCTGGCGGCGCAACAGCGGCACCCGGCGGTCGGAGATACGCGCCACGTCACGGCCGGCGAGTTCGACTACGCCGGACGTGGGCCGTTCCTCCCGCAGCAGCAACCGTAGGAAGGTGGACTTGCCCGAACCCGACGGGCCGACCAGGAAAACGAACTCACCTGCGGTGATCTCGAGGCTGACGTCGTCAAGGGCGGGACGTGTACTGCCTGGGTAACGCTTGGTTACCGATTTCATACGTATCATCACTAGCGCTCCCGGCCTCCCTGGACCTCCGAGCACGCAAAAAGAACCATGATCGCATATCCTTTGACCAATGAGCATCCGATCAGACACACTGCGTCAGCAACCGATACTAGACCAAGACGCCCTCGTCGTTACCCAACGCGCATGTACGGACTTCGACGTGCTGTCGGGCACGTGCCGGTGGGCACATGCTGGCGCGCGCACCGGATTACCGGTACACCGTTCAACCGGACCTGCCAGCGGGTCCGTCAGCCGCGGTTCGGTGACGCTTCGGTCACGGTTCGGCCGCGGTCGCCGGTGTGGGTGAACACCCGACAGGCGGGTAGGTAGACAGCGTCGACTGCTCGCCTGATAGTGGAACTTTCCTTGACCGCCAGACATTGTGCGGGTCAGGCCGTGAACGCGGCGGCCGGACGTTGGCCATCATGGCTCGCCAACCGGACGCAAGGGAGGTCGACGGCATGTGCTGCGAGGACCTGATATGCGCCCGATGCGCCGGACCAGTGGCCGAGGCACGGTGCCCGTCCTGCCGGTCGGCCCGTGACTCGATGCACCACACCTCCTTCGCGATCACTCCGCAACTACTGATCGCTATCGTGGCGGTGCTCCTGATGCTGGTTCTGCTGGCCGCCCATCACGGCTGAGTCGGGAGCCGGGCAGCCCTGTCCTCGGTCGTTCCAAGGCACGCACGGCGTGAACGGAACGTTGGGACAGGTATCCCGTATGGAGGCGATGCACCGTCGCCGGCCGTCAGGATGTTGACCATGAGGAGAGCAGATGCCGTTCGTCAGCATGCTGCGGCCGCGCGGTTGCGCCGGCCGAGCAGCGGGCGGCCGCGGTCCCGCCGGTGGAACCCTGCTCGCCTGCACGGCTGCAACTGTCATCGGGTTGGCCGGCATCGTCCTTGCCGGCTGTGCCTCGACCGATCCTTCCCGGGCGGGGGATCCCGCGGACACCTCCACCGGCTCCGGCCAGAATGGTTCACAAAGGCCGGAGACGGTTGCCAGCGGGTTGCGAGCACCATGGGGCCTGGCGTTCCTTCCCGATCGTTCCGCGCTGGTGGCCGAACGCGACAGCGGCCGCATCATGCAGGTGCCGGCGAATGGCGGCGTGCCCACCGAGGTCATGCGCATTCCTGACGTCGCGACCGACGCCGGTGAAGGCGGCCTGCTCGGTCTGGCGGTCTCCCCCAGCTATGCCACCGACCACGTCGTGTACGCCTACTACACCACCGACACCGACAACCGGATCGTGAGATTCCCACTGCCGTTGGGCGATGCACCGCGTGCGACCGTCGAACCGATTCTCACGGGGATCGCGAAGGCCACGGTCCACAATGGTGGGCGTATCGCATTCGGACCCGACGGCATGCTCTACGCTGGTACGGGTGACGCCTCGGAAAGGGCCAGGGCTCAGGACGCGTCCAGCCTGAACGGCAAGATTCTGCGGATGCGTCCCGACGGTTCGGTGCCGGCCGACAACCCCGACCCGCACTCGCTCGTGTACAGCCTCGGCCACCGCAACGTCCAAGGCCTGGCTTGGGACTCCGCCGGCCGGCTGTGGGCTACCGAGTTCGGCCAGAACGCCTACGACGAGGTCAACCTGATCCAGGCCGGGCACAACTACGGATGGCCCATTGTCGAGGGCAGGGGCGACACCGACGGCGGGCGCTTCACCAACCCCTTCGTCACCTGGACACCCACCGAGGCATCCCCGAGTGGGGCCGCGATCATCGGCAGCACCCTGTACGCGGCCGCACTCCGCGGCGAGCGGCTGTGGGTCGTTCCTCTTGACGGAAAGGGTGCCGGCACACCCCATGCCCTTCTGGACGGCGAAGTCGGACGCCTACGCACTGTTGTGGCCGCTCCCGATGGGTCACTATGGGTTACGACCAGCAACACTGATGGACGTGGTTCACCACGCGACAGCGATGACAGAATCCTGCGTCTCACCTCGTTCTGATCGCCGTGAACCGGTTCTGATCGCCGTGAACCGGCCCCGGCAGACAGCCCGATGACGTCCCGATTGTTCGGATCTCCAGGCGGGTACGAACCAGGACTGTCCAGCCCCGGCGCAGGCCTGCGTGCCAGTACGTCCGGCCGGGACTCGGCGGACGCTGAGGCGGGAGGCGGTGACACGACCGACCGCAACACGACTGAGCGTGATACCTCTGCCCTCGACGGATCCGGACCCACGCGTGCCGGCGATCCGGCCGGCGAGGGCTGGACGCTGCGCTACCCCAGCGGCACAGTGCTGGTCGTGGCCGGCATCCCCGGAGCCGGCAAGAGCACGCTCATCCGACGCATGTTCGGCGACACCACGGACGTGCGTGAGTGTGGCCAGGACGCCGGGCCGCTGGTGCTGGACTCCGCGGGCGTCCGGACCGCCCTGCGGGCCCGGTTCGGGCCTCGCGCGCCGTACCGGCTTTACCGGCCCGCGGTGCACACCCTGCACTACGCCCGGATCGCGTGGATGACGGCCTGGCACCGTGGGGACCTCGTCGTCCACGAGTGCGGGACGCGGCGATGGGCGCGCCAGGCCATCACCGGACTCGCCCGGTTACGCCACCGGCCCGCTCACCTCATTCTGATCGACACACCGCCGGCGGATGCGCTCGCAGGGCAACGGGCACGGGGCCGGACCGTGCGCTCTCGCGCGTTCCGACGCCACGAACAGGCGTGGGCCCAGCTTCGCAGCGCGGACCCGGCAGCGCTGTACCGCGAGGGATGGTCGTCGATCAAGATCATCGACCGCCGCAGCGCACGCACCCTGACCGCAATCCGTTTCGACTGACTGCAGCGAGATCCGATACATCCGTACGTCCGACCGGGCGTCCAGCCGATGCACCCCCTCCAACCGGGGCGCACACCGTGGTCATGTGTCGTCGGTGGCGAACCCGAGTGCCTCGTCCGTGGCGTGCATGACCTCGTCGAACTCAAGACCCATGCCGAGCAGCAGGTCCACGGCGGCCGAACGGACCTGGCCCACAATCATCACGGCGGGCAGCGTCTGTTCCGGCGACAGTGCCTGCGCGGCCAGCCGGACGGCCCGCATGGCGCTGCGGTGTGCGTCCGCTCGCGCGGACTCGACCTGCAGGGCCGTCGTCCGCGCCCGCGTTCGCGTGCTCCTGCCCCGATGTGCCCCGGCCTGCTCCCCGACCAGCGCTGTCAGATATCCGCCCAGCGCGCGGACCGCCTCGGCGAGCTGGCTGGTTGCGTCGACGAGCGTCGGCGATACCGGGCCGCCCAGCCTCAGCAGCATGGCCGCGGACCGGGCGAGGACACGGACGTTACGCACCGCGTAATCCATCTTGATGGCGGCTTCGCTGTATGCCACCAGTGACGGCGGACGACGCCGGCGCAGGATGGCGAGCCGGGCCGACTCCTCGGCCACGGCAACCGCATCGTGGAACGCCGCGACCGCGGGATCGACGTTGCGCGCGTCGTCCAGCGCCTGCCTGGCAGCGTCGTGATCCTCGGCTTTCAGCGCGGCCGCGACGCTGTCGAGGACGTCGGCCAGCCGCTCGAACACCGGCGAGGACTCGTCGGCCAGCTCGGTCAACGGATCGGCGCGCAACGGAAGCTGGTTGACGGCGATGGCGACGGCGCCGCCGACCAGCGCGTCGAAGAACCGGGCAGGGACGAGGCTGCCGTCCGTCGGCGTGGTCACGGCGACGTAGATGGCGGATACCGCTCCCTGCACCATGAGAATCACCCCGCCGCCGAGGAAGGCGGCCACGGACAGCGTGAGAACGGTGACAGCCACCACCGACCAGACACTGGTCGGGCCGGCGGCACGGGCGATCACGTCGGCTGTCAGCACGCCCACCGCGACACCGACCCAGATGTCCAGGGCCCGCCGGATCCGCTGCCCGCGGGTGACCCCGAGGACGATCAGCGCGGCGGCCGGCGCGAAGAACGGCCGATCGTTCCCGACGAGATGCACGCCCAGCAACCAGGCCACGGTCGCGGCAAGGCCCGCCTCGACGATCGCGTCCACGGAGTCGCGTAATCGCCGCAGGCCCTGCGTAAGCCATGACCGGGCCGCCCGCAGCCGGCCCACCCATGGCCGGGTCACCTGTGACTGGGGCCCGGATGGCCGGGGTTCGGGTGACCGGGGTTCGGGTGACCGCTCGGGCGTGGCCGTCAGGCTGGTATCCACCGCGGTCGCCGGTCGACGCTCATGCTGAGTCATCGTCGTGGCTCCGGTTCTGCTCGGCGGTTCGGGCAGGACCCGTCGGAGGGCCAAAGGTAGCGCGATCATGCTTTTTCTCGCGCTGCCGGAAGCCCAACTCCCCGGTCGCCGTGAGTTGATCATCGCGTGGGGCGGTCGCCGCGGGATCAAGCCATCTTCTCCTGGAAAGCCGCGATCTGCTCCCGCACAGTGACGACCTCTCCGATGACGATGACGGCTGGCGGCTGGATGCC
>NZ_CAAAFO010000033.1:96975-97481 GCF_900634715.1 Candidatus Protofrankia californiensis | reverse complement strand
AGCGCCTCCTCACCACCACGGCCGAAAACGAACGGGTCGCCTCCTTTGAGGCGCACCACCCCCAGACCGCGCCGGGCCCGTTCCACGATCACCTTGTTGATCTGCCCCTGGGTGAGGTTGTGGCCGTGCGGCGCCTTACCCGCGTCCACGATCTCGACCTCGGGTCGCAGGTCGTCGAGCAGCGCCCGGGGAGCAAGCCGGTCGACGACCACCACGTCCGCACGACGCAGGAGCTCCAGACCCCGGACGGTGATCAGGTCGGGATTTCCCGGACCGCCGCCGACGAGCGCCACCCAGCCGCCCGCCGTGCGGTGGGCCTGCGTGTCCCGGTCCGTGGCCATGCCCGGACGGATCACCCCGCCCGAAGCTGTCGCATGCTCGTCGCTGCCGCCCCGCCCGGCTGCCGCCGGTGGATCCGTGTCGAATCTGCCCACGATGAGAGTGTGCGTCCTGTAGCGCGGAAAAGCCGTAGGTAGGTTCCGTCGCCATGGCAGCGGTTTCTACCC
>NZ_CAAAFO010000033.1:95183-96469 GCF_900634715.1 Candidatus Protofrankia californiensis | reverse complement strand
ACAGCTTCCGTCTACCTGACGGCGATGCGGCGCAGACCGCAGAGCACGAGGGCGACCATCTCGTCGGTGTCGTCCGTGGTGAACAGCACCTCGTTCTCGGCCTGGTCAAGGCCGTTGGCGAGCGCCTGCGGACCAGCAGCCCGCAGCTCCTCGAGCAGGCTGTCGTAGTCGACCGGCGCGCCGGCACGGGCTGCCTCCGCCACGAGCTCGGCGTACTCCGGCCGGACCGCGACCTGGCTGTCCAGCTCCAGGTCATGGGGCCGCCCGCCGTTCACGGCCTCGATGACCCGCTCGGTGCAGCTGCCGAACCCACCCAGCAGGAACAGCGGCCGCCCGGCTCGCAGGGTGAGCACGGCCTCCTCCAGCAGGCCGGGGTAGAACCCCGAGCCGACGACGACAGCGCCGCCGAGCATCACCCGCGCGTCGGTCTCGGCAGCCATGCGTTCACGCATCGCGGTCAGAGCGCGAGCCCGCTTCCAGCGCGCCGCCACCGTTGCCGGGTCACCGCGCAGATCCGGGTCGTCGGGGCTGATGTCGGCCGGCGGAGGCACATCGACCACCGTTGCGACGTCAACGAGTTCGGCCCGCTCGTCCACACCGAACCGGAGGAACAGATGCCACGCCAGGTAGTCGGTCACCCGCTCCGGCCCGGGTCGACCGGGTAGGTCATAGGTGTCGACAAGATCGAACAGGACCCGGCTGTACCCGCCGAGCCGCAGGTCACCGCCGTAGGCAAGGGAGCCTCCAGCGGCCAGGACATGCCGCGCGATCTCGACGAAAGCGTGTCGCTGGTGAGGCACCCCCAGACCCCGCCGGGCAAGATCCGGACTATCGGAGACCGAGACGGCCACCCGGATGTCCGCGAGCGAACTCACGCCAACCTCCCAGCACACCCCGTTACCGTGGGTCTCATCATGTCGAGAACAGCATCGTCGGGGTCACTGCCCGCAGCGAATCATCGAGCTTCTCCAGCAACCGGCTCTCCTCGGTACCCAGCGGTGGATCAGGATATAGAAGATCGACCGAGGACGAGCTCCTGGCGGAATGCCGTGGCAGGTCAAGGAGAGTCAACAGTTCAGGCGGCCGTACCAGCAGGAGCGAGGGCAGGGCGACACCGTGCTTGCCGCACATCTCGGCGGCCCGCAACGGAAAGTACCGGTGTCTGACCTAGATTCGCCAGTAGTGGGGTGACGTTGACTGTTTGTTGACCTTGGAAAGTGGTCGGGTGCCTGTCGTGCAGGGAGAATCGGGGTCACCACAACCAAACCGATATCCCAGGCGAAAGG
>NZ_CAAAFO010000033.1:93156-95158 GCF_900634715.1 Candidatus Protofrankia californiensis | reverse complement strand
CGGCACTACCACGCGTACCCGTCGCACCTCCCCGCCCGATCTGCGGCCGCCTCCACAGCCCGGAAAGGACCCCGGCCCGCTGTCCCGGAGCGCATCCGGGGCCTCGGCGCGCCCGACAACGGCCGGGAAGCCGCCGATCACGATATCGATCAAAACCCTGAACCGCCGACGATCTCCCACACCACTACTGACGGATTTAGGTCTGAGTGTCTCGGTCAGCAGAACGCCCACCAAACGGTCGAGAACGGTCCGCGAATCACTGTGCCACCGGACGGTCGGAACATTGCCAAGATACGGGAAGGCCCGCACCGACCTGTCCGTGATCGCATCCAGGACGACCACCGGCATGGACGCCCGCTTCGCGCTGAGGAACTCCCGCTGGCACCACAACCGCGAACTGTAGGAGTCCGAGTTCACCGCGAGCAGCGCGCAACCCGTGGCTGTGGCGTCGAGAATGTCGGCAAAAGGGTCTCCGCCGGCAATATGGTGCGCGTCCAGGAAGTCGTCGACATCGGTCTCGAGCCGAAGATGTCGAGCCACCTCCCTGGCAATTTCACCACCGTCCCCGGAAGCATAGCTGATAAATACCCGGACCGGGTCCGCGACACTGATCTGACGACACACCCGGTGAACGACATGGTTCAGGAAGACCTGTTCACGAAGATGCGCCGGCATCGTGTGCAGATCGACGACGTCGACGTCTGCCACGACGGGAATCCGGGCGAAGTTGGGAGTGAGCGCGAACGGCAGGAGCCAGTTACCGGGCCCGGCACCGACGGCGCGCAACAGTTCCGCGAGATAATCACGCCAGCCCGCACTCACCAAACCATTGTCGATGAGCAGGACGACGACATTGTGTTGGGCCCGGCTGAGATCAACAGGCGGCGGCACGTCGATGGCCCACTGCGCGCCACGACCGTCCGGGCGGTCCGCATGGACGTCACCGACCAAAGGCGGCACGATCATTTCTATCGCGCCGCCTGAGGTCGGCAGGGACATCAGCGGACCCGCCGCTCGACCAGTAACGCACCGGAATTCCCAACGACCGCGCGTTCGGCTGCGACGGGTCGGCCGTCAGATGCGTGAAAACGGCGCGGGCGAGCTGGTCGGCTTCCAAGCCGCCGGAACGCCAGACCACGTGCACGGCGACGGGCGACCGCCTGGGCGGGGTTACCAACGGTCATCAATCGGATCAGGATGCATTCTGGCACAATAATCCGGTGTGGCAGCGGGGGTATCGGGACCCCGCCAATAGACAGGATGAGCATCCCGTGAGCGTGGGCACCGTCCCCACCCACCCCGGCTGTCGCATGACGCCCCGCGAACGTCCCGTGCAGCCGGCCGGCGGACCAGGTCGTGCGGGGCTGCAGCACATTCCGTCGGCGCGGGGCCGGTCACGCCGAGAACAGCATCGTCGGTGTCATCAGACGCATTCTCGGCTCGAACTCGTGCAACAGACGCGTCTCCTCGGTGTCCAGCGGAGGATCGGGGTAGACGACGGTCAGATCCGCCTCTACCGAGCCGGTACGGCGGCGCAACTCAAGCAGAGTGAGCGGCTCGGGCGGTCTGAAAAGACAATAGTACGGCGGGTCGACACGCTGCAGCCGGGATAGCCAGGCCACCTGGCGAGGAAAATACCGATGCCGGAACGACTCGGCAAGGAGAAGACCCAGCAGCCGCTCCATGACGAGCGGCGAGTCAGGCTTCCACCGCAGTATCGGAATGTTTCCGAGATAGGGTGAGCGACGCTCGTCGCCGTCCTCGACCGCGTCCAGCAGAACAATCGGGCCGAGTTCACGCTTGGCTTTGATGACCTCGTGCCTGCACCATCCCCGTGAACTGTAGGAGTCGGTCACGATCGCCAGGAAGGTCGACGCGGATATCGCCCGGTCTATCGCCTCGACGAGCCGCTCACCGGCGGCAATACTGTGCACGTCGAGGAAATCACCGATGTCCGTGTAGTCATGCAGGTACTTCCGTACTGCTCAGCCACGCGTCGACC
>NZ_CAAAFO010000033.1:89914-92850 GCF_900634715.1 Candidatus Protofrankia californiensis | reverse complement strand
TCCAGCCCAAGACCAGGCACAACCCGAAGTCAGGTACAACGGCGCCGTGCCGGAACCGCCGCGGACGCCCGGCCGCGCTCCGACCGTTCGTTGCACGCCGGCTTCCTGACGCCGCCGGCGGCTTCACGCCGCCGGTGTCCGATCGCCCCTGGCGGGGGCCGCCGTCGGGACTATCCCTGCTGCTCCGCGGTCCGTCGCCAACGGATCTCTGCGTCGATGAACTCGTCGATGTCGCCGTCCAGCACCGCTGCCGTACCGGACGTCTCGACCTCGGTCCGCAGGTCCTTCACCATCTGGTACGGGTGCAGGACGTAGTTGCGGATCTGGGAACCGAAGGAGACGTCCTGCGGGCCACCGGTCAGTCGCTGCTTTTCGGCAGCCTCCTCGGCGCGCCTGCGCTCGAGCAGTTTCGCCTGGAGCACCATCATGGCCGCGGCCTTGTTCTGCAGCTGGCTGCGTTCATTCTGGCAGGTCACCACGATGTTGGTGGGCAGATGAGTGATCCGCACCGCGGAGTCGGTGGTGTTGACGCCCTGCCCACCCGGTCCGGACGAACGGAAGATGTCGATCCGCAGTTCCTTGTCGTCGATCTCGACATGGTCGGACTGCTCGACCACGGGCGTCACCTCGACCCCGGCGAACGAGGTCTGCCGCCTGTTCTGGTTGTCGAAGGGGCTGATCCGCACGAGCCGGTGGACGCCGTGCTCGCTGCGCAACGTCCCGTACCCGTAGGGAGCCTTGATCTGGAACGTGGCGGACTTCAGGCCCGCCTCCTCAGCCTCGGAGGTGTCGAACACCTCGGTGGCATAGCCGTGCCGTTCGGCCCACCGCAGGTACATGCGCAGCAGCATCGCGGTCCAGTCGGCGGCGTCCACGCCGCCGGCGCCGGCCGAGAGCTGGACGATCGCGTCACGCTCGTCGTACTCGCCGGACAGCAGGGTGCGGACCTCGAGCACGGAGATGTCGCGGGCCAGCGTGGGCAGGTCGTTCGCGGCCTCGGCGAGCAGGTCGTCATCCCCCAGATCGAGGGCGGCGATGACGTCGTCGAGACGCCTGCGCAACGCTTCGATCCGCGAGATGTCCCCACGCACCGACGACAGCCGCCGGGTCACGGCCTGGGCGCGGTCCTGATCGCTCCACAGCTGCGGGTCTGCTGCCTCGCGCTCCAGGTCGGCTGCGCGACGCCGGAGGCTATCAAGATCAAGGACGGCTTCGATCCCGGCGAGCGTCGCGTCGAGAGCCTTGATCTCCTCTGTGATGTCGGCGGCCATGAGACCCACCTTACCTTCGGACGCACCCCACCCCCATCCATACAGATCTTGATTTTCCATCCGGTACGGATCACGGCTTGCCGGCGGCGCGGAGCGCGGCTTACCGGCACCCCCCGCCCGGCCCGGCATGCCGCCCGACATGCCGTTGGACGGGCCGTGGGACGGAGCCCGCGGGAAGGGGGTCGTGCACCGAAGGCCGCGGGAAGCAAGCAGGTGGGAGCGCATGGAGGGAACATGGGAAGCGTGGGAAGCACGGCCGTGGCCACGAAACCGCGTTGTCCGCACCTGCCGTCCCAGCACAATCGCAGCGGCGTCATCCGGCAGAAACGCCGACACGCAAGACGAAATAACGAGGAAACAATGTTACGGAAAAGAAACGGCGTTACAGGTCGGTAATTCACTCCGGCACGACCCGCGATCGGACGGCGATCAGCCCGTCGGCGTAATAGGCCTGAGAGACGTACAACACACTCCCGCATCCCGGCACGGAAGCGGCAGGCGTTCCGAAACGCTATCTTTAGCAACCAGTGGCCTCTTCGGTCTGGACGTGGTGACGTCGCGAGTGCCCTTCCAGGGCTTGCCGGAATCAGCACCGGTGAGCACGGGGAGTCCCCTGCCACCGCCCCGTCACCCTTCGGGTGGGAAGAGGACCGCGGCAATATGGCCCGCACGAGCCCGAAGGACGCCGACATGCCTGAGCCTGCCGACCGACGACGGGTGCTCGCGGCCACCGTGGCTCCCATTGTCGCCATGACCGACCAGGCAAATACCAGCGACCTGCACGAAGCCTGCGCACAGGCCCTGGAACAGGCGCTGGACACCTATGAGACGTCCGACCTGGCCGGCATCGTCTCCGGTCTGACGGCTCTGGAGGAGACCATGCGCACGGTGCCACGTGCGCGGCGGCTGCGAGGGTCGGTCGCGCTGGACTGGATGCGGCTGCACGCGGCCGTGACCACCACCATGGCGGGAGCCGCCTACGACCAGGGCCGCCACAGCGATGCCATGTCGCTGGCCGATCGGGCGGCGACGGTGGCTCGCGCGGCCGGCGACGGACCGCTCGCCGGCCGCGCGCTGACCGTCCGCGCCCGGGTGGTGCGCCAGCACAATCCGGCGGTGGCGCTACAGATCGCCGATGCCGCGGGCCGCATCGCCGGAACAAGCCCGGCCCGAGCCCTGGTCGCCGGCAAGGTCTCGGCCAGTTCGTATGCCGCGGTCGGCGACGTCGCCGGGGTCCGGCGTTCGGTGGCCCACGCCTGGAAGATCATGGAACTGCTGGACAGCTCCGCGCAGGGACGTCCGGGATTCGCGCTCGACACCTACTCCCCCGCGGACCTCGCGCTCGCCTCCGCCGAGGCGTTGACCACCGTCGGCGTCGCGGAGGACGCCGGACCCCATCTTGAGCGGGCCTCCGAGCTGATCACGAACAGCGGGCAGACCGGGATGGTGATCTCGGTGTACATGGCACGGGCACGGGCAGCGCTCAGCCGCGACCGCCCGGACCCCTACGAGGCCAGGCACCATGCCTCACGGGCGGTGACCCTCTCCCTGCAACGGCCGGCGGAATGGGTCGCCCGGCTCGTGCACGACATCTCCGCGCTCGCCACCAGACGCACCGGCCATGACATGGACGACCTGATCGCCACCACGTCCCCCTGGTTCTGA
>NZ_CAAAFO010000033.1:85468-89460 GCF_900634715.1 Candidatus Protofrankia californiensis | reverse complement strand
GTCGGGAGTCGGCCTCATGCGCTTCCCGTGGAAAATGCTCGTCGCGGTGGCGGCCGTCCTGTTCATGACAACCGCGATCGCGCTCACCGTCGCCCTCGGCCGTAATGGGCCGGAATCGCGGCCGGCGGCGATCTCATCTGCCGATCTTACTACCCTGGAATTCGCCGAGCGGATCGATGTCGGGAAGTGCATGGCGGACCGAGGATTCCGTTACCTGCCCGAACCGCCGACACCGGCCGAACGACGCTTCACATACGTGCTGGACGACGTGGCCTGGGCCCGCCAACACGGCTACGGAATCGTCCCGGATTCCGATGTCGCAGTCACCGGCACCAACGAGAGATATTTCGCGAGCCTGTCCCCGGACCGTCGCGTACAGGCCGTGGCAGCATTCTCCGGTTCTCATGGCGAGGTTACCGTGAGCGTTCCAGGCGGTGGCGTAGTCGGATCGGCGACGGACGGCTGTACGGCACTGGCCCAGCAACGACTGTACGGTGATTTCCCGACCTGGTTCCACGCAAAAATCATCACGGCGAATCTCGAACTGTTGTATGTACCTCGCGTCCGGTCGGACCCGGCTTTCATCCGGGCGCTCGGCGAGTGGAGCCGGTGTATGGGTGGACGTGGGTTTTCCGCGACCGGCCCCAACAACCTCGCCGAACAGCTCTCCGACCGGATCCGAGGCCGGACCACCGCTGACGCCCGGGACCTGGAAATCGAAACTGCCGTCGCCGAGGCGACGTGCGCACGGCAGACGCCCTTGGCCACAACGGCTGAGGCGCTGGACCGGCGCTACCGAACCGAAACCGAGGCTCGATACCACTTGGAAATCCAGATCCGTGACCGGCTGCGGGAAGCCGCCCTGCCACACGCACGACAAATCGTCTCCGCGTATCGGCCGGGCTGATGTCACACGACGTCCCGCGGACCTCCCGCGGACCTCCCGCGGACCTCCCGCGGGTAGGCACACCGGTTTTCGTTCAGAACCACCACAACCAGGAGGAAAATGATGGACCGAGCACACAGGACGCATGGGACGGCGGATCAGACGCGCAGGAGGAGCTGGCGCCGGCGCACCGCAGGAGTCGGTGTCGCGACTGCACTGGCGCTCAGCGTAGGCGGCGTGGGAATGGCATCGACGGCTCAGGCGGCCGACGGCTACTTCCGCGTCTGGGAGCACTCCGGTGCCGGAGGCGCGGGCTGCGCGTGGTTCGGGGATGACGCCGACTACCGATACAACACCAACTGCGGGAACTTCAATGACCGCGTCTCCTCACTGAAGAATGACGGTTACCCCGGCGCCTTCGAGGATGTCCAGATCTTCGAGGACACCAACTACCGGGGCGCCTCCATCTGCGTCCCGAACGGTGCGTACTGGAGCGGCATGCCGGCCGGCTGGAACGACCGGGTGTCGTCGCACAAGTGGGTGAATGCCTGCTGACACCGATCGGCTGTCTCTCCCTGCCGGTCCGCGGCCTTCGCCGCGGACCGGCATCGGCGTGTCCAAGCCCGTACGTGTCGAGAATTTTACAGAGCGCACCCGCAAGGCTACGGTCGCCTTATAGTGACAGAAAGCTACCGAGCATCCGGTTCTTACGGGAGGACGGCGTGAGCTACCTGGTTGTTCAGCCATCCGCAGGGCCGTCGGACGCTGGTGAACCGGGCCAGCTCTACAACCTCGCCGCAGGGCAGGCACTCACCTTCGGTCGTGGCGCTCCCGGGATCGACGTGGACCTCGTGTTTTCGAATCCGGGCGTCTCACGACTCGCCGGAGAAATCACAGCGGTCTCCGACCACTGGACGCTGACCAATTTCAGCGGCACAAGCTCCTATGTGGTCGACAACATCGAAGGCGGCGGCGAGCACGTCCGGGTCGCGCCTCGCAGGCTTGCGGCGCCCATCCCGTTCGAGTTGGCGCGGATCATCATCCCGACACCCGCCGGCGGCTGGGGCATCGCCGTGTTCGCGCCCGGACAGGCGTTCGTGTCCTCCCAGGCCACCGAGGAACACGGCCTCACCGAAGAACCGACCGCGGACGCATTCAGTCTGGACGAGACTTCCCGGTATTTCCAGGTGCTTGTCGCCCTGTGCGAACCAAGGCTGCGGGACGCGACCAGCGCGGCGGTACCCACCACCGCCCGGATCGTCGAGCGGCTTGCCCTCGACCGTCGACGACCCCCGCTGACCTCGGCCGCGGTCACTTATCACATCGACTACCTGGCCCGTCACAAGCTTCGCACCCACCCGTTCGAGGAGTTAGGTGCCGGCCGCGACACCGCTAAGCGGGATACGCTCGTCGTGGTGGCCCTGCGGTTCGGCCTTGTCGGCCCGGAACATCTCGCGCTGCTGCCGTCACGTAGGCGAACCGATCGGGTGGTGGGTGGTTACGGCGCCGCTGCGATGCCGTGACCGGGATAGCTGAGGTACCCGCCCGGATGGATGACAGCCCGATCTTGGCAATTGGCATCTCTCGACCGGGAAAAGGCTGGGCGGTAGAGGTGCCCACGGGCTTGCGGGTGGGCCGATGGGTGGTGACAAGCCCGATCGCTACCGGCAGCTGGGGCTCGGTCTATGCAGCTCGGCGGGCTGACAATGAAGAAGACGGGGCACGGGAGCAGCCCGGTATCCAAGGCGACGCGGCCAATGTGGTCGATACGAACAGTACGGTCGGCACTGTCAGCGACGGCGACGGCGACGGCGACGGCGACGGCGACGGCGACGGCGAAACCAACGTGGCCATCAAATTCCTCCCCTCGTCAATGCTCACTCCGGGCCGGCGCGGCCTGTTCACCGCGATCGTCGACCGAGAGGTGCGTTTCAGCCGCCGCGCCAACCACCCCAACATCGTTCGTACCTTCGAGATCGTCACCTTACACTCGGATGATCCACTCCTGGATGGCGCTGTATGCCTGGTCATGGAGCGTGCGGCGGGGTCGCTGGCCCACCGCTGGTCGGCCGTGGCCGAAGCCGAGTCGGCTCGCATCGTCCGCCAGGCAGAACCACGCGGGATCCTGCTGGGGGTTGCCGAGGCCTTACGCAACATCCACGAGTCCGGATGGGTACACGCGGATCTCAAACCGAGCAACATACTGATCAATGCCGACGGTGACGCACGCATCGCCGACTTCGGCCTGAGCAGCGAGCTCGACGGGACACACGCATATGCTCCGCCACGCGCCGGGTCATGGGAGCACGTGCCGCCGGAGTGGTGGAGCGAGCGGCTCGCGCCATCCGGTACCCCGGTACGGACCAGTCAGGACGTCTGGGCCTTTGGCGTGATCGTTCATCAGGTCCTCACCGACGGCGTCCATCCTTTCCCCGGGGCGACGGCATCCGCCCGAGCTGAAACGGTACGTGCCTATGGAGCCGGTTTGGTGGAGCTCCAGCCGGCTCCGGTGATCCCGACGCAGTGGGCGGAACTCATCAGAGCCTGCCTGGACCGGGATCCGAGCCGCCGACCGTCCGCCGCGGACGTAGCGGACCGGGTGCGGGCGCTGCCGGTCCCGGGTTCGTCTGCGCTTCCTGCATTCCCTGAGAAAAAGGACGACGTGGTCGGCCACGGGCGCCGTCTTCGGCGCGGCATAGGCGCCGCGGTCGCCGTCGTCCTCACCTGCGGTGTAGCCGGGGGGCTGTGGACCGCCGGTGTCATCGGCTCCGGTACCAGTCGAACCGGCCGGCCTGCCGTCGTCAGCCAGCCGTCGGATTCGCCGCATCCCCTGCAGATACGCGTCGACCGCGACTGCAAGGTGTCCACATGCACCCTGCGACAACCGGTGTTGTTCCTGACCTCGGGTGCAAGCCCTTCAGGCATAGTGGAAACCACGGTGGCGGGGCCGGACGGTGTCGACCGGAACACAGCCAAACCGGGCGCATACAACCCGTTCGGGCGGACGGACGGTGACGGGAAGAAAACCGGCCGGTGGGCTTACGAAGCCGGTGACCCCTTCGGTATGTGGACGGTGACAGTGCGGGACGTCCAGACGGGGGTACAG
>NZ_CAAAFO010000033.1:81708-84840 GCF_900634715.1 Candidatus Protofrankia californiensis | reverse complement strand
GCCGTCACCACCTTCCGCATCCTGGATGAATGAGTCAGCCTCCTGGATGAATGAGGTTGTGAGCGCCGTGCGACCGCCGGTGCCACGCATGTTGATCGTCCAGGATCAGGGTGCGGGCAGGCGGACGAGTGACTGGGCGTCCGCGCTGGCCGTGACGGTCACCGGACCGATCCCGAGGATGGTCACCACCGGCAGGTCCACCGTGCGGGTACCGGTCACCCGGACCGTCGTCGGATCCAGCAGTTGCGCGGTCAACATCATGCGCCCGGACGGGTCGGCGTCGCTCTGGTACTGCGCGACGGTCGCGGCGACCTCCGCCAGCGGTAGCTGCTGGAGATTCCCGGTCGAGGTGTAGATCGCCATCTCGTCGACGCTCTGTGCCGCGGCAAGCGCCGCACCGTCCGCGGCAGAGGCAAGCGAGCGCCTGGCCAGGTACACCGTGGACACGTCGGTCACCACGATCGCCAGCATCAGCGCGATGAGGACGTAGCCGAGGGTGAGAACCAGGATCGTGCCAGCGTCCTGACGTCGCCCCACGCGGACGACCCGTCCGGCACGCACCGCGGACGAACCGGGCCGGTTCGTGCGACCGCCGGGTCGCGCCGGTAGGCGTCCACGAGCACGACGGGCTTCCGGTCCCAGGCGCATGGGACGTTTGCGCAGGTCAGCGCGCATCCGCATCCCCTTTGGTCCGTATATGGGCCAGACAGTCCGCACGATCTTTATAGAGCCACGCGGCGTCCACGATTTTCCGTATCCGATCCGTCGAATACCGGCCACAGGTGAGAGTAGGTCCTCAGCGTCTCAAAGGGGTTGGCGTGGCCCATTCGGGCCCCCACCACGATCACCCGAATCACCACCTGTCAGCCGCTCTCCTTCGGGACCGACCTGACTCCCCCGGCGAGACCGCGGACAACAGGGAGAGTCGACTGGCGATCCGACCGATGTCGATCGGCAGGCCGTCACCGCGGAGCACCTCGTCCAGCGGCGCGGCTGCGACGAGGAACAGCCGCACGTCCTTGTCACAGAGAATGTCGACGACATTGGAGAATCGCTGCTGGGCGTCCCGGCCGACCTGCTCGAAACGGGGCAGTCCCGAGACCACCCAAGTCGTGAAGCGGCCGATGAGGATCAGGTAGTCTGCCGCGGATCTGGCCGTGTCGCACAACTCGAAGAAGTCGAACCAGACGAGATCGCCGCGGGCCGCCAGGGCCCGGATCCGCCGGTCGCCCACGTCGAGCACGGTGGTTTCTTCCTCGGCGGGGACCTCCAGGCCCACGTCACGGAGCTGCTCGTCCGTACCAGGCCATACATAGACACCGGTCTCGAACCTCGACCGGGGCTCGCCCGACCAGGACCGGCCACGATAATCCCGCGGACCGGCGAGCTCGACCACATCCATCGTTCGCTCGATCTTCTCGATCATGGGCACGAAAAGGTGATGGTAGATCGGGTTGGGAAGCAGACCACTCGGCGGGTAGTTGGACGTGGCCAGCAGGGTGATCTTCTTCTCGAACAGCGACGTGAACAGCCGGCTGATCAACATGGCGTCGCCGGAGTCGTGGACGTGGAACTCGTCGAAACACAGCAGGCGGCAGCGGTCGAGGAGCTCCTCGACCGCGAAGTCCACCGCCCGGCGTTTCTTCCGGTGCCGGGAATAGGCCGTGTGGAACTGGCGGAAGAAGTCGTGGAAGTGCACCCGGTGCTTCTTGTCCGTCGGCACGGTCTCGTAGAAGACATTCATCAGCCAGCTCTTGCCCCGGCCGACCGGGCCCCAGACGTAGACTCCGCGTGGCTGCCGAGCGAACAGGCCCCGCCACCGCGATATCTCGGCGCTGAGCTGGGCGAGCCGGTCGACGACTCTCACCTGCGCGGCGTCCAGCTCGAACCCGGACCGCCGAGCGGCATCCTCGAAGCACTCCGCAAACCGGCCCACATCCACGTGTTCACTGCCCACGAGTACACCGTTACACCGTTCGATCGGACAGTGTAACGAAAGGAACCGGTGGCGACCCGCCACACATCGGAACACAGGACCGACCAGAACCACGCCAGAACACAGATTCCGCCTACCGCGTCTCTCGACACCCTCACCACTTTTCTCGACATCTCAGTGGATGGATGGATCACGAGACGACAGGAGGCCGGACGCCATGGTTATTTTGATGCCCTGACCCCGGTCAGCTGCTGGTACGGGCCTCCCACTCGGCCCGGATGATCGCGTAGACGGCGCTGTCGGTGTCGTGCAGCACCTCATAGTGGTCGAACGTCATGCCCAGCTTCTCGGCGACGCGGATGGACTTCAGGTTGTCCCGGTTGGGGATGGTCACGAGCCGGTCCACGTCATGGTTCGCGAACGCCCAGGTGCCGGCCGCGCGTGCCGCCTCAGGCGCGTATCCGCGTCCCCACCAGGGCCGGCCGATGAACCACACCAGTTCGATCCCGGGCCATCCCGGCTCGTTCCACAGCCCCGCCCGGCCCACCAGCGCACCGGTGGCTCGTTCCACCACCGACCACGAGCCGACGCCTTCCAGCGCCCACGCGCCGATGTTGGCCGCGAGGTTGTGCCACATGCTGTGCCGGTCATGGATACCGATGTACCGGCCGAACTCGGGATCGGACCAGATGGCGGTGGATGCGTCAAGATCATCACGGTGGATCGGGCGGAGAATCAACCGACCTGTCGTCAACGTGGGGATGTTCATGCGTCGCCACCGACAGGAAGCGCACGGACACAGGCAGCCTCGCTGAACTGGCGGACGACCGCGGTCTTCCGCCGCGCCGGAGCGAACGTACCGATCATCCTGTCCATCTTCGCCCCCACCGTGTGAGTGAGGGACCGCTCCAACACGCCCAACACGATCATTCCCTCCACCGCCGCACCATCCACATCGGGGTTCCTGCCCAGAAGACGCCCTATTGCGAGAGTCAACGTCGCCCCTGCCGCGCCGTCGTCCCCGCGAGTCCACTCAATCTTGGTTGAGGTACTCATGACCGCTCACCTGCGGCGAAAAGAGGTTTCCTTGCCCGCAAACGGCGACTCAGGGCGGTCCTATGTTGATTCGACGAGAGACGGCCGTGGATGCAGGAACGATCCGCGCCGTGACGTGCGCGGCTTTCGCCCGACCCGGA
>NZ_CAAAFO010000033.1:71106-81395 GCF_900634715.1 Candidatus Protofrankia californiensis | reverse complement strand
CCCGGGTGGCCAGCGCCGCGGCCAGGCCGAGCAGCGCATGTCCCCGGTCCTCGAAGCCGAGTCCATGCGTCTGTGTCAGCGCGGCACGGGCGATCGGTTCGGCTTCGTCGCCGGCTCCGACCCGGGCGAGCACCCCACCGGCGAACACCTCGGCCAGGTCCGGGCCGAACGGTGACATCCCCGGCCGGGCGCGCAGGCCGACAGCGTCCCTGCGCATCCGGGCCAGCGCTTCCCGGGTCGACGGTCGTCACCAAGGGCCGCTCTGTGCTTCCCTGTACCCCGCGTCTGGTCAGTTCGCTTTGGGGTGGGAGGCGAATTGGTTGAGCAGGGCGTCGAACTCGTCTTTCCCATAGCAACGGACAAACCGGCCCGCAGCGATGTCCTCATCGGCTTCAGCAATCATGCGCTCTGTCTCGGGGTCGGCGTCGATCTCCTCGACGTCTGTGAGGATCGGTGGAAGCTCGGACTCGTTCGGCCAAGCGCCGGGCTGTTGCTGTGCCCCTTCCCTCCCCGTCCCTGTTGGATCCGTCCGGATCCTTCAAGCCTGCCTTGACAGCAGGCCCACCCATACCGGCATTTACAAGAACCGCAGCGGGTGAGGTTGACCTTCTCGTGGCCCGGTGGGCGGTCGGGGTTTCTTATGCCGCGGGCACTTGTGTGCGGTCGCGGCGGTAGGCGTCCACGACGACGATGAATTTTCCGTTCACGGTGATGTCGGCGAGGCCGGTGAACAGCCGCGCCGTCCCGGGTAGCGCCGCGACGGACCGGACGCATACGACGAACCGGGAACCGGGAACCAGCGACGCGGCGCCGTCGCCGGGGTCCCCGGCACCGCAGTCCGCTCCCTCGGGCGCGAAACGCAGCTCGGGCGCCCCGTCGAGACCCTGGTCGGCGAAGGCCAGCTCAGCGGCGACCCGCGCGCGCGTGACGGCCTGCTCCTCGCTGTCAGCGGTCGCGTACGCCCGGCCTGCCGCTCGGGCGGCCTGGGTCACCGCGAACGCGGCACGCTGGACCACGAACACGCTGAGGAAGAAATAGATGAACGGGATGAGCAGCAGGACCGACAGCCCGACGAACTCGATCAGGGCGGTGCCACTGTCATCGAGCGGACGCCGCCGGCGCCACTCGCGGTGCCACTGATGTCGCTGGCCCTGCTGGCCCTGGCCCTGACGCCGCCCGTGTCGCGGGGTCACGTTCACGGCGTCTCCTTGACCGCGTGCCCGACAACGCTGATCGTCGTCCTCGCGCCCCCCGGCAGGACCGTCAGTGGGACGGCGACCTCGCAGCGCACCTCGACCAGTGGCACGCCGGACGCGTTGGTCGTGGCAGCGCTGGTGCAACGGGTGTCGGCCCGCCCGGGAATGGACGATGCGATCAGCTTCTCCGCGTAGGGGCCGCCGGAGTCGTCGGCCATGTTCAGGTTCGCCGCATGCCGGGCGCCCTCGGCCGCGTCCGCGGCAAGGGTGTTGCGGATGTGCAGCACCACACCGACCTGGATGACCCCCAGGAACAGGAAGAGCAGCAACATTCCGACCAGCACGAACTCGACCACCGCCGAGCCGCGCTCGGATGCCGGCCGCGGGGCTGACGCCCGGGCGCGCGCCCGCGCCGGGAACCCGGCGAGCTTCCGCCCTGCCGGATGTCCGATCAGGTGTCCGTACGGCAGATCGCCCCGCCCCAGGAAAAGGGCGAGCTTCCGCCCCCACGCGAGGAACCCGGCGCGGTCAGCCGCCGCTGACCACGGAGTCGATCGCATTGGTGAAGACATCCCGCAGCTGGGGCACGGCGACCGCCATCAGGGCGACGACCAGGGCTGCCGTCATGACGGTGACCATGACCCAGCCGGGCACGTCCCCGCGGTCCCGGCGGTCCCAACGGTTGCGGTCGGCCCGCCCCGTTCCCGCGTCACGCGCGTCACTCCCGGACCGGGACGCCTTCTCCCGTTCCTGAACCCAGCGGCTCACGAACATCGCGAACACACGCACGGTCGACAACTCCTTCGGATATTCAAACAATCACCGGGCACTGAAAAATCACTGGCAAAATCACTGGATAAAATCATTGGGCGCTGAAGGAAAGGCTCACCAGCGCCGGGTAGAAAGCGAAGATCACGGTGGTCGGCAGGACGAAGAACACGACCGGCACCATCATCGCGATCTCCTTGCGACCGCCGGCTTCCAGCAACTGGCGTTTGCCCGCCTCACGGACGTCGACCGCCTGCGCCCGCAGCACCTCCGCCAGCGGCGTACCGCGCTCGATGGCCACGGCCATGCCGTCGACGAACCGGGCAAGCGACGGCACCGTCGTCCGGGTGGCCATGCCCTCGAGGGCCTGGACCAGGGTGGCCCCGGCCCGGGCGTCCGCGAGAGCCAACCGCAGTTCACGGCCCAACTCCCCGTGGGAGAGCCGGCTCACCCGTTCCAACGCGCCGATCGGGCTTTCACCCGCGGTCACCGCGAGCGCGAGCAACTCGGCCACGGTCGGGAATTCGATCAGTATCCGTTCCTCGCGTTCCCGGATCGCGCGCGTCAGCCACCAGTCCCGGGCGACGATCCCGCCTGCAACACCCGCGACGACCATGGCGACGCCGACGATCGGCGGCGGTCCGACGCCTGTAAGCGCCCGGACGAGCAGCAGGAACGCGCCGAGGAGCGCGCCGACCGCGGCGCAGATCACCTGATGGATCCTGAACTCCTCGATGGACGTCCGTCCGCCCGCCTGGGTCAGGCGCCGGGCCAGGGCGGCACGCCCACCGAGGAAACGGTCGAGCCGCCGGGCCGTGTCGTGTACGAAGGGCCGCAGCAGCTCCTCCAGACCGCTGCGGGACGACATCGTGGTTCGCGGGCGGTCGGCGAGCAGCCGGGACTGCAACGGGGTGTCGCGCAGGTAAGGATCCATCCGGTCGGCCAGACGGATCCGCCGGACGATCGGCGACCGCCGGACGACGATGACCAGCCCGACTCCGGTGAGTAGACCGATCAGGGCGCCGGTCGCGGCCGGGCTCACCGGAGGCTCACAAGGCCGGCACCTGCAGGAAGCGGGCTCGCAGGACCGCTCACCGGACGCGGGCTTGCAGGCCGCGGGTCCGCAGTGCGGCTCACCGGACGCGGGCTCACCGGGCGCTCGCGCAGACGAGGCTTGCAAGGGCGGCATTCGCGGGGACCGCCGGTCGCAGGATGCTCGCCCGCCCCTCCCGGGATTCTCATGGGCGCAGCACCCGGCCTTCCTCGGGCAGCCGTCCGATCCACTTCATGAGCAGGTACGCCAGCACCGACACCCCGCCACCGACCACGAGCACGGCGACACCGGTCGGGCTGTCGTAGGCGCGCACGGTCTCCCCCCGGGTCGCCAGCATCAGCAGGACGACCCACGGTGCCCCGAGCGCGAGCCGGGCGGCATTGACCGTCCAGCTCTGCCGAGTCTCCAGTTCGGCGCGGGTTCGCGCGTCCTCCCGCAGGAACGTCGACAGCGTCCGCAGCAGCCGGCCGAGGTCGGTGCCGCCTACTTCCCGCGCCATCCGCAACGACTCGATGATCCGGTCGGCGATCGGGTCCGCGAGGTCGTCGGCGAGCCGGTCCAGGCTCGCCGAGAAGGAGCCGGTCGCCCGGTAGTCCTCGCCGAAGCGGGTGAACGCGGGACGCAGCGGGACCGGGCCGCGCACACCCACCGACGCAAGCCCCTCCGGCAGGGACATCCCCGCCCGTACGGCGCTGGCCAGGTTGTCCACGACGTCCGGCCATAACTCCCGCAGGTCGTGCATGCGGGTGCGCCGGCGCCGTACCACCATCGCCCGCGGCAGCAGGGCTGCGAAAACGAAGAACGCCCCGGCCAGCGACCAGGTGGCGGTGAAGGCGAGGACGAGCAGGCCGACCAGCAGCCCGACCCCAATGCTGATCATGAGGAACTGGTTGGGACTGACCCCTGGGATGCCTGCCTGAGCAAGAAGCTCCCTGGTCCGCACCCGCCATTTGGCGGTGCCGGGGTCGCGCCGAACGCGGGGACGGTTACTGGTGACGATGAGGAACAGGCCGAGCCCGAGGAGCAGACCGAGGAAGATGCCCATCAGTGCTCTCCCCCGATCTCGGCCCAGGTCCGTTCACCCAGCGGGGCCCGCTCGGCCAGGGGGGTCCGCTCGGCACGCTCGCGGTCGCTCGCGGCAAGCAGCGCGGGCAGGTCGTAGCCGGCACGCGCGAACCGTTCGGCGTGCGGGGGGTAGCCGTCGGCGCGCACCAGGGCGTTGCCGTGCGACCGGTAGATCTGGGCGATCTCGATGACGTCCCCCTCGGTACGCCCAGGCAGCGAGACGATCTCGGTGACGCGTCGCCGTCCATGGGCGTCCTTGGCCAGGTGGACGACGAGGTCCACGCTCGCGGCGACCGTCGGCACCACAAAGGCGTGGCTGACGTTCTCCCCGGCCAGCAACGGCAGGGTGCACAGCTTGGTGACCGCCTCGCGGGCCGAGTTCGCGTGCAGGCTGCACATACCGGGCAGGCCCGAGTTGAGCGCGATGAGCAGGTCGAGGGCTTCCTCCTGCCGGACCTCGCCCACGATGATCCGGTCCGGACGCATCCGCAGCGCTTCCTTGATCAGACGCCGGAGCCGGATCTCCCCGGTGCCCTCCAGGTTGGCCTGGCGGGTCTGCATCGCAACCCAGTCCGGTGCCCGCAGCTTGAGCTCGAAGACCTCCTCACAGGAGATGACGCGCTCCCGCCCGGGAATCGCCGAGCCCAGGCAGTTGAGCATCGTCGTCTTCCCGGCCTGCGTCCCGCCGGCGACAATGATGTTCAGCCCGGACGTCACGGCGGCCTCCAGGAAGGCGGCGGCCGACGCGGTGATCGTGGACAGGGCGACCAGTTCGTCCAGGCCGGCCGCGGACAGGACGAACTTGCGGATGTTGACCGACCAGTGGGCCCGGGTGACGTCGGGGATGACCACGTGCAGGCGCGAGCCGTCCGGCAGCATGGCGTCCACGAACGGGGTGGACAGGTCCACCCGCCGCCCGGAGCTCTTCAGCATCCGTTCGACCAGGTCCGCGACCCCGTCGGCGGTCAGGATCGTCGTGGTCAGCTCGCTGCGTCCGTTCCGGGCGACGAAAACCCGGCCAGGCTCGTTGATCCAGATTTCTTCCACGGTCGGGTCGTCGAGATGGCGCTGCAACGCCCCGAATCCGGCGACCGCATCGTGGACGAGCCGGGCGGTGGTGGCGCGATCGACAATCGGAGGCAGATCGCTGGTGAGCGCACGTTCCTCGTATTCACCGAGGACGTCCTCGACGAGCTGGCGTATGCGGGTGGGTTCCTGAACCGGGTCGAGGGAACGGCGCCGGACGAGTTCGCGCACTTCACCCTCGATGAGTGAAGTGGCATCCATCCAGTCACCGCGTGCCGCCACAGAAGACCGATCCTCTGGTTATGCGTTCGGACCGCCACGGCCCAGACAATTACTACGAAGCGTAGAAAGAAGATCGCATCGAATCAAGCAGCTGGCCACCGTGCCCCTCCGGCCTCCGGCTGTACGAAAAGCAAGATCGCACCGCCTTCGGCCGCCATACCTACCTCTCGGCCTCCGGCGGTGCAAAAAACAAGATCGCACCGCCTTCGGCCCAGCCGGACGCCTGGCGACAATATTCGCACGACCGCCGTACCCCACCCGCATCGGGCCACGGAGAACCCGACGCCAGAAGGAAATGATCATATATTCAGCCGAACGATCGCTACTCTCTGTATCCAATGATCCGATGGTTGACCGCTGCACAAGAAAGCAGCCGACGAGCCGGGAAACCACCTGGAGCAACCCTTGCCGGCCAAGCCGTTCCGGACCGGCAACGATACCCTCCCACTGGCGGGAAACGCCCGGAACTCATTCCAGCGCACGCCGGACGCCAACGCCGGTCCGCACACATCCGTATCCCGGCGGCACAGGTCGACCAGACATTCACGGGACGGGTCGTAACCGGCGGGAAATATTCCGACCCGCCGGCCGCATGGCCGGATCCGGCAACCGGCGCCGGTGGGTCAGCACCGTGCTGCGTTCACGACCGATATGGGTTGACGTGCGGACCCGGGCGTTCTAAAAGCAACTGGATCATTTCCTGACCCGCCGAGCAGTACCCGAAGTGCGGCCTGGACAGCGTCCCAGAAGATGGGTGAGCAGGACACGTCGAAATCGTTCGACGCCGATTTCGATACCGGCCGGAAATATTCGCGACCGCCGCCCCGAACCGTCCCGTGGCCGTATTCGTGACCGACACGTCCAGCCGTCGCATTCCTGCCAGCCGGCGCCGACGCAACCCTACCGGAATCGCCGCGGGCAGCGCCCCGGGGCATGGGTAGAAGCGTGCTGCGCATCCTGCGGACATCCCCGCCGTAACCCGACGGCAGCCGAACACTCAATAACACACGGTGACGCCCTGCGGACGCGACCTAGGACGCCGCGTCCGAGTGCGAGGCCTGCAACGTAATCATGATCATATATGCGGGAACGAAACCGGCGCGGAGCCGGATCCGATCAGCGACCCGGGGGCCTGGGGACCTGGGGACCTGGGGACCTGGGCCTCCCGGACCGGCTTCCGGACCTCCCGAACCTCCCAGATCGGCTTCCGGACCCCCGGGCGCGAGTAAAGCATGATCGCGCCGCCTTCAGTCCTCTAGCGCACCGGGCAGGTAGTCACACGTTCGGTTTCAATCATGAAAGTGAGTGTGAAAACGGCCGCTGTCACGACCGTCCACTCCCTCACTTTCATGATCTAGTGATCATCGATCGGCTTCGGAGCGGATCTGCGGTACTTGGCCGACGCTCTAGACCCACCCATGATGGTGACGTTCGTACAAGGAACCGGCCTGGCCCACCCAGTCGTCCGAGACGATCCGGTCACCGAACCCGTCCAGGACGCAGCCGAGCCAGCCGACCCCGTCCTCGTCGAGGTCGGCGAGCTGGCGGAAGCTCACGATGCCAAGCGCATGCAGCCGCGCCTCCAGGACCGGGCCGATCCCGACGATCTCCTTGAGATTGTCCTGACGAGCGCCCTGCACCGCAGCGGCCGGCGGGAAGGAGCCGGATCCGCCGGACGCCGAGGTCAGCCTGGCCAGCGCGACCGAGCCCGGCAACGCACCAGGGAAGGCACCCGGAGAGGACGTGCCCAGGGGTACAGCGCCCGGGGAGTGATGGTCCGGCTGCATACCCGGGACGAGCCGGGCGGTCAGCACCGGCACGGCGCCGGCAACAGCCGGATCTTCCTCGAGCAACTCGGGGATCTGGCCCCCCGGCAGCGCGAAAGAAACATGATCGCGCTGCCTTCGGCCGTCGAGCAACTCGGGGACCTGGGCCTCCCGGACCTTGAGGGAACCGAAATCACCGGGGTCCTCCTCGGGGCTGGTGTCCCCGCCGCCAACGCCGGTATCCGGGTGACCTGCCGTAGCGGTCTCGCCGGCAACCGGCTCGCGGGCGAGCGGAGCGTCCGGACGGTTGGCATCCGCGCGGTTGGAATCTCGATGGCCGGAATCCGGGTGGTCGGGTTCGACGTGATCGGCATCCAAGAGATCGGGTTCGGCGCGGTCGGCGTCCAGGCGGTCGGAGACAGCCACCGGCTCCTCGGCCTCGCCCATCTGGGCGAGCAGCCGGACCTTTTCCGCGGCCCACTCGGCCTGATGGCGATCAAGCCTGGTCGTCAGGGTGGCGACCTGACGCTGGGTGTCCTCGGCCTCGGTGCGTGCCATCGCCAGCCGGGAGGAGAACTTCGCGGCGCGTCCCTCGGCCTCGGCGAGCTGTGCCCGCAGCTGCGCGGCCTCGGCCGCGAGTGCCTGGACGGCCTCGGCATCCGGCACCACGGCCCCACCTGGCACCACGGCTTCACCCGGCTCCTCGACCTCCGGCGCCCCGGTTTCAGCCATTTCCTCGGCCTGCGCGAGAGCTTCCTCGAGCACCTGCACCCTGCGGCCGGCCACCGCGGCCTGCCGCTCGGCAGCGGCGACCCGCTGCTCGGACTCGGCCGCCTGCTGCTCGGCGGCTGCCAGGCGGGCCGTGAGCGCCGCCTTCTCCAGCACCCACTCGTCCTGCTGGCGCTCGTCCTGCTGGCGCCGTGGCCGCGCGCTCGGTTGCGTGACCGCGGCGGAGCCCGTGTCAACGCCACCGGCCGACGGTCCGACCTCAGTCTCGGCGACCTCGGCCCCGGCGGCGTCCGGATCGTGGCCGCGCACACGCAATGCGACATGACCCTGCACGGCCTCACCGCCGGCCGGCTCCGGCTCGGGTGGACCGGGGGCAGCCGGGATGGCACGCCGTATCTCCTCGACCCGGCGATGTATGGGGCCGAGGAGGAACACCCATGTCAGCAGCGCACCGATGGCCAGCGCCGCCAGCATGAGCACCAGGATCTGGCCGGCGAGGTAGAGCACGAGTGATCAGCATCCTTCCCACGGTGCGCTCTGCGGAGATCCACACCGATACGGGTGACAGCCTCCGACATCGTCCGAGGATCCCATCATGGCCACGAAAGTCCTCCATGGGCGCACCGGACACACCCTGAATCCATCACAAAAGTATCGTGAAGCACGATTACGATCTTTCCGGGTGGCGGCAAACCAATACGCGCATGGCGCTGTCGACGCAGTCGATCACACCGAGTACGTTCACCGGCGACCCCGGCGGGAACATCTCCGGGGCTATCCCGTATAGAACCATTCCACAGCCATGTTCCGAACGTCCAGTTCCAACCGGACGACCAACAGGTGATGGGCGTGGTCTGAGTGTCCGCCACGACCGGAACAGCCCTGTCAAACAGCGCGGCGCCGCCGGCACCGGCGCTGCACCGCCCGAACCGGACAGCCCCTCAGCCCATGTGGGGGTAGGCAACCCGTTGCGGCGGGTCGAAAGTCTCCTTGAGTACCCGGGGGGAGACCCACCGCAGCAGATTCAGCGCGGAGCCGGCCTTGTCATTGGTGCCGCTCGCGCGCGACCCGCCGAACGGCTGCTGGCCCACCACCGCACCGGTCGGTTTGTCATTGATGTAGAAGTTTCCGGCGCCGTACCGCAACTCCTCGATCGCCGCGGCAAGCGCACGGCGATCCCGGCCGAAAACCGCACCGGTCAGCCCGTAGGGCGAGAAGTCCGCGACATCCCGCAATGCCACGGCAAAAGCCTCCGATCCGGACCGATCCGGACTGTCGTCGTAGATATGCACAGCGAGTATGGGTCCGAAGTACTCGGACGTGAACACCTCGTGCGCGGGGTCGGCGCACACGACAACCGTCGGCTCCACGAAGAAGCCGATCCCGTCGTGGGCGCCTCCACCGACCAGCACCGACACGGCCGGGTCAGCGCGCAGGCGTGCGAGCAGGGCCGACAGCCGGTCGAAGGCCCGCCGGTCGATCACTGCCCCGCCGAAAAGGCTCAGGTCGGACACATCACCGTAGGTCAGCGCCGCGGTCTCCGCGACCAGCCGCTCACGCAGGCTCGACCGCCACAGCGAGGCGGGCAGGTAGGCGCGGGACGCCGCCGAGCACTTCTGCCCCTGGTACTCGAAGGCGCCCCGGACCAGCGCGACAACGAGCGCGTCCGGATCGGCGCTGGGGTGGGCCACGACGAAGTTCTTGCCGCCGGTCTCGCCGACCAGTCGCGGGTAGTCACGGTAGCCGTCGATCCCCTCGGCGACCGTCCGCCACATCGTACGGAAGGTGGCCGTCGATCCGGTGAAGTGCACCCCGGCGAGCTCCCGGTGCCGCAACGCCACCGCCGAGACCGCCGCGCCGTCCCCGGTGACCATATTGATCACTCCTGCCGGAAGACCCGCCGCCACCAGCAGCGACATGGTGTGGTGAGCGGCGAGCTGCTGGGTCGGGCTCGGCTTCCAGACCACCGTGTTACCCATGATCGCCGGAGCGGTCGGCAGGTTCGCCGCGATCGAGGTGAAGTTGAACGGTGTCACCGCGAGGACGAACCCCTCCAGGGGACGGTAGTCCATGCGGTTCCACGTCCCGGCGGCCGAGGCCGGCTGCCCGGCGACGATCTCGCGGGCGGAGGCGACGTTGAAACGCCAGAAGTCGATCAGCTCACAGGCCGCGTCGATCTCCGCCTGGTAGCAGCTCTTGCTCTGCCCGAGCATGGTCGCGGCGTTGAGAGCGTCCCGCCACTGCCCCGCAAGGAGCTCGGCTGCCCGCAGAAACACCGCGGCCCGGTCTTCCTGGGACAGCGCCCGCCAGCCGGGGCCTGCCGCCAGCGCCGCGTCCACCGCGTCGGCGACGTCGCCGGGTGCCGCCGCCCGTCCCGCGCCCAGCACCAGCGCGTGCCGGTGC
>NZ_CAAAFO010000033.1:65148-70852 GCF_900634715.1 Candidatus Protofrankia californiensis | reverse complement strand
CCGAGCCTCCCCCGCGATCATCAAGGGTAGCTCGGTAGGCTCCCCCGCCATCCGTTCCAGCGCCGCCCGCAGGCTGGCGCGCTGCGAGCTGCCCGGAGCATAGTCACGGACCGGCTCGTTGACCGGTTTCGGGACAACAACGACGGCATCCATCCGAACCCACCCTCCGACCGCTGGGAACGCTCGAGGAGCGGGCCGCCCGGCTCGCAACACCCCGTCCTCAAGCAGTCTCAGACCAGGAAACCCAGGCCTCCCAGCAGCGCGCAAGAAGCATGATCGCTCTGCTAGAAAAAGTCCGCCAGCTCCTGCATGGCATACCAGAGCAGCTCGTACCCGTCGGCGGCATCCACCACGAACGCCGCGTCGTCACCGCCGAGGTCGGCCTCCACGACCGCAGCCGCTGCGGCGGCAACGGCGGCCTCGGCGTCGACGTCGTCCACATGGACGGCCCGGACGGCGGCCAGGGGCACGGGCCTGCGGATCTCGACAACTCCCCGGTCAAGGTCGTTTCTGATCCGGACGTCGCGATCGTCGACGTCTACGGCGAAGACCACCCGCCGTCGAGGCGCACTCGGGTCGGCGTCGAGCAGCCGCAGGCTCGCGCGAGCCGCGTCGAGGAGGAGCGCGTACTCCATCTCCTCGTTGTCGGAACGGGCGTACCACTCCCGCACGGCGGGGGTGACCGCGAAGCCGAGTCCCACCGGAACCATCCGATCCGCAAGGACAACCCGAGCAGCCGACAGCGTTGACGGCAGGTAGACGCGCACGATGCCAGTGTGCCGTGAGGTGGTCGACGGCCTTTGCGCCGGGCGCGGCAGGGGCGGTAGAGGTGGCGGGTCCGTGCGGGGTCATCCTCGGGTGGGGTCACACCGCGGGCAGGTCAGCCGGCGGCTGCCAGGTGATCGTCGACCGTGGACGTCCCGGTACTCGGACTCGGTACCCCGGCGGTTGCCATTGCCAGCGCCGCTGTGCTCGTTCGCAGCGAGGTCTGGAAAACCTCCTGCCGGCGGGTCAGGTCCATGACGTTGCCGCCGATGATCTCCAGATCCTCCGGTCCCGGACAGATCACCGTGACCTTCGTTCCCGCGGCCCGCAGCAGTTCGGTCTCCCGTACCAGCACCCGGGTCGCCAACCGCCGCATCTGGCGTTCGATCCGTGCCAACGCTCCCCGGGGCTGGTCGAAGGCTAACGAACAGGCGGGAGCGAGCACCAGGACCTCGTCGAGACCGGCGTTGACCAGCAGGTCCACGGACGTTGGCGAACGCGTTCCGCCGTCGACGTAGGGTCGTCCGTCGATGACGACAGGTGCATACCACGACGGGATCGCGCACGACGCCATCACGGCCTCGGCGATCGACGCCCGGGGCGCACCCGGCGAGCCGAACACGACCCGCGTCCCGGTGTCGTAGTCCATCGCGACGATCCACAGCGGTGCGGGGGTCGGCCATGTGGTCACATTGGAACCCACGGAGGACACCAGATCACCGACGGCGGCCAACGTTCCACGGCCTTGCGGGAGCAGGGAAACCAAAGCCACCAGCGGGGTCACGCTGCGCGGGTGGCGAGCCGAGACGGCAAGCAGCCGACGGGAACCGATGCGCATCCGTGGCCGCGGGGGAAGGGTCGAACCGAGCCGGGTGTAGTCGAGGACCGGATCGCCGAACAGGGGCCGGCCGTACTCGGAGTTGACCATCGTTTCGACACTGGTGCCGAGGCCGATCAGAGCTGCCAGCACCGACCCGGCGGAGGTGCCGACAGTCATGTCCATGCCGTGGACGTCGATACCGGTTGATTCTTCATAGGCGCGTAGGGCGCCGATCATCCACGCCGACCCAAGCACGCCCCCAGCGCCCAGTACCAGTCCGCGACGGGGAAGCCGTCTGCCAGCCATCAGCCACCTCCTGCTGTGCGTCACAATCCCTGGTACACGCCCTCCACCGTCAGTGAAGGGATCATGCCGGCGGTTCGGGACACAACATCCGCCGTGCACGCTCTCGTGGCTGGCCACCGCGCCATCTCGCCATGCGGCACCGTCAGGGACCGACACTGCCCAGGAACCGACACCGTCGAGGTGACGATGTCAGGGCGTCCGGCGCGGCAACGTCCTACTCGGAGACCTCCTCCTCACCGAAATTCGTCTCGAGCACACCCCACCCCCGCAGCCGTTCGGAGAACTCCTGCGGGGTGGTGTCGTGCAGGAGGGCCAGTGCCCTCAGATCGCCGTCCCGGATGGACAGAACCTGCCCGGCGTAGTCGTCGCGCTGGCGCTGTATCTGCGCCACCCAGCGGCGCACCAGCGCGGACGAGTCAGGCGGGGCCTCAGCGAGTTTCTTCAGGTTGAGGACGGTGCGGTGCCGGTGCTCGCGCGGGGGCAGCGCCTCCTCCTCCGGCAGCAGCGCCGAGACCGGAACGCCGTAGAACGCGGCAAGTTCCGACAGCTGGTGAACGCTGATCATCCGGTCGCCGCGCTCGTAGGAGCCGACCGCCGCGGTCTTCCATCGTCCGCGTGACTTCTGCTCCACGCCTTGCAACGACAATCCCTGCTGGATCCGTATGGCCCGGAGACGAGCTCCCACGGCCTTCGCGTACTCCCGACTCACCCGATACACCCCCCGTCGCCTCAACAGAGCACTTGGTGATCATTTATTGCTCCCACCACTGCGGTGACGCAGGTGCTCACACTAACTGAACGTTACCCGAAAAGGATAGCTACATTTGATTAATGCAAGTAGTGACCCTTATGTCACGATCACTACTTCTCGTAAGATCACTTCCCTCGCCAGGAGTGAAATCCGCACGAGCGGCGTCCGCTCCACGCTCCGAACAGCGAGATGATTGCGAACCGCTATCTTATCCCTACGATCAGTCACCCAGACAGACTGCCCAGGAACCGCAGTCCGTAACCGTTCCGCTGAACGATTAAAGAAAGATTTCTCCGTAAAAACGACATTTCCGGCGCAGTCAGGTCGCCTTTATCGGTCACGCTTCGTATAGGATTAGCGGGACGAGCTCTACGAGACCAAGCGGCAACCGGACCCCTGCACAGACCGTTTGCGACGACCTCCGCGGCCCCACCGGCGCGGATCGTCAACGGCGGGCGGTCGAACGTCGGCGACGTCCGCGCACCGGGCGCCCCGCCACCCGCGCGGCCAGCTCGCTGATCGCCAGCCTGGCCGGCGACTGCGCAGCGACGTCCCGCAGCAACTGACCGGCAGCCTGTGCGGTGTCCATCGCCGCGATGTCGAGAGGTATCAGGACCACCGGTTCCATACCGACATGGCGCACCATCGCCCTGGCGACCTCACGGCGGGCGTCCTTCCCGATCGCCGAGGCGCGCAACCGGTTCACCACGATCCACGGATCCGCGCCGGGCACGGTTTCGCGCAGGTCGGCCAGACCGCGGACGAACCGCACCAGCCCGACCGGTTCCGCGGACGCCACGGCCAGGACGGTGTCGGCCGCGCCGAGTATCACCTGGGTCGCGCCGTTGCGCCGCGGAGCGGAGGTGTCGAACGACAGCTCCTCGTCCATCTCCAGGCAGAAGCCGCAGTCGACGACAACGAAGCTCGCCAGCCGTCGCGCCAGGGCGAGCACGACCTCCACCGACGCCGGACGCAGCTCCGGCCAGCGCGACGGACGGGCGATTCCCGGCAGGATCCGCAGCCCCCCGCCGAGGTCCCGGCACAGCACCGCCAGCCGGGGGACGTCGAGGGTTCCCTGGTTGGCCGCCCGGGCGGCGGCGGCAAGCCCGGGTGCCTCCTCCAACAGCCCCACCAGCTGCCCGATCGCTGCGCCGTAGACGTCGGCGTCGATAAGCAGCGTCGGCATACCCATGGCGGCGAGTTCGGCGGCCAGACACAGAGCCACGGTGGTCCGACCCGGCGCACCGGTCGGACCCCAGACGGCGATCACCCGGCCGTCACCGGGTTCGGGAAGACCGTCGGGTACCGGCTGGGCAGCCACCGGCGTCAACGCGGCAAAACCGGCCATGGGCTTGCTGTACGCGGCGGGCAGCATCCCGGAACTATGATCGTCATTGGCAAGCGCCCGGACCGCCTCCACCACGGCCGACGCCACGACCTCGGCCGTCGCGTCGGTCGCGATCACCGCCGCGACGCCGAGCTGGCGCAGCCGGCGCTCACCGTCCTCATCCCCGGGCGTGATGAGCCCGACCACCGCAACCCCCGCCACCGCCAGGCGGGTCAGCGCATCCCGATCCAGGCGGCGCAGGTCCGCCGACAGCAGCGCCGCCCGCGCCGCACCCGTTGTCGCCGCGGCGAGCAGATCGGGCAGATCGACACACCGGCGGACCACCGTCACCCCGAGATCGCGGCGGTCGAACGCCGTGACGAGCCCCGACTCGACGACCGAGTTGGTCACCGCGGTCAGGATCGGCAGGCTCATTGCCCGAATCCCGGCACAGCGGTCGGGCCCACCGCGCCGACCTCGCCGCGGGAACCTCGCTCGAGCTTGACGACGTCCACCCGTTCGCTCTGGGACGCCGCCACCGCATTGATCGCCAGCTCCACCGGCACCCGTAACGTCAACGAGTACGAGCCTGCCGTCAATGTCGCCCGTGCGATGAACTCGACGTCGTGCAGCACGAGGATCTCCGTGCTACCACTGCCGCTCTGCGTGAGCGACGCCGGCCCAGCCGGCTGACCGGCAGCCTGCGCCGCACCCGCGCCCGCCGCCCCTGCGGCCGCAGCACCTGCAGGCGCCGTACCCGACCGTTGCAGGACGAAGACGTCCACGTGATCGCCTGGAGTGAGCGCGGGTGCTCTGCCGTCCTTGACGACGATCGCGACCAGCCGGGTCGGGCTCACGGTGTCCCGCACGAAGTCGGCGCCACTGAGCAGTTCCCCGGCCGACACCGGGCGGGCGAGCATCGCCCCGACCAGCGCTGAACGACGCTCACCCGGAAAATAACGATCCGCGGTCGTCGAACGCAGACGTGCCGAGGTCGTGGTGAGGTCGGCGGCAACCACGACATGCCCGGCTGGAAGGTCCACGGTTGCCGCCACCCAGTCGTGGCTGCGGTCGGCGGTCGCGAACAGGCGGGCGCCCGCCACGACCGACACCAGCACCAGCAGCACACCGACCAGCAGACGGGAGTCCCGCCAGCGCGGCGGGGTGAGCCGGCGGGCCGGTGGCGACGGCGGGGCGGCCGGCTTCTCCGAAACCGCGACAGCGGGCGTGAGGCCGGTCACCGGCGGACCTCCTGTAGCTTGTGTCCCTCGAGGCCGGCCGGCGGCGACGATGTCGTGATCGCGCCGTCGCGGCCGACCAGGAGCTGCTGGCGGGCGGACAGCGGGTGGCCCGGCGCAGACCGGATGACGGACATGTCCGACGCACACCCTGATCGCTGAGGGTACGTGGTCTGCAACGGCGGTCTCGGACGAGGGCCTTCCGGATCGACGGATCCGGGCCGGAACATCCCGCCTCCCGATCACCGCCTCCCGGTCGACACGCCCCGATCGACACGTCCCGATCACCGTCCCCCCATCGCCACTTCACGATCACCGCATCCAGCGATCACCACCTCCGGATCACCGCTTTACGTCGCTCGGAACCTCGACGCCATGGCCAAGATCTGATTTCAGGCCGCAACCAGTGGCCCGAGCCACCGAATCCCCGAATCCCCGAATCTCCGGCGATCCAGAGACTTGGGCCTCCGGCAGCGCGAGAAAAACGTGACCGCACT
>NZ_CAAAFO010000033.1:59566-65043 GCF_900634715.1 Candidatus Protofrankia californiensis | reverse complement strand
GCTTTTGGCCTTCCAGGCGAACGGCACCTGTTATCCACAAGTAGAGGCATTCACAGGCGATCCGATCCTGCAACTCTGATACACAGGAGACACGACCCATCCATCGCCAGGGAGACAGACCGATGAACGAGCGCTTCCTTCAGCTCAGCGATGTGGCGGAGATCCTCAACATCTCGTCGAGCCAGACGTACGCGCTGGTCCGCTCAGGTGAGCTTCCCGCCATCAAGATCGGCGGACGCGGGCAGTGGCGAGTCGAACGCACCGAGCTTGAGGCGTACATCCAGCGGGCATACGAGCAGACCCGCGCATTCGTGCTCGCCAACCCTCTGGGCCGCGGCGAGGCGCTCCTGGACGAGGAGCTCCCCGGACTGCACAGCTAATCGGGGCTGGGACCTAGTCGGAACTGGGACCGCCCGGACCGCCCAGATCGGCTTCCGGACCTCGGATCCGACAGGAACCCCGAGTGCGAAAAAATCATGATCGCCGCCTTTGAGCCTCCAGGACCGTCGGCGGTCTTCCGCGGAAGAAAAGCGGATCACACGGTTCGACGAACGAACCCGATCGCGGCCAGCGGAATGGTCCGCACAGCGCGTACCGACCGCGCCCTGCGGAACTCGTCGTCCGGATGCTCGGCCACCTCGACGAAGTCCGCCCCGACCCGGTCGATCGTGCCCCGCACCGGGGTGCCGTCCGACAGCACGACCGAACACGATGAGCGATCCCGCACCACACCTCGCAGGACGTAGCGCAGATCCAGCCGAACCGCCAGCGGACCCTCATGGCCCGGCTGAGCCGACAGCGAGGCCAAGCCGTGCACCCACAGGACGCAGCGCAGCGGCAGCAGGACTTCATGAGCCGCCGGCTCCCGCAGGAGCATCCAGTCCACTCCCAGCGCGGTAAGCCGTCCGGCCAGGACACCGCCGGATTCCCGCCCAGCTGCCTGGACACCCACACGCAGCGACGATCCGATCGCCGGACGCAAACGGTCGATCAGACGCAGATGCGCGGCCTCGCGCCGGCTCCTGTCCATGAGCTCGGAGTCGAGCTCAGCCGCCTCGGCCGCCTCCCACTGCATCTCAAGATCAGCGAACAGTGCCTCCCAGCGCACCCGCCCCCCTTTGTTCCCAGGCACCGGTCCGTGTTCCCAGGCACCGGTCCACCGGAAGGGCCGATCGAACACCCACTGAAGCGACACACCCAGCACAGAACGAAGCGAACCGGATACGCCAACACGGTCCATGCTGGTCGAGCCAGAAGGCCGGAGCGTGATCATGCTTCTTTCGCGCTACCGGAGCCTGGATTCCCGGGTCGCTACGAGGCTGACATGAGCTGGTCCGGCGTGTCCAGCCAGAAGGTCCGGCCGTCGGGCGTGACGGCTCACGCCTTCCCTGAGCCTTTGCACATCCAGAGGGCTGAAGGCAGCGCGATCATGCTTCTCGCGCGCTGCCGGAGGCCCCGGTTCCCGGGTCATTGACAGGTCACTGTCTCGTTCCTCCCGCCATCGGTCACAACAACCTTCCCGCTGCCGCCGCACCCTGGGCAGCCTTCCGAAAGGCGCGACCGCACCGGCGGCCACCATCTCGACGAGGACGGGCCCCGCCCCTCGAACCCCGGCTCTTCCTCCGAAGTAGAAGGAGTGGCCGCTGACGGTCACCAGGGCCGGGTGCGCGACGATCGTTGCAGGCACGGGTTCCGGGGGCGCCGGGCCCCTGCACAACGAGCAAACCACCCAACCAAGGTTGACATCAACTCTTTGGAGGATTACACAAGCAAACGTAGTCAAACGAAGCATTTCAAAAAGATCGATCGGACCAGCGGACCGCAGGTAGCGCGATCATGCTTTTCTCGCGCTGCCGAAGGACCGAGTCCCCGGGTCACTGGAGTTGCCGATGTCAGCCGTCCGGCGCCTGCTCGTCTTCCTCGCGGGAGCGGTCGCCGCAACGGCACTGACGATCATCATGGTCGAAGTCGGGCCGAGATGGGCGGATCTTCCGTCCGGGCCTTCGGCGGTGCCCGACTGGGTCGAGGCCGATCCCGAACACGCACTCACGACCGTTGTCGGCCTCGCCGCATGGGCCTGCCTGCTCTGGCTGTGCGCGGGGTTCATCCTGGGCGCGCTGGCTGCGCTGCCCGGCATCGGCGGGCGGGCAGCCGCAAGCGTCGCCCGTCGCATCCTGCCCCGGACTCTGCGCCATATCGTCGAGGTGGCGCTCGGCATCACCCTTGCGGCAGGGAGCGCCGCCCCGGCATTGGCGGTGAGCCCGACAGCGGTCACCGGACCGGCCACCGTCACGGCCGCGGTGTCCTCGACCGCGTGGCCGGACGTCGACCCGTACGACCCATCCCCTCCGTCCGCGATACCTGCAGGTACTCCAGGTTCACCCATAAGATCATCAAGCCCGGAATCGACCGGATCTCCGGCGGACGCATTGGCCACCACGCTGTCTCCCGCGAACCCGACCAACCCTGCATCCCCGCCAGTGCAGTCCGTCCCCGACCCCACGCCTGTCATGTCGATGTCACCCGGCGTCCAGGCGCCCTGGCCCGACCCGTCGCCGGGCAGCCGGGCCCAGGACAGCTCCGTGGTTGTCGTGCTGCGCGGCGACACTCTCTGGACGATCGCGGCCCGCCACCTCGGAGCGGACGCGACTGCCGAGCAGATCGCGCAGGAATGGCCACGGTGGTGGGCTGCGAACAAACACGTGATCGGCTCCGACCCCGACATGATCCTCCCCGGACAGCACCTACAACCGCCCCACCCCCGGCCCTGACCCCGCCCCTCCCCCATCCGGAGAAGAACGCCGTGACTACTGCGACCACCGCGGCGGACCCCGCACGCGCAGGCTCCACCCGTGCACGACGCTTCTACCAAATACCGATCACCCCCACCGATCCGCCGTACGATGACGACCCACAGACCGGAACCTGGGTCCCACGCCCACCAGCCGGCCCCGCGGTAACGGCCGCCCCGGTTATCGGAGCAGCCTCGATCGTCCTCGCGCTGCCCCGCGGCGATCAGCGGCAACACACGGCCAGGAGCACACCAGAGGGCCAAAAGCAGCGCGATCATGTTCTTTTCGCGCATGGGCTTCCTGCCGGATCCGGGGTTCCTGCCGGGTCGGCGCTGCCGATCCGGGAGGTCCGGGAGGCTCACGTCCCCGAGTCGCTGGTACAAGCCCTACCAGGCCCTGGGCACACCGATGCCCCCGGCAGCCGGGCGATCCCCTCGGCCCGCGCCGCGGCCACTGTCGTCGTCCGGGCCATTGTCGAGGCCGTGACCGGGATCCGGCCCGTCGCGCACCTTGCCGCCTGGACTTCTCCGCAGGTGCAGGCGGACCTCGAACGACTGGTCGCCGACAACGTCCGGCATCGGCGCCACACCCTTCGCTGCCTGCGGGTATGCGAGCCTCGCGAAGGGATCGCCGAGGTTGCCGCGGTGATCACCCGGGGCGAGCGTGTGTCCGCTCTTGCCCTCCGTATGGAGACCTCCGGCAGTCGCTGGCGGGTCACGGCGCTGCAGACCGACGCCCTTCGGCGCAGTTCAGGGACAGCAGGGGCAGCCCGGACGGGTGCTGCTCCGTCCGGGCGTGCCTGACCCGGCCGATCGGCAAGCGCCTGAGATCCCACCGATCGACATCGGACGACGTTACCTAAAGTCGTCAGGCGTTACCCAGGGCCGTCAGGCGGGGTGTAGCTCAGGACGTCAGATGGTGCTGCGATGCGCAGGGTCTCCGTGGCAACGCTTGTACTTGCGCCCGGAGCCACACGGGCAGGGCGCGTTGCGGGCCGGACGGCCACTACCGGCGGTGGCCGACGACTCCACACCGCGCTCCCCGACCACACTCCCGGAGGCCCGGATTGTCACCGGCTCGGATCCACCGTCCGCCGACGGCGCCGTGTAGCGAAGATCATCGGTGGGGCGGCGCGGCTCCAGACCCTTGACGAACACCGGCGGCGGAGCGGACGTCGGCTGACCACCCACGGTGTTCGCGGCAGCGGCGGTCACCTCCTGAACAGCCGCAGGACGACCGGTCCCACCTGCTGCCTGCGCCGCGCCGTCCACAGGGGTGATCGTCGGGGCGGCCGACGGACTGCCGGCCTCGGGAGCCGCGGAATCCGCGGCCGGAACCTGCACCTCGGCGTTGAACAGCAGCCTGACCGACTCTTCCTTGATACCTTCCATCATGGTCTGGAACATGTCGTAGCCCTCACGCTGGTACTCGACCAGCGGGTCACGCTGCCCCATTGCCCGCAGACCGATTCCTTCCTGCAGGTAGTCCATTTCGTACAGGTGCTCGCGCCACTTCCGGTCGAGAACCGCGAGCACGACCCGGCGCTCCAGTTCCCGCATGAGCGGATTACCGTCCGGACCCACGCCCAGCGTGTCCTCACGCCGGTCATACGCGTCGTACGCGTCGCTCTGCAGGTCCTCGATCAGGGTTTCAGCCGTCAGCCCCTCACGCTCGTCCGGCAACGGAACCTCCACGCCGATCTGGTACAGCTCGCCCAGACCGGACCAGAGGGTGTCGAGATCCCATTCCTCGGGATATCCTTCCGCCGTCGCGCCGCGAACGTACGCCTCCACCGTGTCGTCGATGAAATGACGGACCTGTTCGTGCAGGTCGGCCCCTTCGAGAACCTTCCGGCGCTCCTCGTAGATGACGGTGCGCTGCTTGTTCATCACCTCGTCGTACTTCAGGACGTTCTTGCGTATCTCGAAGTTCTGGCCTTCGACCTGTGTCTGCGCGGAACGAATCGCACGGGTGACGATCTTCGATTCGATCGGCACGTCCTCGGGAATGTTGAGCCGGTCCATGATGCCCTCGACGGCCGCGGCATTGAACAACCGCATGAGGTCGTCGCCCAGCGACAGGTAGAACCGGGACTCCCCGCGGTCGCCCTGGCGGCCGGCTCGTCCACGCAGCTGGTTGTCGATACGGCGGGACTCGTGGCGTTCCGTACCCAGGACGTACAACCCGCCGAGCTCCAAGACCTCCTCGTGCTCGGCACCGACCGACGCGCGAGCCTTCTCCAGCGCCTCCGGCCAGGCCGCCTCGTAGTCCTCCGGGGTGTCGATCGGGCTCAGGCCACGCTGCCGCAGTTCCGCCTGGGCGAGAAACTCGGGGTTGCCGCCGAGCATGATGTCAGTACCACGCCCAGCCATGTTGGTGGCGACGGTCACGGCGCCCTTACGCCCCGCCTCGGCAATGATCACAGCCTCGCGCTCGTGCTGCTTGGCGTTGAGCACCTCGTGCTTCACACCGCGCTTGGTCAGCTCCTTGGACAGGTATTCCGACTTCGCCACGCTGGTCGTGCCGACAAGTACCGGCTGGCCGTTCTCGTTGCGCTCGGCGATGTCGTCGACGACCGCGCTGAACTTGGCGACCTCGGTCTTGTACACGACATCGGGCTGGTCGGCCCGGATCATCGCCTTGTTCGTGGGAATCGGCACGACACCGAGTGTGTAGATCTGGTGG
>NZ_CAAAFO010000033.1:58023-59227 GCF_900634715.1 Candidatus Protofrankia californiensis | reverse complement strand
CGGTCCCGGTCATCCCGGACAGTTTGTCGTAGAGGCGGAAGTAGTTCTGCAGCGTGATCGTGGCCAGGGTCTGGTTCTCCTGTTTGATCTCGACCTTTTCCTTGGCCTCGATCGCCTGGTGCATGCCTTCGCTGTAACGTCGACCGTGCAGCACGCGACCGGTGAACTCGTCGACGATGAGAACCTCGCCGTCCGTGACAATGTAGTCCTTGTCCCCGCGGTAGAGCTCCTTTGCCTTCAATGCGTTGTTGAGGTAGCCGACCAGCGGGGTGTTCACCGATTCGTAGAGGTTGTCGATACCGAGTTGGTCCTCCACCTTCGCCACCCCGCTCTCGGTGATGGCCACCGTCCGCTTGCCCTCTTCCACCTCGTAGTCGACATCTTTCACCAGTGTCGGGGCGATACGGGCGAACTCGGTGTACCAGCGGGTCGGATTATCCGCCGGTCCGCTGATAATCAGCGGCGTCCTGGCCTCGTCGACCAGAATCGAGTCGACCTCGTCGACGACGGCGAAGTTGTGCCCGCGCTGCACGAGCTCCTCACCGCTCCAGGACATGTTGTCCCGCAGGTAGTCGAAGCCGAACTCGTTGTTGGTGCCGTAGGTGATGTCGGCCTCGTACTGCTGGCGGCGGACCGCCGGTGGCATCTGGGGATGAATCACACCGACCGTGAGCCCGAGAAAGCGGTGCACCCGGCCCATGTTCTCCGCGTCCCGCTGCGCCAGGTAGTCGTTGACGGTGACAACGTGCACGCCCTTGCGGGACAACGCGTTCAGGTAGGCCGGAAGCGTGGAGACGAGAGTCTTGCCCTCACCGGTCTTCATCTCGGCTATGTTGCCCAGGTGCAGGGCCGCACCACCCATGATCTGGACGTCGAAGTGCCGCTGCCCCAGGGTCCGCCGGGCCGCTTCACGTACGGCCGCGAATGCTTCGGGGAGAAGCTCGTCGAGGGTTTCTCCGTCGTCGATCCGCTGCCGGAACTCGTCGGTCATCGAGCGCAGCTCGGCGTCGGTGAGCCCCACGAAGTCATCCTCAAGGAGGTTCACCTGCTCGGTGATGGCCTTGAGCTTGCGCAGAATACGACCCTCGCCGGCACGGAGGATCTTCTCGAGTACCACGGGTGAAACTCCTCGGGCGGCTTGTCGGCTGGGTCACCTACACAACGACACTAGGCTAGACCCCCGGTGCTGATCGATCCTCCCCGT
>NZ_CAAAFO010000033.1:55698-57652 GCF_900634715.1 Candidatus Protofrankia californiensis | reverse complement strand
GCAACCTCGCCCGCCGAAAGAGAATCGATCATACTCTTTCTGCGCCGGGAGGCTGCGCGGGACCTCGTCTGACTGTAGATCGTCTGGCTGTAGATCCTTGCCCGGCTCGATCCGGGGTCCACTCCTCAGAACGTACGGGGACCGCGGCCAGTGCCCAGCCCCCCCAGCGTGTCCCGCGGATCCGTAGGCGATCCTGACCGGCATGCCGAAGTTCGACCCAGTGGAGATTACGGCGGGAAGGATCCACCTCCGCCCGTGGACCCCCGCCGACATCGACGACGTTCATGCCGCCTGTCAGGACCCGGACATCCAGCGGTGGACGAGGATTCCCTCGCCCTACACCCGACGGGACGCCGAGGCCTACGTCACCGAGTTCGCGCCCCGAAAATGGGAAGAAGGTTGGGGCGCCCCGTTCGCCGTGCTGGACGCCACGTCCGGGTCGGTGCTGGCCTCCGTGAGCCTGGTGGAGGTGACTGACGACGGCCTGGCCACAGTGGGTTACTGGTGCGCGCCGGGCGCGCGTGGCCAGGGTGTCGTCAGCCAGGCGGTCGGCGTGTTGGGGCGCTGGGCGTTTCAGACCCTGGGTGTCGAGCGGCTGGAATGGACAGCCGGTGTGGGCAACTGGGCCTCACGCCGGGTGGCGGAGAAGAACGGGTTCACCATCGAGGGCACCTTGCGCCGGGGCCTCGTCCTACGCGGTGTCCGGGTCGACTGCTGGATCGGGTCCCTGCTGCGAGACGACCCGCCACCACCATGAGGAGCGCGACATGTCCTGATCTGACATATTTTGGGTTTTGGGCGGAGAACCACCCGAGGACTCAGGTGATTTCCAGCAGCTTCTCCCTGACCGCGTAGACCACCGCTTCCATCCGGGAATGCAACTGAAGCTTCTCCAATATGTTACGGATATGATTCTTGACCGTGTTCTCGCTGATGAACAACTGCTTGGCGATGTCGCGGTTGTTGAGCCCCTTGGCGACGAGCCGCAGAACCTCCATCTCGCGATCGGTGAGCCTGGGAGTGGGTAGCTGCGGCCGACTGTCCGCCTTTTTGATCATCAGTGCGAACTCGGTGAGGAGCTTCGAGGCCATCGACGGGCTGATCAGGCTCTGCCCCCCGTGCACGGCGCGGATGGCCGCGGCAACCTCGTCGATCGAGATCTCCTTGAGCAGGTACCCCATGGCACCCGCCTTGATTGCGTCGTAGAGGTCACCCTCCTCGTCACTGATGGTCAGCATCACGATCTTTGCGCTGGGTACCGCCTGCTTGATCGCGCTGGTCGCGTCGATCCCGCCGCGACGCGGCATCCGGACATCCATAAGGACGATGTCGGGCGCGGTGTCAACCGCCATCGTGACGGCTTCGGAACCGTCCGGCGCCTCACCGACCACCTCGATGTCCTTCTCCTGCTCAAGGACCATCTGCAGGCCACGCCGGAACAGAGCGTGATCGTCAACGACGAGCACCCGGATGGGATCCGGTGACGACGGTTCCTCCCCGGGCTGGCGCCCATCCCCCGTCATATGACCTCCCTCGCGTCGCGACGGACTGCCTGCCGGTCAGCCCGTGCTGGTACACGGGCTGACCGGCAGGCGACTGAAGACGTCCACGGCAGATGGTCCCACGTCAACTAGACCTGCATGCCTTTACACCGTTGCGACCACGTCACGCTCTTGGCCGTAGCCGTCCTTCGGATCTGCCCGTCAGTGACCCGGACAGGACTTCCCGCAGGCGAAAAAGCATGATCGCGCTATCTTCGGCCCGCAGTGACCCGTACCGGACCCCTCCGGCGGCGCGAAAGAAACATCATCGCGCCGCCTTTGGCCCTCAGGCGTGAACCGCGGAACCCCCGTCGGGATCCTGACCCTCATCCGCCTCAAGCCGGATCAGCCCGTAGTCGTAGCCGCACCGCCGGTAGACGACACTCGGCAAACCCGTACGCACGTCACAGAAG
>NZ_CAAAFO010000033.1:54741-55299 GCF_900634715.1 Candidatus Protofrankia californiensis | reverse complement strand
AGGTAGAAGTCGTGGCCCACGAGCTCCATATTGGACAACGCGTCGTCGAGAGTCATCGGGGCGGCTCGATGGATCTTCTCACGGACGACAAAGGGTGACGAGTCCGGAACACCGTAGTCCGCGTCGCCACCGGCAGCTGCCGAAGCATCGGCATCGCCGGCGTCCGCCCGCCCGCCCGGCAGACCCGCCTGCGGGGCGACCACGGATTCTGACGGCTGTGCCAACGAACCACGACCCGCACCGTTATGACGGATCCGCCTGTCGGCGGCACGCCGTAGTCGTTCGGCGAGCTTTGCCGCGGCCAGGTCGAGCGCCGCGTAGGGATCGGCCGCGGCGGCCTCCGCACGGATGACCGGCCCCCGCGAGAACACGGTCAGCTCGACACGCTCACGGACATCCGCCATGCGCGGGTTGTGTTCACGAGAGAGCTCCGCATCCACCCGGAACGCCTTGTGATCGAACCTCTCAAGCTTCGCAATCTTGGCTTCGGCATGCTCACGGAACCTTTCGGGAACCGCGGTGTGCCTTCCCTTGACCACGATGTCCACTCGTTTCACC
>NZ_CAAAFO010000033.1:42370-54426 GCF_900634715.1 Candidatus Protofrankia californiensis | reverse complement strand
TTTCTGTTGACCGGAAGTTGTGATGACCGGGCAATCCGGACGGATCTGGCCAGATCCCACCTTCCGGTGTCGTGCCGTGCGCCAGGGCTTATCTGCTGCCTCGTTCCTTCCGCTCGGGCCCCGGACACCCAGGCCCTCGCTTCGCTTGTCAGTTCCCGCGGTGCCGGTACGGGTGACGACAGTTTTATCCCTCCGGTACCCCGGTCGCAGGCAAACGGACACCTTGGGGCCGGTCATCTCGAGTAGGGCGTCGGCGGGCCAACGTAGCGGCGGCGACCGCCACTACCGATACCGGTACCGCACCGGCACGCAACACCCGCGTGGCTTCGGACAGCGTCGCGCCCGTTGTCACGACGTCGTCGATGACGACGAACAACGGCTCGGGCATCCCACAGCCGTCCCGACCGCCAGGAACCCCGGGCGCGAAAGCAGCATGATCGCGCCGTCTTTGGCCCTCCAGGCCATGACGCAGGACGAACGCACCGTCGAGGTTGGTCACACGATCCGTGGCGGTCAAACCCGCCTGATCCGCCACCGGCCTGGCAGACCGCAGCATCGGAACCACCCGCGTCGGCACGCCGGCCCGACACAGCACCCGGGTAGCGCCGTCTGCGAGCCGGCGCACGTGGTCGAACCCGCGCCGGCGCACCGCGGCCCGGGTCGAGGGCACCGGCACGAGAACGACCGGACCGTTGTGTGCCGACATGACCCTGGCCGCGGCCACCGCGCGGGCAAGTGCCGACACAAGCGGACCGGCAGCGTCCAACCGGCCTCTTTCCTTGAAGGCCAACAGGATCTGGCGACACGGACCGTCGTAAACGGCACCCGCGAAGCACGGTGGCCCCCGCCGCCCCGGGGTGGCCATTTGTCCCGGAGCGGCGAGGAATGCCTGACGATCGACCGCAGCCGAACAAACCGCGCAGACCGCTGAACCCGAACGGCCGCAGCCGGCACAGGTTCGCGGCAGGAGAAGGTCCAGAAGAACCTCGAACGCGGCAGCTATATATGTATTGGGCATGTGTCGCATGGTCACCCCATCGACCTCGGCCTGGCCAACACCTGGTAAATCCTGTGGAAAACCCTCCTGTGGACGACGCCTGCCCGGGCATCCACGATGTACGGGATCCGATCACACGACCTTCCCGTCGACACGGAAAGAAACCATATGGATACTTATAGAGACCGTTGCCGGACTTTCCCGGCTGCCCGACACGCAACATCGGTAGATCTGGCACGATCGCACCCGCCGGGTCTGCAGGCGTCCACGAATGCGTGGAAGGTCAGGCCGATCATTGGCAGAGCGGATCCACCCGGACCACGAGTCGGTCACGGTAGTGCGAGTGAGCCGGCCCAGGACATCGCGAGGGGACGTCGGCGCGACCGCCTCCCCTCGGACTGCCGGAGGCCTGAAAACGTGAGGAGACCGACATGACCGGTGGACCTGGCTGGAGTGGGCCCCAGCCACCCGGCGGGCCGAATCCCGCAGACGGCCAGCAGCAGCCACCACCACCCCCCGGCTGGGGGCAACCACAGCCGCCCTCCGGGTGGAACCAGCAGCCACCACCGTCTGGCTGGAACCAGCCACCCGGATGGAACCCGCCACCGTCCGGCTGGGGACAACCACAAGCGGGAGGACCCAGCCAGTGGGGGCCGCTGCCGCAGGCCGAGAAACCGGGAATCATCCCGCTGCGGCCGCTCGCCGTGGGCGAGATACTCGACGGCGCCTTTTCCGCCCTGCGGCGCAGCCCCGGAGCGACGATCGGCCTGACTCTCGGCGCCACCACAGTGGCGCAGATCATCACAATCATCCTGACGGCCATCGGTCAGCGCGGCTCCTCCGGCGTCGCGGTCCTCTGCGGCGTCGTGAACGTGATCATCAACTTTGTCGTCGCCATCGCACTGACGGGAGCGCTCAGCGTCGCGGTCAGCGAGTTGACGCTGGGTAGCAAAGTAAAGATCGGAGAGGTACTGCAACGCGTCCGGCCCCGCCTCGCAGGCCTCGCCGGCCTGTCGATCGTGGTGACGCTGCTGACCTTGCTCGGGCTCATCGGGCTGCTCATCGGTGCCGTCTTCGTGGCGGTCGCGCTGGTTCTGTCAACCCCTGCGTTCGTCCTCGAAGGCGGCACGATCAACACAGCCATGCGACGCTCGTGGACCCTGGTTCGGGGCGCATGGTGGCGAACCTTCGGAATCCTGCTGCTCACGGGCATAATCGTCACCGTCGTGGTGTCCGTTCTCACCGTCGTGATCGGGGTGGCCTTCGCCGCCGGCGGCGACTCCATGACCGATCCGGTCACCGGCGACCTGACCGGAACGGGTCTTGTGTTCACCGCGATAGTGGACATCATTATCAGTATCGCGATCATGCCGATCATGGCGGGGGTGGTCGTGCTGCTCTACATCGACCGCCGTATCCGGCTGGAAGGGCTCGACATGACACTCGCCCAGGCAGCGCGGGACCGTCGTGCCGCGACCAACCAGGGCTACCGGTAACGGGACTACGAGCAACAGGGCTGTCGGTAAACGGTGATGATCGGGCCTGCGGTAACCCGCGACGAAGCGGCGGAGGAAGCCCGCCGCGAGCTGTCCAGGACGATCTATCACCAGGCTGAGCCGAGCTGGCCCGAACGTGTGGTGAGCTGGCTCAGCGAGCAACTCACCGACCTGTGGACCAGCGCCACCCAACCGTCGGGTGGGGGTCTCGGGATCGCAGCCGTCGTCATCGTGGCCGCCGTGGCCGCCGTGGCCGTGTGGCTGCGTCTCGGCCCGGTCCGGCGGCAGGCCCGGACAGCGCCGGTCGACCTCGACCTGAGCAGTCCGCTGTCGGCGGCGGCGCTGCGGGCCGAGGCCGACGCCGCAGCCCGTGCCGGTGCGTTCGCCGAAGCGGTGCGGTCACGGTTGCGAGCCGTTGTGCGGATGCTGGAGGAGACAGGAGTGCTGGAGCCCCGTCCGGGGTGTACCGCCGGTGAGCTTGTCACCGAGGTCGGCCGGATCGCCCCCGCTACGACCCCCGCCCTTGCGTCGGCAGTGGCCATATTCAGCGAGATCTGGTACGGCGGGCTGGAGGCGTCGGAGGCGTCCTACCGCGCTGTCGTGCAGGCGGACGAGGCACTCACCGGTCTGCGACCACGGGCGGGGACAGGCGGCAGGCCGGCGCCCACGTTCACGGTGCCGGCTTGAACTCCCCGGCTGGCCGAAAGCAGCGCGATCATGCTTCTGGCACGCTGCCTTCGGCCCAGCTCCCCAGGCCGCTGAGCGCCGCGCGCCGGGGGCTCGACCCGCGAGCACGCCGCGGCGTCCGCGTCGCGGCCGTCCTGATACTGCTGATCATCATCTGTGTGGCGCTGTCGGCCATGGTCGAACGATCGAACGGGCGCCCGCTTGATCCGGGGTCGGCCGACCCGACCGGGACCATGGCCTTGGCCCAGCTCTTGCGGGCACACGGCGTCGAGGTCACCTCGACGGACGATCCGACCGAGGCGGTGAGCACACCGGATCCCGCCGACGTCACGATCGTGCTGGCCTACCCGGAGCGGGCCTCCCAGCGGGTGCTCGACACGCTTGTGCATGCGGCCGGCCGGGGCAGCGACGTGGTGCTCCTCGAGCCGGACGCGGCGGTCGTCGGCGCCCTGGGCCTGCCGGTCACCGTCGCCGGTCGCGTCCCATCCGGGACGCCGACGCCGCGGTGCCGGCTGCCCGAGGCCGCCACGGCGGCGGCGGCCACGCTCGGCGGCGGGTCCGGTTTCCAGGTCACCGGGCCGAACCCGGCCGGGGTCACCGCCTGCTACCCGGTGGGGTCGGCCTCGACGCTGGTCGTCGTGCAGGCGCCGCGAGCGCCGGGCCAGCCGCCGTCACCGGCTCGATCCGGACGGTTCGTCCTGGTCGGCAACGTCGCGTTCATGACCAACGACCGCCTGGACGAGCAGGGTAACGGGGCGCTCGCGATCGGGCTGCTGAACCGGCATCGCACCCTGTCATGGGTGGTCGCGCAGCCGGGTGGACCGGACTCGGTGGCCCGCAAAGGCCTGCTCGACCTGCTTCCCGACCGGGTGCTGCTGGCCTGCCTTCAACTCGGCCTGGCGGTGGTCGTCCTCGCCCTGTGGCGGGCACGCAGACTCGGGCCACCGGTGCCCGAACCGCTTCCGGTCGTGGTACGCGCGGCCGAGACCGTCGAGGGGCGGGGACGCCTCTACGCCGCCGCGCAGGCCCGGGACCTGGCCGTGGCGACGCTGCGGGCGGCGGAGCGCGGACGCCTGACCGAGCGGCTCGGGCTGCCGGCTCAGGCCCGCCCCGCCCGTCCCGGTGACGCGGGGCAACCCGAGCCGGACCCGACCGCGCTCGTCGCCTCCGTCGCCACCCGCACAGGGCGGTCACCGGTCGAGATCAGGTCGCTCCTGTACGGTTCCGGGATGAGCCAAGACACCCCGACAGCAGGCGGGACGATCCCGGCAGAAGGGGTATCGGACGAGGCGCTGGTGGCGCTGGTGGATCAGCTCGACGCACTGGACCGGCAGGTGACAGCGGGACTGGACCGGCAGGTGGCAGCAGGATGAGTGTCCCGGAAACATCCGACGACACCCAGGCAACGGCTTCTTCCGCCGCCGGGCCAGTTCGCACCGTGCCATCGACTGCCGTGCCATCGACTGCCGTGCCGCCGGGTGCCGGACCGGTCAACGCCGGTCCCGGAGCCGAGGTACCCGGAGCCGAAGTGCCGCCCGTCCGGACCGTCCCGAGTGATCCGGAAACGGCCCGCCGGGCGCTGATCGCACTGCGCGAGGAGGTGGCCAGGGCCGTGGTCGGTCAGGACGCCGCCGTCAGCGGCCTTGTCGTGGCGCTGCTCTGCCGCGGTCACGTGCTGCTCGAAGGCGTCCCGGGAGTCGCCAAGACCCTGCTGGTGCGGGCTCTCGCCGCGGCGCTGTCCCTCAATACCAAGCGGTTGCAGTTCACCCCCGACCTGATGCCCGGGGACGTCACCGGGTCGCTCGTCTACGACGCCCGGACGTCGCTGTTCACCTTCCGGGAAGGGTCGGTGTTCACGAACCTGCTGCTTGCGGACGAGATCAACAGGACGCCCCCGAAGACCCAGGCCGCGCTGCTGGAGGCGATGGAGGAACGCCAGGTCAGCGTCGAGGGGGCGCCACGCCGGCTGCCGGTGCCGTTCACGGTCGTCGCCACGCAGAATCCGATCGAGCACGAGGGCACCTATCCGCTCCCCGAGGCGCAGCTCGACCGGTTCCTGCTCAAACTCACCGTGCCACTGCCACCGCGGGAGGACGAGATCGGGGTCCTCGCCCGCCACGCGTCCGGTTTCGACCCGTCCGACCTGGACGCGGCCGGGATCCGGCCCGTCGCCGGACCGTCACAGCTCGCCGTCGCCCGCGATGGCGTCCGCGGTGTGCAGGTCCGTCCGGAGGTACTCGGCTACATCGTCGATCTTGCCCGGGCCACCCGGGCAGCGCCCTCCGTGCAGCTGGGTGTGTCGCCCAGGGGAGCGACCGCGCTGCTGGCCACGACCCGGGCCTGGGCGTGGCTGTCCGGGCGGGGATATGCCACTCCGGACGACGTCAAGGCGCTCGCCCGTCCCACCCTGCGGCATCGAATCTCGTTGCGGCCCGAGGTCGTACCCGACGGCGTCACCACGGACACCGTCCTCAACCAGGTACTGGCCACCGTGCCCGTCCCGCGGTGACGCACGGTGGCAATCACCGGACGAGCCGCCGGGTTCGCCCTTGCCGGCGTGTTCGCCGTGCTGCTCTCCCCCGTCCCGGGGGTGACCCTGGTGCTGGTCAACACCGCGCTCGTGCTCGCGGTGGTCGCGGACGTCGTGCTCGCCGGAAGCGTGCGGACGCTTGCGTTCACCCGTTCCGGTCCGACGCGGTCGCGGCTGGGTGAACCGGTGCCGCTCGTCCTCGCCGTCACCAACACCGGACGGCGCAGGGTCCGGGCCCTGGTCCGCGACGCCTGGCCGCCGTCGTCCGGCGCCGAGCCCCGGGTCCTTCGCGTGACGATCCCGGCCGGGCAGCGACGGTTCTGCGAGATCGTCCTGCACCCCACCCGGCGGGGGGAACGCCACCCGTACCGCATCACGGTCCGTTCGCTGGGGCCGCTGGGTCTCGCCGGCCGGCAGGGCCGCCACCATGCGCCGTTCCAGGTGCGGGTGCTGCCCGCATTCACGTCCCGGCGGCAAATTCCGGCTGCTTTCGCGCGCCTGCAAAAGATCGAGGGTAACGTCACACTCCGTATCGGCGGGCAGGGTTCGGAGTTCGACAGCCTCCGTGACTACGTTCCGGGTGACGACGTCCGCATGATCGACTGGCGGGCCAGCGCGCGGCGCGGCACGGTGGCAGTCAGATCGTTCCGGCCGGAGCGGGACCGCCGGGTCATCTGCGTCCTGGACACCGGGCGGACCAGCGCCGGCCGCATCGGTGACACCCCTCGTCTCGACCACGCGATGGACGCCGCCCTGCTGCTCACGACCGTGGCCGCCCGCGCCGGCGACCGTATCGGACTGCTCGCGCACGACACCACGGCCCGGATCACCCTGCCGGCGGCGGGCGGAGGGGATCCGGTGGTCCGCATCAGCGCGGCGATGGCGCTGGTGGAACCCGTACTGGCCGAGGCCGACCACCACGCGATCGTCTCGTCGGTGCTACGCACCGCCGGGCGGCACTGCCTGGTGGTGCTGTTCACCGAGCTCGCGCCCGCGGTCATCGAAGAAGGTCTGCTGCCGGCGCTGCCGGCGCTGACCGCCCGGCACACCGTCGTCGTCGCGGCGGTGAGCGACCCACGCCTGACCGAGCTCGCGGCCGGCCGGGGTGACGTGCGTGCGGTCTACTCCGCCGCGGCGGCCGGGCAGGCGCTGCTGCGCCGGCGCCAGCTCGCCGGGCTGCTGCGCCAGCGCGGTGCGCAGGTCGTGGACGCCCCACCGTCGACCTACGCGGCAGCTGTCACCGACGTCTACCTGACGCTGAAGTCCACCGGAGGCCTGTGAGAGCCGAAAGCCGAAGACGGCACAGCCATGATCTTTTGTGCTGCCTTCGGCCCGCTGGAGCACCGGTCAAATAGTGCGAATCCCGCCCGCAGCCACCCGCACAGACCATGATCCATGCGAATTTGTTGCCGTGTACACTTTTGGCCACATTAACGTACACATCGACAAACTCGCGCCGATCTTCCGGGTGGCCAGCACTCATCGACGCATGCCACCGTTCGCCAGGCCACGCATAGTTACATGATCGACATCCTAGGCGGTCGGTGCGAGGTCCGCGGAGAGCTCCTTGTCCAGATCGCCGGACTCGCCCATGGCCACGGCACGACGGCCGTAGACCCGGATGTAACCAACGAACATCACCAGGGCGAACACGCCGACACCGATCCGGACTCCGGCCGGCAGGGATGACGGCGTCACGAACGCCTCGATCAGGCCGCTGAACGCCAGCGCGACCGCCAGCCCGAGCGAGATCACAACAGCGGCTCGGCCCTCGGCCGCCACTGCCTCCACCCGCCGGCGCGGACCCGGATCGATAATCGACCAGCCCAGCCGCAGACCGACCGCACCCGCGATGAAGACGACGGTCAGTTCCAGCATTCCGTGCGGCAGGATCAGGGTGAAGAACTGCGACGACTCGCCACAGCTAGCCATGTAACCGCCGACGATCCCCAGGTTGACGGAGTTGAACAGCAGCACCGCCAGGGTCGGCAGGCCCAGCAGCGCGCCGAAGGCAATGGCCGACGCGGCCACCCACGCGTTGTTCGTCCATACCTGTGCGGCAAACGAGGACGCGGGATTCTCCGAGTAGTAGTGGGCGAAGTCGGTCCGGCACAGTTGCTGCACCTCGGCCGGCGGAAGCAGGCCGCTGTAGGCGGCCGGGGTGTGCACCACCCACAGGCCGAGCGCCACGGCGACCGCGAGCGAGGCCCCGCAGGTAGCCAGGAACCACATACGCCGCGCATACACCGCCGCCGGAAACGTGACGGCGAAGTACCTGCCGACAACATGCCAGCTCGGGTCCCGCGCGCCGACGACAACGGAACGTGCCCGGGTGACCGTGCCGGCGAGGCTGTCGACCAGAACCGGGTCCGGACCGCGGCTGCGGATCACCGACAGGTGGGTCGCAGCCTTCTGGTAAAGCTCCACAAGCTCGTCGAGCTCCACCCCGGACATCCTGCGGGGCCGCGCCGCGCGCCGGACGAGATCCTCCAGGCGGGCCCACTCGGCACGATGGAGGCCGACGTACGCATCAAGATCCATCCGTACCGCCTCCCACCACACCCGGTACCCGGCAAACGTCACTACCCGGCACACGTCGGACGGGCGGAAACAGCTGAATGGATGATAATGGGAGGCCGATGTCTCAGGCGATCGCGGGACCCCCATGCCTCCGGCTACACCTCCCGGGGCCTCCGGCCGTACCCCCGGTACCCCGGAGCCTCCGGCCGTACCCCCCAGGGCCTCCGGCCACGCGGGAAGAATCATGATCGCACAGCCTTCGGCCCGACGGGAAGAACCATGATCGCACAACCTTCGGTCGGGTCGGGATGCCGTCACCGGACACCTACCGAACATTCACCGAACAGGACGAGCGTGACCAGGATCGCAACCACCGGGATCGGAGCCACCGCATGAGCCGATTCGTCACCGGTGAGGCGGTCACGATCGACCTGCGGGTCGCCCGGCTCGGCTCACGGATCATCGCCGGCCTCATCGACCTCGCCCTTCAGGCGGTCGCACTTGCCGTCACCGCCTGGGCTGCCTTCAGAGTCGTCGCCCCGGATGACGACGCGCTGGCATCCGCGGTCTATCTGGCCGTCGTGGTGCTGGTCGTGGTCGGCTACCCGGCCGCGGCGGAAACGGTCTGGCGGGGACGCAGCATCGGGAAGGCAGCCATGGGGCTGCGGGTCGTGCGGGATGACGGCGGGCCGGTCCGGTTCCGCCACGCGTTCGTCCGCGCCCTGCTCGGCGCCGTGGTCGAGCGGCCCGGTGCGCTGCTGGCAATCCCAGGAATGATCAGCATGCTGGTCTCCGGGCAATCCAAGCGGCTCGGGGATCTCCTCGCCGGAACGGTCGTCCTCCAGGAACGCATCCCGCACGGCAGAGCAGTGCCCGTGACAATGCCGCCGCAGCTTGCCGGCTGGGCCAGCACCCTCGACCTGTCCTCGTTCGAGGACGCCCTGGCGCTTGCGGTACGCCAGTTCCTCAACCGGGTCCAGGAGCTGTCACCACAGACACGTGAGCGGATCGGCAACCAGCTCGCCGCGTCGGTACACGCCGTCGTCACCCCCCCACCGCCACCGGGTACCCATCCCTGGGCGTACCTGTCGGCGGTACTTGCCGAACGCACCGCCCGCGCGCAGCGACGCGCCGAGCACACCGCACAGTGGCAGTTTGCCGGCGCACCCCCGACGCAGCCGGCGCAACCGTGGGGAGCCCAGCAGCAGTGGGGGGCCCAACCGAGGGCAGCCCAGCCATGGGCGGCCCAATCGTGGACGGCACAGCCGACCGGTCCGGGCGGCGACGTGGCCGAGGCCCCGGCGCCGGGGCCTTTCGTTCCCCCGAGCTGACCTGGTCTGCCGCAGGGCAAGCCTGCCGCAGACCAGGCCTGCTCCTGGATCAGGAGCCGTGCTCCCAGGAGTTGAGGTACGCCTCCTGAGCCGGCGTGAGGACGTCGATCGCGAGACCCATGGTCTCCAGCTTGAGCCGCGCGACCTCCTTGTCGATCTCAACCGGGACGTCGTGGACGCCCGGGGCCAGCGACTGCCAGTTCTTCGTCAGCCATTCCGCGGTCAGCGCCTGGTCGGCGAAGGACATATCCATGACCGCCGCCGGGTGACCCTCCGCGGCCCCCAGGTTGACCAGCCTGCCCTCGGCGAGCAGCAGCAGGCGTCGACCATCGGCCAGCACGTACTCGTCGGTCTGGTGACGCACCCGGCGCGGGCCGGCGACGGCCAGCTCGGACAGCGCCACGATGTCGATCTCGATGTCGAAGTGCCCCGAGTTCGCGAAGATCGTGCCGTCTTTCATGGCCTCGAAGTGCTCGCGGCGCAGCACGTCCCGGTTGCCGGTGACGGTGATGAACACGTCACCGATGGCGGCAGCCTCGATCATCGGCAGGACGCGGAACCCGTCCATCGCCGCGTCCAGCGCCTTGGTCGGGTCGATCTCGGTGACGATCACGTTGGCACCCAGCCCCTTGGCCCGGGACGACACGCCCCGGCCGCAGTACCCGTAGCCGGCGACGACGACGGTCTTGCCGGCGAGCAGGGTGTTGGTGGCGCGGAAGATCGCATCCAGCGTCGACTGGCCGGTGCCGTACCGGTTGTCGAACATGTGCTTGGTGTCGGTGTCGTTGACCGCCACCATCGGGAAGCGCAACGCACCGTCCTTGGTCATCTGACGCAGCCGGATGACTCCGGTGGTCGTCTCCTCGCACCCGCCGCGTATGCCCGGGAGCACCTCGGTGCGGGTTGTGTGCAGCGTGTTGACCAGGTCGCAGCCGTCGTCGAAAACGTAGTGGGGGGCACCGTCCAGCGCCGCATTGATGTGCGCGTAGTAGCCGTCACGATCCACACCGTTGCGAGCGAAGGTGGGGATGCCGTACTCGGCAACCAGCGCGGCCGCGGTGTCGTCCTGCGTGGACAGCGGGTTGGACGCGCACAGCGCGAGCTGCGCTCCACCGGCGGCAAGCGCCCGCATGAGGTTGGCGGTCTCGGTCGTCACGTGCATGCAGGCAGCGATCTTCGCCCCCTCGAACGGGCGCTCGACGGCGAAGCGGTCGCGGATCTGACGGAGCACCGGCATGGACCAGTCCGCCCACTCGATACGTGTCTTGCCCTGCTGGGCGAGCGCAAGGTCGGCGATGTCGTTCTTGGGCAGCTCTGCCATCGAACTTCTCCTCTCAAGGGGCTGCGGACCCCGGGAAAGGGGAGACCGCGAACGCGGACGAACCACGGACGAACCACGAACCTCGGATCATTGGAGCGACCGGCAACAGGAGCGCTCTGAAACGACGTTACGACATCAGCCCTTGCGATCCGGTCTTCGCCTCCTCGAGCTCGACACGCGGCCGCTCTCGAGAAGATCATACAGATCGGCCACGGAAAGTCACAAATAGTCACAGAGGTGGGGTGAGGGGACGGTGCCCGGCGGTCTGGCAATCCGGACAGGGTCGCGTCGACCTGATCTGGCACGGCTCCCCACCCAGGCTCGCAGCCTGGATCACACCCACCCGCCCCATACCCTCACAGGTGGGGCAGAGCATGTTGACCTCACGCGTGACCGGCTCGGGCCTGTCACCGGAGGCCGCCCCAGGGCTCACCGGGTACGTCCCGCGACGTTACCCATCCCGTCACAGGTCCCGCAACGAACCATACGGTTCGTGCTGAAACCACCGTCGGCGTCCTGGCCGGCGAAGAACTTCGGCACCTCACCCGTACCGCGGCAGGTCGGGCACAGCTGTCTGCCCTCACCGCCGGAGCCACCGTCCCGGTCCCCGTTCTTACGACCCATCGCGTTGTCCGCCTCCGCGGCATTGCGGAGTAGTTCCTTGCCCACGGAACCACTTTACGCAACACGATAAACACGGTCCGGACATCCGAGACCTTCGAGCTCGGACAGACCACTATGTAGGCCCATCATCTTGGTCATCTTGGCCAGCCGCGTTCCGGCCGGTCGTCCGGACAACCCGGGAACTCCCCCGACAGCCACGCTCCACCCGGACGACCGGACACAACGTCGCCACATCCGGCAGAAGCCGAGCGCGGCAAATTCCGATCATCCCTACGGGTCGGCGACAATCCAGTGGGGCGTCACTGCCCCAGCGTCACGCACCTGCCTGACCTCGTGTGCGTGACATCGTGGCAACAGGCCGCAGGCGTCCATCGACCCAGCGGGCCAACGGCGGCGCGATCATGTTTTCGCGCCCGGGGTTCCTGCCGGACCGGGGTTCCTGTCAGATCGGCGAAGCCGATCGGGGAGATCCGGAAGCCGATACCGCAGGTCCAACAGGCCCAGGTCCTTGGACTGCCGTCCGGCCCATCACAGGAGGTGACCTCAACGG
>NZ_CAAAFO010000033.1:35631-42056 GCF_900634715.1 Candidatus Protofrankia californiensis | reverse complement strand
CCGTGCACGACCGCGCCGTCGCACGGCGGGCGCCCGCGTCACCTCGGCTCCACGGCCGCCCGCCGGCAGCCCCGCCGGCACGGGCGACGACGCCCCGGCCGCCGCGGACAGCCGCTGGAGCAACCCCACCGGCGGGGGGCAGGGCAGCCGCCCGGACCGCCGCGACCTGCTCACCCGGCTCGGGGTGATCGCCTGCGCCGCCGGTGTCGGTCTCGCCCTGCTGCTCCTTCCCGTGATCGGCGCGATCGGCTTGTTCGCGAAATCCTCGGCAGACCACTACCTGAGCCTGCCGGCCGAGCTGATCACTCCACCGCTGCCCGAGAGCTCCCGGATCCTTGCCGCCGACGGCAGCCTCATCGCGACGCTGCGCGGGGAGGAGAACCGGACCGTCGTCGACGGCAAGGCCATCCCCGCGGTCATGCGGCAGGCCATCGTCTCCATCGAGGACGCGCGCTTCTACAGCCACGGCGGGGTGGACGTGAAGGGAGTCGTCCGGGCCGCGCTGCGCAACAGCGAGGCGGGTGACGTCCAGCAGGGCGCGTCAACACTGACCCAGCAGTACGTCAAGAACGTGCTGCTGCAGAACGCGCGCACCAGGCAACAACGTGAGGAGGCGGCCGGCACGTCGCTCGAGCGCAAGATCCAGGAAGCCCGGTACGCCGTCGCCCTGGAAAACAAGATCACCAAGGACGAGATCCTGGAGCGCTACCTCAACATCGCCTATTTCGGCAACGGCAACTATGGCGTGGGTACCGCCGCCCAGAACTACTTTCACGTGGGCGTCGCCGACCTGACGCTTCCCCAGGCGGCGCTGCTGGCCGGACTCGTCCAGAGCCCGTCCCTGTACGACCCGGTGAACCACCCCGACGCCGCCCGGGCACGCCGGGACGTCGTCCTCGACCGGACAGCCGCGCTGGGTCACATCACCCTGGCCGCCGCGGACGCGGCGAAGACCACCCCGGTCACGGTGGTCCGGGCCGGGGCCGCGGCCGCGCAGGACTCGTGCGAGACGTCGAGCGCGTCCTTCTTCTGCGACTTCGTCCGCTCCCAGCTGCTGGCCGACCCGGCGCTGGGCACGACCGAGGCCGAGCGCGCCCGGCGGCTGCACGAAGGCGGCCTGGTCATCAGGACGACGCTGCAACCCAAGATCCAGGCCGCGGCCCAGAACACGGTCAATGCCGTGATAGCGCCCAGCAACCCGGTGTCGGCCACCGAGGTGGTGATCGAACCCGGCACCGGCAACATCCTGGCGATGGCGGTGAACCGGGTGTTCGGCTCCGACTCCGCCGCCAACCAGACCAAGGAGCCGCTGGCGACCAAGGCGGTGTTCCAACCCGGGTCGACCTTCAAGACGTTCACCCTCGCCGCGGCGCTCGAGGCCGGCTACGGGCTGAACACCCAGTTCTACTCGCCCTCCTGCTACAGCACGAAGGCGTTCCCCCTGAACCGGCGGGACGGCAGTGACTGCGCCACCGGCTACTCGAACGCCGATCCCGCGGAAAGCGGGGTGTACGACATGTCCCGCGCGACCTGGGACTCGGTGAACACCTACTACATCCAGCTCGAGGAGAAGATCGGCGTACGGGCCGTCGTCAACATGGCGACCCGCCTGGGCATCCCCGCGTCCTACCTGGCGGACGTCCACCCGACCAAGGGTGACCTGACCATCGGCTCCGAGCGGGTCACACCGCTGGACATGACCAACGCCTACGCCACGCTCGCCGCGCACGGCGTCCACTGCGATCCGCGGTACGTCCTGTCGGCAACGGACTCCGGCAACCAGAACGTCGACATCGCCCCCGCTCCCGCCTGCCAGCGGACGGTGTCGGCCGGTGTGGCCGACACCGTGACGAGCATCCTGGCCGGGGTGATCACACAGGGCACCGGATACCCGAACGCGGCGGCGATCGGACGCCCGGCCGCAGGCAAGACCGGCACCACGGACAACTACTCCTCCGCGTGGTTCGTGGGGTACACCCCACAGATGGCCGCTTCGGTCGCGGTCGGCAACCCCAGGGGCGCGCAGGGGAACCCGCTGAAGGGGGTCGTGGCGGACGGCCGGACCTGGTCCCGCGTGTTCGGCGGGGACCTTCCGGCGATCATCTGGAGCCGCTCGCTGCGGGCGGCGCTCGCCGGCGTCCCCGCCATGCCCATGTCGAAGGCCGATCCCACCGTGGCCAGGGGAACCAAGGGCGGGCTGCTGTCGACTCCCCCGCCACCACCGCCGGCTCCCACCGCGGCGGCATCGGGCGGTCCGATCGTGCCGACGTCACCGCCTGGCGCCGTCGGACCGGTCGTACCAACCGCTGTGTTCCCGTTCTCACCCCCGGTCCGGTAACGAACCAGCCGGACCGGCCCGCTCAACCGTCGGGTCCCGCTGCCAGATCTGGACAGCGGGACCCGCCAGCGGGGCCTGGAGCGGGCTACGTCTCACCCACGGCCGGGGTCGGCGGGGAACTCAGGTCACGCGCGGCGGCCACCGGCGTCGGGTCCAGACCGAGCGCGAGACCGAGATAGACGCTGGTGTAGTCGAACAGGCCCACCAGGGACGCGAGCCGTTCCAGGCGGCTGGACCCCTGCGCGGACAGCTCGGTCACCGCCACCGCGCGCTCGGCCGCCGCCGTGACGGCAGCCTCGGCCTGGCGGGTCACCGCCGGATGCTCAGCCGCCTGATCACGCAGCAGGACCAGCCGCAGCCGCACCGGCTCGGTCTCGTCGACCCGGTCACGGAAGAAGTCGTCCGCTCCGGCACCGCCGCCCGCCCCACGGACCCCGAACATCCCGTCCAGGACGCCCGCCTGGGCGCCTGCCGCATCGGGCAGGGCGCCGAGCAGCGCCGGGTAACCCGCGTTCGCGGCAAGCTGGCCGGCGGCCCGGTCGGCGGCGGCGGCGGTCAGCGCGGTGGTCCCCCACAGCAGAGGTAGCGAGCCGGCGAGCTCGAGCGCCAGCACCTTTGCCGGGCTGATGAACGTCTCGCTGGCGGGCCGGCAGCGCATCGCCAGGTCCTCCAGGCGCGCCGCCGCGGCCTCGACCGCATCCGGGCCCTCGGCGGCGGGCGGGAGAAGACCGAGTGCCCGGACAGCCGCGACAGCCGGGAGCAACAACGCCCAGAAACTGGCCCGGGTGGGCCTACCGTCCACCACGGCAACGGGAAGGAACAGCGCCCGCGCACGTTCGGCACAATGAGCCAGGGGTGAGTCGGGCGGGCCCACCGCAACCACCCGGCAACCGCGACGATCGGCTTCTTCCAGCGCGGACAGGGTCGCCTCGCTGCGCCCCGAACCGGATATCGCGATCACGACGTCGGCCACCCCCACCCATCCGGGCAGGCCGAAGCCGTTGTGGCCGAGTACCGGGACCGGACAGCGCGACCCGACCACCGCGGCGAGCGCGACACCGACAGCCGCCGAGCTACCCACCCCGACGACAAGCACCGCCCGCGGACGGCCGTCTGCGGCGAGCGAACCGATGCCGGCCTCCTGCGCCAGCGCGGCGGACTCGCGGACCTGGCGGGCCGATGACGCGACGTGCAGCAGCATGCCGGACGGATCGGCGGCGCTTAGCCGGACGACGTCGTCAAGGATGCTCTCGTCCACGCCCGCTTCCCGCATGCCTTGCACCATTGCATGCCCGCATCCATCCGCACAGCCCAGGGTTCAGCAGACAGCGGGGTTCGAGCGGGGTTCAGGACGAGCGGGGTTCAGGACGCAGCGGACGAGGGTTCAGGACGACGTGGACGCCGGCGGCCGGGCCTCCCCACCGAACGGGACGGCCTCGTCGAGCAGCATCACCGGGATCTCGTCCCGTACCGGGAACGCCAGGCCGCACGACGTGCAGACCAGCACCGGCTCGCCTCCCAGGGCGTCCTGGCGCAGGGGGGCGTGCGCGGGGCATGGGCAGGCGAGGATCTCCAGCAGGAGCGGGTCGAGACTCAACGGTTGATCTCCCTTTCACGGCGGATGCGGGTGAGGATCTCGTCCCGCACCCGTGCCATCGTGGCATGGTCGGGGGCTTCCACATTGAGCCGCAGCAGCGGTTCGGTGTTGGACGGCCGCAGGTTGAACCAGGCCCCGCCGCCGAGTGTGACGGTGAGCCCGTCGAGATGGTCGACGCCGGTCGAACCCGCGGCATACTCCTTCTCGATCTCGGCCATGACCGTGGCGGCGTCGGCGACCTCAGAGTTGATCTCACCGGAGGCCGCGTACCGCGCATAGCCCGCCAGCAGCTGTGACAGCGGCTGGTCCTGCTCCCCGAGCGCGGCCAGGACGTGCAGGGCCGCGAGCATCCCGGAATCGGCACGCCAGAAGTCACGGAAGTAGAAGTGGCCGGAGTGCTCACCACCGAAGATCGCCCCGGTCCGGGCCATCTCCGCCTTGATGAACGAATGACCGACCCGGGTGCGCACCGGTACGCCACCGCGTTCGCTCACCAGCTCCGGCACGGCCTGGCTGACAATCACGTTGTGGATGACGGTGGAGCCGGGTTCGCGGGCGAGTTCCCGCTCGGCGACGAGCGCGGTGATGGTGGACGGCGACACGAGCTCACCGCGTTCGTCCACCACGAAGCAGCGGTCGGCGTCACCGTCGAAGGCGAGCCCGATGTCGGCCCGGTTGGCCCGCACCGCCGCCTGCAGGTCACGGAGGTTCTCCGGTTCGATCGGGTTCGCCTCGTGGTTCGGGAACGACCCGTCCAGGTCGAAGTAGAGCGGGTGGACCGACAGTGGCAGCCCCTCGAACACCGCGGGGACCGTGCGTCCGCCCATGCCGTTACCCGCGTCCACGGCAACCGTGAGCGGCCGGATCACCGAAAGATCGACCAGTGTGCGCAGATGCCGGGCATAGGACGCGAGCAGGTCCTGGCGGGTGACGGTTCCGCGCGGCCCGGTGAACTGCGCGACTCCGGCCTCGACCAGCGCCCGGATCTCACCGAGCCCGGTGTCCTGGCCGATCGGTGCCGCACCCGCCCGGCACAGCTTGATCCCGTTGTACTTGGCCGGGTTGTGGGACGCGGTGAACATCGCGCCGGGCAGGTCCAGCGAGCCGGCGGCGAAGTAGAGCAGGTCGGTGGAGCCGAGCCCGGCCATGACCACGTCCGCACCCTGGCCCGCCGCCCCGTCGGCGAACGCCTCCGACAGCGGGACCGACGAGTCACGCATGTCGTGCGCGACGACGATCCGGGGGGCGTCCAGCAGGCGCACGAACGCGGCGCCGACGGCGTGGGCGACGTCGGAGTCGAACTCGGACGGCACAACACCCCGAACGTCGTATGCCTTGAAGATCCGCGACAGGTCGTGCACCCTTCCGCCTTCCCGGTCACCAGCCCCGCCGGCGGCACCGCCGGCAGCAGTCCAGCGCCGCCAGCAGCAGTCCAGGTGCTGCCGGCAGCAACGCCGACGACCTTACCGACACGGCGCCGGCCCGGGTGGAGCCGTTCGGGTACCCGACACCCGGCCCGGTGTGGGGTCCGGCCCGGCGCGAGGCCCGCCGGGCCGGAGCGGGACGGGGCCGATTCAGGACGGCCGGGGAAGGACCCGCAGATGACCGCGCCGACCTGGGGTTGTGGACGGGTCGGGCGGGTCCTCACGACCCGTGGGTCGGGCCACCTCACGAACCGCGTCCGCGAGCGCCTCAAGGTCGTCAGAGGCTGGACTGTGCCTGGACTCACCCTCGATGCGCACGACCGCCCAGCCCAGTGGCACAGTAAGGCGGTCGGCATGCGTCCCGCACAGGTCGTAGGAATGCGGCTCGACGTATGGGGAGAGCGGCCCGAGGACGGCTGTCGACTCGGCGTAGGCGTACGTGAGTGTGGCGACCGCAGCCGCTGAACATGCCGAGCGGGAGCAGCGCCGAGGCTTCACGTTCCGGACGGTAGCCCCCGGAACGGGCGACGGCCATCACCGCCCGCCGTGTCGCATCCATCCACGGAAGAAACGTAATAGATTCATGACGCTGCGCATCCAACCGGTCGCGCCGACGGGACACCGGAACCCGGGTACCGACGGGGGTGTGGCGGAGGGTACAGCGGATCCCGCCGGGAGATCCCGGGGGGCGCCCGGCACAGCCGGCATGGCGAGCCGTACGCTCACAACATGGCGGACAACGCCTCCACCGGCGCCTCCTGGGGAACCCCCGCGCCGGACTTCCCGTCCACCCAACCACCCATACGCGCATCGCGCCGTCGTGACCGGCGCGGGCGCGGCCTGCGAGGGCTGCTCATCCCGCCGGAGGTTCCCGCCTACCGCAGCCGCGGCGAGCGGTTCGACGACCTCGTCCTGGACGCCGTCGAGCACCTCGAGCACCGCTGGTCGGCCGAACTCGCCGGCGTCGAGTTCGCGGTCGAGGACGTCCCGCCCATACCGGCCGTGCTCGGCCTGGACGATCCGGTGCCGCTGGCCCACCACCAGCCCCCGGCCGGCCGGGGGCGGT
>NZ_CAAAFO010000033.1:34713-35241 GCF_900634715.1 Candidatus Protofrankia californiensis | reverse complement strand
ACATGCTCGGCATGGAACCGGAGGTCATCGATCCCGAGGGCCACGGCTGGCACGAGGATGAATAGCCAGGTGCTCTACATGCGGCAAACACAACATGCCGGCTTCCCGACCGGCTGTGGGCGCCCGCGACGGTGTCGCGTCGGGTAGCCTGATGATCAGGTAGGTCGACCGTGCGCATGTAATCAACGATATAAGCAACAATGCAAGTGACAACGTAAACGACGACACAGGCGGCGCTGTAGGCGACGCGAATGTAGACGACACGGAACTCGGGACACACGGCGAAGGAATACCTACCGCGGGAATGTAACCGCCGAAGGACACCCCGCAATCACCCACGACACCTGGGTCCGGACCGTGTCAGGCCTGGCCGTGGCACTGTAGAGGATCTTTCCCCGATGACTGCGCCGATGGTCACGCGACCCGGGGCCGATCGCCGGTACCTTTTTCGACCCTGCCGGGGCCATCCTCCGGAGGAGCGCCGAAAGGCTTTCCGGCCAGCCGGTGCCGTGCGGTGCCGACAACGAC
>NZ_CAAAFO010000033.1:32398-34185 GCF_900634715.1 Candidatus Protofrankia californiensis | reverse complement strand
ATCCTTCCGCCCGGAGGAGGCCGAGCAATAGTGACAGGCGGCGAGCAACAGTGACAGGTGGCCAGTCCGCTGGGATTCTGCGTTTGTTCGGGCGGGTGCGCGACTACGACTGGGGCTCGCCCACCGCCATCTACGATCTGCTCGGCGAGGACCCCTCCGGCCGGCCCGCCGCGGAACTGTGGCTGGGCACCCATCCGAGCGCACCGTCCGAGATCGAGACCGGCGGCCGGCGGCGACCGGCCGAGGCCGCCGTGGGTCGGCTGCCGTTCCTGCTGAAGGTTCTCGCCGCCGACAAGGCGCTCTCCCTGCAGGTGCATCCGGACAGGGCGCAGGCGCAGGCCGGTTTCGACGGCGAGGAGCGGGCCGGAGTGCCACCGCAGGCTCCCCACCGCCGGTACCGGGACCGCAACCACAAGCCGGAGCTGATCGTCGCGCTCACACCCTTCCGTGCTCTGGCCGGTATCCGTGACCCACAACGCACCCTGCGCGTGGTGCAGAGCCTCGGCCACCCCCCGCTGACCGCCGCGTTCGAGCCCCTGCGGGAAGACCCCTCCGTCGGGGCCGCAACGGTCCTGCGCACGCTGCTGACGATGCCCGCCCACCAGGCGCGCGGCCTCGTCGACGGGATAGTCAAGGCCGCCGGCATGATCGGCCCGCGGGCGGAGCCCGGCGTGGCGGCAGCCGCCGACCTGGTCGGCCAGCTCGCCGTGGCACACCCCGGCGACGTCGGTATCGCCGCGGCGCTGCTGCTCAACGACGTGCTGCTCCAGCCGGGAGAAGCGCTCTTCCAGCCCGCTCGCCTGCTGCACGCCTACGTCCACGGCGTCGGCATCGAGATCATGGCCACGTCCGACAACGTGCTGCGCGGGGGTCTGACATCGAAACACGTCGACGTGAACGAACTGCTGCGCGTCCTGGACCCGACGCCGACCCGGGCACCTGTGCTCGCGCCCCGGACCGTGCGCGGGGCGGCCGGGATCACCGTGCGTACCTGGGACGTACCGGTCGATGATTTCGTGCTGGCCGAGGCGGTGTGTGACGAGACCATGCCCAACCGGGCGGATCCCCGCGGAAACGTCCACGACAGCTCGGTCACCGTCCGGCGCCCCGCCGTCCTGCTGGTGACCGACGGCACCGTCATGGTGGAGGGCGTGGGTGTCTGCGCGACCAGGCTTCGACGCGGCCAGGCGGCCGTCGTGGCCCCGGCCCCAGGGGCACAAGGAGTGTCAGAGGCGGAAGGAGTGTTGACCCTGCGTGGACGGGGCAGGGTGTTCCTCGCCTCGCCCGGGTCGTGCGCACCGTCCTGACCGGTTCTCGCAGCGGCCAGGATGGTGTGCGGCGCCCACGGCTGCCGTCATAGGCCATCGACCTGTCGGCGGGCCATCGGACTGCCGGCCACCGGCATGCCGGCTGCCAGCTACCGGCGGAAGGCGACCCGGGGGTCCTGGAACAGGGCAGGGGCGAACGCCGTCCGCGGCGCCGCCGAGAGAGTCAGCGCGGAGAACCATCCGGTAGTGCCGATCGTCTGCGCCGCGACCAACGGTCCGCCACGGGTGACCATCCGCATGGCGCCGGCCAGCCCGACGGACACCGTCCGGCCGGCCGGGATCCGCAGCATGTTCCCGTCGAGCCACACCGTCACCGCGGCCTCCGGGGCGGTGAGTACCAGGGCTGACAGCGTCTGCCCCGGAACGGCGGGTAGCAGCGTAGCAGCTGCCGCGTCAGGCTCGATCACGTCCGCCGCGCCGACCCACAGGTGCTCCGGCGCCGCTGCCACGGCCGGCGGG
>NZ_CAAAFO010000033.1:30036-32287 GCF_900634715.1 Candidatus Protofrankia californiensis | reverse complement strand
CCGGGGTGAAGCGTGCGGACGCCGTGAGCAGTTCCAGGCGGATCACCGCGTCCGCTTCGGGTGCGGCCACCACGACCTGCGCGCCCGCGATACCGGTCGGCACACCGACCGCGCCGGCCAGAACCAGCGAACCCGCCGGTCCGCTCCCGGCCGCCACGGGCACGACGGCCGGGTCCGGCGCGAACGGCGCGCCCGCGCGGTCCAGCACAGCAGCGGTCAGACGCCCGTCCCGCACCCGGATCCGCACTCCCGTGGCTTCGGCGTCGGGTACCCAGTCGGTCAGCCGACGGGTCACGCTCGCTATGGGCGGCACCGAGACACCGTCGGTGACCATGGAGTCGGTGACCCGGGTGTCGGTGACCAGCGTCCCCCGGCCGGCCGACCTGAACAATGTGATCTCGACGCGCGCGGGCACGATCTCGGGGTTGGTGAGGATGACCAACGGGTCACGTCCGGTGATGGTGCCCGGGCCGACGAACCAGAACTCGCTCCTCGGCGGATCACAGCGCGCCCGGGCGGGCGCGTGGCCGGGCGCGTCCGCAACGGTCACCGTGGCTCTCAGGCCGGCCGCCGCGGGACCGCCGGCATGCACGGCCAGCGGCATACCGCCGTGCACCTGGACCGACACGCCCCGCACCCGCGCCTGACCGGTGGGGACATCACGCACCGCACTGCCCATGGACAGCCAGATCCGTCCGTCCGCGCCCGGACTCCCTCCCACCGTGCCGCCGGCGGTCGCGATGTCGACTGTCACCATGCCGCCCGCCGTGCCGCCCGCCGTGCCGCCCACCGGGGGGTTGAGATCCGGGCACAGCAGCGTCGCGGACGTCACCGGCACCCGCAGGCCGGCCGGAGGCGGCGCCGGTCCGGGCCGGATCCCTCCCGCGGACCGGACGAGGACGGCCAGGGCCAGCACGGTGGACAGGGCGAACACGACGACAGCCGCGATCACCACCGCTGGGCGCGCGCGTCCGGCCCGTCCCGCCGTCCCCACCGGCCGGATCGGTCGCCCGGGCTGCTCCGGCCCCCCGGACTGGTCCGGCCGATCGTGCTGGTCCGGCCGGGTGGACGGCCGGGACGCACCCGTCCCGGTCACCGCGGGGATCCCGCCGCTGCCCCGCTCGCGGCCCGCCGGGCCGGCGCCACCCCGGGCGCGCCCGGCACCGCGCCGGGCGCTCCCGCACCAGGCAACACCGGGCCAGGCAACACTGCGCCGGGCAACACTGCGCCGGGCAGACCCGCCGGTCCGGACGGCAGGCAGCGCCACACCACGGCGTCGTCCGCTACCTGTTCCCGGACCAGCCCGGGTACGGAGTCCAGCGTGGCGACCAGCGACGGCGACGCGCCCGCACGCGGGACGACGACAGCGCGCACAGCCAACGCCGCAAGCCCGCCGGCAGCTGCCGCACGCCCGACGACGAGGTCCGCGACGACCGCCCCGACTGCCGCGCCGCCGGATGCGGACATCGCGGCGAAGGTAGCGTCCAGGCGCGGGCCGCGGGCGTCCGTGAGCGTGTAACCGACCGGTGAGTCCCGCGACGGCTGGCGCAGTACCAGCACGCGGGCGTCCTGCCCGGACATCTGTGCCACCGCGAGCACGGAAACCGCCATCCCGCCCGCGCGTGCGGCGGCACCGGCAGCCACCTCGCCGGCATCGGCGACCATGAGCGCGCCAGCGAGCGGGCCAGCCGCGACGGCTCCACCGAGGGACAGCGCCGTGACCTGGCGCCAGCCGAGCGGGTGACGGCGAAGCGCACCACGTGCCCCTGTCACCGACAGTGCACAGGCTAGTAGCATCCCGATGATGGCGACCGCGAGCTGCGCGGCGGCAAGCTCCCCGGTACGCCCGGCACCACCCGCATGGGTCTCGATGGCCGCACCGGCCAGGCCGACAACGACCACACCCCATGCCGCGAGGACGGGCTTACGGGTGTCGGCACGCACGGCCCCGACCGCGCCGGTGAGCGCAACCGGTACCAGTACGGCCACCGCTAGGCCGGCAACGTGCCCGCCGGTCGGCCCGGCGGCTGACAACTCGGCAGCTGGCATGGCCGGCCCCAGCCATCCCGGCACCGCACCGGCCGTGGTGCCCGTGCCGGCCCGACCGGTCGCACCCACCGCAGGCAGGGCACCCAAGGCGTCAACGGCTGCACTGTGCCGCCACGGCCATCCAAGGACCGCACTGTGCCATGGCCACAACAGGATGGTGCCGGCGACGGCCACGGCGAGCACGGGCACCAGCCGGCGCGGT
>NZ_CAAAFO010000033.1:28830-29429 GCF_900634715.1 Candidatus Protofrankia californiensis | reverse complement strand
GCGCCGGCGAGCCCGACGACGGCGGACAGAAACAGCGTCGGTGCGCAGGCGACCGCGGCGAGCAGCCTGAGCGCGAACCGGCGGGCCGCGGGCCAGGTTGCGCGGCCGGTGTCCGGTTGCGCCACCAGCACGGCCGCGGCGGTGAGAACACCGGGGAGCATCACGAGCGCGAACACCACGTCGACGCGTCCGGCGGCAACCGCCCAGATCATCGGGGGAGCCAGCGCGTAGCCGGCCGCGACGACCACCCGGACCGGCGTACGCAGCCCACCGCTACCGGAGACGCCACGACCGGACACACCCGGAGTGAACGCGCCACGAGCGCAGGCGCCACGACCGCGGCCTACGTGAGCGGATGCGGCATAGGCTGCGAGGCCGGCAAGCGCCGGCCCGCCCAGCAGGACGACGTCGGCCGCGAGCCACGGCTTGCCGCCCAGCGCGGTCGCGAGAACGGCCAACGGCACCAGCCACAGCGGGGCCACTCCCCCCGGTCCGGATGCCACAGAGCCAGGAGATCCCGAGCCGATCAACCCCGAGGCGGTGGACCCGCCGGGCCAGCCGGACAGAGCGGCCGACCACAGGTCCCGGGCACCGTCGGG
>NZ_CAAAFO010000033.1:25634-28584 GCF_900634715.1 Candidatus Protofrankia californiensis | reverse complement strand
ATGAGCCACAGCCATGCCGGTACCAGCAGGCCGGCCCCGATGTTGGCCATCCGGACCTGCAGCTCCTCCCGCCGCAGGTCACGGTGGTCGGCCTGCCCGCCGTGGTCACAGCCGCCGTGGTCATGCTGCCCGCGAACGGGGGCGGGGTGACCAGCGGTCCGGGCGACGTGGATCACCGCGGGCGGTACGACCACCACCCGCATCCCCGCGCGCCAGGCCCGCCAGCAGAAGTCGAGATCGGCGACGGTGACGAGATCCGGGTCGAACCCGCCGAGAAGGTGCCACGCCTGCCCGCGGACGAGTGCACCCGCGGGCGAGACCGCCAGGACGTCCCGGACGGCGTCGTGCTGGCCGCTGTCAATCTCGCCGGGGCTGATCCCGGTCACCCGGTGCCCGGCGCTATCCACGCCGGCTCCGGCTTCGACGAGCAGCTTCGGGTCGGCCCAGTCGAGCACCTTCGGGCCGAGCACGGTGGCGCTGGGGTCCAGCGCCGCGTAGGTCAGCAACCGCTCCAGCGTGTCAGGGGCCGGTACCCAGTCATGGTGCAGTAGCCAGAGGAAGTCCGGCGTACCGGTGATCCGATGCGCCAGTCCCGCAGCCACGGCCGCCCCGTAGCCGGTTCCTGGCGGCAGAGTGAGGACCGGCAGCCTCGGACCGTCCGGGATCCGTACCCGGCGGGCCGGCGGCCTGCCGCTCACGTCCACCACGACGACCTGGTCGGGCGGGCGGGTCTGGCGGCCGAGAGCGCTCAGCATCTGTGTCAGACCCGGGCCCGCGACAGCGTCCGAGAAGGCGTGACCAGGATGCCCTCGACAGGCGGCACTCCGGCCCCGATCGGAGACGACCACGATCGCGACGACCTCGACCGTGACATGCTCGCCGGCGACATGCAGCAGGCTGCTACCGCCAGCAGCCGGACGCCCGGCATGCGGTGGCGATGACCCGGTGGTGGTCACGCCGCCGATGCCTGCCTACCGAACTTCCCGGGAGACCCTCCCGGACTTCTCAGATCGGTTTCCGGATTCCGGGTCCGGCAGGAACCCCGAGCACGCGAGAAACATGATCGCGCCGCCGGCAGGCGGTCTAGACCGCCTGCCGGCGCAGCCGGCGCCGCTCCCGCTCGGACATCCCGCCCCAGATCCCGAATCGTTCGTCCTTTTCGAGCGCATACTCCAGGCATTGGCTCCTGACCTCGCAACCCGAACAGATGCGTTTGGCCTCGCGGGTCGATCCGCCCTTCTCCGGGAAGAACGCCTCCGGATCGGTCTGGGCGCACAGAGCGCGCTCCTGCCACTCCGGTGGGTCCGCGAAGATGTCGTCGAGACCGAGAGCGACGACATCGGCTAGGGCACCGCTGCGTGGCTCATCGGCCACAGCGTCACCGGCCCGCGACCGGCCGGCGGTCGACTCTACCGATATCGATTCAGTGAATTCATCTTCTTCTTTGCCATCATCATTGTCGCCATCATGAAAATCAATATCAAAATCGACGTGGAACTCGGCGGTGGTCAGCTCCCGGCCCCCACGGCGACCGGGATCCGACCGCCCAGGCCACTCGGTGGCCGTGGGCTGCGTGGGCAACCCGGCACGTGGCCGGTGTGTTTCGGCGAGGACGATGTGGACGCCCGCGTCGGTGCGTTCCATGTGGACTCCTCCAGACCCGTCGCGGTGCGGTCGGCCACCCCCCGGGCGCCGGCGCGCAGGTGACTGGTGTCCACACCGGCCGGGTGAGTGCTTTACTGCACCTTCCCCACCGGCGGGGGAAATGACACGCCGGTAATTACACGCGCCGAAGACGGCTACGTCAACCCCACCAGCGCAACATCCTCTACAACCAGCGATCAAACAATAGCTCACGGTAGCAGGATGCCGTTACGGAGGGTCCTCGCCTGCGGCGCTGAGCGATACGCAAGAAGTCCTTGAAGCTCCTGACCAGGCCATCTTACCCTCTGAAATCAGGCAAAGCCGTCATGAATTGTCCTTCTCATGACATCTCCTCCTATCTGGCAGACTTCCGCTTCCGCGGATACCCACCGGGGCACCAGCAACGAATACCGCCGGCTATCGGACCCTCACCGGCATACGGCAAAACCACGACCAACCTGATGGCCGGACGCCGACAGTACGCCGACGGGCATCCGCCCACCGCCCATCCTTGCGGGTCGGCGGGATCAACCGTCACGCGGCAGCGGTCCCGCAGGCTGCGATCCGGCGGAAGCCCGGCGGAAGCATTGTCCGGCGGGATCACCGACCCGGGTGCCACCGCGACAGGAGTCGGGACTTAAGAACCCGTCAGGAAATGATCGGAAGGATCCTCCGGACGGCCCCGCCGCCGGAGGGATCCTCACCCACGCCGATCCCCGCGGGGAGGCCCTCGCCGAACCGGCCGTCACCCGGCGCAGCCGCAGCCTCCCTGCGTGCCACGGCCAACCGCTCCGCCGGGACGTCCCCGTAGGTTGTCGTACGCTGGCACGCCGGCCGTCCCGCGGCATGGGCCAACGCTTCCAGCTGCGCGATGGAGCGGGCCGACCCGTGCTGGGAACCGGCCATCCGGCTGATGGTCTCCTCCATGAGCGTGCCGCCGACGTCGTTGACCCCGCCGCGCAGGACCTGCTCACAACCGTCCGGCCCGAGCTTCACCCAGGAACACTGGACGTTGTCGATCGCGCCGTGCAGGAGCAGCCGGGCCATCGCGTGCACCGCCCGGTTCTCCCCGACGGTGGGACCGGGCCGGGCCACGCCGGCCAGATAGATCGGCGAACTGTGGTGGACGAACGGCAGCGCCACGAACTCGGTGAACCCGCCGGTCGACTCCTGGATGCGACGCAGCAGTCGCAGGTGGGCCACCCAGTGCGCCGGCGTGTCCACATGCCCGTACATCATCGTGGCGGACGACCGCAGGCCCACCTGGTGGGCGGTTGTGATGATTTCCACCCAGGTCGAGGCCGGC
>NZ_CAAAFO010000033.1:24595-25321 GCF_900634715.1 Candidatus Protofrankia californiensis | reverse complement strand
TCGCGGGCCGCTGTCAGCCAGTCGCGGATGGACAGACCTGTCCGGCTGACCCCGTTGACGACCTCCATCGGAGAATAGGCATGCAGGTGCACACCGGGCACCCGGCTCTTGATCTCGCGGGCCAGGTCGAAGTAGGCGGTCCCGGGCAGGTCCGGGTGGATGCCCCCCTGCATGCATATCTCGGTGGCGCCGACCGCCCACGCCGCTTCGGCCCGGGCGCCGACCTCCTGCTGGGACAGCGTGTAGGCGTCGGCGTCACCCCGTCGCTGCGCAAACGCGCAGAACCGGCATCCGGTGTAGCAGACATTCGTGAAGTTGATGTTCCGGTTGACGATGTAGGTGACGTCGTCACCGACGGCGTCCCGTCGCAGGTCGTCCGCGAACCGGCAGAGCTCCTCCAGCGCTGCGCCCGACGCGCCGAACAGGGCGAGGGCGTCGGCGTCGCTGATGCCCGCCGGATCGTCGGCCGCATGGCGCAGCGCGGTCCTTGTGTCGCCGTCGAGGCGCGCCGGCGCGGTTCCGCCGGCGCCGGCGGAACCATCCCCCCCGGCTCCCGCCCCGGCTCCGGTTCCGGCCTGCGAAGCCGTGCCGGGCACGGGCACATCCGGTGCGGCACGGGTTCCCGTGCCGACCACCCCGTCGGCGCCGGTGCCCGCGGCGCTGACCTGTTCGCGCAGGACGTCCCAGTCCCCGTAGACCGACGCGAAGTCCGCCCTGCGGTCGGTG
>NZ_CAAAFO010000033.1:22548-23967 GCF_900634715.1 Candidatus Protofrankia californiensis | reverse complement strand
CCGTGACCGCGGCCAAGGTCGCCACCGCCGGCCAGGGCCGTTCCGGGTTGACGTGGTCCGGGGTCACCGGTGACACCCCGCCCCAGTCGTCGATGCCGGCGGCCAGCAGCAGCGCGCACTCGTTGGGGTCGACCAGGTTCGGCGGCGCCTGTACCCGTAGGGACGGGCCGAGCACCAGCCTGGCAACGGCGACCGCCGCGGCAAGCTCCTCGGCGCCGACGTCGGGTGCACCCCGCATCGCCGTGTCGTCCTTGGCCCGGAAGTTCTGGACGATCACCTCCTGGATGCCACCGTAGCGGCGGGCCACCGCCCTGATCGCGAACAGCGTCTCGGCGCGTTCCAGGTAGGTCTCGCCGATACCGAGCAGCAGGCCGGTGGTGAACGGCACCGACAGCCGGCCGGCGTCCTCCAGCACCCGCAGCCGGCGGGCCGGCTCCTTGTCGGGCGAGCCGTGGTGCGGGCCGCCCGGAGTGGACCACAGTCGGGTCGCGGTCGTCTCCAGCATCATGCCCATGGACGGCGCGACCGGTTTGAGCCGAGCCAGCTCCTGCCAGGACAGCACCCCGGGATTCAGGTGTGGCAGCAGCCCGGTCTCCTCCAGGACGGCGATGCCCGCCGCCCGCAGGTAGCCGAGGGTGGAGTCGTAGCCGTGGGTGTCCAGCCACTGGCGCGCCGCCGGCCAGCGATCCTCGGGACGATCACCCAGGGTGAACAGCGCTTCCGCGCAGCCCGCCGCCGCGCCTCTGCGGGCGATCTCGACGACCTCGTCCAGGCTCAGGTAGGGCGCGGACAGCCGGTGCGGGACGGTCGCGAACGTGCAGTAGTGGCACCTGTCCCGGCACAACCGCGTGAGGGGGATGAACACCTTCGGCGAATAGGTGATCGTGTCCGGACGCCCGGCCGAGCGCAGGCCCGCGTCCCGTACCCGTGCCGCCGACGCGGACAGATCAACGAGATCGTCCTCGCGGGCGGCCATCAGCACGGCCGCCTCCACCGCGTCGAGGACCACACCGTCGCGGGCCCGCCGCAGCGCGCGCCGCAGCGCTGGGCCCGCCGGCGGCGGCTGGGCACCGGGCCGTACCGGTCGCCTGGCGTCAGGCGTCACCGCCGGTGTGGCGTCGTTCGCCGCGGCGCGGGACGAATTGTGCGCGGGCTCCCGCGATCTCGTCATCTACCCACCCGAATCCCAATGATCAGATATCAAGAACGACGCGATCATGCTTTTCTCGCGCCCGAGCCGCAATGGCGCCCGGCCACGCCGCCAAGACCGCCGCAACGATTCGGTTGGCTACCGTCAGTGCCTGAAGGAGGCCCTGGTCACTAGGTGGCGATGGTGCGCAGCCGGCCGACAACACCGAGGGTGTTGTACGTCCGGGCGCGAGCGGCAAGCCGGTCGCAACGCCGGGACACCGGGTCGCC
>NZ_CAAAFO010000033.1:19402-22419 GCF_900634715.1 Candidatus Protofrankia californiensis | reverse complement strand
AGCGCCCGGGCAAGAATTGCCGTGAGGGCGTCGAGGCTGTGGCTCATAACGGTCGGCTTCGGCTGGGACATGGATCGTCCTTTCCGGTTGCGGCGCCGCGTGCCGGCAGCGCCCGCCCCCAGTCTCACCACCCTCTCTAAGCAGAATCAAGAGATACGACGCACCAAATACGATCCGCTACCCCTTCAAGATCATCACGTAAGCAGGACAAATAATGACCTTGACGGGTGGATACGCCGATAACGGGCGACACATCCACCGTTGACATCCATCACGTGTCGCTGATCCGTGCACCTTCCTCCGACCTACGGCAGCGGCTGTCGCTAGGCTGATCAGGTGCCGCGTAACCGCCAGGAGGTCCCACGCGAGGAGCGAATAGACGCGCTGCTGGCCGTCGCCGAGCAACAGTTCCTCGCCCGGGGCTTCGCCGCCACCTCCGTCGCTGAAATCGCCCGGGCCGCGGGCATTGAGCCGGGCTCGGTCTACTGGTATTTCCGATCGAAGGACCACGCCTTCGCCGCCGTCCTCAACCGGCTTCTCGACGGTGAGGTCGACCGTATCGACGCATTCGACGGCGATCCGGCGCAGAAGCTGTTCGCGGCCCTGGACTCGGTCGAGCGCCGGCGCTCCCTGCATCCCTGTGTGGCCGAACGTGCGCCGCACTCGCCGACGGTCATGGAGTACCACGAACGGCTGCACTCCTGGCTCCACGATCTGGCTCTCGCCACGGTCACCGACCATGTCGACGAAACGGAGCAGGACATCGCCGCGGACGCGGTCGTCGCCACGATCGAAGGCGGGCTGGCCGACCCCGCTCCGACGCGACCGACCAGCAGCCTTGTGCGCTATCTGCTGGCCGCATTCACCGCCCACGATCCCGAAACCGGAGTCAGATCCGAAACCGGAGCCAGGCCGGAAACCGCAGCCAGGACCATCCCACCGTCCTAGCTGGCTGAAGAGGCTGGCCGAAGAGGACGCGATCATGGTTTTACGCGCTCGGAGGCCCCGGAATCCACAGCCATCGTCGGCGACAGCACGCGGATAGGGTCGAAGGGTGACACAATCGCGGGACGTGAGGGTCAGGTGAAGATCACAGCGCTCGCGGGCGGCATCGGGGGATCCCGTTTCCTGCTCGGTGCGAGAGCCGCGTTACCCGACGCCGAAATCACGGTGATCGGTAACACCGGTGACGACATCACCCTGCACGGCCTGCGTATCTGCCCCGACCTCGACACCGTCATGTACACCCTCGGCGGGGGTATTTCCACCGAGCGTGGCTGGGGTCGCCACGCGGAGACGTTCACCGTGGCCGACGAATTGGCGACCTACGGCGTCGGTCCGGCCTGGTTCGGGCTCGGCGACCGCGATCTTGCCACCCATCTCGTCCGCACGCAGATGCTAGCCGCCGGCTATTCACTCACCGACGTGACCGCGGCGCTGTGCCAACGCTGGAAGCCAGGGCTGCGCCTGCTGCCGATGAGTGACGACAGGGTCGAGACACACGTGGTCATCGAAACCGACGAGGGACGGCGGGCCGTGCACTTCCAGGAGTGGTGGCTGCGGATGCGTGCCGCCACCCCGGCCAGGGAAATCATTTCGGTCGGAGCCGAGAAGGCACGACCGGCACCGGGAGTTCTCGACGCGCTCGCGAACGCCGACCTCGTGCTGCTCCCGCCGTCGAATCCGGTGGTGTCCATCGGGTCGATCCTCGCCGTGCCGGGGCTGCGGGAGGCGCTGATCGGGACGCCCGCTCCCGTCGTCGGGGTGTCCCCGATCATCAGCGGTGCCCCGGTGCGCGGCATGGCGGACGCCTGCCTGCGCGCGATCGGCGTGGCCACCACCGCAGGCGCGGTCGGCGCCCACTACGGCGGGCGCGGGCACCGCGCTCCCGGTGGCGCGGGCGCGGGCGCGGGCGGCGGGATTCTCGACGGCTGGCTGGTCGACACCGCTGACACCGGCACCAAGGTGCCCGGCGTCACCGTGAAGGCCCGGCCACTGTTGATGACGGACGTCGAGGCGACCGTAGAGATCGTCCGTGCGGCCCTGGAGCTCGCCGGTGTCTGAGGCACTTTCCGTCACCGCCGTCACGGGGATCGGCGAGATACGTGCCGGCGACGACCTGACCACGGTCATCGCGACCGCGCTCACCGCCCACGGCATCCCGCTGCGCGACGGCGATGTCCTCGTCGTCACCTCGAAGATCGTGTCGAAGGCCGAGGGGCGGCTGATCCCCGTCGACGGTGACCGGGAAGCCGTACGGCTGGCCGCCGTCGAGGCCGAAACCGTCCGTGAGGTGGCCGGCCGAGGGTCAACGCGGATCGTCGAGACCCGGCACGGGTTCGTGCTCGCCAACGCCGGGGTGGACGCGTCCAACGTGACCAAGGACGAGATCGCCCTGCTGCCGGTCGACCCGGACGCGAGCGCGCGGGCCCTGGTCGACGGCCTGCGGGCCCGCCTGGGCGTGTCCGTGGGCGTCGTCGTCAGCGACACCGCCGGCCGGCCGTGGCGGGCCGGCCTGACCGACCACGCGATCGGTGTCGCGGGGATGGCCGCGCTGCGCAGCCACGTCGGCGACATCGACCCGTACGGCAACGAGCTGGGCATGACCGAGATCGCCGAGGCGGACGAACTGGCCGCCGCCGCCGACCTCGTCAAACGGAAGCTGTCCGGGGTGCCGGTGGCGCTCGTACGCGGTTTCCGCGCGCTCGCCGACGACGGTCGCGGGGCTCGGGCGCTGGTCCGCCCGGCAGCCGAGGACATGTTCCGGCTCGGCACCGTCGAGGCCCGGCGGTCAGCGGTCACCGCCCGGCGGACGGTCCGCGAGTTCAGCGACGCACCCGTGGATCCGCAGGCCCTCCAGCGCGCCTTTGCCGCGGCCGTGACCGCTCCCGCCCCGCACCACACGACCCCGTGGCGGTTCGTGGTCGTGACCGACGCCCGTGACCAGCTGCTGGCGAGGATGGCCGAGGCCTGGGCGGCGGACCTGCGCGCGGACGGTCTCGGCCCCGCCGCGGTCA
>NZ_CAAAFO010000033.1:17142-19004 GCF_900634715.1 Candidatus Protofrankia californiensis | reverse complement strand
CCGCCGCCGAGGAGCGGATGTTCCTGGTCGCGATGGGAGCCGGCGTGCAGAACATGCTGGTCTGCCTGGCCGCGGAGGGTCTGGGGTCATGCTGGGTGTCGAGCACCCTGTTCTGCCCGGACGTGGTCCGTGCGGTCCTGCGGCTGCCGGCGGGCTGGCAGCCCATGGGAGCGGTGGGGATCGGCCATCCAGCGCATCCACCCGGACAACGCCCGACCCCCGATGTCACGCCGTTCGTCGTCACCAGATAACTCGTCATCACCGGATAGTCCGAACCTCGCGGCCGGAACCCCATGACCGGAACCTCGTGACCAGGACGGGGTACGGACGTGGTATTCGACACTCCGTAGGATTGGGCGCCGTGGGCAAAAAGAGCGCGGAACGCAATGCACGGCTGGAGGCGCTCCGGCGCGAACAGCGACGCCAAGAGCGGCGCCGTTCCCTCCTGATCTACGGTTCCAGCGGCATCGTCGCGCTCGTGCTGCTGGCCGGCATCATCATCTACGCCGTGTCGGAGAACAGGTCACAGAACGCAAGCCACTCGATCGGCCATGTCACGTCGGCGGGCAAGGCTGCGGCAGCAGCCGGATGCACCGGGGTCGTCAACGACGCGCCACGCGGTAACACCCACGTCGCGGCGAACCAGACCGTCAACTACGACGTGGCCCCGCCGTCGTCCGGTAACCACGACGCCGACCCTCTGCCGGACGCCTACCACTTCTACGAGCGCATCCCGAACCTGCGGATCGAACGCGCCGTGCACAGTCTCGAACACGGCTTCATCATCGGCTGGTACGACCCGAAGCTCCCCGACGACCAGGTCGCGGCGCTACGCACCGCCTCCGACACCGCTGGCGACCGGTTCCTCGCGATTCCCTGGGAACGCGGCGACTTCCCCGACGACAAGCACTTCGTGCTCACCGCGTGGGACCGCACACAGCGATGCGCGACCGTGTCCGAGGCGGCCATCAAGGAGTTCGTGGCCACCTATGCCAACCCGGACCCCGTCGGCGCGGCGTGGGACTCCCCCACCGCACCCGAGTCGGGTGCCTCCGGCGGGACCCTCAACCTGAGCCCGACCATCGCCGGCTCGGCAACCGAACCGGCCCCGACAAGCGCATCGGCCGGGACAACCCCCGAGCCGGGGACGTCCGTCATACCGGGTTCAACGGCGCCACGCTGAGAAACGCCGAGAAGGAAGGCATGATCGGACGCCTTCGGGCGGCCGGCCGGGAGGCTCGTCAGACACGATCGGAGCTGAAGCGGATCGCGCCCGCCCGCAGGACGGCATCGGGGAAGACCCGGGCGCCGGCCCGCAGCTCGTTGTCGGGTTCGATCCGCGCACGATCACCGATGACCACCCCCTCGAGGGACACCCTGTCCCCGATGACCGCGCCGGCACCCACCACCGAGCTCCGCACGGACGCGCCCTCACCAATCATCGCGCCGTCGAAAATCACCGCGCCGTCGACGGTGGCGCCGGCGCCCACCACTGCACCGGCGCCCACCACCGCACCCCCGCCGATCTTGGCGTCGACGGCGACGGACGCGCCCGGTAGCGCCAGCCAGTCACCGACGGGCCCTGGCAGCGCCGAGGAGGCGATCCGCCCCGTCACCAGGTCGCGTGAGCCCCGGATGAACGCGTCGGGCGTGCCCAGGTCCAGCCAGTAGGTGCTGTCGATGTAGCCGACCACCAGGAAGCCGGCGTCCAGCAGCCCCGGGAAGGTCTCCCGCTCCACCGAGACCGGGCGGCCCGCCGGAATGTCATCGATCACCGACCGGCGGAACACATAACAGCCCGCGTTGATCCGGTTGGTCGGCGGGTCGGGGGTCTTCTCCAGGAACTGGGTGACCCGGCCGTC
>NZ_CAAAFO010000033.1:12607-16660 GCF_900634715.1 Candidatus Protofrankia californiensis | reverse complement strand
GACGGCCGCGTCGGTCTGGCGGTGACGCCGCACCAGCGCGGCGATGTCCAGCCCGGAGAGGATGTCGCCGTTGAAGACGACCACGGGGTCGTCCGGGCCGCCGCGCAGTCTCGACGCGACGTTGCGGATCCCGCCGCCGGTCCCGAGCGGTTCGGTCTCGGTGACGTACTCCAGCTCCAGCCCGTGGGCGCAGCCGTCCCCGAAGTACTCCTCGAACACCTCGGCCCGGTATGACGTCGCGAGGACGACACGGGTGATCCCGGCGTCACGGGCGCGGGCAAGCATGTGGGCGGTCACCGGTACACCGGCGACCGGAAGCATCGGTTTCGGTGCCGACATTGTCAACGGGCGCAGACGGCTACCCTGTCCGCCGACCAGCATCACAGCGTCCATGGCGCGTCAGTTTCGCAGAGGCCGCACTACCTAGTGCGCGATGTTCGCGTATTTCGGTGACGTCGCGTCGCGGACACCGAAGCGTCGGGCCAAGTCGTCCCGCCTGCGGTGTGCCGGAGTGCGCAGCCCGGTGCTTCTGACGATGCTGAAGGGGTGGTACGCCCGTCTGCCCCCAGCTACCGGATCTCCCACGAAGGCACCCTGTCGGGTGCCGAGAGCGCCCTGGCCGGGCTGGCCCAGGGCGGGGAACCGGGCTTCGCCGCCGCCCGCACCGACGACGGGACCGCCACGCTCGCGGTATGGCTTGCCTGGCAGGCGCACGAGCCGCCCATCGCCGACGTCATACCGGTGCTGGCCAACCTGGGCCTGCGCGCGCGGACCCACCGCTCGCTGCCGAGCCGTCCGGGCCCGGACGGAAGCACGGTCAACCTGGACGAATACCACATGATCGCCGCACCGGAGCTGGCCGACGCCGCGCTCAAACAGATGGACGGGCTGCGTGACGTCCTCAGCGGTCTCGCGCGCGGGGACGTTGACAGCGACAGCCTGGACTCGCTGGTGCTCACCGCCGGGCTCACCGCCCGTGAGGTGCGGCTGCTGCGGGCGATGTTCCGTTACCTGCGGCTGGCCGGGACGTCCCTGGGCACCCGGTACGCCCACCGGGTCCTGACCGCCCACCCGTTCTACGCGCACGACCTGGTGGCACTGTTCCACGCCCGGATGGATCCGTTGCGGGCGAACCCGGCCGACGCCGAGCGGCTGCACGCGGCGCTGGAGGACGCGCTCGGATGGGTGACGGGCATCAACGACGACGCGGTCCTGCGCCGGCTGCGGGATCTCGCCCTCGCGGTCGTCCGGACGACGTTCTACTCGGCGTCCGACTCCTCGGCGTCCGACTCCTCGGTGCCCGACCATCCGGCGTCCGGCGAGATCCGGACGGTAGCCGGCGAAACAGCCCACGGGACGCCCGGCGGCATCGGGGACGCGCTCGCCTTCAAGCTCGCCCCGGCCGGGCTCCCGTGGCTGCCCCGGCCGCTGCCGGAGGCCGAGACCTTCGTCAGCTCCACCCGGTTCGACGCGGTGCACCTTCGCGGCACCCGCCTGGCCCGCGGCGGCATCCGGTGGTCCGATCGCCAGGAGGACCTGCGTACCGAGATCCTCGGCCTGATGAAGGCCCAGCGGGTCAAGAACGCCGTCATCGTGCCCGACGGGGCAAAGGGCGGGTTCGTGCTGCGCCGGCCGCCGTCGGACCCCGGGGAACTCGCCCGGCTCGCCGAGTCCTGCTACACGCAGTTCATGGAGGCGCTGCTGGCCCTCATCGACAACCGGGTCGACGGCGCGACCCGGTGCCGGCCGGGGATGGTCTGCCACGACGGTCCCGACAGCTACCTGGTCGTCGCCGCCGACAAGGGCACGGCAGGCTTCTCCGATCTGGCCAACCGGGTGGCGGCGGCCAACGGCTACTGGCTCGGCGACGCCTTCGCCTCGGGTGGCCGCAGCGGGTACGACCACAAGGCGTTGGGCATCACCGCCCGAGGCGTGTGGGAATCGGTCCGCCGTCACTTCGCCGAGCTCGGCGTCGACGCCGACCACGAACCCCTGACGGTCGTCGGCATCGGCGATATGTCCGGGGACGTCTTCGGCAACGGGATGCTGCTCTCCCGCCATCTCCGTCTGGTGGCCGCCTTCGACCATCGGCACATCTTCCTCGACCCCGATCCCGACCCGGCCCGGTCGTTCGCCGAACGCCGGCGGCTGGCGTCGCTTCCGTCGAGCAGCTGGGACGACTACGACCGGACGGCCCTGTCGGCCGGCGGAGGTGTCTTCCCGCTGTCGTCCAAGCGGATCGAGCTGACCGACGAGGTGCGGGAGCTGCTCGGCGTCGGCGAGGACACGCTGCCCGCCGACGCCGTGGTCCGGGCGATCCTGCGCGCACCGGTCGACCTGCTGTGGAACGGCGGGGTGGGCACCTGGGTGAAGGCCGGCGGGCAGGACCACGCCTCGGTCGGGGACAAGGCCCGCGACGGGATGCGGGTCGACGCCCGGCAGCTGCGCTGCCGGGTCGTGGCCGAGGGCGGCAACCTCGGCCTCACCGACGCCGCCCGGATCGAGTTCGCCCTGCGCGGCGGACGCTGCAACACCGACTTCGTGGACAACTCCGGCGGCGTCGACTGCTCCGACCGCGAAGTCAACATCAAGATCGGCCTCGAGCTGGCCGTCGGGAAAGGCGTGATCGACCGGGCCGAACGCGAGCGGCTGCTGGCCACCGCCACCGGCGACGTCGTCCGGGCGGTCCTGGTCAACTGCGCCCGCCAGGCCCTGGCGCTGAGCGCGGCGGAACGCCATGTCACGACCACGGCGGACGGGCTGTCCCGGTTCATCGACCATCTGGTCGAGACCGGTGAGCTCGACCTGGACGTCGAGACCCTCCCGGATGCCGACGAGATGGCCGCCCGGGTCGCCGCGGGACGCACCTACACGCGGCCGGAGATCGCTATCCTGCACGCCTACGCCAAACGGACGGTCGCCCGCGCGCTGCTGGACGCGGCTCTTCCCGACGATCCGGCACTCGAACCCACCCTGGACGCCTACCTGCCGGCGCCCCTGCGGACGGGGCTGCGCGAGCAGTTCGACCATCACCCGTTGCGGCGGGAGATCGTCGCATCCCAGCTCACCAACTCGATCATCGACCGGGTCGGCGCCGGCTTCCTGCACCGCATGCGGGAGCTGACCGGCGCGGACACGGTCCAGAGCACGCGTGCGTTCGTCATCACCCGCAACCTGCTCGGCCTCACCGGCATCTGGGACGCCCTCGACGCGCACTGCCTCGGCGAAGACCTCCGTGAGGGCCTGGGTGAGGGCAGCCGCCCGCGCCCGACCGTGGGTTCCACCGACCCGGCCGCCGAGGCCCTGCTGCACTGCCACTTCGTCCAGGAGGAGGCCACGCTGTGGCTGCTGCGCTCCCGCCGGTCGCCCCTGGACATCACGGCCGAAACCACCCGCTACGCCGAGGGGATGGCCGAGGTCGCCGCGGCGCTGCCCACGGTGCTGGCCACCGTCGGGTCCGACCAGGAACTGACCGCCATCCTGCGGTTTGCCGAACAGCTCTACGAACGCGGCCTGCCCGCACGGCTGGCCGAACGCATAGCCTGGTTGGACGCGATGAGCCCGGCCCTGGACATCGTCGACGTGGCCCTGCGTAACGACCTTGAGCCGAGTGACGTGCTGCACGCCCACACCGCCATCGGGACGAGGCTGGGGCTCGGCCGCCTCGGCCTGGCGCACCTGATCGGCCGTGGCGCACAACCACCCGGCCAGTCACGCTGGGAGCACATGGCCGCCGCGACCCTGCGGGCGGACGTCGCCCGGGCCCGCTCGGAGCTGACCGAGGCCGCCATGGCCGCACCCGAGTTCGATCTGGACGCGGCCATCGACCGGATCACCACCGGTGCCCGGGCGGACCGGGTACGCGCCATCGTCGAGGAGGCAACCGCGGCTCCCCGCCTCACCAGCGCGATGATCTCCGTCGTGGCCGGCCGGCTGAACGAACTCGTCCCGATGCGGTAGAGCTCATCCCGATGCGGTGACCGACCCCGGTTCGGGCGCGGCCTCGGACCAGGTCCCCCCACGGGCCGGGTCCGTGTTCCGAGCCGGATCAGC
>NZ_CAAAFO010000033.1:7109-12546 GCF_900634715.1 Candidatus Protofrankia californiensis | reverse complement strand
CGCTTCGAACCGAGTCCGCGCTTCGGGCCGGGAGGGCGTCGGTGGATTGAGTCGCGCGGGCACCCGCGCTGTCGTCGGCGAGCGCCACGGCCACCAGCAGGCGCAGGCCGAGTCCCACCCCGAGCAGGACCCGAAGCGGCAGGTGGCGCGGTGTCGAGTACTGCCGGGACAGATACCGGAACATGCTGCGGTGATGGGCGATCACCATGCGACGGGAGGTACGCCTCGTCGAGTGGCCGCCCAGATGCTCCACGACCGCGGTCGGTACGTAGACCTGCTGCCAGCCGAGCAACCCGAGCCGCCGGCCCAGGTCCACGTCCTCCATGAACATGAAGTACGCCTCGTCGAATCCGTCGACCGCCTCGAACGCCTGGCGCCGCAGCACCTGGCATGCTCCGGACAGCCAACCGGCGGTCGTCTCGACCAGTGCACCACCCTCGCGGCGGTAGGCCGCCGTCCACGGGTTGGTCGGCCAGCACCAGCCGAACAGAGCGTGACCGATCCCACGCCACAATGAGGGAAGCTCGCGGGCCGACGGGTAGAGCACACCCCCCGGATTGATGATCGCCGGGCCGAAGGCACCGGCCCCCGGCCAGCGCTCGGACGCCTCCATCAGCTCGTCGAGCGATCCCGGCGTGAACGTGATGTCGGCGTTGGCCACGACCAGCCACGGGGCGCTGCTACCGGCCGCGCCGCGGTTGACCGCCGTCCCGTAACCGAGGTTGCGCCCGGTGCGCAACAGCCGGACCTCGCCGCGCTCGGCCACGGCGGCCGTGCCTGCGTCCAGCACCGGCGAGTTGTCCACCACGACGACCTCGTAGGGCAACGACGTGGCCTTGGCCAGGGAGTCCACGAAGGGGCCGAGCACCTGACCCGAATGGAACGCCACGACCACCACGCGCAGCTGCGGCTGCGCATCCACAGGACCCGGGCTGTCACGCCTGTCGTGCTGTGGCTGCGTCAAGGCTGCCTCGTTCTGTGCGCTCACTGACCGCCCTCTTCGTCCCTGCTCGCCGTGTGCATATGCGATTGCAACGCCCGGGTCAGGATGCCACCGGCAGGGCCGCGGTCAGGTGTCGGGGTCAAGCGGTCGGGGTCAGATGGCGCGGGGTCGGACGATCGGGTGGCCGACCACCGGTCGGGCCGGGAGCATCGGTGGGGTGAGGAAGGTCGGTCGGGTCAGGATGCGGCGGCCCGCGCGTAGCTCGCCAGGTGCGCCTCGGCGCTCGCCGCCCAGGTGAACTCCCGGGCCCGTGCCAGACCGGCCACCGCCAGCGACTCGCGCCGCTGTGCGTCGTCGAGCAGCGCGCTCATCTCGCGTGCGATCGAGTCGACGTCGGGCTGGGTGTAGGCGACAGCGTCACCGCCGACTTCCGGCAGGGAGAGGCGGGGGGTCGTCAGTACCGGTGCGCCGCAGGCCATCGCCTCCAGCACCGGCAGCCCGAAACCCTCGCCGTGGGACGGGTAGGCGACCAGCGACGCCCCGCCCAGGTAGCCGGGAAGGTCGGAGAAGCGCAGGTAGCCGGGACGAACGACCTTCAGGTTGGACGGGACCGAGGCGACCGCGGCATCCACGTCGTCGTCCCAGCCCGAGCCGCCGGCGAGCACCAGTGCGGGCGGGTCCGCCCGGTCGTGCACGGCCTCGGCCCAGCCGCGGATCAGGTTCGGCACGTTCTTGCGGGGTTCGAGCATCCCGAGGAACGCGACGTAACGGCTCTCACCCAGACCGAGCCGCAGCCGGACCCGGCGCTTGTCCTCGTCGGTGGGCGGGTGGAAGGTCGCGGTCTCCACCCCGTGATAGGCGACGTCGGTCGTGGTCGAGTCCCCGTCGAGGACCCGGATGAGCTCGTCACGGGTGGCCTTGGACGGAACGATGATCCGGTTGGCCTTGCGCACGGCGGTGCGCATCGCCGACCGGAAGAACGTTCCCTTCACGGCGGTGTGCATCTCCGGCTCTGTGAAGAACGTGACATCGTGGATGGTCACGCATACGGGCTGGGAGGTACGCAGTGGCATCGTGTAGTGCGGCGAATGGATGACCTGCGCACCGATCTGGTAGGCGACCAGCGGCAGCCCGGTCTGTTCCCAGGCCAGGCGTGCGGGCCGGTGGGCGATCGCCGCCGGCCCCGCCACCACGTTGGTGTGCGGGGCTATCCGGCCGTACCGCTCGTAGTCCGATCGTTGACAGACCAACGCGAGGTCGGCGCCAGCCGCATCCAAGGCCGCCACCAGCCCGTCGACATAACGACCGACGCCACCGCGATCAGCTGGGACCGCAGTGGCGTCGACGAGCACCCGGGGAGACACGGCGCTCCTTCCGACTGGCGGCATGTTACTCACCGCTAGGTTCTTTGAGGCCACCGACGCCGCGTGAAGCGACCCCGACGGATCGCCTCTGATCCGTCCGGCCCTGCCGATCACATCGACTTCGGCCCGCAGGCAAGCCTACGCCCGCGCCCGATCCCCGAGGGTCACCCCGTCGAGAACTCCCGGGAGCCGGTAAGTCGACGGTAAAGGGACCAGACCGATTCCGCTGCCCCGTTCCAGGTAAATGCCGCCGCTCTCGCTCGTCCGTCCGCGCCCAGTCGGCGACGCAACGCCTCGTCGCCGACAACGGACGCGGTGGCGCGGGCCAGCGCCGCCGCGTCGCCCACCGCCACGGTCACGATCGCGGGCCCGCCGACCTCGACAAACGCGGGAATGTCGGAGGCGATCACGGGGACGCCGTGGGCCATCGCCTCGACGAGCGGCAGCCCGAAGCCCTCCGAGCGGCTCGGCGCGAGCAGCGCGGTCGCCCGTGACAGCACGACCGCGAGGTCGGCGTCGTCCAGGCGCCCGAGCAGCCGCAGCCGGGTGGGGTCGAGGCCGAGGCGGGCGGCCTCGACCCGCAGGTCCAGCCCGCCCCAGCCCGGCGAGCCGACGTGCACCAGCGGCAGGTCGGGCGCGGCCGGGTCGCGCAGCGCGGCGAGCACCGTGTCCAGGCCCTTGCGCGGCTCCAGGGTGGCGAGGGTGAGCAGATATCCGCCGTCGGGGAGGCCGAGACGCCCGGCGCGGGCGGCGGCGTCCACCGGGACCTGCCCGACCGCCTCGCTCACCCCCTCACCGATGACGTGCAGCCGGTCGGCCGGGATCGGCAGATGCGCCCGGATGTCGGCTGCGACGGCCCTGGTGGGGACGATCACGGCATCGGCGTGGCGGGCCGCCCGGACGCCCATCCGCCGGTGCCAGCGGGCACCGTGCGGGGTGAGGGTGTGCGCATGGGTCCACGGCACGGCGTCGTGGATCGTGACGACCAGCGGCACCCCGGGCCGCCGGGGCGGGACGAGCAGGGTGGGAGCGTGGACGATGTCCACGCCGGTCGGCGCCGGGCCGTGGCCGCGCTGCCAGGCGGCGGCAAGGCCCCGGCGGGGAAGCGGCAGCCGGATGGGACCGAGGACGCCTGGCACGGCCGCTCCGGCCATGCCGACCTCCGGACGCCAGGCGCACCAGCTGACGACGGCCTCGCCCGGCCTCGCCGTCCGGACGAGCGCGGCGGCGAGCTCCGCCGAATACCGCCCGGTCCCGCCGGGCACCGACGCCAGCATCTGGTCGACGAGAAATCCAACCCGCACGGAGGAGCATTTTCCCGACACACCACCAGCCCCCTGACGGCCGGTGCCGTAGTGGATGGCCTCGTGGCGGACGGCCCCGTGGTGGACGCTCCCCTGGCTGACGGTCCTGTCGCGGCCGGTCCTGTGGCGGACGGTCACGGCTGCCGCTTGCGGGCGTGGATCAGCACCACACTGCCGTGGCCGTCGGGGTTGCGCCGGTCGGAACGGGCGACGATCGGTGACAGCGGAGCCGCCGCGTTCCAGCCGGCCCGCCCGCCCTTGGCCGACAGCGTCAGGTAGAGCCGCTCGGCCCGCCGCGAGCGGAACATGTAGGTTTGGCGCACGACCGTCAGACCGCGCTCGTCCAGCAGCTTCGCCAGGTGGTCGCCGGCGTAGGTCTGTTTGACGTGATACCGCTCCCGGTGCCGGGCGAACAGCTCCGGCCACTGGTCGGCGCGGCTGAGGGCGTCCGCGGACATGACGAGGTCCCCACCCGGTCTGAGCACCCGGGCCATCTCCGCGAGCGCGGACGGGCCGTCGTCGAAGTGCTCGATCGCACAGACCGACATCACCACGTCGAAGGATCCCTCCGCGAACGGCAGGGCCAGGGCGTCCCCCTCGACGAGCGCGGGACGCCCATGCAGCCGGCGGCCGAACTCCAGCTTGCCGCGGGCGAGGTCGAGGCATACCGCCCGAGCCCCGCGGCGCACCGCCCGGCCGGCCCAGTACCCGTCGCCGCCGGCGACGTCCAGAACGGTCCGCCCGGCCAGTTCACCCGCCCACGCCAGCAGCGTGCCGGCCTCGCGGCGGCGCATGACATGCACCTGGTGGCCGGCATAGGCCAGCGCCTGGTCACGCAACGGGCCCACCGGCGAGCCCTTCGGAGCCACCCGCGTCATGGACGACAGTCTGCCCCGGCCCGGACGCGGCCGGCGTACCGCCCCCGGCGGACCCCGCCCGCCACCTCGACCTCGCGACGCCAGGTGAACAGCACAGACGCCAGGTGAACAGGACAACGGTCTCGTGCGCACCGACAGGACACAGAAGATCAAATTCATCCTGTCGAATTTCCTCAATGCCAGCACCGACAAAACGATCATGTACGGTCCGCCGGAGGAAGATCCGGCCTCAGGACTGCCGGGTGGGCGATATCAGCCCTCAGCGCGACCGGACCGCTTACCGATTGTGGGACGTTTGCAGAATCATGATGTTCGTGTCGAGCAGTCCCTGCGCGTGGTCACCGGCCATAGGGGTCGTCCGGTTCCTGATCGGCCGTGGCGTCCTGGTCAGCCCGAAAAGCGTCCAGGGAGATGTCGGGGGCGCTGCGGGACATCGCCGCGAACTCACTGCGCGGGACGAACCGCCTGCGTCGCCGCAACGGGATCAGCTCAGCGATCCGATGCCCGTCGCGGGTAACCGTGAACGCCTGGCCACCCTGAACCGCGTCCATGATCTCCTTGGGCCTGTTGCGCAGGTCACGCTGGGTGATCTCTGGCTGCGCGCTCATACCACTCACGATATCCCGCTGGCGCCACAAGGTACTACCAGGTAGCACACAATGCCGCGGACACCAGCCCAGCCCCCGTCCGCTGCCGTGATTGTGTTGCTGATCATGGGTCTCCCCGCCGGCCGGCGCGCGCCGCGAACGCGTCGAGGGCGGCGAGCACGGCGGTGGCCTGCCACATCCTGTTGCGGGTGAATCCGGTGAACTCGGTGGGGATGCCCGCTTCGGCGAGTGGCGCGATGGCGCGTCGCGCGTTCTGCGGGGTGACGCTGAGTTCGGCGGCCACCGTGCGCGCGTCGACGACTGGTTGCCGCGGGAGCACATCGGCAAGCCGCCGGGCGCT
>NZ_CAAAFO010000033.1:3761-6789 GCF_900634715.1 Candidatus Protofrankia californiensis | reverse complement strand
AGCAGCCCGGCGGAGACCGGGACACGGTGACGTTACGGGTCAGTCCGTGGCCACGCAGCATCGCGTGTATCAACGCCCGGCCGGTACGGCCGTTCCCGTCGGGGAACGGGTGGATCGTCTCGAACTGGGCGTGCGCGATCGCGGCCTGGCTCAGCGACGGCAGATCGGTCCTGCTGATGAACCGCGCCAGGTCGTCCATCAGAGCGGGGACGTGACGGTGGTGCGGCGGAACGAAGGCGGCGGCGTGCGGGCCGTAGGAATCCCCACCGATCCACACCTGCTCCTCGCGCCACCGGCCGGCGATCCTCGGGGCGTGCCTGGTCATGAGAGCCGAGTGCATGGCCAGGATCGCGCCCTGATCAAGGCGGTCGGCCAGGTCCAGGGCGGCTTTCACCGCGGCGACATTCCCGACGATCGCGGTGGCGTTGCGCTCGTCGGTGCTGCCCAACTCGGCGAGCGCGATGGCCTTCGCGCCTGAGGGGAGGTTCTCGATCCTCGACGAGGACGCGGACTCGCAGCGGAGCAGAACCGAGGCAAAGGACGCGGTCGCGGCACCGAGCTCGGCATCGAAGCGGACTATGGCACTCGACGCCTCATCGGCCAGCGCCGTGGCAGCGGCGGGGATCAGCGATGTCCGGTCAGCGATGGCAAGCACGAGCGCGGCCCGGCCCGGTACGGGCCGGCGTGGCGCCGTCGCGCACGCGCCGAGACCAGCTCCTCAGGGATCTTTGAGACCCAATCGAACTCCTCCCGCCCGAGGCTTGGCCAGCTGTCACCGGCGAGGTCGGCGCCGGCGTTGCCGCCGGGCCGCCGGTGATACTGATCTGAGGCTACGGCGCCACTGCACGGTCAGATAGGAGCTAAGTGAAACTAAGGACACCCCTTGGAGTCAGATACCCGCCTGGGCCGGGCCCGCCATCCCCGCCTTGTCACCGAGACGGCACAGCTGGCTGCCGTCGGCGGTCCCGACATTGAACCGGTCGTGCGGGTAGAGCCTGTAGGTATCCAGCGTGCTGATGTCGCAGGAGCATCCGTGCGCAAACCGTCCCAGCGACCTGGGCGAGAGCCCCCCAGCCTGGATGCGCTGGATCGAGCTCAGCTCTCAGCCCGCGCCGAGTCCAGTCTTTGCAGGAGCTTCTTGGCGAGCGATCGGAAGTCGTGGTAGCACCGGTTGACAAGCGTCTGGGTACTGCCGAGCGCGCCGTCTGCGGTTCTCAGGTCGAACATCGGCTTGCGCGCATCGTGCGAGAGCGGCATCAGGCTCTGATAATTGCGTAGCGTTGCGATTTCATACGATCTGGGGCTTGTGTTCGCCTCCGGTTCATCTAGCACGGCCGACGCGAAGACCTGAGGAATGCGGTCGAGCCATCGCTGGTACGCCTTGACGGGGCGGTCCAAGCGCATCGTCGGCTGCATGATGACGTAACCGAGGGGAGTCATTCGCCCAGGCGGTGCATCGATCCCGGGTGGGAGGTCCGGGAGCACCTTGCCGTGCCAGGTCCTCCGCCACATCCGGAGGGTCGGTCCAAGGTTTCGCAGTCCTCGGAGGGAGAACAGATCCGCCGCCAGCGGAACGAGCACAGTGTCGGCGGCGAGCAGAGCCGCCCGATTGATTGCGCCGAGATTCGGACCGACATCGATAAGCACGACATCGGCCCTGACCTGTCGAGCGGCAACCTGAATGATCCGGTAGAACGCCGTTGTCGTCCGCAGCGCAGCGGGGTCCCCGGTGAAGCCCTTGGGCCAGGCTTCGCTCAACCGATCCTCGAAAGCGCTCAACGTCAGGTCACCGGCAAGCAACCAGAGCCCGTCCGCGATCTGTTCGGGCTCACACGGACGAATGTCCCCCATGCCTTCCATGATTGGCCTGACAGCGGCAGCGACCGTGGTAGCGCTGTCGGCATCGCCCTGCCCGGCCGACCACGTCGACCCGTTGGACTCCCGCCAGATCAGCTCGAGTTTCTCTTCATCAAGAAAGGCTGCCGTCAGATTTGACTGGGGATCCAGGTCCACGGCAAGAACGTTTTTCCCGAGCCGCTGGAGCATGTGCGCGAGGTGGTAGGTGAGGGTCGTCTTCCCCACCCCACCCTTGTTGTTGAACAGCGCCACCGAGATCACGTCGCGCTCCTCAGGGTCACGGTCCACGAGGCGTCGTCGACGATGAACTCAGGTTCGGGATTGCCGTTCCGGCGCAACGAAGCCCGGACACGCCCGATACCCCGGCCGAACTGGTTGACGTATCCCAGCGACTTCATCGCGGCGGCAAGCGAGGGGTTCCGGTAGTCATTGACCCGGTCGAAGTTGTCCGACCGGACCTGGCCGAATGGTCCGCCGGGATTGGTCACCTCGATCCGGTCATCGAACCAGGCAACGCGGACCGGCGCGTTCGACGACTCGTAGTTGCGGTGCATGATCGCGTTCATGCACACCTCTCGGAGCGCCTCGATCGGGTAGTCCGGCCTCGGCTCCTCGCGAAACCCGCTCACCTCGATCAGTCGGGTGTGCAGGTGTCCCTTGAACAGGGTCTCCAGCCGCTCCGCCGCGTTGATGACATTGACCCGGAACTCCTGCTCATCCAAGACGACACCACTGACATCGATCTCCTCGTACCGGATGAACTGGACGTAGGCGCCGGGAATCTGCGCGCTCGGGTCCAGTCCGACGACGAGGAGACCAAGGACGGTCGGGGTGCCATCGGTGTCGGCGAGCCGCAGTGACGCCAGCTGCTGCTCGGTCGGCCGACCGTTCTCGTCCAGGACCGACGGGTCGACCGCGGAGCGTAGGTAGTCCGACCGGAAGAGACCGAGGTCGAGGTCGTCGGTGGTGCTGCCTGCGACGGGACGGACGTCGAACGGCGTCTCAAAGGAGCGCCGCCGCTCGGAGAGCACCCGCTCGTCGTCGCGGGTCGCCCTGCGGGTCGACGGTCCCGGCCGCACCCAGACGACGTTGTCGAACCGGACCGGCGGGGTGCGGGACGCACTGACGTCGATCTGGACGACCGGTTGCCCCTGATACACCGCCCGGCTCA
>NZ_CAAAFO010000033.1:0-3426 GCF_900634715.1 Candidatus Protofrankia californiensis | reverse complement strand
GAGCCCGAGCAGCGCCTGATCCGAGGTGTCGACCTGCCCGACCGGCCTACCAGACTTGTCGACGCCGATGATCAGGAATCCGCGGCCCAGCCCCGGCAGATCGTTGGCCAGAGCACAGATCGCCTCGCGGATGGCGTTACGGTCCCTGATCTCCCGTTTGAACTCCAGGTTGGCAGTCTCCTGGGTGCCCAGGGTCGTCGCAAGATCTGTTCCCATGACGCTGATTTTGTCCTACCCGTCGTAGGAAGATGTTGTCAGCACGGACCGCGTTGCACCCGATACCGCTCGTCTCGGCCCGGATCAGGATCAGGGCGTGGTGCTTGCCGGATGTCGAGATCGAGGTCGAGGAACTGGAACCTGGTCGACCCGGTCGAGTGCTTCCCCCGACGAACCATCGGATCTCGATCCTAGCCAGGAATCCGGCCGGTTCACCGAGCGGGCGAGAAACGTCGTGACGGCAGCGCAGAACGAAGCCCGCGGGCAAGGACGAGATCCGCCCCGAACACCTGGTGCCGGGGCTCCTGCACGAGCCGGAGGCGCTGGCCGCGGGGTCGATCGTCACGCAGGGCGTGCCGCTGGAAACCGTCCGGCAGACCATGACCGCGACGCTGCGCCGGCGGCTGAGCAGGTGCCTGCCATACGCGGAGCGGGCGCGCAAGCTGCGCATGGCAGGCTGCAAGACGGGCCGGCATCTCGACGACGAACCGCTACCCGGCCCCGACCCGCGCACCGACGACACGAGACCCCTCGTCCAACTCCACGCGGCCACCCGCCGGCAGTCCGAAGCGAAACCTCATCCGTCGCGGACAAGCTGGAGCGCGGAGTGTGATGAGTGTATCGAGGTTAAACTTTCGCCGTACGTTCTCGCCGGGCGAGACACGGTGCTTGCAGTGAAGGCGGGCGTGATGCGAGAGACCGTGATGCGAGAGACCAGGTGGATGCCGGCCGGGCACCGGGCGAGTCGGGCGGCCTGACTATGCGAGCGTCGGAGCGCCCGTGGAGCGGGCGCAGCGTCGCTTCTCGTGGCTCACTCAAGATCTTCTACTCCTACGCTCACGAGGACGAGCCGATCCTGGCGGAGCTACACAAGCACCTCGCGCCACTTCGTCATGAGCAGATCGTCGCGGACTGGTATGACCGCGAGCTTCTGCCCGGGGCCGGCTGGGACTCGGAGATCAGCTCTCGCCTCGAGTCGGCGGACATAGTGATCGCTCTCCTGTCCGCGGACTTCGTCGCCTCGGAGTACGCGTATGGCCGGGAGCTGCGTAGGGCGCTTGAGCTGCACGATCGAGACAGCTTGGCGCTGGTTCCCGTGGTCGTTCGCCCATGTCGCTGGGAACACCTGCCGGTCGCGCGCCTACAGGTACTGCCTGAAGATACAAAGCCGATCACTAGCTGGGGAGAGCCGGACCGGGCATACCTGTCGGTGGCGGTCGGGGTTGAACGTGTGGCGCGGAGCCTGCTCTCACGCAGCGGAAGCCTTGTCGATGATTGGCTCGAGTCCCGCGTCATCCGGCGTCGTGTGATCAGGCAAATTCAGGAGTACCTGCGGGTCCTCGGCTACTACAGGGGGCCGATCGACGGCATCCCAGGCACGGGAACCGAGCACGCGGTGCAGGCGTTTCAACGCCGCGCTGGCATCAAGGTCGACGCAATGATCGGCCCGGAGGTAATCCGCCGCCTCGAAGACGCCGTTAAGTCCGCAGCCGCGGCGTCGTCGGTCCGGCAGACCTGAAAGGCATACTCCCAGCAAGAGCCGGTTCAAGATTTCTTGTCCGGCCCCCGTCCGGCGCCGGGAGCGGAGACGACCCGATCCTGATCACCGAATGTTACGCAGAATAGCCGTCAGTCCGACGATGGAACTCGCTCGCTCCCGTCAAAGAGCCTTCTCCGGAAGATCTTCAAAAAACTGCGCGATCGGATAGTTCGCGATCAGCCGAGCAAGCCCCACCGGGGTCTGTCCATAATTGTTGACCCGCCAGGGATCCGCCCCACGCGCCCGCAGCAGAACAATAAGGCCACCTCGACCACGCGAGTAAAAACAGCGCAGAACAATGGCGTGTTACCAAATTTGTTCACACTGTCGATCATCGAACCGCTATCCAGGAGAGCGTGCGCCGCCGCGACGGAATAATTCTGGGCGGCAAAATGCAACGGCGTAGATCCGTCGACATCGACAGCATACGGCTCGTACCCTTCCACAAGGAGATGTACCACCCGAGAAACATCGTCGTCCGCCGCTGCGTAGTGCAGCGGGGTACGTTTCATCCAGTCCGTCTACCACCTCAAATCATCGCTCTACCCGGGACGCTTCAAAGCCTCGTCAGCGCTACTTGGTGCATCGATAAATAAAACCATCTTGATCATCCGATTCAATATAATACATCGCACTGATCCGTCTACTTTCCGGCCGCAGGCGAGGATATCCAACCAATAGATCCGAAGTAAACGGCAAGCGACTCGACGCGTGCTGGAACTCCAGCGCCGCATCGAGACCTATCAGTTCCGCGCTGCGCCACAACAAAGAGATCGGAGGCATGACATCACGGTAATCGCTTGCCTTCTCAACAGCTATATTAAGGAGAAATTGTTGATCTAGACTGATCACCAATGAATATGAGTATGGCTCTTTTAGGGCTCTTGTGATAGATTAGATACCCACTGATCTATCACAAGAGCCTCTTTTAGAGTGATTTGATCATTCTGTGGGTGTGTGGGGTCCTGGTAGCGGGTGTGGTGGACGCGGTGGCGTTCCTGGTTCAGGTGGTAGCGCCAGTAGGAGTTGAAGTCGCCGTTGGAGACCAGGGCACGCAGGGTGAGGATGGCTTCGGCGCCGTCGAGTCCCCAGCGGACCCCGGTGATGTCCATGCGGTCTTTGACGAGGTGGCGGCAGGCGCCTTCGATGATGCCGGTGGCGATCGGCCATCCGCTGGTCAGCGCGGTCTGGTAGTCCAGGTAGGGCTTCTTGGCGGTGAGGTAGCCGGCGGCGGTGTCGGCGCCTTTACGCTCGGTTGTGGAGTAGCCGTTGCGGGTGGCGCGGTGGCGGATTCCGGCGGCGACCGTGCCAGCCTTGCCGTCCAGGATTTTGCCGGCCTGGTCGGCGACCCAGATCTCGGCGTCGGTGTCGCCGTGGTAGAAGAACGACCAGGCGGCCTTCCACAGATATTCCAGGACGTGGATGACGTCCAGGACAATGGCCACGGTGACTGGAGTGTTTCCGCTTTTCTGGACGCCCTTTTAGGCTGCCAGTTGGCTGATGTTCCTGTAGCCTAGCTCGTATTCCCTGGGTGTCAAGTATTCTAGGGTGGAATGGCGGCGTGTTGCGTTGAAGTAGTTCTCGACCCAGTCGGCGGTCTCTTTTTTCAGGTCGGCCAGGGTGGGCCAGGGGCGGGTGTGGATGAGTTCCTTCTTGTAGGTCGCAAAGGC
>NZ_CAAAFO010000032.1:31021-31468 GCF_900634715.1 Candidatus Protofrankia californiensis | reverse complement strand
CCACCGACCCCGAACACCAGATCAAGAAGCTGCTTCTGCGGGGCCCCGCCACGCTCACCCCCACCGGCCGCGGCAAGATCCTGACCACGCTCGCCGCTCTCGGCGGGATGGCCTGCTTCGAGATCGGCACCGCCTGGCGCGCGAAGAACCTGCTGCTCGACCTGCTCGAGCTCTCCCCGGCCCGCACCGGCCTGGCGACCTGCCGCAGCGACATCGACAGGGCCCTGACCAGGTTCCTCACCTTCTGCGCGACTGTCGGCGCGACCATCCCCGAACTCGTCACCATCGCGGAAACGGTCTCCGACTGGCGTGTCGAGATCACCAACGTGGTCTTTCATGGCCTGTCCAATGCCGCGGCCGAGGGTGTGAATCGCCTGGCAAAGCTCGTCTACCGGGTCGCCTTCGGCCTGCGCACCGTCGCCAGTCAGCAACGCCGTGCCCGCTACA
>NZ_CAAAFO010000032.1:27546-30571 GCF_900634715.1 Candidatus Protofrankia californiensis | reverse complement strand
CACAGAATCCGGCCAACTGCGAAGAGCCCCATATCTTGCCCTGCTGGCTGTTCGTCAGCTGCTGCTGCCATACCGGGCTGCCCGACGGGTAGGAGTACTGCGCACCGTACGGCGTGTAGGTGATCGACATCTGCGGGCGGTTCGCCGCGGTCGCGGTGTTGTTCGACAGGAACTTCTTCCACGCATAGTTGTCCGTCGTACTCGCCCGCACCGACGTGCCCGTGTTCACTTTCCGCCCGTGCGTCCAATCGTCCACCAGGGCGGTCAGCCGGGAGTCCTGGAACGTCCCCCAGCCCGCCGGGCAGGATCCCGAATAGCCGTGGGCGAAACTGCTGCGCGCCACCTCCGGGCCGATCGCCGCCCCCGGCCACAGCATGGTCGTGCCGTCCCAGGACTGGTTCACCTCGTACAGGCTCACGTCCCGCGCGTCGCACGACCACGACCACGACCAGCTGTTCAGCAGCGCCACCTGCACGTCCAGCACGTTGACCTGGTTCACCGCGGCCGTGCCCTGCCAGTTGATGTACCCGTGGTTCACGTCGGCACCACCGTTGTAGGTACCCACGTGAATGTCGTCCAAGGTGTTGTAGTGCGAGTTCGGAAATGCCGACGACACATAGGTGTCATCCGCCCACGCCTGCAGCACCTCCACCGACGGATCCACCCGCACCGGAAACACCCGCGCCGGATCCGCCAGCCACTGCGCATCCAGATCCACCTACAACGCGGTCCGGCCGTCCGCTCCCGTCACCAGGGAATAACGCACACCCTCCGAATACGCCCCGCTGCCCACGTGCGAATCAATCGCGGAATCCTCCATGGATCCCCGTGGAATCACCGCCTTCACCACACCCGCGGCATCCGTGAGAGAGACCTGCTGCGACGTCGCGTCCACCGCCGCTGTCAGGCCCTCCAACGCCAACGGGAACGTCCACCGCGTCGGGGCATCCACCCCATGCAGGACCAGCGTCTCCTTCACTCCCGACAGCGTCCCGGACAGCTCCACGTCCGACGACGGGCGCACCTGCGCATATGAAGCGGTCGGCCCGTCGACGACGCTGCGCGCCGGCTGCGCACCGGCGATACCGAACGACACCGACGCACCCGCACCCACCTGCACCGCCACCAGCCGAGGATCATCAGCGGTGTCCGCGACATCGACGGCATGCTCCACCGCGGCCGCCCGATGCCGCCCGCCCGCCGCGACCAGGTTCGTGTCGATATCCACCCATTTGCCGCCGGCATCGGTGAACCGCTTCGGCACCGAATACACCCGGGTGGTGTACGTCCCGTCGGGATTGCGGAACTCGTCACTCCATGCCGTCCGCCGGTCCGGCACCTCCACCTGGCCTGGTGGCGCCGCCTGCCCCCGGCAGCACCCCCCACTCCACCGGCGGAGCACCCATGTCCATCGTCCGGGCCGGACCGAACCTCGCCACACCCGCGGCCGGATCCGGCTTCGGCAGATCCACCGGACGCTCCGGCTCCCGCACCGTCGTCGGCACCGCGCCCGCAACCGTCGGTACCTGCGCGCGCACCTGCTCCGCCGACGGCGCCACCCCCGACGCCGTCTGCGACCGCGCCGTCGGCACCTGGCTCTGCCGGCCCGCCGCGCTGCCGTTCGAACTCTGCGGCAACGCCACGTTCCGGAACGGGTTCAGCAGCGGCGCCGGCCGGTCCGCGCCGCCGGCCAGCTGCACGACCGCCAACGTGGTCAGCACCAGTAGCGGCACCAGCCCGATGGAGATGGCGGTCAACCTCCGGCGCGCAAACCGTCAGTAGACACCACGAAACATCCGCGGACGCTGGGCAGAATGCCGCCGGCCGACCATGGGCGCACTCCCAAGAACTCAGGAACCAAGGAGCCGCGTTCATGCCGGAAAACAGGCACGAAAACGGCACGACAAGAGTGGAGAACCCAGGACCCGGCAGATCGCGCCGGCACACGGCACAATCCGAAGAAGACATGGGGTGACCTGCACGCCCACATGAACGCGCAGCAAACAACAACGAAAGAAAACAACAGTGAGAGAATCAGCGGTGAGAGACGGAACGGCGCAGGCCCGCCACCATCGGCTGGGCGGATGTCACCCCGTCATGTTCACAGGGCCCACCGTGCCACACCGTCCGCCGTTGCGCCACTACTCCTGGATGTCCCCCGTCGATGTTGCGCGAAATTTGTTGCCGATGCATCACGCCGACGGCGGAAAACACCGCCCGACGCTTTACCCAAACAAAAGTTCGCTAATTCACAACCGTCAACCACGGACCCACGATCGAATGCACGAGCACCCTTGGCCACCCAACAGTTGCCCCCGATCAAAGAATCTGACGCATAGTAACGGTGGGCACGTTGTTCTCAGCTGCTCGAAGCACAACGTCTCATCGCTGTCTCATAGCCGTCTCATCGCCGGCCGAGCGCGTCGCAGAGCACCGTCAGATAGCGATCCCACGCCGCGTCCACATCCGGTGGGACGACCTGGGCGCGCAGGGCGTCGAGCATGCCCGGTTCGTACAGCCGGTGCAGCGCGGCGGCCAGCGACATCGGGTCGCCCGGGGTGGCCAGCAGGCCGTCCACCCCGTCCCGCACGGCCTGCGCCAGCATGCCGACAGCGGTCGCCACCACCGGCAGGCCGTACCGGTGGGCAAGATCGACATTCTGGGTCGCCGTCGCCGACCGGTACGGCAGGACCACGGCGTCGGCAGCCGCGAACAGGGCCGGCACGTCGGCGGCCGGCACATAGCCGGGACGCAGGTCCACCCGCCCGGCCAGGCCGAGCTCGTCGATCATCCTGCGGGTGTCCCCGACCCCGCCCCAGAACTCCCCGGCGACCGTCAGGCGCACGTCGGGCGGGCCGGCGGCGAGCGCCCGCAGCAGGACGTCCAGGCCCTTGTACGGCCGGACCAGCCCGAAGAACAACAGCCTCCGGCCGGGAGGGCCGTACCGATGTCGCGCAGCGTGGGGATCCACGGCATCGGGCTCCACGGCAGGAGGATCCGCGGTGGGGGGATCCACGGCAGGTGA
>NZ_CAAAFO010000032.1:20545-27017 GCF_900634715.1 Candidatus Protofrankia californiensis | reverse complement strand
GCTCGGCCTCGGCCGGCGTGTGTACGAGGACCCCGGACACCCGGCGCAGCACCGCCCGCACGAGCGGCTCGTCCAAGGCGCGCCGCTCGTGTGGCAGCACGTTGTGACACAACGCGAGAACCACCGGCCCGTTCCCCGGCCCGCGGCCGGCGGGAACACCCCTCGGCCCACGGATGGCGGCGAGACTGTCCTCCGCCGGCCGCGGGCCCCCCGGGACATCCCCTGACCGCAGACCGGCAAGGCCGTCCTCCACCGGCCACGGGCCCGCCGCGGGGGCACCTCCCGGCCGCGGGCCCGCCGGCCGCAGAGCGGCGACGCTGTTCTCCGCCGGTCGTAGGCCGGCAAGGATGCCCAGGTAGGCCGGCGCCTGGATCGGGGTGATCATGACGACGACCACGGCGTCGACGCCGGAGCAAAGCCGCCGGCCCAGCCGCAGCCACGAGTCCGGCCGTCGCCACGACAGCGGGTAGGACGTCGCCGGGAACGGTTCCGTCTCGGGATCGCTCACCCGCTGCTGGCCCGGGTAGAGCCGGGCCGGGTACTGCGCCGACCAGGACTCGATGCGGACGTCGTGTCCGCGCGCCGCGAGCCGGTGCGCGAGTTCGGTCGTGTGCTGGGCGACGCCCCCCTTGTAGGGGTGGGTCGGACCGACGATCGCGATCCGCGCCCGCGACCCGGCGCCCGCCCGCCACCGGTCGGTTGTCACCGCGGGATCAGTTTTCGCCACAGAATCATCGCCACGAAATCAGTTGTCACTGCGGGAACGGGCCACGAGATCACCGATCAGAGCGAGCACGACGATCTGGAAACCGACGAGAATCGCCAGCAGCGTGGACGTGGTGACCCGCAGGTCATAGCGGACCAGGTCGACGACAAGCTTCACGAAACCCAACCCCATGATCCACAAGGCGATCGGCATCAACACTCTTATCGGGTCGAAGTACATCACCATCCGGAGCACCTGCAGGATGTAGCGGCGCGCGTCGCGGAACGGATGGAACTTGCTCTTGCCCGAGCGTTTCGCGTAGTCGATCGGGATGTAGTCGACGGGATGCTGGTTCGACAGGAACGCCATCGTGATCGTCGTCACGCAGGAGAACCCGGACGGCAACAGCCGCAGGTAGGGCAGGGAGATATCCCGCCGGAACGCCCGCAGCCCCGAGTTCAGGTCGGGGATCTTCATACCGGACAGCCGCTGCGCGATCATCCGGATGAACCATTTGGCCGGCACCCGCGCCCACTTGTGCGTACCTTCCTCGGTGGTACGCGCGCCCACGACCTGGTCGACGTCGGGATGGGCGTCGAGATGGCGGACGAACTCCGGGATCCGCTCGTTCGGGTAGGTCATGTCCGCATCGGTCCAGACCACGATCGTCCCGCGGGCGTCCTGCGTGCCGATCCGGCGTGCGGTGCCCGACCCGCCGTTGCGGCGGAACGAAATCAACCTCATTTTCGGGAACCGGTGAATCACGCCGCGCAGCAGCGCCAGCGTGTTGTCGGTTGACTTGTCGTCAATGACCAACAGTTCATAGCTGTAGCCGCTGGCGTCCATTGCGGCGGTGATCCGCTCCAGTTCGCGAACAATGTGATCCTGCTCGTTGTAGCAGGGAAGAACAACGGTTACGTAGGGCGCGGCGGGTATCTCCGCCACCGATCCGACCCCGGTCTGTTGCCGGTTCAGGACGGGTGCGCCGGGGCTGACAGATGCGCGTACAACGCTGACACTCACGTCGATGTGGCTCCTGATTTCCGTCCGGGAACTGCGAGTTCACCCGAGTTCACCGGTGCCGCCGGGTTGTGGCCGGGCCGGTCGGGTCGAGTGATCACAACCTCCTCTGCGCGCGTCCTGGTACCCCCGTCCGAATGCCAGGGTTACACGGCGCTACTACCAGCCGGTCATGGAGGTCCCGCGACGCTGTGGCCCACCCGTCCGACCTCACCAGCCGACTGACAGCACAGGTGGCTAGGATTTCTGGCCATGGGCGGGCTCATCGAGCATCTCGGCAGTCAGGTCAACCGGCTCGACCGGCAGTTCATCAACGATCTACGCGAGTACGCCCGCCACGTCCGGGCGCTGAGGGCCGGGCGGGAGGCGTCGGCACGGTCCTTCGTGGCCGGGTTGCGCTATCCGTTGGCGTACCAGCAGCCCATCTGGATCGGTTCACCCACCGTGCTCGAAGGTCGCGAGCGCATCGAGTTCACCGACGGTGCGGCGCTGCGGATCGGCCTCGGCCCGTTCGGGATCTCGACACGGCGGGACACCTCCGTCCTACGGATCCACCCCGAGGGGCGCCTGCGGTGCGAGGGAGTCGCCTCCGTGCAGCGCGGCGCCCGCATCGTAGTGGACTCCGGCCTGCTGCAGCTCGGCCACGGCGTCAACATCAACGGCTTCGCCAAGATCCTCGTGCGGGAACGGGTCAGTATCGGCGCCGGATGCAACATCTCCTGGAACACCCAGATTCTCGACAACGACTTCCATCCCATGACGGTGGACGGCGTCGAGCAGCCGATGAGCGCTCCCGTCGTCCTGGAGGATCGCGCCTGGATCGGTACCGGAGCCATCGTCCTGAAGGGAGTGACGATCGGTGAGGGCGCGGTCGTCGCGGCCGGCGCCGTGGTGACCCGGGACGTCCCCGCCAAGACGATCGTCGCGGGCAGCCCGGCGAAGGTGGTCGGCCCGGTCGACTCCTGGCGTTGATCCTCCGTCCTTGATCTTCCAGTTTTGATCTTCCGACGTCGCTCCTCCGGCCCGGATTTTCCGGCGTTTCCACCGGTGGGTGTTTCCGCCGACGCGATCACGCCAGCGTTCGCTCCGATGACCGGAGACGACGACCGGAGAGAACGAAATCGTTCACATCACGCGCGGCCGGTGAAAAGTCACATAGTCCTACGTACGATGGCAACCATCCGTCCGCCGGAGGTTTCCAGCCCTTGCCCGCCAGAGGACCAGAGGCGACGAGATCATGTCTTTCTCGTGCTCGGGGTTCAGAAGCCGAACCGGGAGGTCCAGGAGGCCCGGGTCCCGGAGCCACTCCGATGGAGGCCGCAGCCGAAACGCCCTCCGCAGCCGGAACACCCTCCGCCACCGGAACGCCCTCCGCCACCGGTACGGAGGAACCATCCGGCAACGGCCCGCCGGAGCGGTTCGCCCCTCTCGGGCTCCTGCGCCGGACGCCGGGACACATCTGGCTGATCACCGCTGTGTTCGCGCTCCTGCTCGCCTCCTGGTCGGTACTGGTACCCCAGTACCACGCACCGGACGAACCGAACCAGGTCGACGCTGTCATGCGGCTGGTCCAGGGCGACGGCTGGCCGCGTCCGGGCGGCGCCGTGGTGACACCGGACGGGGTCGGCGCCATCAGGGCGGCACCGTTCGGTAGCCGGAACAACCCCTACGAGCTCACCGTCGCCCCGATCCCCGAACGCAACGCGCCCCCGCGCTCCCAGCGGCCGGCCTGGAAGGATCTTGCATCCCCGGGGCAGCCGTCGGATTACGTCCAGCAGATGGTCCAGCATCCGCCGCTGTACTACTGGGTGGACGCAATGATCCTCAAAGCGATCCCGGGCGGCGGCGACACCCTTCGCTGGGACGTGACCATCGGCCTGCTGCGGATGATCAGCATCCTGCTGGTGGCGCCGCTGCCGCTGCTGGCTCACGCGGCCGCCAGATGCCTGCATCCTTCTCCGGTCGCCGCGACCGTTGCCGCGCTGACTCCCTGCGCCGTGCCGCAACTGGTCCACATCGGCTCCAGCGTCAACAACGACAACCTGCTGATCCTCCTCGGCGGGCTGGTCACGGTGGCCGTCGCCCACGTGCTGCGCGGGGACACCTCAGCGCGGACCGCATGCTGGATCGGGCTGTTCGCAGGTCTTGCGCTGTTGACGAAGTCCTTCGCGGTCGTGCTGGTACCGATGATCGCCGCCGCATACGTCCGCGCGCGGATGCGCGGCGCGCGCTCCCTGCGGCTGCCCGCCGCGCTCTGCGGTGGGTTCGGGATCGCGGCCGGCGGCTGGTGGTGGCTGATCAACATCTTTCGGTGGCACACCGTCCAGCCACGCACGCCGGGTTTCCCGCTCGGCGAGTACGTCGGGCGGGACTGGACCGTCTACTGGTCATGGATGTCCGGACGGCTGCTGACCCGCTGGTGGGGTTCCATCGGCTGGTATGAGGTCGACCTTTCCCGGCCGCTGGTACTCACCGCCTCGGGCGTGCTGGGCGGCCTGGCCGCGTGGGGCATCCTGCGCGCCCGGGTCCGGGCGGACCGCACGAACCTGCTGTTCATGCTGTGGCCGACGGCCGGCCTGGTCATGCTCGTCGGCGGGCAGGCCGCCGTCCACCTTGCCGGCACCGGGTACATGACCGCGGTCTCGGGCCGATACCTGTTCACCGGCTTCGTCGGGATAGCGGTCCTCGCCGGCGCCGGGGCCGCCGCGCTGGACCGCCGCCTCGCCCGCTGGACGCCGCTTGCCGTGCTCGCCGCCGCTGCCGGCATCCAGTGGGATGCGGTGCGGCTCGTACTCGGCCACTTCTGGCAACCCGCCGGAGGCGGGCCGGCCACGGCCCTGCACGCCATGGCCGCCTGGTCACCGTGGGCGCCGCTCGACATCAAGATTGTTCTTGGGTCGACCCTGGCCCTTGCGGCCCTGGCTGCCGTGAGCGTCGCACGGATCACACCGGTGACCGTGCTCCACCCGGGTAGCGGCCACCCGGGTACCTGCCCGGGGGAAACCGTGGGCCGGCGGGTATCCGGATGGTGCCCCGGGGAGTCGGACCCTCCGGACCTCAGCGGCGACCGTGCAGCAACGCCTGCACCGTCCGCACACCCCGACGGCCACCCAACCGCGCCTTGAGTGCGGCGTTCGCCAGCCGGGCCGCGTGCACGAGCTTCGGTTCGTCGGCAAGAGCGGCGCGCAGCTGCTGGGAAGTCGTGCGCTCCGCGTCCAGTGCGCGCTCGGCCCCGGCCACCGCGTCGAGCAACCGCAGTTCACTCGCGGCGCGGTCGGCCAGGGCCACGTCCAGGCGCGCCCACTCCCGCTGCCGCCTACGAGCGGCGTCGATTATCTCGTCCTGCAGGAGGAGCACGTGCAGGTACAGATCCAACCGGTTGCGTTCCAGGCGCGTCAGCAGGCTGTTACACGCCCACGGCCGGAGCAGCTCGGTGACCCGTCCCGCATACGGGGCCCGGTCGTCCACGACGACGCCCAGACCGAAGATCGGCGCCGCCACGAACAGGCGCAGTTCAGGGCGGGAGGCGAGGAAATCCTCGACCGCCGTACGGACACCGTTGCCCGACCCCCCTTCCGCTCGGGCCCACGCGAACGCGCCCTCACCCCGCAACCCGCCGGTGACCACGCCGGTGCTGTCGAGCCGGACCCCGAGATCCCATGAGTACGGCTGCCGTGCCGGCTCCGGAATACGCTCGGGTGTGTAGTAGGAGTCACGCCGGCCGTTCGGCCAGCCCACGTCATGCATGATCAGCAGCGGGAGATGAGGACGGCCCGCGGCCCGGACCGCATCGGCGATCGTCTCCAGCTCACCGGTTGCCGTCGCATAGTTGTGGTCGCCGTCGATCAGGTAGGCGTCCGCGGGCGCAAGCCCGGCCAGGGCCTGCGGGCTGTAGCCGCGCACCACGTCAACCTCAAGCCCGCCCCCCGGCTCGGGCACCACACCCGGATCGGGGTCGACGACCAGCAGCTTCCCACCACCTCGCCCGCGCAGCAGGTCAACGAGCAGGGACGTGGCGGCGCCGCTCTCCGAGCCGATCTCGGCAACGCTGCGGACGTCGGCGGCTTCGAGCAGCGGCACCCAGATCTCCCGCAGCTCCGCGAGGGAGTGCAGAAGCAGCGGCTGCAGCGTGTCGTTGATGGTCGACTCGACCGCGTAAACGTCGGGGCCGCCGGTCCCGCCCGCAGCATCCTCCCCGTGGTCGCCGGCGGCGACGTCCTCGTGCCCGGCGGCGGCATCCGGTCCGGTCCACGACACCCGGGTGGCGACTGCGCTGCCACCCTCCCGGTCGTTGCGCGCGGCAGCAGCATGGTCGGCGGGCGGCCCACCGAACCACGGCGAACTCGGCGGCGCCCCGGCTACCCCGGTTGATCCGGCAGCGTCGGGTGGACCGGCCGACTCGGCGGTGCCAGCCGACCCGGCTGTATCGGCGGCGCCGGGTGGACCGGCCGACTCGGCGGTGCCAGCCGACTCGGCGACGCCGGCGGTGTCACGATACGGACCCTGGACGCCCTCGCCGGCGTCCACGGCACCCTGGTTACCGGTATCCGACGTCGACGTGCCCGCCTCCGGCTGCTCACCAGCGCTGCCGCGAGGCCCGCCGTCCCCGACGGAGCCAGGCTCAACCGTCTCGCTCACGGCGACATCGTTCACGGCGCCCCCGCCCACAGCTGCATCACCCACAGCGACCCCGTCCACATTGTCCACGACGACCGCACAATCGCGATCGACCGATTCTCCCTCAGT
>NZ_CAAAFO010000032.1:11670-20384 GCF_900634715.1 Candidatus Protofrankia californiensis | reverse complement strand
CCCCAGCATCCCTCCGGAACCCTTCGGCGGCGCGGGAGAGGCACGATCGCGCCATCTTTGACCCAATGTCTCTCGGGGCCTCCGGCGACGCGGGAGAAACATGATCGCGTCACCTTTGGCCCGCTGAGGAACGGGTTCAGAACCGGTCTTCCAGTTCGCGCCGCAGTCGACGGACGGCCCGGCGTGACAACGGCGTGCTCTCGGCGGTCGGGATCGCCAACGGGTCGGAACGGATCCCGAGCCATCCGAAGGCGATCTCGACGTCGATGGTGTAAGTGGCCGTCAGATGTGCCTGCGCCACCGGGTCGAGCACGTAGATGAACTGCGGATCGTCACCGAGAATCTCGACCAGGTTCGGCTGCAGGGCCCGCGCCCCGACCAGGTGCAGCTGCGCCTCGTCCAGGACCGAAGTGATCGTTACCGAGTAGGGTTCGACCACGTTGTTGAGGTGGAAGGACAGCTTCAACCAGTCCAGCCGCATCAGACCGCGCCGGCCGGCCGGGTCGATGCGCACCCGGCGGACACCGATCCCGTCGATCCGCAGGCGCACCAGCGACAGCCCGTCCCGCCCGGATCGGGTGACCGCGGACTCCTTCGGGCCGCTGGCGAAGTCGGCCCCGGTGTCGACGTAAACCTCGACGGGTCCGGCGGCGGCCTCCGGGGAGACCTCCAGCGCCGAGATCCCGGCGCCCACGGCCAACCCGCTGACGACCGCGAGAGGCCGGTTCGCCACCGCCGCCACCCCTGCCGGCCAGTAGAGCTCCTGCATCGGGATCTTCTCGAGATCGACCGGGGTCAGATACGGCATCCTGCGCAGCAGGTCGGCGGGCAGGAGTCCCTCCGAAGCTTCGGAGCCGAAGTTGTCGTCATGCGACCACATCCCGAACGCGAACGCCTCCTGGGGGGTCGGCCGGGTCACGAACCGCGTGAGGGTGCGCAGGGCCGCCAGCCGCGCCCCGTCCAGCACCAGGGACGGCATCGGCGTCTCGCAGCGGTGGTAACGCAACCATTCCCGCTGGTAGGCAAGTACCCCGTCCTGGACGGCGGCGCGCTGCGCAACCTGCGTCCGGGAGGTGTGGTCGGCACCGAGAACGGGGTTGAGATCCTCGTCGAAGCCGATCAGCGAGCCGACGTCGGGCATGCACAGCTGCTCGAGCACTTCGGGGCTGCGCATCACCGGAGCGAACAGCGCCTCCGGTTCGCCGCCGGAGGCGACGTAGCCTTCCAGGCGCAGTCCGGAGAGGCGATGCACCTGGGCGCCGGCGTTGGTCGCCAGATACAGGCCGACGATCTCCACCTCACGACCGGAGGCCACCAGCAGCCGGTGCAGCAGACCCTGGATGGTGCCACCCCAGCCCAGGTCGACGATGACAACCGTGTCCGCCTCACCGAGCTGGGCGTCGAGGTAGCGCAGGTAGCGTTCACGCAAGCGGCTCGCGGTCGTCACGATCTCGCCGCGGAGCCGCTCGTCGTTGCACAGCGCCTGGAGGGTCTCCTCGCGCAGGCCCGGGACGTCCAGACGCCTGCCGGCGAGCGCCGAGAGCCCGGCCACCTCCTCCACGCCCACCCCGAGCTGGCGCAGCAGCTGCCCGACGCTGGGGGCGTGCCGCCGCGTCAGGAAGCCGCGCAACTCCTCGGGGCTGCCCTCGAAGACGTTGGCCAGCGCGCACACCTGCCGGGAGGCCCACAGCGGGGACGTCTTGATCCCGCGGTCGTGCCCGGGCTCCTCCAGCACGCGGGCGAGGAACACCCCCTCGCGCATGAGGCAGTGGACCCGGTCGACCCCGTAGGCCGCGGCCCGTTCGGCGGCCCACTCGCCGAATCCGGTGAACACCGGGCCGAACACGGTCGCGCCGGTCTCCCAGTGGCGTCGCAGACCCGATGGGACCGCGGCCGCGTCGGTCCGGTGCAGGGTCCGGGCCCGCATCGCGGTCACCCCGTAGTCGCCGTGCACCGGGTCGACGGGAGTGTCGGAGGTGGGTCGGGACCGCAGCCCTTCCAGGTCCAGCGTCGTCTCCAGCCCACCGGTGTACTTGGGGTAGTGGACGGCGAGGATCCCATGCTCGCGGGCGCCTTCGACGTCGGCAACCGGATTGTCACCGAGGTGGATGATCCGGGACGCCGCCACACCGGCTGCGGTGAGCACGTGGGAGAACAGGCCGTTGCTCTTGTTCACCCCGGCGTCGCTGGAGGTGAGCACCTGGGTGAACCTGATGTCGGCAAGCTCCGGCCGGCGCAGCAGCCGGCGCAGCTGGTCCGGGGAGAAGTAGGTGTCGGAGACCAGGTAGACGGGCCGGCCGAGCTTGGTGATGGCCAGTTCGGCCAGTTCGGCCACGGCCAGGTCCGCCCGGCAGATGTCCCGCTCGAGGGTGACCTCCATGGCGACGAGATCATCAATGGTGCCGCTGTTCGGCAGCGCCGCCGCGAGCACCGACCAGATCTCGTCCAGGCGAGCCTCCGGCGTGCCGCGCCCGGCCTGGCTGCGCTCGCGTGCCCTGGTCTCGGCATGCACCCGGAGCTGGGCGAACTGCGCGGGAGACACCGACGGCGGCAGCAGTCCGGCCGTGGCCAACCGATGCCCGAGCAGCAGAAAGGCGTGGGCGGGCTCGGGAACGAGCCGCAGCAGCAACGTGTCGAACACGTCCAGAGTCAGCACCTCGGCCCCCCCGGACTCCAGCTGGGACCAGACCTCACGGATCCGGACGTCGGTGAACACGGGCGTCCTCCACAGGCAGCCAGCGCGGCCACCTCCGACGGGCCGGCTGGTATCCGGGTCAAGCTGGACGGCGACCGGCCGGAGCTGAATGAACGGCCCCGATACTATGAATCGGCTCTGCAGCTCCAGTCACCGGAGTACCCAAGTCCGGTCACCGGAGTACCCAAGCCGGCCCCGTGTCGTCCCGACGCGGTGTGCTCCGGTCCGTGCGATCAGGTGTTCTCGGTAGCGTCGGACCCGTTTCCCACTCGGCACAGCTCACGGAAGGTTGTCGGTGTCGAACCTGATTGATCAGCACTCCACGCCGGCGACCCGGCCGGAGACGCGGCAACGGATCCACGACGAGCAGGGTCCGGAGTCGCGGAGGCTCGCTCGCCGCAGCCACGCCCAGACCCGGGTCCGCTGGGAGCTGCTGCGCAACCTGATCCGCAAGGATCTTAAGATCAAATACAAGGGGTCGACCCTCGGGTTCGCCTGGTCACTGGCAAACCCGCTGCTGCTGCTCGCCGTGTACACCCTCGTGTTCCAGGTCATCATGAGCGCCGGGGTGCCGCGCTTCGGTGTCTATCTGATGTCCGGCCTGCTGATCTGGAACGCGTTCTCCGCCAGCGCGTCCGCGGCCAGCGGCAGCGTGGTCTTCAACGCGAACCTCGTGAAGAAGGTCCGCTTTCCGCTGCCGGTGCTGCCGCTTTCCGCCGTGGGATTCGCCGTCGTCCACTTCGTCCTGCAGCTCGCCGTGCTCTTCGTGGTGGTCGCGGCGCTGGGTTACGGCTTCGTCGGTCTCCAGCTGCTCCTGCTGGTACCGGCCTTCGCGGTGGCGATGACCTTCACGGTGGGCCTGTCCATGCTCGTGTCGGGTCTCAACGTCCGGTATCGCGACACCGAGCACCTGCTGGAGGTGGCGCTGCTCGCGTGGTTCTGGCTCAACCCGATCGTGTATCCGGTCGGGCTGATCCGCAAACTGCTGCACGAGTGGACGTGGATCTATTTCCTGAATCCGATGGCGACGGTCATCGCGACCTTCCAACGGGCGATCTACAAAGGGCCGACCGTCAATCCCGCAACCGGGCAGGGAATCCTGGCCGACCCCGGATATCTCTTCTACCTTGAGCACCTTGCCATCGCGGGCGCGATGTCGCTGGGCCTGCTCTGGCTGGGAACACACGTGTTCCGCCGCATGCAGGCCGACTTCGCCGAGGATCTCTGAACCCGGCCGAAGCAGGCGCGACGATCGTCATGATCGTGCCGGCGGAGGCAGTGAGGAAGGTTTACAGACGTGCCAGCGCAGCAGTCACCAGCCGGACCGGCCGTGACCGGCGGCACCGTGGACGCGGCGGACGCGGCGGACGCGGCGGCAACGACACCGCCGGAGGGCCCACCGGGTGCTCAGGTGGTGATCCGGGCGACCGGTGTGAGCAAGAAGTTCATCTCCTACCATCGGCGGGCAACCAGCCTCAAGGAGCTGTTCGTCCGTCGCGGGCAGGCCAGTGGGGACGACTTCTGGGCGCTGCGCGACATCGACGTGGAGATCGGCCGCGGCCAGACCGTGGGGCTCGCCGGGGCGAACGGCTCCGGCAAGTCCACCTTGCTGAAGGTGCTGGCCGGGATCCTGCGTCCGACCCACGGTAAGATCTCGGTCAGCGGGCGGATCGCCTCCCTGCTGGAACTCGGCGCCGGTTTCAACGGCGAGCTGACCGGGCGGGACAACGTCTACCTCAACGCGTCCCTGCTGGGCCTGTCCCGTCGCGAGATCGACCGGATGTTCGACTCGATCGTCGACTTCGCCGAACTTCCCCACAAGATCGACGATGAGGTCAAGCACTACTCCTCCGGCCAGTACGTCCGGCTCGGGTTCGCCGTGGCCGTCCATGTCGACCCGGACGTCCTGCTCGTGGACGAGGTGCTGGCGGTCGGGGACGAGGCGTTCCAGAAGAAGTGCCTGGCGAAGATCGAACAGTTCCGGACGCAGGGACGCACGATCCTGTTCGTCACCCACTCCCTGGACCTGATCGAAAGCATCTGCGACCGGATCCTGGTCCTGGAATCCGGGTCGATGATCTTCGATGGCGCACCGGAGATCGGTACCCGGCTGCTGCGGCAACGCCTGGGCAGCCTGCCCTCGGACGGTCCGGTGCCCTACGACGTCGCCGCCGCCCGTCCCGTCCTGGTGACCTTCGCCCGGGATCCGGGCGGGCCGCCCCAGGTGCAGTTCGATCCGGGTGAGAAACTCACCGTCTCCCTCACCCTCGACCTCACCCAGGACGCGCCGGAACGGATTTACCTGCACGTCTACGTTCTCGGCCAGCACGATCTGCCGATCTGGCTCATGGAGACGCCCGTCGGCGGCATACCGAGCAAACCCGGACTCTTCACCATGGACTTCACCGTGCCGAAAATCCCCGAGCTGCTGGGCGCGTTCGCGATCAGCGTGCACGTCTCCGACGCCGCCACCGGCATCCCGATCACCAAGCGACGGTTCGACGACCTGTTCGGGATCAGCGGCCCGCAGGCCGGTGGCCTGCTCAAGGTCGACTACGAGGCGAGGACCCGCGGATGAGCGGCCCGGCCGCCACCGGCCCGACCACCGGCCCGACCACCGGCTCGGCCGCCACCGGCCCGACCACCGCGTCGACCAGCCCGCTGGTGACCGTCGTCATCGTCAACTGGAACGGCGCGCACCTGCTGCCGGCATGCCTGGACGGGCTGGCCAAACAGGTCACCGGCTTCGCCTTCGAGACGTGGGTGGTCGACAACGCCTCGACGGACTCCTCCAGGACCCTGCTGGCCGAGCGCTACCCGTGGGTCCGGCTCGTGCCCTCCGAGACCAACCTCGGCTTCGCCGGCGGCAACAACCTCGCGCTGCGCACGGTCACCACTCCGTACGCCGCTCTGCTCAACAACGACGCGGTGCCCGAGCCGGACTGGCTGGACAACCTGCTGGCGCCGTTCGACGCCCCCGGCGGCGAACGCCTCGGCGCGGTCACCGGCAAAGTCGTCTTCCTCCCCCGCTTCCTGCGGCTACAGCTGTCAACCGCGACCTTCACCCCGGGCCCGCACGACTCGCGCCCACTCGGCGTCCGGGTGTCGTCGGTGACCGTCAACGGGCGGGAGGCGTTGCGGGAGGTGCTGTGGGAGAAACTGACCTTCGGCGCCGAAGGGGGCCCGGAGGCGCCGTTCTTCTGGACCCGCGGTGACGGCGAGCTGTGCGTCCCGGTACCGGAGGGTGGCCCGGTCACGCTCGGCTTCACCTGGGCCGGCCAGGCACCCAAGCCGGTGACGCTGAGCTGGGACGGCGGGTCGGTCACCCTGGACGCCGGCGCCGAACCGTCCACGGTGGAGTTCACCGTCCCGGACGGCGTGGCGCGCATCGATGTGATCAACAACGTCGGTGGGATCGTGCTGCACGACGGTTACGGCGCCGACCGCGGCTACCAGCAGGTCGACACCGGCCAGTTCGCCCAGGCCGAAGAGGTCTTCACCGCCTGCGGCAACGGCATGGCGATCCGTACCCGGCTCGGGCACGAACTCGGCTGGTTCGACGACGATTTCTTCCTCTACTACGAGGACACAGACCTGTCCTGGCGGATCCGCGCCCACGGCTACACGATCCGGTACATACCGGATGCGGTGCTGCGGCACGTCCACTCGGCATCCAGTGTCGAGTGGTCGCCACTGTTCGTCTTCCACACCGACCGTAACCGGCTGCTGATGCTCACCAAGGACGCGAGCGCCCGGATCGCCGTGGCGGCGGTAGCCCGTTATCCACTCACGACCGTGTCGATCGCGCTCCGGACGCTGCGCCAGGCATGGACGGCACGCTCCCGGCCCCCGCTGCGCCCGACCTGGCTGCGGCTGAAGGTCATCGCCTCCTACCTGCGGCTGCTGCCGGCCATACTGACCCGCCGACGGATGATCTCGCGGACCGCGTCGACACGCCACCGCGAGCTGGAGAACTGGCTGGTGCAACGATGACCAGGCCGACGGCACAGCCGACCACGACACAGCCGATCACCGCACAGCCAGCCACAGCGCAGCCGGTCGCCGCCGAGGCCACCGCGCAGCGCCCGGCCGACACCTCGCGGGAGGGACGCAGCCAGCCGGAAGGCCCGCAAGAAGCGCGGGGCCCACGGGAGGTACCCGAGCCTGCCGGGGGTGTACGGGCCGCCGTCTACAACAGGTTCTGGCATTCCATGGGCGGTGGGGAACGCCACAACGGGATGATCGCCCAGGTGCTCGCGGCCGAAGGCGCCCAGGTCGACATCCTCGGGCACTCGACGGTCGACCTGGACGCGCTCGGCGACCACCTCGGGCTCGACCTGTCCGGCTGCCGGTACCGCCTGCTGCCCGACCGGGGCGACGACGCCGTCGCGGAGGTCAGCGCCAACTACGACCTGTTCGTCAACGGTTCGTACATGAGCCGGCTGGTCCCCCGCTCGAGGCATGCGGCGTACCTGTGCTTCTTCCCGACACCGGCCGATCATGACGCTGCGGGGTGGCGCAGGACCGCCATCCGCGCCTGCGGCCCGCTCCTGCGGGGCGTGCGTCCGGCGGTGGGGTACGGGACGGGCTGGTATCCGCCCGAAGGCGGTCGCCGCCGGCAGTGGGTCTGGACGAACGGCGCGGGGGTTCTCTCGGTCGCGGCCGGGGGTGAACGGCGGCTGCACGCCGACATCGGCCGTCCGGGAGCGTCGGGGACGGTACGGCTGCGCATCCTCGACGCGGCCGGGCAGACCCTCGCCGGCGTCGATGTCGGCAGCGCGTTCACACCGATCGCCGTGCCGCTGCCCGCCTCGTCCACCGGGACCGAGCTCACCCTGGTCAGCGAGACGTTCACACCTGCGGCGGCAGGCGCTGCGGGCACACCGGGCACACCGGAAGGAACGGGCACGCCGACGGGAGGCGGTGCGGCCTCCCGGGACGTGCGCCAGCTCGGCGTGGCGGTCAGCCGGCCGCGGGTGACCGATCGGCGCGAAGGCGTCCGGGCCCGCGTGGCACTGCGTTTCCCCTGGCTGCTCGCGGACCCGCGTGATCTGGGGTACCTCGACGCCTACGACGTGGTCATGGCGAACTCGGTCTACACCCGGGACTGGATCCGCCGGCTGTGGCGGACCGACGCCGACATCCTCTACCCGCCGATCCAGGTGGCAAGCCTGACCCCGGCCGAAGAGCGGGAACACTCGGTGCTGAGCGTGGGGCGGCTGTTCGCCCCCGGCCTGGGTCATGCGAAGCGGCAGCTGGAGATGGTGCAGTGGTTCGGTGAGCTGTACCGCTCGGGCGCGCTGCCCGGCTGGCGGATGCACGTTGTCGGTGGGTGCGAGGACTCCCAGCTCCCCTACCTGGAGAAGATCCGGGACGCCGCCCGCGACCTGCCGGTGGAGATCCACCCGAACGCCCCGCGCCACGAGGTGGAACGGCTGCTGTCCACCTGTTCGGTGTTCTGGTCCGCGACCGGCTACGGGGAGGACGTCGACCGCCGGCCCTGGACGGCCGAGCACTTCGGGATGACCACGGTCGAGGCCATGGCCGGGGGGTGTGTTCCCGTGGTGATCGACCACGCGGGCCAGCGCGAGATCGTCCGGCACGGGCTCGACGGCTTCCGCTGGACCTCCCCGCAGCAGCTCGCCTCGTTCACCCGGCGCCTCGCCGCCGAGGACGGGATGCGCCGGCGGCTTGCGGCAAGCGCGATCACCCGCGCCCAGGATTACTCGGACGTGGCGTTCGCCACCCGCTGGCTCGACATCGCCACCCGCCACCGCTTTTACGCACAGTAACTCCGGAGAGCCCGGGACAGCAGACACGGAAAGGAACGAGGCCGATGCGGGTCATCCTGGACGGAACGCCCCTGCTCGGCCCGCGCACCGGAGTGGGTCACTACACCGGCCACCTGCTCGCCGAACTACCGCTTCTGCCCGGCCTGGACGTGGCCGCGACCGCGTTCACCTGGCGTGGGCTCGAAGGGTTCGCCCCGGCGCTGCCACCGGGTGTGCGTCCGGCCGCG
>NZ_CAAAFO010000032.1:10211-11074 GCF_900634715.1 Candidatus Protofrankia californiensis | reverse complement strand
CGCGGCCTGCGCCGTGCCGCCGCGGTCGTCACCCCGAGCGCGGCGATCGCCGCGGAGGTCGTCGACACCTACCGGCTGGATCCGGCGATGGTGACCGTGACACCGCTCGGTGTGGACACGGCCTGGTTCGACGCATCCCCGCCGTCTGCGCGCTGGCTCGCCGCCCACGGGCTGCCCGAACGGTATCTGCTGTTCGTCGGCGCCCTCGAGCCGCGCAAGAACCTCCCGACCCTGCTGGAGGCGGTCCGTGGCCTGCACGCCGAGGTCGCCGACGCACCACCGCTGCTCCTGGTCGGGCCATCCGGGTGGGGACCGGCCCCTGACCTGTCACGGCTGCCGGCCGGGGCGGTCGCCGCCGTCGGCTACCTGGCGACGAACCAGCTCCGCAGCCTGGTCGCCGGGGCCAGTGCCCTGTGTTTCCCCTCGTTCTACGAGGGGTTCGGCCTGCCACCGTTGGAGGCGCTGGCGGCCGGGACCCAGGTGGTCGCCTCCGACATCCCCGCGGTCCGGGAGGTCGTCGGCCCGCTCGCCGGCAAGAGTGTGCGACTGGTGCCACCGATGGATGCCGACGCCTTCACCGACGCGCTGATCGGCGTGCTCAAGGAGGAGGTCGACCCCGCCCCGGGGCGCTCCCACGCTCGGACGTTCACCTGGCGGCGCACAGCCGAACACACCGCCGCCGTCTACGCCTCGGTCACCCGCTCCGACCCGTAGGTGGAAACCGTCGTGATATCGCCCCACTTCGTGGGTCTCGCAGGTCACAGGCGTGCCGTTTGTAGTTGATCTCACCGTTTCGCCGTAATCGATCTTCTGGCGGGCGGTTCCCGGATCGAACGCCGGACGGCAGCGACCCGGGGTCGGTG
>NZ_CAAAFO010000032.1:9572-10106 GCF_900634715.1 Candidatus Protofrankia californiensis | reverse complement strand
CTGGAACACCGGCCCTGGGGCTTGATCCCTGACCCCTGCGTGTACAGGAGTGAGAGACTCATGGCCGCGATCCCAAACAGTCGCCGGTCCGGTGGTAGCGGGTCGCATTTCAGCGGCCTGTTGATGGCGGACCCGGCTGAGCCGGCGCGCGTCGAACTGCCCCCGCCGGGCTCGGACCTGTTCATCCTGCGGCCGGCGCTCGTGCTGCCGGCCGGTGTACAGATCTGCGTAGACCTTGCCAGCGCCGATGCGGACGCGGCAACCTGGTGGTCGTCCCTTGCGGTGGAAGCCACCTACGCATCCCTCTGGCACAAGAAGCGCAACCGGACCGGACCACACCCACGATGACAACCTTCGTTGTCGCTCCGGCTGGTTGAGTGCCATCGGTCCGGACGACAACGAACCGGGACACGGTCGGTGACCGCAATCTTCGGTCACCGACCGTGCATCGTTTCGGATAGCGAACGCCGTTTTTATGACCTACGGTCACGTTTCTCCCTGAGCTGATCTCCTCCGTCGGTCGGGCAGACTACG
>NZ_CAAAFO010000032.1:6756-8991 GCF_900634715.1 Candidatus Protofrankia californiensis | reverse complement strand
TCACCTCCCGAGACGCCAGGGCCGGACGCTCCAGCACACTGCTGTCCATGAGCAGCGCCCCCACATCTCGGAGTGAGACCACCCCACCGGTCGAAGCCGAGTCCGACCGCTGGCTGACCCGCGGGGTAGCTGGCATCGGGACTGCGAGCCTGCTCGCCGATGTCGGCCACGAGATCCCCACCGCACTGCTACCGAGCCTGCTCACCAGCACCCTCGGCGCGCCGGCCGCTGCGCTCGGGCTGATCGAGGGTGTCTCCGACGGGCTGGCCGGCACCGCCCGGCTGGTCGGCGGGGCAGTTGCCGACGACCCCAGCCGCCGCCGACGGGTTGCGGTCGGTGGTTACACCAGCACCGCGGCGCTGGCGGCTCTGACCGGTGCCGCAACCGCGGTCTGGCAGGTCGGTGTCCTGCGTGCCGGGGCCTGGGCCGCCCGCGGTGTGCGGGTACCGGCACGTAACGCCCTGCTTGCTGACGTGGTCGCACCCGCCGCCTACGGCCGGGCCTACGGCTTCGAGCGCATGATGGATAACCTCGGTGCGATCTTCGGCCCGTTGCTCGCCCTCGGGCTGGTCGCCGCGTTCGGTGTCCGCTGGGCGATTGGGCTATCCGTCATACCGGGCCTGCTCGCTGCCGCCGCGATCGTCTACGCCATCCGGTACGCTCCGAAAGCCGAGGTCCGTCAGCGGGTACCGTTACGTATTCGTGTCCGCCCGGTTCTGCGCGCCGGTCTCGGCCCGCTGATGGGCGCGATCGCCGCCTTCGAACTGGGCAACGTCGCCGCGACCCTGCTCATCCTGCGCGCCACCGACTTGTTGCGGCCGGGCCACGGCGAGCGCACCGCTACCAGCCTCGCGCTGGCGCTCTACGTCCTCTACAACGTCGCTGCTACCGCCGCTTCGCTGCCGGCCGGACGTCTCGCTGACCGGCTCGGGGAGCACGGCGCGGTCCGGGTTCTCACCGCCGGGGTCGCGTTGTTCGCCGCCGCCTACGTCGGCTTTGCCGTCACCGGTGCCCACCTGGCCGTCCTCGCGCTCCCGTTCGCTGCGGCCGGCGCGGCGATCGGCTGTGTCGAAACCGCCCAGCACACCGCCGTCGCTAGCCTCGCCCCATCGCAGATCCGTGGATCGGCGTTCGGGCTGCTGGCCAGCATTCAGGCTGCCGGCAATGTCGCGGCCAGCGCTATTGCCGGTGCTCTGTGGTCCGCCGTCTCCGCTCAGGCGGCGTTTCTTTACCTGGCAGCTTGGATGCTGCTCGCGCTCGCTGGCCTGGGCTTTGCCGGACGCTGGCCGGGCGTCAGTTCAAAAAAAACACCGTAGAGAAAATTGGCGACGCGTACGCTGGACGCAAGATGATCTATTCGGGCAGTTGTGCCGGGTTAGGGTGTTGGCAGAAGACTTCGATCTCGGCAGCTATGTCGCGCGCGGCAGGCGAGCCGTGGAACACGGGATCAGCAAGAGCATGATGAAGCCGCAGAACGCTTGCGCGGATGGGGAGGACGCGGCGATCCGCCGGAACTTGCAGGATGGGGCGTACCGCGTCGTGCGCTCCGTCCAGGGCTCGTTGGCGTACGCGGGCTAGCGCTAGATCGGCTCGTGCGATGGCCTCGGAGTTGAAGGAGCGATTGGCTGGCGCCGCGTTCGTCATGGCGGCAACGGCTTCGCTGGCGGCCTGTTCTGCTTCAGCGGCGTCCGGAAGCCAAGCTGCGGTACCGGCAACGATTCCAAGTTGTTCGGGGAGCGAGAATCTCATCATCCCGCCGATCTCGTCGAGGTCGTCGAGGGTGACACGCTCGCGAATGTCGCGTCCCCTGTTGAGAGCAGCGCGGGTGAGCTCGGCGTTGCCGATGGCTGCCCATGCCCGCGCTTCCTGTACGACAGGCAGGACTGCGATGGAACCGCGGACACGCGCGGCCTCATTAGCTGCGAGCTGAGCATACCGTATGGATTCGGAATACCGGCCCATCCAGTAAGCCGAGGCGGCCTGTTCGGTCCGGACAACGATGTGCAGTCCAGGATGGCCGGCGCGTTCGGCGCAAAGTAAGGCCGTGTTCTGGTACATCAGCGAGGTATCAAGACTGCCAAGATCACGACCCGTGTGGGCCAGCATGCTGCATATGATTCCGCCGAGAAAGTAAAGGTCCCGTGTCTGGCTGGGAGGGGCTGGGCTGTCAAGCAGCCGGAAGATGGCTTTCCGTGCAACGATTAGATCGTCGACTAGCCAGGTGAGCTGGTCGCC
>NZ_CAAAFO010000032.1:1439-6345 GCF_900634715.1 Candidatus Protofrankia californiensis | reverse complement strand
TCAGGGTTCCGGACAGCCATCGCTTCGCTTGACGCTCGCTTACGGTGATCGCCTGTACGTCGGGGAGGGACCGTGCGGTGGTGGCGTAGTGCCGGCGAAAGTCGTCCGTTGTCCAGCGCCGCTCGTGGAGAAGGTGGGCGAGCAACGTCCGCGAGTGGTTGTCGCCAGGTGGTCTCATGCGCACGTTCCTCGGTCGCGAGGGGAAGCAACGGACGTGATCGGATGCTCGGATGCTCGGATGCTCGGATGGTGACGGTAGGAGCATCCGATGAACATGTTCCGGTGATGGTGCCGGGTTGTCACGCGATGACACTCGAATGTTCGGAGATGACACCAAGATGCCGCGTGACGACACAAAGACGTCACCTAGACGCACGGAAGCCGTCACTGTGAAGACGCCGGAAAGTACCGATAGTGATTGGCGACGGTTCTGGTTGGGATGACATGAGTCCCCACACAGCGCCGCAGGGCGATACCGAATTTCGGGCGTGGGAAGCGTCCGGGCGGTGTCGCCGGGCCGGTTCCGGGCGGGTGTCCCCTTCACTCTTCATCCCTCCGGGCCGGCTTGTCACCGGTCAATGCGGGAGGAGGCAGGGCTATGGACGGTTCGGGCACGCTGTATGCGCTGATCCAGTTCGGTGGTGCGGAGAGGTGGGCGGTCTCGGGGGTGGTGATGGCCTTTGAGAGCGTGACCGCCGCCGATCAGCATGCCCGGTCGGCCGGGATGAGTGACTATGCGGTAGGACCGGTGCGGTTCACCAAGAGTGTGGCGGCGTCGGCGGTGCGCTGGCGGGGAGAGACCCGATGAGCGGGGACGGTTCGCCTCTGTCGGAGCGCTGCCGGTCCGTGCCGAGAACGCCGCATACCGATGACCGGACCGTGCGGGACGGTCCGGCGCTGCGGGTGCCGGATCTCCGTCGGAGCCTGCTCGCGGTGTTGGCAGTGACGCCGGAACCGCTGTTGCGGGCCGGGGACGGGGTGACGGAAGCCGAGGCGTTGGCGTTTGTCGCCGGTCAGCATGCGGCGTTGGAGGCGGTGCACACCGCGGTGGCCCGGACGTGGCGTGCGGGCAGGCTGCCGCCGGGTCGGCGCGGGAGCGAGCCGGCGGATGCCGGCGGTGACTTCACCGCTGACAGTGACGGCGACGGGTCTGGGCCGGGCCGGGCCGGGCCGGGCCGGGCCGGTGAGCCATGTTCGCAGAGACGGAGTGTGCATATGATCCCTGTAGCTACTATCCCGACCCGGTTCCTGTGGCTCGAGATCACCGGACGCTGTCAGCTTACGTGCGTGCACTGCTATGCGGATTCATCCCCACAAGGTGGCCACGGAGCGATGACCGCATCCGATTGGATACGCCTCATCGAGGACGCCGCCGAACACGGCATCGAGATGGTCCAGTTCATCGGCGGTGAGCCGACCGTGCACCCGGCGTTTCCCGATCTGGTGACCCACGCGCTTGCGGTCGGGCTCCGGGTGGAGATGTTCACCAATCTCTACCGGGTCACCCCCACGCTGTGGGACCTGTTCTCCCGCCAGCCGGGTGTCCAGTTGGCGACGTCGTATTACTCTGACGACCCGACCCAACATGATGCGATCACTGGCCGGTCGGGAAGCCACACCCGGACCAGGGAGAACATCGCCGAGGCGGTACGCCGGAAGATCCCGTTACGGGTAGGCATCATCGGCGTCAACGACGCTCAGCGTGTCGACCAGGCGCGCGCGGACCTCGCGGCCCTCGGGGTCACCGACATCGGCTATGACCAGATGCGGGCGTTCGGCCGCGGTGCCCATGCGATGAACGAGGCGGACACCTGCGGGCAGTGCGGGCATGGCACCGCCGCCATCGGCCCGGACGGTACGGTGTCGCCGTGTGTGTTCACGCGGCATGCGGTCGTCGGCAATGCCCGGCGGGAACCGCTGCGCACGGTTCTTGACAGCGACGCCTTCCGAACGCAGGTGGCGTGGCTCGACCAGGTCCGCCGGTCCGAGGAGACCGCGTGCATGCCCAACATGAAATGCGGGCCGCGCTCCAGCTGCCAGCCGTCGTGCACACCGTCCTGTAGCCCCCTGAGGAAGACGTTTACGTGAGGCAGCGATGGTTGCCGGTCCGTGTCGATGACTACGACGCGTGGCTCGCGGACGTGTTCTTGGAAGCAGCCCAGCGACTGGGAGTCGCGCCCTGCACGCCAGCTACCAGCGTCGCGGACAACATCGGCGGCCCGGTGCTTTACAAGGGTGAACGGGTATGGCTGCGTGTCGCTCCATTCCACGAAAACGGGATGGACAGGGAGGCGTGGACGGGCATCCGCGACGCCGCTGTCCTCAGCGGCATCCACAAACCGACGCTGCTGGGCAGTGTGGAGTGGGCGCACACCCAGCCGGTGAACGTCCCGGTGTGCGCCGACCTGATGACCCTGGCCACTGACCCGGTCGCGGCGCCCGGCAGCCAGTACCTGGCCACACCGATCACCCTGTCCCCGAGGTGGCTGGGTGATCTGCGTGCCTCCCTGGACGCGCTGGCCACCCATCCCACCGACCGGACCTTCTGGGCGCACTGTGCCGAACGGTACAGATACCTGTTGCACGCGGTCTACGGGCGACCGCTCCCGTCGGGGATCGAGCCGACCTGGGGCAGCACCGAACACCTGGACCTGCACTGGGGCAACGTCACTGTGCCCAACCTGATGATCCTTGACTGGGAGCACTGGGGCGTCGGTGTGACCGGGTATGGGGCCGCGCGACTGTACTGCACCGCTCTGGCCGTCCCCGAGGTTGCCGAGCGTGTGTACGCCACGTTCGCGGATGTGCTCGACAGTCCGTCGGGGCGCTACGCACAGCTGGTCGCTGCCGCTGACATCCTGGTCAACGTGGCCTACTATGAGGACACTGTTGATCTTTGCTCTGCTCTGCACCAACTCGCCAAAAAGATCCTGGGCTGACCGGAGGAGCTCCAGTTGATCGTAGAGAGTCGGTCCAGCCGGAAAATATCCTGATCTTTCCAGGGGCCGGCGGCCCCGCACCTGTCAGCGTCATTGTGTGTTCGGCACTATGATCACGGTCGACCGGTCGTGGTCGAAGGCAAGGCTGGCGCAGGGCCGTCCCGCAGCCCACGGCTGACCGAATCCGCTGTCGTCGATCCGCCAGGACTGTAGGCCATAAGCATCCAACTTCCGCCGGATCATGTCGATGATCTCGCTGCGGGGACGGCAATGATCCGCCCTCACAGCGGTGATCGCTTCATTTTGGAAAGCGGCGAAGCTGCGCGCAGAATCAGATACTCCCATAAACGGTCTCAATCCCAGCGTGCGGCAGGCATCCTTCGACGGAAACACCGCTATGCCCCCGCCCGGGGTAAGACAGATAGCAAGCTCCGGCGGCACATTCGTCCCGGCGGACCGCCACACATTCCGGCAGGATTCTGCCGGGTCCACCGCCCCGCCGCCGACAATGTCCGTGTCACCCTGAAGACTCACCGTCGTGTGGCACGACACCGTCGTGGCCTGTGTCGCCATTCCGCCGGGAAGCAACGCCCGACCTGCGGCCGTAACAGAGACAGCCAGCACCGCGACAGCCGGAACAACCACCAGCTTTCGCCGCCACCACGGCGTCCGGACGGGCCTGGACGCCGCCATGGTATGGCGTTCGAGTAGCAGCTGACGTTGCGCCAACCGCTCCGCCGGGATGGACCGCTGTGGTGGCAGCCGAGGAAAATCCAGATCGGACATGTCACACCACTCCTCGACCGTGCCGGCCTGTGACCGGTGTCGCCGTGCCCACGGAATCCTGGAACGCACCCGTCGCAGCAGCCCGAACCTTCGCAAGCCGAACCCGGGCGCGGGCCAGACGCGACCGGACTGTTCCCACCGGTATGCCCAGAGCGACCGCGGCTTCCGTATAACTCAAACCAGCCATCGCCACCAGGGCAACAACATCCCGCTCACCACGGTTCAGTAACGCAAGCTCGTGCAGGATTTCCCGCATCCACTGCTCGTCGTCGAGCCGCGCCACGACCTCGTCGGAGGGATCGGGCTCTACCCCCGGAGGGGGCAGCCGGTACAGCGCCGCGTCGTAACGACGAGCAGCCCGCAGCTGATTGCGCACCACGTTCGTCGCCACCCCGAGCAGCCACGGACGCAACGACCCGGACACGGCGACCGCGTCGGCCCGCCGCCGCCACGCCTCCAGGAAGACCACAGACGTGGCATCCTCCGCCGTGCTCCACGAACCGAGCCGGTGGAAGCAGTAGGTGTAGACGGCGCTGGAGTGCTCACGGAACAGAAGTCCGAACGCCGCCCCGTCCCCGGACCCGGCCCGCGCAAGCAGCTCACCGTCGGGGACGGACCCAACGGACTCAGTCGTCATCGATCGCTCTCATACCTCGTAATGTCCGCACGAGGTCGTCAGGTTCCCGGTGGATCCCCATCATCTTCAGGACAGGGGCTTCGGCGGCTCCTGCCTCGTGCGGACACCAGACCCCGTACACGGTATGGATGCCCGGCAGAGCGACGACCGTATGGCCTATCCGCCGCTGACGGCACCGATAGATCGGTAGCACGTTCGGGATGTCTGGGCATTGCGTGGGGCCGAACTGCTTCGCTGTCCTCTCGCCAAGTTGATTCGACATGTTTTTGTAGCGGTTTCCACCTGCAGCTGACGGGCCTCCACCGCCGGTTTCCGATCGTCTCTCGTAGCCTCCAGGCGTGGTGGGCACACTCGGCGGACCGGTGTCCGCCAGCGGGACGCAGCTGGGCCGGGCCAACGGCGACAAGGCGAACGGGAACGGCGACGGAACGAACGGCGGCAGGACGAAGATGGGCCGGGCCGGTCGTTTGAGGTCAGCCGCCGGCGTCGCCGTGCTCGTCGGGCTGGACGCGGCGGTGGTCGCCGCGCTGTGGCCGACGCTGAT
>NZ_CAAAFO010000032.1:695-1341 GCF_900634715.1 Candidatus Protofrankia californiensis | reverse complement strand
TGGCGGTCGCCCTGGGCGGCAACACCGAGTTCGTCCTGCGGCTGCCCCAGATCATCGCGCTGGTCGCGCTGTCGCTGGTCACCTACCTGCTGTGCCGGTGGTGGCTGCCGCGGCCGGAGGCCACGGTGGTCGCCGGGCTGCTGACGGTCAACGGTGGGTTGCTCGTCTACGGGATGCAGCTGAAGTCGTATCTGCCGGAGGCCGCCTGCACGGCGGCCGTCATGCACCTGTGGCTGTGCGCACGCCGCCGCGCCGACGCCGGCCGGCGTCCGTGGCCGGCGCAGGCGGGCATGGCGTTGTGCGCGGTCATGACCGTAACGTCACTGTTCGTACTAGCCCCTCTGCTGATACTGGACGTCCTGGACGCCGCTCGGTCCTGGCCCGCGCGCCGCCCGCGCCCGCCCCGGACCGCCCCGACCGAAACGCCGGTTGCAGCGCCGACCGCGGTGCCGACCGAAACGCCTGTCGCGGCGCCGGGCGCGGCCCGCCCACGACAAGATCCGCGACAAGATCCGCGACAGCACCCCCGGCAAGGTCCGCGGCAGCACCCTCAGGCGGGTCCCCGGCAGGGTTCATGGCAACGTCCGATTCTGGCCGGGCTGGCTGGGTCCGTTCTGGTGGGCGGCTGCGGGCTCGCCCACCTCGC
>NZ_CAAAFO010000032.1:0-670 GCF_900634715.1 Candidatus Protofrankia californiensis | reverse complement strand
TTGCGGTCGCCCTGGGCGGCAACACCGAGCTCGTCCTGCGGCTGCCCCAGATCATCGCGCTGGTCGCGCTGTCACTGGTCACCTACCTGCTGTGCCGGTGGTGGCTGCCACGGCCGGAGGCCACGGTGGTCGCCGGGCTGCTGACGGTCAACGGCGGGCTGCTCGTCTACGGGATGCAGCTGAAGTCGTACCTGCCGGAGGCCGCCTGCACGGCGGCCGTCATGCACCTGTGGCTGTGCGCACGCCGCCGCGCCGACGCCGGCCGGCGTCCGTGGCCCGCGCAGATGGGCATGGCGTTGTGCGCGGTCATGACCGTCACGTCACTGTTCGTACTGGCCCCTCTGCTGGTACTGGACGTCCTGGACGCCGCTCGGTCCTGGCGTGCGCGCCGCCCGCGCCCGCCCCGGACCGCCCCGACCGAAACGCCGGTTGCAGCGCCGACCGCGGTGCCGACCGGAGCGCCGACCACAGCGCCGACCGAAACGCCTGTCGCGGCGCCGGGCGCGGCCCGCCCACGACAAGATCCGCGACAGCACCCCCGGCAAGGTCCACAGCAGCACCCTCAGGCGGGTCCGCGGCAGCGTCCCCGGCAGGGTTCATGGCAACGTCCGATTCTGGCCGGGCTGGCATGGTCCGTTCTGGTGGGCGGCTGCGGGCTCGCCCACCTCGT
>NZ_CAAAFO010000031.1:115157-116381 GCF_900634715.1 Candidatus Protofrankia californiensis | reverse complement strand
CCGGCCAGATCACCCCGTTCACCCGCTGCGGGCCCATGCCCGCGCCCGCGACACGCGCAGGGCGGTGACACCGGTGGCGGAAATCCCCGGAACCAGACGGGCAGGACCTGGGGCGCCCCTTATGTAACCATGCGTAACCTCGCGAACGGTGGCATGCGTCGACGGGGCGCCGGCTACCGGAGAAGATCGACGCGAGTTTGTCGCTGGGTACGCTCATGCGGCCGAAAAGCGTACACGACAACAAACTCGTTCGGATCATGGTCCGTACGGGTGCTTGCGGACGGTATCCGCACTACGTGACCGGCGCTCTGGACCTGTCCGGCGGACCCCGATCACACGGATCGGGACCTGGACGACGACCGAACCGCGTTCTCGTCGTCCACAGCTCCACTGCCAGCTCCTGCACCGCTTCCGGTTCCTCCGCCGCCCGGTGGGATGCCGCCTGGATCACCGCCGGTATCGACCAGGATCCGCGGGAAACGGCCCAGCGTCCGCGCCAGGGCCGTCCAGCCGAGTACCGCTGCGGCGCCGAGAAGGCCGACGACCGATCCCAGGTAGCGGTAGTCGAAGCCGGCGGTCAGCGCCGCGAGCACGAGCACGGACATGCCCGCGCCGGACGCCAGCCAGAACATCCGACCCGGCCCGGCCAAACCCGATCCGGTCGAAGCGAGCCCGGCGGGATCCGATCCGGACAAACCCGACGCGAGGCACCCTGGCCCGACCGAACCCAATCCGGCGGGATCCGATCCGGCGGGATCCGACCCGGCGGGATCCGACCCGGGGCATCCTCGCCCGGCCGAACCGGGCCCGGCGGGATCCGATTCGGCGGCACCCGGCCTGGCGCGGCCTCGCCGGGTGCCGGCCACCGCCGCCACGACGCCGGCGAGCAGACCGGTTCCCACCAGGGGCATGGGCAGGTAGCTCAGACGGCTGTACGTCGAGAGGACCCCGGCGAGCGGCCGGGAGATCCCGGTGAGGACGTAGTGGCCGTCGGCGGCATGCGGGTTCTTAGCAGGCAGGACGTTGGTCAGCTCCGCGGGCATCTCCCAGGTCGCCGCCCGCGAGGTCCGCGCGTTCTCGTGCCGGACGGGCGAGAAGTAGCCGATCAGATAGGTAGCCGTGGTGGTGGCCACCATCGCCGGTTGGGCCCGGACGACCTCGGCGGCGAACTGCCCGGCGAGCTCCTCGCGCCCGGCGGGGATGCCGCGATTGCCCTGGCGCAGC
>NZ_CAAAFO010000031.1:99067-114768 GCF_900634715.1 Candidatus Protofrankia californiensis | reverse complement strand
CCACCACCGCCACCAGCGGTGTCAGCGCGGCGACCGCGCGTCCGGACGACCACGGCGACCAGCGCGACGGCGCCCACGGCAAGTGGGCCGTAACCGACCGGGCGGATCGTCACGGACGTTCCGAGTAACAGCCCCGCGGCGGCGCATGCCCGCACGGCGGGCCGGCCGGGACGGGCAAGCATGATCACCCCGCCGGCGGCCAGCGCCCCGAACAGGCTGTCCGCGAGGACGAACTGGCCGAGGTCGAGCACCCACGGCCACAGCAGGACGGGCGCGGCGGCACAGGCGGCGAGCCAGGGAGCGCGTACGGCGCGAAGCGCGACGGCGTACAGGCCCACCCCGGCCATGAACGTCAGCAGATGCTGGACGATCACGAGCCTGGTGAGATGGGCGTGGCCGTCGATCAGCAAGAGGAACATCGGGTAGCCGGACGGCCGCCAGTCCCCCGGCCACAGGCCCGTCCATGCCTGGTCGAGGTAGGCGGCCGAGTCCCCGAGGTACATGACCGAAGGCGGGTACGCGACGGTGACCAGCGCGCGCAGGACGCCCCCGGACGCGGCGATCCCGACGAAGACGGCATGCCGCCGCATCGCGGCTCCCAGCGCCCGACCGCCCATCAGCCGACCGCCCGCCAGCCACCCGATGCCCGGCCGGCCAACGCCCGACTATCCGCCAGTCGACCGCCAGCCATCCGGGTGCCCAGCAGCCGGCCGCCAGCCAGTCGACCACCGGCCAGTCGACCACCGGCCACCCGGGTGCCCAATGGCCGGGCGCTCGGCATCCGACCGCCCACCGCCCGGCCCCCCGGTGGCGCCGCGGGCATCACCCCAGAGCGTCTGGATCGAGCTTGGTGAACAGCGCCCCCGACCAGGTCAGGGTGTGACCGGCCGGCACGGGCTGACGCTCCCAGACGTCCAGGCTGATGCCGAGGACGTCGGCCACCTGAGCCGAGGTGAACGGCAGGAACGGCGCGAGCGCGGTCGTGATGCCGGAGATCGCCTGGATCGACACGGCCAGGCTGCGCCCGGCCCGGTCGGGGTCGACCTTGACCGTCTTCCACGGTTCCTCGCGGTACAGGTAGGCGTTCACCTCGGCGGAGATCTCCATGGCGGCCCGCAGCGCCGCCCGCAGTTCCACCCGCTCGATCAGCTCGCCCACCCGTACCAGACCCGCGTCCACCGACTCGATCAGTTTGGCGTGCACGCCGTCGAGCTCCCCGGTGTCGGGCAGGCGCCCGTCGAAACGCTTGCCGATCTGGGCCATCACCCGGTTGACCAGGTTGCCCCAGTTCGCGATCAGCTCGTCGTTGATCCGCCGGATGATGTCCGCGTCGGTGATTTCGGTGTCGTTCTGTTCCGGCAGCACCGTCGCGAGGGCGTAACGCAACGCATCCGGCTGGAGCCGGTCGAGGTACTCCCGGACCCCGCGCCCGATCCCCGCGGACTTCGACGCCTTTGCCCCACCGAACGTCACGTACTGGTTGGCCGGGACGTCCGTCGGCAGCTCCAACCCGCCGTAGCCGATCAGCATCGCCGGCCAGATCACCGTGTGGAACGGGATGTTGTCCTTGCCGACGAAGTAGTAGCTGGACGCGTCCGGGTTCTGCCACCAGTCACGCCAGGCGTCCGGATCGCCGGCCCGGCTCGCCCATTCCTTGCTCGCCGACAGGTAGCCGATCACGGCCTCGAACCAGACGTAGATCCGCTTGCCCGGACCGAGCTCGTCGGTGGGCAGCGGAACACCCCAGTCCAGGTCGCGGGTGATGGCCCGGTCGTGCAGGCCGTCCTTGACGAACTGCAGGGACCAGTTCATGACGTGCCGGCGCCAGCCGCTGCGGGTTTCCAACCACGCCAGCAGGTCGTCGGCGAGCGCGGACAGCCGCAGGAAGAAATGGGTGGTGGCCCGTTTCTCCGGAACCGCGCCGGTGAGCTTGCTGCGCGGGTCGAGCAGGATGTCCGGATCGAGGGTGCGGCCACAGTTCTCGCACTGGTCGCCGCGGGCCTCGCCGTACGCACAGAACGGGCAGGTTCCGACCACGTACCTGTCGGGCAGGAAGCGACCGGCCTGCGGGTCGAAGAACTGGACGGTCTCCTCGGAGGTGATGTAACCGGCCTCCCGCAGCCGGGTGAAGACGTCCTGCGCGACCTCGCGATGGTTGTCGGTCATCGTCGAGGTGAACAGGTCGAAGCTGATCCCGAGATCGTCCCAGATACGCAGGAACTCCGGGTGGTAACGGTTGACGATCTCAGCCGGCGATACGCCGTCGATGTCGGCACGTACGGTGATAGGCGTGCCGTGGGCGTCACTGCCCGACACCATGAGCACCCGGCTGCCCGCCATCCGCTGGTAGCGGGCGAAGATGTCGGCCGGCAGGTAGGCGCCGGCGATGTGCCCCAGATGGGGCATGCCGTTGGCATACGGCCACGCCACCGCAACCAGGACATGCCTGCCCTGCTCCCGCGAAACGGTCGAACCACTGGTCTCGGTCGCCTGCGAAGCGGGCGAAGCACCGGTCTTGGTCGTCACGCTCCCAACGGTAGCGCTCGCCACCGACGCTTCTCGACAGGGTTTCCCAACAACGGCAGGCAGCAGGACCGCGGCGTCAAGGCGGCAGGCACCCGGCAGTCGCGCCCACGGCCGTCAGGCGCCCACGGCGTCAGGCCCGCAGGACGTCGCCGGACTCCGCGAAGGCCGCGGCCAGCGCGTCCCGCCAGGGGCGCAGCGGCCGCAGCCCCGCGTCCGTCCACGACCGGGACGACAACACCGAGTAGGCCGGGCGTGGCGCGGGGCGCGGGAACGCGTCCGTCGTCGTCGGCCTGACCTTCTCCGGGTCCATCCCGAGTTCGGAGACGATCGCGCGGGCGAACCCGAACCAGGTCGTGTCGCCACCACCGGTGCAATGGTAGAGACCGCTCCCGGCACCGGCGGCCACAAGATCGATCAGCCCGGCGGCAAGATCCACCGACCAGGTCGGGGAGCCACGCTGGTCGTCGACGACGGCAAGCGTGTCGCGCTCACGGGCGAGCCGCGCGATCGTCCGGACGAAGTTGTGCCCGGACGCGCCGTACACCCACGCGGTCCGCACCACATAGGACGACGGGCACAACGCGAGCACGGCCTGTTCACCGGCGAGCTTGGTCCGCCCGTATGCCGAGCGCGGCGCGGTCGGGTGGTGTGTTTCGTACGGTTTGTCGGCGGTCCCGTCGAAGACGTAGTCGGTGGAGACATGCACCAGGGTCGCGCCGACCTCCGCGCATGCGGCGGCCAGATGTGCCGGCGCGGTGGCGTTGACGGCGTAGGCCCCCGTCTCGTCGGACTCGGCACCGTCCACATCGGTCCAGGCCGCGGTGTTCACGACCACGAGACCACCCTGGATCTTCGCCGGCCGGGCCTGGTCGCAGACGACGGCCCGTATCCGCGCCGGATCGGTGATGTCCAGCTCGGCACGGGTGAACCCCGCCCAGGCACGGACCCGTTCATCCGACTCCAGCAGCCGGCACAGGTCCACCCCGAGCTGGCCACCCGCTCCCGTCACCATCACGCGCACCCGGCAAGTGTCGCAGACCCAATACCCGGCCGGATTCGCACCTACGACCTATGAAATCACATGTAGTAGCCATACAGTTGCCAACGGCAACTGTATGGCTAAGCTAAGAGCGGCCTGCTGACCGCGGGCGCAGCTGACCAACGGCGGCCGGCTGCCGTCGTCCTGGAGAGATGACGATCGTCGATTACGCAGAGATCAAGCTCGCATGGCCGACGGCCGAGATCCCACGGCAACCGGACCTGGACGCCGGCGCCCGCCGCAGGCAGCCCAGCGCCGACCCCCCTGCCACCGGTGTGCCACGTCCACGTCCACGTGCCCGCCGGCCCCGGCCGCCGCGGGCAGTCGTGCTGGTGACCGTGCTTCATTTCGCGCTGCTGCTGACCTACTCGTTCACCTTCACCACCTGGATGGGCTATGACGAGGCCCAGCACGTCGACATGGTCTACGGCCTGCAGCACGGTTCCGGCTGGCCGGCACCCGGTGAACGGATCATCTCCGCGGGAGTCGCCGCGACCTCGGACGACTTCGACCGCGGCCGTTACGCCCAGATGTTCCAGTCGGGCGGCAGGAACAGTGGCGAACCCCCGTTCGCCGAGATCGATCCGACCCCCCGCGACCAGCGCCTGTCATTCGACGCGCTGGGTGGACCCGGTCCGGTCACCGACGGCCGGCTGTCCAACCAGATGGTCCAGCACCCACCGCTGATCTACGTGGTCGGGGCCGCCCTGCTGTCGGCGCTGCCCGGCTCCTCGCACTGGGCCTACGACCAGCAGGTCTGGGTCCTGCGCCTGTTGAACATCATCGTCGTGGCCCCGCTGCCGTTGCTCGCCTGGGAGGCCGCGCGGCGGTTCGGGCTGCGCGCGCCGCTGGCCCAGGCCGCCGCCGTGATGCCGCTGGCCGTCCCCGGGCTCACCCGGGTCGGTGCCATGTTCAACAACGACGGTCTGCTGATGCTGTCGGTGGGCGGGCTGACGGTACTGCTCGCCGGCGTGCTCACCGGCGACATGCGACGGCGGACGGCGGTGGGCGTCGGCCTGCTGCTCGGCCTCGCCTTCCTCACCAAGGCACTCGCCCTGCCCCTGGTGGTCGTGGTTGCCGCCGCCTATCTCGCCGGCTGGGCCCGCCCCTGCCGGTCCCGCCGCTCCTGCCGCCACAGCCCGCGTCGTCACCACAGCCGGATTGTTCCCACCCGGGTGCTGCGGGCACCGCCGGTGTCCCCGGCGCTGCTCGCGATCGGGATCGCCTGCGCCACCGGCGGATGGTGGTGGGCCCGCAACTACGTCCTCTACGACGCGGTACAGCCCAACGGATGGGCGACGGAACCCCCACGGCGTGAGCCGATCCTGCTGCCGAAGTCCTTCTACACGTGGTGCGAGTACTTCTGGCGGACCATCATCAGCCGGTTCTGGGGCGGTCTCGGGATGTTCGAACCGCCTCAGTTGTCCCCGGTCGCGATCGTCATCGCGACCACAGCCGTGCTGGGATGCGTCATAGCGGCGGTCGTTCGTCCGCCGATCACCGGCGGAGCCCAGGGGCACGGGTTCGCCCGTCTACGCGCGTCTGCGTCCGGACGTCCACTGGTACTGCTCATGCCGATCCTGTTGGCCTACCTGCTGGTGGGCCAGCGCAGCTATTCGGACTACCTGAAATACACCCAGGCCATCGCCATCCAGGGCCGGTACCTGTACATGGGCGTGGTGGGCCTCGCCGTCGTCACCGCCGTCGGTCTCGGCCGGCTGCTGCGCGTGCACGAACGGGCCGCCAGCCTGATCGTCCTGGTCGGCGCACTGGTCATGCAGGCGGCAGCGCTGTGGGCCGTGTGCGCGTACTACTGGCTGCCTCGCGGCGAGTCGGTTCCCCCGCTGCACGTCACCGAGGTCGTCACCGTGATCGGACGCTGGGCGCCGTTCCCCGCGGGAGTGACGATCGCCACGTTCGTCCTCTGCCTGGTGATCGCCTGCGTGACCGTCGCCGAGATGGTCCGCGAAGCTCGCCTGCGTCCCCCGGGCCGGCCAGATGCTCCCGGGCCACTGTCCGGCATCCATCCGGCCGGGGTGTCCCAGCTCCGCCCGTACCCGGCCGACCGGTCAGGACGTGGGAGCGACCGAGACGCGGGAGTGGTCGCCGAGCATCAGCCGGTGCGCCCGCGGACGGGCCCCCGACGGGACGACCTCGACATCCCGGCCGATCAGTGAGTCCTCGATGCGCCCGATCCCCCGGATGGTCGCCCGCTCCAGCACGATCGAGTACTCGATCTCGGTGTTCTCGATCGTGCACGAGTGGTAGATCGAGGTGAACGGGCCGACATAGGAGTCGACGATCTTCGTGTCCCGACCGATGATCGCCGGACCGCGTACGGTGGACCGCACCAACGACGCGCCCTCCTCGACCACGACTCGGCCGACGACCGTGCTGTCCTCGTCGATCACACCGCGTATGTCCGGCTCCAGCGACTCCAGCAGGTGCCGGTTGGTCTCCAGCATGTCGTCGAGCCGCCCGGTGTCCTTCCAGTAGCCCTCGACCAGGTGCGGCGCAACCTCGTAATCACCGTCCACGAGCCACTGGATCGCCTCGGTGATCTCCAGTTCGCCGCGCGCGGACGGTTTGATCGCCCGCACGGCGTCATGGACCACCGAGCCGAACAGGTACACCCCGACAAGGGCGAGGTCGCTGGGTGGCTGCTGCGGCTTCTCGACGAGACGCACGATCTGCCCGCCGGGTCCCAGCTCCGCCACACCGAACGCGGACGGGTTGGAGACCTTCGTCAACAGGATGAGGGCGTCCGGCCTGCTCCGGCGGAACTCCTCCACCAGCCCCGAGATCCCACCGATGATCAGGTTGTCGCCGAGGTACATCACGAACGGTTCGTCACCGAGAAAATCACGAGCGACGAGCACGGCGTGGGCGAGGCCCAGCGGTGCCTCCTGACGGATGTAGGTGACCTCGATCCCCAGGCTGGCACCGTCGCCGACGGCGGCCTCGATCTCCGCGGCGGTCTCCCCGACAATGATCCCGACATCCGTGATACCCGCGTCGGCTATTGCTTCCAGCCCGTAGAAAAGCACCGGCTTGTTCGCCACGGGCACAAGTTGCTTGGCCGAGGTGTGGGTGATCGGGCGCAACCGTGTTCCGGAACCACCGGCAAGCACAAGAGCCTTCATGATCCGAACTCTATCGTGCGGCTGGACGGCGACCATGCGAGCCCGTACGAGACGAGCCCGTACGAGACGAGCCCATACGCGCCGAACGGCATTGTTTCGGCAGCGGCTGTGCTGTTGCGACGCGCCCCGGTGCCGGCTGGATGCCGCGGGAACGCGGGACTCGCCGCGTCCTGCGGCATCCCCGCAACGGGTGCGTCGCGCCTACGACGGGTACCTTCAACAATCAGGACCACAGTTGTCCACCGCGGCCATGGCATCAGTCATGACATCGGCGGTACAGGGGTAATGCCGCGATGAATCCGGAACCCGACCCGCGAACAGCGGCGAGGCTACCGGCATACCGACCGAAGGCGACGTGACCATGGCGCCGGAGGCCCGGACAACCCGGCGATACGCCGGACGCGGCGCCACTTGAGGCCGCCACTTGGGACATAGTGGTACACAGGACCATATCGGGGGCGTGGGACACATCGGACGGCGTACATGCTTGTGAGCCGGTGCCAGGCCATGGTGGGGGTGGGAGGTACGGCACGGTGACCGCTACGACCAGGGTTCCCGTGGACCAGTCCACCAGCACTGCGGTACACCCGGGCCAGGACTCCTCCACAGGCCCGGATTCTCGGATCAGCGGGCCAACAGCGAAGCGATCATGGTTCTTTCGCACCCGGGGGGAGACCCGGCGGCAACGCCGCCTGGGCCAGAAGCTGCTCCTCGCCCTCGCCGGCGTGCTGTCGATGGCGGTCGTCGTGGCGAGCACGGGCGGCTACGTCATCTATCGCTATTTCGACGCTCAGATCAACAGAGTTGCCCTCGCGCTCGGCGACGACCGTGAGCGGCCGGCCGCGGCCCCGCCCGGGACCGCGAACTTCCTGCTGGTCGGGTCGGACAGCCGGGCAGGCACCGGCAACATGTACCAGAGCCAGGAAGTCGTCCCCGGGGAACGCGCGGACACGACCATGCTTGCCCACCTGGATGCGGACGGAACGACCACGCTGGTGTCGTTCCCCCGGGACACCCTTGTGCGCATCCCCGGCCATGGCCGTAACAAGCTCAACTCGGTGATCACGATCGGTGGCCCGTCCCTGCTGATCAAAACGATCGAGAACCTCACGGACATCAAGATTGATCATTTCGTGTCGATCGATCTCGCCGGTTTCAAGGCCATGACGGATGCCATCGGCGGGGTGACGGTATGCGTCAAGCCGCTGCCGGACGGCGGTACGTCCAACCTGCATGACAACTACTCACAGTGGCATGGCGTCGTGGGTGAGAACCATCTCAACGGCGAGCAGGCACTGTCCTTCGTCCGGCAGCGCTACGGCCTGCCCGACGGGGACTTCGACCGGATCAGGCGCCAACAGCAGTTCATCAGCACGGTGTTCCAGAAGGCCACCAGCAGCGGTGTGCTCACCAATCCGGCCAGGTTGGAGGGCCTGCTCGCGTCCGCCACCGACGCGTTGACCGTGGACGCCGACACCACCGCCGACGACCTGCGCAACCTCGCGACACGCCTGCGGGGAATGTCCGCGAACGCGATCAGGTTCGAGACCATCCCGGTCCGCCCACCGACCAGGGCCGAAGGCGCGAACGTAGCCGGAGAGCTCGAGCGATTCGGTTCGGTCCAGGTCTACGACGCCGACCAGCTGGAGGCGTTTCTAGCGCCGCTGCGCGGACATGGGAGCTCGGCGGCGCAGCCGGGCGACCGACCCGGGAGGCCAACACCGACGGCGACACCGACGGACCCTGCCGGCAGGACGACGCTGGTCCGGCCGTCGTCGATCACGCTGGACGTCCTCAACGGCACCACCACGGGTGGCCTCGCGACCAGCGCGGCAAAGGAACTGGCCGCGGCCGGATTCCGGGTCGCCCACGTCAGCAGCGCCGACGACCGGCACGCGGCCACCTCGCTGGTGCACTACGGCCCGGACGGGCTCGCCGCGGCGCGCACCGTGGCTGCCGCGGTCCCTGGAGCGCAGCTACGCGAGGACCCGTCGCTGTCGGCTCACATCACGCTGGTGGTCGGTGCGGGCTTCAAAGGGGTGAACACGAAGGCACTGGTGGCCGGCTCGGGGCCGAGCAGCGGCACGACAGGCGCAGGGGGCGCTACCGGCACAGCCGGCACGACAGACACGACCGACACGTCAGCAGGCGCGGGAGGCAGGGAGGGGACGGCGGCGGACGACACGACGACGGGCCGGCTCGGCTCGCAGCACGCCCGGCCGAACCCGACGCCCTCACCCCCGGCTCCGGCTCCGGCCGTCACCGCAGCCGAGCTCACCGCCAGCTGTACGTTTTAGGTCTATCAGGCGGGTTCCAGGCCTCCCGGGCAGGTGTCCGGCCATCCCTTGAACCGGCGTCCAGTGTCTGGTTTCTCTCGTTCGGGCACACCAAGTCACCGGCTACGAGCCGGCTAGAATCACTGCGAACCGGGCGTAGTCGGTCTCCCGGATCGTCAGCGCAGCCGATGCCGTCTGCCTTCCGCCGTGTACGGTGCCGGCGCCCGCGTATGGGCCTGCGGCGGGCCCGTCCGCCCCGGGCTCATGATCCGTGAACCGCAGCTTGAGTAACGATGATGTTACTTGTGGTTCTTCCCAGTACCCGGTGGTGAGGTGTCGTTCGCCTCATGGCAACGTCAGAGCAGCCCAAAGCGTCCCAATCAGACAGGGCCACGCTGCCTCGTGGACGCCAACACCACCACACCAGTCGCCCCGGCCGAGGAGGATTGAGGAAGCCGGTGAGTCGCAGACCTGCGCGCCGGCTGGCATTGCCCGCCGAGCTCAACCCACGGCTCCCCCTGAGCGCGCGCCGTCACGTGCGCTCGCCGCTGCGGATGCTGTCGGTCGGGGCGGCCACCGCCCTGTCAGTGCTGGTCCTCGCGGTCAGCTCCATCGGATGGGCGGCATACCGCTACTTCAACAGCTCAATCACCGGAGTCGCATGGTCGCCCGGCGGCGAGCGGCCGGCCGAACGGCCCGGCGAGATGAACATCCTCCTGCTCGGGGATGACAGCCGTGCGGGTACCAACGGTGAGTACGGCCAGGTCGACGGGGTCCGCTCCGACACCACGATCGTTGCCCACTTCGGGGCGGACGGCGCCGTTACCCTGGTGTCGTTTCCCCGGGACACCCTCGTGAGGGTGGCCCCCGGCATCCCGAAGGCGCCCCGGGACGGCAAGGACAAACTCACCAACATCCTCTCCTACGGCGGCGTGGAAGGGCTCACCCGCACATTGGAGAGCCTGACCAGCCTCAAGATCGATCATTTCATCTCGATCGACCTCGCCGGTTTCAAGACCATGACCGACGCGGTCGGCGGGGTGGACGTGTGCGTTGCGCCGCTGCCAGGTGGTGGCACGTCCAACCTGCACGACAACTATTCGCAGTGGCGGGGAAAGCTCGGCGTCAACCATCTCAACGGCGACCAGGCGCTGGCATTCGTCCGCACCCGCCACGCGCTGCCGGACGAGACCTACCGCGTCGCCCGCCAGCAGCAGTTCCTGTCGAAGCTGCTGGACAAGGCGACCAGCGCGGGCGTCCTCACCAACCCTGTCAAGATCACACAGTTGATCGGCGCCGTCGGCGGCTCGCTCAAGGTCGACAACGGCCTCACCGAGAACGGAGCGATGATCAAGATCGCGCAGCGACTCAGCGCGGTCGGCGGCGGAAAAGTAACTTTTATCACCATACCCACCTTTGTGCCGACGAAGTCCGACGGTGCCATCAACGACAAGGGTGAGATACCCCCGCACGGCCAGGTGCTGTTCTATGATCGCGCCGGCCTGGCCGCCCTCCTGGCCCCGCTGCGACCGGCGGCAGACGACATCCCGGCCAGTGGCGGCGGGAGCGGCGACGGGACGACCAGCCGGCCGTTGCTCCCGCCGGGCCAGGTGACCATTGCCGAAGTCCGCAACAAGACCGGCCGCTCCGGTCTGGCCGCGCAGACGACCGGCGCCCTCAGCGCCCTGGGATTCGCCGGTTCGATGAAGACCACCACCGGTCCGGCCGGACAGGTCATGACGGAGATCCGCTACCCGGCCGGGCAGGAAGAGGCCGCGCAAACGCTCAGTAGTATGATCACCGGCTCGCGAACCATCGAGGATCCAACCATCAGCCGGGGGCTGGTCCTGGTCCTTGGCACCTCGTTCACCGGTGTGACCGACGCGCCGGACCTGCCGACCCAGCCCCTCACCGCGTTGCGGGGGACGGCGGCCGGCTCCGCCGGCGGCGGGACCACTACCACGAGAGCCACGGGATCAGCCGTCCCAGGATCCGCGACGGCGCCGGGGGCGCCCGCCTCAGCGGCACCGCCTGTCGCCCCGGCGAACACGTCCTGCACCCCGTGAAGGGGCATACCTACGCCGTGGCCGACCTACCCGTAACCGACATACCACAGTACTGTCCGCGTCACCAAGTAACCAACCAGGCTGGCAGTGCACTACCGTGAGCATCCAATGAGTTCATCGACCTTCCCCACCGGACGCCTTCTCGACGGGGTCATCAACGGCGTCCTGGACACCGCTGTGGCCGCCGTGCCCGCTGATGCCCTCGGCTCCTCCGGCCGCCTCGCAGCCGGGGTGGCCGGCGCGGCTCCCCCGGCCGGCGCGGCCGACGTGAGCGGCGTCGCCGCGCTGCTGGCCCGCAGGGTGCGCGCGGACGCGGTACGCCCGCTGCTGACCTTCTACGACGACGCCACCGGCGAGCGGAGCGAACTGTCCGCCGCCACCGTCGACAACTGGGTCTCCAAGACCGCGAACCTGCTCGTCGACACGCTCGGAATCGCTGCGGGTGACACCGTCCGGATAGTCCTACCACCGCACTGGCAAACCGCGGTGGTGCTGCTCGCCGCATGGTCGGCGGGCGCCCGGGTGGCCGTTCAACGGCCCGACGTCGACACCGGTCCGGATGCCGTGTCCGGGACGGACGACCACGACGATCCACCGGTGGCGGTGTTCGTGACCGAGGACGCCGTGGATGATCCGATCGCGGTCGGCGACGGAGCCGAGATCGTCGCTCTGTCGTTGCGCCCGATGGGCGGACGGCTGGCCCAGCCGGTGCCGGGAGTACTCGACTTCGCGGGCGAGGTCCTCAGCCACGGCGACCGCTTCACCGCGCCGGTGCCGCCGGCAAATCAGCGGACCTTGACGCGTCTGGCCACCTACTACGCGCAGGCCTGGGACCTGACCGAACAGGACCGTATCCTGACCACGGCCGGCTACGACACGCCCGACGGGCTGCTCGGCGGGCTGCTGTCTCCCCTGGCTGCCGGAGCGTCGGTGGTCCTGTGCCGCCACCTTGACCGGGGGCTGCTCGACCGGCGGATCGCCGTCGAGCGCGTCACGGCGGTGTGCGGGCCGGCTGCGTCAGGACCGGCAGCGTCAGGACCGGCAGAGCCGGGACCCATCTTGGGACAGGCACCAACCGGCGTCCGGCGCCTCGGGACCGTGTCACTGTGACGACACCGGTCAGGCCGAGACCTCCCGCAGGGCGCCACTCGCCACGTCGTAGATGAAGCCCCGGACCGACGTCGTGGCGGCCAGGAAGGGGTTGGAACGGAGCAGCGAAATGGACAACCGCACGCTCGCTTCAAGATCATCAAATGCGTGGACGGGCCAGTCCGGTCGGGACCCCGTGCGTTCGAGCAGTTTGTTCCGGAATCCCTCGTCGGTGATCGTGACCATCCCGCACTGGGTGTGGCGCAACAGGATGATCTCAGTGGTGCCCAGCTCGTGCTGGCTGACCGCCAGCGAGCGAATCATGTCGTCGGTGACCACCCCGCCGGCGTTACGCAGGACATGCGCGTCACCTTCGCCGAGGCCCAGCAGGGCGTGCACGTCCAGGCGCGCGTCCATGCAGGCCAGAACCGCAACTCCGGTAGTCGGGCGGGCCGGACGGGCCCGCATCGGCTCGCCACCGGTCCGCCGGGCGGCCGCGAACTCCGCGGCGCGCCCCGCCAGCATGTCGGTGGCGCTGCGAGAGCGTTCCAGCCGCGATGGATCATCGCGGGCGTCGACCATGGTCATGGTTGTACAACCTCCATCGGCGCGGTGGACACACGAGGCAATGGACATATGGGGACGGTGGACGCGCAGCGGATGCCGACCCATGAGGCACACGGCAACGTCGCCGTGAAGGTCGCTGTGGAACCCACCGACAGTGCGCGACGCTTCGTCGCGACCCGGCGGGCACTTCTCCGGGAGACCAAGCATCGGGCCGTCACTACAGCTGGCCTCAACCAGCATGACGCGGCCACGCCGATTCCGCCAGCGGTTCACCGCGTCCCGCATCGTCATGATGCCGACCCGGCGCCAAGCCGGGCCAGGCCCACAATGCATCGCCCCACGGGGCACGGGTCATACTTACCGCAAGGGGATCAGTTCACTGAGCAACCCGAGGACATGATGTCGGCGGGTTGCACACCCAGCAGGCCAACGGCGACCGCGATCACGACTTTGCCTACGCCGTTGGAGATCGCTGGAAACCTGGGGGGGTCGGATGAGCCTATGGAAGCTGTCTGTACGCTCAGCCGGTGATACAAACCGGTCAAGATCATATGAGGTGAGCGTGGCAACGATGGACGGCGGTTCCAAGCGGTCGCGCTGGCAGCTACTTGTTCATGAAATGGCGAAGTTCGGTGTCGTCGGCGGCTTCTGCTACTTCGTCGACGTCCTCATCTCCAACCTGTGCCACGGCCTTTTCGGCATGGGTTGGCTCAGTGCGAAAACCGTCTCCACCATCGTGGCCGCAACCTGTGCCTATATCGGTAACCGGCACTGGTCCTTCACGCACCGGGCACGTACGGGCCTACGGCGTGAATACACTCTTTTCGTGATCCTCAACGGCATCGGGCTCGGGATCGCCCTAGGGTGCCTCGGGATCGCCCGCTATGTGCTGGGCCTGGACAGCGTGCTGGCCTTCAATCTAGCCGGAAACGTGGTCGGTACCGGCCTCGGGACCATCTTCAGGTTCTGGGCGTACAAGCGGTGGGTCTTCCTGCATCCCGACGATCCGAAGGCCGTGCTGTATGCCGCAGCCGATGCTCAGCGTAGTCAGAGCCTACCCGAGCCGGTAGGCCGTCTGTAACTGCGGAAAAGCCGCCGGTAACCGCAGGGAACAGGCGGTATCGAAACAGATACTCCTGGGTTTTCAACACGATTCTTTCCCGTCACGGCTTGCGCTGCGCAACACTTTTCGCGGCGGTCCGGCCGGCGCCGGCCCAGGTTCCGGACAACAGTCACACAACGTTCCGGACAGCGGTCACACAATACGCCGGTCACGTGCGGAGAAGTCGATGATCTCGCCGTCCCGTACCGGCGCCCACACGCCGTCGAGCCGGGAATCCGCCGGATGGCGACCGTGCGTAGTATCGGCAACGTTCGCAGACGCACCGGGCGGCTTCGCTCCGCCTCGGGCGCCGCCACCATCATGCCTGCCCCCATGACCCGGACCACGGCCACCGTACTGGATGAAGGCTGTCATATTCGGGCAGACCGGATCAGAAGATCCGCATGACTATCTACCCGGGGGGGACGTGGCAACCGGACTGACACTCGCCGTCGACATCGGCACCGGCTTCACCACCGCCGCGGTTGCCGTCGACGGCCGGCTGGAACCGTTACGGCTTGCTCCGGACGGACCGATGCGTGCTGTTGTCAGCCTGAGCCACGACGGCCGGCTGTTGACCGGCTCGGCCGCCGCCGACATCGCGGCAACGCATCCTGACCGCGCGCAACCCTGCCCCCTGCAGGCCCTGGAGAGCACCGACCAGGTGCAGCTCGGCAGCACGGTCATCCCCACGATCGAGCTGATCGCGGCCGTCCTGCGGCAGGTCGCACACGAGGCAACGCGTCACATCGCAGGCCCGCCGCCGGCACAGGTGGTCCTCACGGCACCGGTCCGGTGGAGTGGCGCCGAGGTCGACCGGCTCCGGGCTGCCGCATTCAGGGCGGGCCTGACCAACGTCACCCTGCTCCCGGAACCGATTGCGGCAGCCCGCTGGCAGGCCGACCCGGCCGGCCTCCGGCCGGGGTCGACCATCGCCGTCTATGATCTCGGCGCCGCAACCTTCGCAGCAACCATTCTCACCGCGACACCCGGGGGGTTCGAGATCCGCGGCGAGCCCGGTGGTAACCCCGAGTTCGGGGGCAACAAGATCGACGATATCCTGCTGCGCAGAGTCGCGGACCGTGCCGGCAAGACCGATTCACGCGCCTGGAACGCGTTGTGGGCCGACCCGAGCCCGTCCGGTCAGCAACTGCGCACCTGGATACGCCAGCAGGTCGTCGCGGCGAAGGAAGCGCTGTCGACCACGACCAGCCATACCGTCCGGGTCGGCGGATCCGTGGGAGACGTCGAGATCACCCGAGCGGATCTGGAAGCCTCGATCGACGGCGAGCTACGCGCCACCGTGACGGAGTTGATCCGGACGGCCGAGAACGCGGGTGTGCGGCCGGGCGAGCTCGCCGAGATATTTCTCGTCGGCGGATCAGCCCAGATACCCCGGATATCAGCACTGTTACTGGAGATGAGCGGCGTTCGGCCCCGACCCCCACGCGATCCTCAATACGCGATCCCGTTGGGCGCGCTGCTCACCGTCGGCGCGGTGGACAGCCCCACGGCGCCAGGGTATGGGGCGGGATACGCGGCCGCGGCAGCCGGCGGGGTTGCAACAGCCGGCGGGGCCGCTGCTGCGCACTCCGGTTCGGACCCCAACGCGACCCGCATTCTCCCGGAATCCGCCACGAACGCGGCGGCGGTTGGCCCTGACGCGGATCCGCGCCACGGACAGGAGCAGCACCCGTCCGGAGCGCAAGGGCAGTACCCGTCCGGAGCACAGGACCAGTACGTACCCACCGCCCGGTACCCGTTCGGCCAGTTCCCCTCCGGCCCCCACAGCCCCTATACGCCGCAGACCAGCCCTCAGGGTAACCTTACGCCATCAGGCGGATACCCTCCGCCTACTGGATACCCGCCACCGGGTGCGTACCCGGCAGGCCC
>NZ_CAAAFO010000031.1:92359-98437 GCF_900634715.1 Candidatus Protofrankia californiensis | reverse complement strand
GTATCCGTCCGGCCCGTATCCGTCCGGCGGGCCATCGGGACGACCGGCCTCGAGACGGACAGGACTGATCGCCGGGATCGCCGCGGCGGTGCTCATCGCCGTCGCCGTCCCGGTGATCGCGCTGACCGCGGCTAGTTCGGACAAACCGAAGACCGGACCATCCGCCGGCCCGACCCTGCCGGTGATCCCTGCGGGGCCGACGAGCGCCACGACGTCCACCCGGCCGTCAACCCCCTCCACGACACCATCGACCACCAGGTCCACAGGCGGCCTCACCGCGGCCGAAAACGACCTGGAAGCGATGCTGGACCCCACCGAAATGACCGACTGTGTGGAAAACTCGGACGACGAGGACTCCGACATAGACGCGTCCCTGAAATGCAGGTCGAGCAACGGGACGACGGTACGCGCTTTCCACTACTACGACAGCGGCTCGCTGCACGGCGACATCGAGTACCGGTCGGACCAGATCACCGAGGACGGTGCCTGCCGGAACGGCAGGAACAGTGTCGAGACCTGGCATCTGCGCAGCGACCCGAATGTCGACGTCGGATCGCTGCTGTGTTACTACGACAACGGCTACTACGTCATATTCTGGAGCTACGACGACGATCTCGTCACCTTCGCCGCCGGGAGCACCGACGCGGCGGCGCTCTTCGAGTGGTGGAAGGGATTCGATCCGCTGACCTGACGGGGCTGTGGCGACCGGACTGAACAGCACACGACTATTGTTTTTCACGCGCTCGGAGACCCGAGGAAACTGTCGACCGAAGAGCACGCAATCTTTGTTTTTTGTGTGCTTGCAGGCCCGAGGAAACTAACGTGAATAACCGCCGTCGTCGGCGGGACCGCGCAGCCGTGTCGCGTTCTCCTCGGCCAGCTGGTAGAGCGTGCCGTACACCTCTTCGACGTGGGGCAGGTTCGCCAGCACGATTCGACCGCGTTCTCCCCCGCTTTCGATCGTCAGCGTACCGGATCCCACCAGGCGTTCCCAGAACGAGTGGTCGAACGAGATGTCGTTGAGCCGGAGCAACGGGATGTCACGGCCGTGGCGGGAGAGAATTCCCTCGCGGATGACGAGCCGCTCCGTCGTGACGACGTAGCTCGTCGTGATCCACCGCAGCCACGGCCGCAGGCTCGCGAAAAAGAGCAGGACAGCCGCGGCTGTGATGGCAAGCCACTGGGCCGCGTGCTGGAACGAACCCGCCGGAACAGCCAGTACACCGAACAGGGTCAGGCCGAGAAGCACGACGAAGGCCGCCGCCGGTCCGGCCAGCCTGATCCAGTGTGGATGGAGGTGCAGCACGACCTCTTCGTCGCTGGTCAGAATGTTGTCCGGGAATCCCACCCGGCGATCGTCTCACCGTCGGGGCAGCGGCCGGGCCGAGGGGCTGGCGGACGCGCCATCCGGCCACGGCGCCATCCGGCCACGGCGCCATCCGGCCACGGCGCCATCCGGCGGCAAGGCCGCCCCGGTCAGCGTCGCGCGGCGGCGTCACTACGCGGTGAAGGCCGCCTTAGTCAGCGGAGGTGGACGACATCCCCCGCGGCGAACGCCCGCCCGTCGACGACCAGCCGGCCGTGATCGTCCACATCGGTCGCGGTTCCCGTGACGGCCGACCCGTCGGGCAGCTCGACCCGCACCTGCTGGCCGAGCGTGTCGCACACCGACCGGTAGGCATCCCCGGCGGTGGCGGGCTCGGCGAGCCACCGCCGATACACCCTGACCTGCCCCCGCAACAGCTCGATGAGCAACTCGCCACGGCCGACGGCCGGTCGCGACGCCCGCTGCTGGCACAACACGACGCTGGTGGCTCCCGGTGGCAGCTCGTCGACGTCGGTGTCGACGTTGAGGCCCACACCTATAACCACCGCGGCCGTCCCGGACTGGCTGGGAACGGCCTCGGCCAGGATCCCCGCCAGCTTCGCGCCGTCCACGAGCACATCGTTCGGCCATTTGAGGGTCGCCGGTATCCCCGCGAACTCACGCAGCGTCGAGACCAGTGACAGGCCTGTGACCAACGGGAGCCAGCCCAGAACCCCCGCCGGCACGGCAGGCCGCAGCAGTACGGAGAAAGTCAGACCCGCACCCAACGGCGACGCCCACGACCGGTCGAGACGCCCGCGCCCGGCCCACTGGAGCTCGGCGACGAGCACCTGGCCCTCGCCAGCACCGGCCTTCGCGGCAGCGACAAGATCTGCATTGGTCGAACCGGTCTCCTGGACGACCCGGACATCCAGGCCGTCTCCGGCAAGAGCGGCCGGCAGCAGGCCGCCGTCCAGAGGAAACCGTCGGTGTCGCGTCATCGATATCCACATGTCAGCCAGAGTGCCACCGCATCCTCACCGCAGACGTACGAAAAATCATATCGCACCGCAGTCGCACGTCCACGGTATCCCAGCGCCGGCCGCAACCGCGCCGGAATGCGCCGGAATGCGCCGGCGGGCTCATGCGGCGGATACCGAATTATCACGTCTCTGCCAGATCCCTGCCGGGCGCGGCCCGGATGCGGCGGCGCGCCTGGGGTGCAGCGGCTGTTGCCGGCGAATCGAGCACGTGAGGCCGCGCCGGCCGTACGCTGCCCGGCATGGCGCTTCCCGTTCCCGCTCAGAACCCCTCGCAGGATCTGGCACCCGATCCTCTCACGGCCGCCGGCAAAATCGCCGAGTTGAAGCGAGTGACCGACGAAGCGGTGCATGCCGGTTCCCAACGGGCCGTCGACGCGCAGCACGCCAAAGGCAAGATGACAGCCCGTGAGCGCATCGAGGCGCTCCTCGACCCCGGCTCCTTCGTCGAGACGGATGCCTTCGCCCGGCACCGTGCGCACGACTTCGACCTGGCCCGAAACCGCCCTTATGGTGACGGTGTGGTGACCGGCTACGGCACGGTCGACGGCCGTCAGGTGTGCGTGTTCAGCCAGGACTTCACCGTCTTCGGCGGCAGCCTCGGCGAGGTTCTCGGCGAGAAGATCATAAAGATCATGGATCTGGCTCTGAAGACCGGCTGCCCGGTGGTGGGCATCAACGACTCGGGCGGCGCGCGCATCCAGGAGGGCGTCGTCGCGCTCGGGCTGTACGGCGAGATCTTCTATCGCAACGTGATGGCGTCGGGAGTCGTCCCGCAGCTTTCGCTGATCATGGGTCCGTGCGCCGGCGGTGCCGTGTACTCCCCCGCCATCACCGACTTCACGCTGATGGTCGACCAGACCAGCCACATGTTCATCACCGGTCCGGACGTCATCAAGACCGTGACCGGCGAGGACGTCGGCATGGAGGAGCTCGGCGGCGCCCACACGCACAACTCCCGCAGCGGGGTCGCCCACTTCCAGGCCGCGGATGAGCTCGACTGCCTGGAGACCGCCAAGGCGCTACTGGCGTTCCTGCCGTCGAACAACCTGACGGACGCCCCCGCCTTCGCCGAGGTGGCCGACGTGGAGGCGGAGGTCAGTCCGGAGCTGGACGTGTTCGTCCCGGATTCCCCCAACACGCCGTACGACATGCACACGGTGATCGGCTACCTTCTCGACGACGGTGACTTCCTCGAGGTCCACGCCCAGTTCGCGCAGAACATGATCTGCGGGTTCGGACGGGTGGACGGGCGTTCCGTCGGCGTCGTCGCCAACCAGCCGATGCATTTCGCCGGCACCCTCGACATCGACGCCAGCGAGAAGGCGGCCCGCTTCGTCCGAACGTGTGACGCCTTCAACATCCCGATTCTCACGTTGGTCGACGTGCCGGGCTTCCTGCCCGGAACCTCGCAGGAATGGAACGGCATCATCCGCCGGGGCGCGAAACTTATATACGCCTACGCCGAGGCGACGGTTCCAAAAGTGACCATTATCACACGTAAAGCGTACGGCGGCGCCTACGACGTCATGGGTTCGAAGCACCTGCGCGCCGATATCAACCTGGCCTGGCCGACCGCGGAAATCGCGGTGATGGGCGCCCAGGGCGCCGTGAACATCATCTACCGCCGCGAGCTCGCCTCCACCGAGAATCCCGACGCCCGCCGCGCGGAGCTGATCGCCGACTACACCGCGCACTTCGCCACCCCGTACATAGCCGCCGAACGCGGATACGTCGACGCGGTCATTCCTCCGTCGGCGACCCGGCGTGAGGTGATCCGGGCTCTTCGGCTGTTGCGGACCAAGCGGGAGTCCCTCCCTCCCAAAAAGCATGGAAACATCCCGCTGTGATCCTGCCGTAACGCTCACGCGGGACGTCCCGGCCACTCCTGCCGATCCTTGCCGTCCCACCGGTGGCGGGGGTCGGCGAACGGACCGAGACCCACGAAAGGATGATCAGATGGACAGCGGTGGTGACGGTCGTGCCCCGCACCTTCGGGTGGTGCCGACGAACGCGTCCGCCGAGGAAATAGCCGCCCTGGTAGCGGTGCTCTGCCTGCGGGCGGCAGCGCCGAGAGCCCCACAGCCGGCTCCCTCGGGTTGGACGGACCGGTCCACGGCATTTCGGCAGAGCGTGCATTCCGGACCGGACGTGTGGCGCCGGACAGGGTTCACTCAAGGTATCCGAACACGCGCCGACTGGTAATTTTGTGATCACAATCCGATATCGCCGACCAGTGTGCAAGGCCGGGCATCCGGTCCGGCATCGCGAAACGACGTGAATGACAGGTTTGAGAGGCGTTGGGGAAGCGCATTCCCCGGCGTCTCCTACGATCATGCATGGGATCATGCTAATACACCATTAACGCGATTCCGGCAAGCGCAGATCCGACCAACAGACCCGCCCGATCAATGTCGGTGATCGAGTCCGTCGGAGGGACCACTGCCCCGGCAGTACACGACCTGCCCGACGATTCCTTTTGCCAGCGCCAGAACAACAGCCTGCACCGCCGAACTCGCCTAGACTCAGCCACGCTGAACGAGGACGGGAGAAACGTGCGTAAGATCCTCATTGCCAACCGGGGAGAGATCGCTGTCCGGGTTGCCCGGGCATGCCGCGACGCCGGGTATGCCAGCGTCGCCGTGTACGCGGAGCCCGACATCGACGCTCTGCACGTACGCATCGCGGACGAAGCGTACGCCCTCTCCGGCAGCACGCCGGGTGATTCGTACCTGCGGATCGACAAGATTCTCGACGCGTGTCGCGCCAGCGGCGCCGACGCCGTCCACCCCGGATACGGCTTCCTGTCGGAAAACGCCGACTTCGCCGAGGCCGTCATCGACGCCGGGCTGACCTGGATCGGACCGCCACCCGAAGCGATCCGGCGCCTCGGTGACAAGACCGCGGCCCGCCACATCGCCCTCGCCGTAGGCGCACCGCTGGCACCGGGCACCGCCGACCCGGTCGGGAGCGTGGACGAGGTCGTGGCCTTCGCCGACCAGTACGGACTGCCGGTCGCGATCAAGGCTGCGTTCGGGGGCGGTGGCCGCGGGCTCAAGGTCGCCTGGAACGCCGAGGAGCTACCCGAGCTGTTCGAAAGCGCGGTGCGTGAGGCCACCGCCGCCTTCGGCCGCGGTGAGTGCTTCGTGGAGCGCTACCTCGACCAGCCACGCCACGTCGAGACCCAGATCCTCGCGGACAGCCACGGCACGGTCGTCGTCGTCGGCACTCGGGACTGCTCCTTGCAGCGGCGCTACCAGAAGCTCGTCGAGGAGGCGCCGGCACCGTTCCTCACCGAGGCCCAGCACGACTCGCTCTACGAGGCGTCCCGCGCGATCTGCCGGGAGGCCGGCTACGTGGGAGCGGGGACGGTCGAGTTCCTCGTCGCCCGGGACGGCATGATCAGTTTCCTCGAGGTCAACACCCGGCTGCAGGTCGAGCATCCCGTCACCGAGGAGACCAGCGGCATCGATCTCGTCCGGGCGCAGTTCCGGATCGCCGAAGGTGAGGCGCTGGACCCGGTCGACCCGACCCCACGGGGGCACTCGATCGAGTTCCGCATCAACGGTGAGGATCCGGGCCGCAGCTTCCTGCCGGCGCCGGGAACGGTCACCCGGTTCGTCGCGCCCACCGGGCCGGGCGTGCGCGTCGACACCGGCGTCGAATCCGGCAACGTGATCGGTGGTGCCTTCGACTCGCTGCTTGCCAAGCTGATCGTCACGGGCGCGACCC
>NZ_CAAAFO010000031.1:84148-92016 GCF_900634715.1 Candidatus Protofrankia californiensis | reverse complement strand
GGCCACCGGGAACGAGCTGACCAGCCCGATGCAGGGGACCATCGTCAAGATTGCGGTCAGTGACGGGGACACGGTCGAGGCCGGTGACCTTGTCGTCGTCCTGGAAGCCATGAAGATGGAACAGCCGATCACCGCGCACCGGGCGGGCACCGTGACGGGGCTGACCGCAACCGTCGGTGGGGTCGTTTCCAGCGGCGCCGTCCTCTGCGAGATCAAGGATTAGCGAGGACCAGCCCGACCGGTTCGGTCCTGTTCGTTCGTAGGCTTGAGGCCATGGGCGCTGGCAGCACGGGTAAGGACGGGGCTTCCTCGGAGAGGTCGGTGGAGTCGGGCGGCGCGGCGCCGGTACCGCCCGAGCGTCCCCCACTGACCGGCCGGGTGTACTACCTGGTGGGCGGGACGCTGCCTCCGCGGTACAACCGGTGGATCGCCCATGATCTGACCGGTCCGCGGTGGCGCATCCGGCAGGCGTCCCGGCCACCGCTGCTCATGTTGCCGTTCGCCATTATGTTCGCGCTGCTGCCCGGCCGGCTGGACGTCCGGCTCACCCTCTCGATCTTTCTTCTGGTAGCCGCGGTGGGTCTGGGGTTCGCCACCGGCGGTTACTTCCGCAACCGCCGCCTCGTCCAGCACGGGTTCCCCCCGATATTTCCTCCCGAGGAGGACCAGGACACCGACCACGACACCGTCGACCACGAGGCTGTCGATCACAGCCACGCAGGGGTCGATCGCGACCACACGGGGACGGACGACCGCTGACAGGTGCCGTTGCCGTACCACGACACCTCCCAACGACACCTGCCAGCCACGCCCGCCAGCCTGGTCAGAAGCTCGCGAACAGGTCCCGGGGCATGGCGATCCGAGCCGCTTCGGTCAACGAGCCGGACACCGACGGGTAGATCGTGAAGGTGTGGGCAACCTGGTCGACGGTGAGACCGTTGGCCACGGCCAGCGAAACCGGAAAGATCATCTCTGATGCCCTCGGTGCCACGACCACCCCGCCGAGGACGCTGCCGCTACCGGGTCTGCAGAACAGCTTCACGAAGCCGTCGGTGATGCCCTGCATCTTCGCGCGCGGGTTGCGCGCCAGCGGAAGGATCGTCGTCTGAGCGGCCACCACACCCGACTCGATCATTTTCTGCGAGATGCCGACCGTCGCGATCTCCGGCTCGGTGAAGATGTTGGACGACACGGTGCCCAGCCGCAGCGGCGTAACCGCCTCGCCGAGCGCGTGCCACATGGCGATCCGGCCCTGCATGGCGGCGACCGACGCCAGCGGCAGCACGCCGGTGCAGTCACCGGCGGCGTACACCCCCGGCACCGATGTTCTCGACATCCGATCGACCTCGATATGGCCGGTGGCATTACGCCGTATCCCGACCTCGGCGAGCCCAATGTCCGACGTCCGCGGCACCGACCCGACCGCCATCAGGACGTGGCTGCCTGTGATGGTCCGGCCATCCGCGAGATCGACCTCGACGCCGTCGTCGACCCGGCGGGCGGCCTCGGCCCGAGCCCGGCCCAGCACGGTCACTCCTCTGCGCTGGAACACCTCCTCGAGCACCCGGGCCGCGTCGGGGTCCTCCCCGGGCAGCACCCGGTCCCGGGAGGAGACAAGCGTCACGTTCGCGCCGAGCGCCTGGTAGGCGCTGGCGAACTCGGCGCCGGTGACACCGGAGCCGACGACAATCAGATGCTCGGGCAGTTTCCTCAGGTCGTAGAGATGGCGCCAGGTGAGAATTCTCTCGCCGTCCGGTACGACAGTCGGCAGGATTCTCGGTGACGCCCCGGTCGCGATCAGGATGATGTCGCCGAAGAATGCCTCGCCGGAGTCGACCTCGACAGCGTGCGGACCGACCAGCCGGCCGCGGGCGTGCACGACCCGGACGGCCTCCTTCTCCAGCCGGGTCTCGATGTCGCGGGACTGCGCCGCGGCGAGCCCACGCACCCGGGCGTGAACCCGCTCGATGTCCACGCCGACACCAGGAGGTAGCCCCGGACCAGGCACTGCTCCGGCATCCCAGCCCTCCTCCGGCAGGACGCACTCGCCGTCACGCAGCCGGACTCCGAGGGACGGCGCTGCCGCGAGGTCCGTCATCGCGGCCGATGTCGCGATCAACGTCTTGGACGGGACACAGTCGGTGAGGACGCATGCACCGCCCACTCCGTCTGAATCGATGAGCGTGACGAACGCCCCGAGCTCGGCCCCGACAAGAGCCGCCTCATACCCGCCGGGCCCTCCTCCGAGAATGACGATTCGCGGCACCTGCGCGCTCCCTCCGGTGGCCGGGATTCTCACCAGCTATCTTGCCTTGTCCAATGTGTGAGCAACCATCGCCTGAACAGTCACCCTGCCGCAGTCCGCGAGCACACTCCCACCCGGGCCGGCATCGGGTGGGCCGGGATGCCGATGGTCGGGGTCTAGACTGTCTTTCGCGTAGCTGTCGAACACCGACGATCGGATCTGTGAAGTCCCGCCGGAGACCCGCTTGCTGTTGCGGCGTGGTTGCGGTGCGTGGCGTCGCACGAAGCCGGATCCACGGACGTCGCGATCAGGGTCCACAGCCGCCCGTGCAACCGCGGTCGGATCGACCGCGGCACATGGGACGGGCGGGCAGGTACGCGGTCCGGAGCCGGCCGGAAACGGTCGAGGGTTCCCCGTGCGGCGCATCCGCGGCGGCGGGGCAGGAAGTGGGTACGGGTAGGCGCCAGTGAAGATCCTCCAGGCAGTTCTTTGCCGCTGCCGTGACGACCGCGGCACACAGGCCGGTGAAGGGCACACACGATGACCTTGTACGCTGCCTACGGCAGCAATCTCGACCCGGCCCAGATGAAGGAACGCGCGCCCCACGCCCCGGTCATCGGGACCGGTTGGATCCACGGGTGGCGGCTCACCTTCGGCGGCGAGGACGTCGGTTGGGAAGGCGCGCTGGCCACCATCGTCGAGTCGCCCGGATCCCACGTGTATGTGATGCTCTACGACGTCGCCGGGCGTGACCTGAAGCAACTCGACGTCTGGGAAGGGGTGGATGCCGGCCTCTACACCCGCATCCGCGTACGGATATCCACTCTGGACGGCGAGGCGCTTGCCTGGACGTACGTGCTGGACGCCTACGAGGGCGGGCTGCCGTCCAAACGGTACGTCGCCATCATGGCTGACGCGGCGGAACGGGCCGGCGCCCCGGCCGACTACGTGGCCGATCTGCGCAACCGTCCCACCGCATAGTTCCCCACCGCCGCGCCCCGGCGGTACACGCGGTACACCGCAGCCTGCCTCCGGGCTGCCGTCGCGGGAACAGCTGTGGACGCAACCGGCCGGCCCGCCGGGCAAATGTAAGATCCAAAGCAGGATCAAGCGCAGGCTCCAGAGCAGAATTTAGTTACTCTCGGTACCTGCGGGTGAGCAGTCAAACCCTCGGGGCTGGACGGACTGCCCCCTTGCAGCCAGCTCGTCTCCCAACAGCCCGAGGATCCGGACGAGATCAGCCTGGTCCTGCTCGGACAGCACGTCGAACAGCGCCGATGCCCGCTCGACGTGCTCCTGGCCGACACGGTCCACCACCTGTTCACCCTTGCTGGTCAAGGTGATGAGTATCGCCCGACGGTCACGCGGGTGCCGGGTACGGCGCACAAGGCCCTCGTGTTCGAGAGTGTCCACGAGCCCCGTCACGGCCCTGGCTGTGGTGCCGAGGTCCTGAACAAGATCACGCATGATGGGCGGATGCGGGTGGTGCCGCAGCGCCGACAGCAGCCGGACACCGGCCGGACTGAGACCACCCAGCCCCACGGATGCGTGCAGGTACCTCACCCAGGCGGGACCAAAACGGGCAAATGCGTAGAAAACCTGCTCTCGCAAGGAGAGCACGACCCCACGGTCAGCATTTACCGCAGGCATGTCACCCATTGGACAAACCCTTACTGGGTTCACAATCAGCAGTGGTACCGTTGCCGAGGTCAGTATGCAAGAGCACAGATCATCTTAACGAGTGGGGAGACGCCGATGTCGGCGCTCGCGCGCTGGTGCCTCCGGTACCGCCGGCTTGTGATCTCTTTCTGGATCGTCGCCTTCCTGGCAGGAGGCGCCACAGCCGGCACCACAGCCGGCCGGCTGACCTTCGACTTCTCATTGCCCGGCCAGCCCGGTCACGAGACCGCGAAGAAGATTCTCGCTACCTATAACACCGAGGCACAGGGCGCTCCGATCATCCTGACGCTGTCCGCGGAACCCGGCAGGGCGGTCAGCGACCAACAGGCAGCCGACACCTTCGCGGCGGTCGAGCGGGATGTACACGGAAGCCGGATCATCGGGAAAGCGGAGACCGGAGACAATGTCTTCGTCACCGCTGACGGTCGCGCCCAGTTCGCCTACGCCTTCTATCCACCGCTCACGAACTTCGAGGTCACGATCACGAGTGATCTCAAGGAGGCGCTCGCCGCGCACGCGCCTGCGGGAGTCACCGGCAGGGTTACCGGTATCGACGAACTATCGGTCAACGGCGCCGAGAACGGCGGGCCCGGAGTGCTGGCCGAGACCCTTCTCGCGGGACTCGGTGCGCTCGCCGTCCTCGCCTTCGTGTTCGCGTCCCTGCTTGCACTGCTACCGTTGTTCGTCGCGGCCGTGGCGATCACGTCGACCTTCCTGATCCTGCTCGGTCTGACCGTCTTCGCCGACGTCTCGTTCCTGGTGCAGTTCCTCGTCTCCCTAATCGGCCTCGGCGTGGCCATCGACTACTCACTACTGATCGTGACCCGGTGGCGGGAGGAACGTGCTCACGGCCGGGAGAATCACGACGCTGTCGTGGCCGCGATGGAGTCAGCCGGCCACGCCGTCGTGTTCAGCGGTCTCACCGTGGCGATCGGCCTGGTCGCTCTGGTCGTCATCCCGGTGCCCTTCCTACGCTCCATCGGCTACGGCGGAATGCTCATCCCGCTGGTCAGCGTAGCGGTCACGACCACTCTGCTACCCGCCCTGCTAGGTGGCATCGGCCCCCGGGTCGACTGGCCGCGTATCCGGCACGAAGGCCACGCGAGCCGGTTCTGGACCAGATGGGCGTCGCTGGTGGTGCGTCACCGCTGGATCAGTGCTGGTGTCGGTGTCGCCATCCTCACCGCCCTGATCATTCCGTTCTTCGGGATCCAGATCGGCACGGCGCAGTCCGGATCACTGGCGAAGACCGGCCCCGCCTACGAGGCATTGAAAGTCCTCGAGAACGGCGGTGCGCCAAAGGGCATCCTCACCCCGGCCGAGATACTCGTCGAGTCGTCTGCGGCAGGTGACGTCGTACAACGCATCCGTGCTGTGGACGGCGTGGCCACCGCAACGACTGCGAATGGTCCCGAATCGAATCGGTCCGGCACCTCTCTGATCATCGCCGTGCCGGACCGGGAAACCTCGGGCGGAAGCAGCGTCGACCCGATCCGGAACATGCGTTCCGTACTGGACGATGCGCCTGGCGCCATTGGCCTCGCCGGTATCGGCGCGCTGCAGCTGGACTACCTCGACGGCGTCTACGGCGTGTTCCCGCTGGCCCTCGGCCTGATCGTGCTCGTCACCTACATCCTGTTGGTACGGGCGTTCCGTTCGCTGCTGCTGCCGCTCAAAGCGGTCCTGTTCAACATCCTGTCCCTGGGAGCGACGTTCGGCGGGGTTGTACTGTTCTGGCAGAATGGCTACGGATCCGAGCAGGTCTACGGCATCGAGGCCACCGGAGCGATCACTTTCTGGCTGCCCATAATGGTCTTCGCGTTCCTGTTCGGCCTGTCCATGGACTACGAGGTGTTCATCCTCGCGCGCATCCGTGAGGAGTACGACGCCCGCGGCGACACCGACGCGGCCGTCATCGAAGGGGTCGGCCGCACCGGACGGCTGGTCACCTCGGCCGCCCTGATCCTGTTCCTGTCCTTCCTGTCACTGTCGAGCGGACCGCAGACCGACCTCAAACTGTTCGCGACAGCCCTCGGATTCGGCATCCTGCTGGACGCGACGATCGTCCGGATGCTCCTGGTGCCGGCCCTAGTTTCGCTGTTCGGCGACTGGAACTGGTATCTGCCGGACTGGGCCGCGAAGCTGCTGCGGATCGAGAAGTCGCACCCGCAGCCAGCTGTTCCGGAACCCCGCTCCCAGCCCGAGCCGAGCGTCGAAATCCCCAGCTCCAGGTAGACCGCGCTTGTGAAAGAAGCAGGGCCGGTGCGACGGTGTTCCCGCCGCACCGGCCCTGTGTACGTCCTGCGCCTGTTCCTCAGTCTGCTCGGCAACCGCGAAAGGTTATTCGCCGGGCTTGGCCTTACCAGTCATTCCCCGGCCAGTCATTCGCCGGCCTCGGCCTCACCGGCCGCCGACACCAGATCGACCGCGGTGGTCGCCAGCAGCCGGACACCAAGACCGATAGCCCGCTCGTCCACGTCGAACCGACCCTGATGAAGATCATAAACGGGGCCGCCGGGACTGCGGGTGCCCAACCGCGCGAGCGCTCCCGGCACCCGCTGGAGGTACCAGGCGAAGTCCTCACCGCCCAGGGACTGGCCCGTGGGGGCGACGGCATCCTCACCGATCGCCGTCACGGTCGCCCGGCGAAGCGCCTCCGTAGTGCTCACGGAGTTGAGTACCGGAGGTACGTCCTGGCGGTGCTCGATCGTCGCAGTGGCGCCGAACGGCGCCACGATCTGCGAGACCAGCCGTTCGACCATCGCCGGTGCCTGTTTCCACAGTTCTTCGTCGAGCAGCCGCAACGTGCCCCGTAGGAGACCGCTGCGGGGAATTGCGTTCGGGACGCTTCCCGCCTCGATCTGCCCCCAGACCAGGCATGCCGCCGCACGGGGATCGACCGTTCGCGACAGCGCCGCGGGCAGCCCGGTCACGACCTGCGCCAACGCGTACACCAGATCCACGGTGTTCTGTGGACGCGAGGTATGTCCACCAGGACCCTGCAGCCGGACTTCGATGTAGTCCGTCGCGGCCGTGATCGGACCGCTGCGGATGCCGACGCGCCCGACCTCGAGCGCCGGGTCGCAGTGGACGGCTGTCGCCGCGGTCACCGAATCCAGCACACCCTCACGAATCAGATCGAGCGCGCCACCGGGCATGACCTCCTCGGCCGGCTGGAACACCAGTCGGACGGTGCCGGGCAACGAATGGCGCTCGTCGAACGCCGCAAGTGCCATGCCCACCCCGAGCACGATCGCGGTGTGGACGTCGTGCCCGCAGGCATGGCTCACTCCTGACACACAGGAGGAGTAAGGGAGATCTTTTTCGTCCCGGATCGGTAACGCGTCGATGTCCGCGCGGACCATGACAACGGGGCCGGAACCTGTACCGACATCGCACCACAGGCCGGTACCCGAGGACATCACCCGTGGCTTCAGACCAGAACCGTTGAGCGACTCCGCGATCAGTTCGGTCGTCCTCAACTCCTGCCAGGACAACTCGGGATGCGCGTGGATGTCACGACGGACATCAACAAGATCTTTTTCATTGTCTTCCAGCCAGGCTGCGACGAAGTTCTCAACCTTCACCGCGCAGCCACCTGCCCCGCGCCCCCACCTTGACTCACGAGCCCTCGACACCGAAAAGCCACGGCCCCCTGCAAGTCAAACCCCCACTCTCCTGGCGTCAGAGAACTACTGAATGTTACTGCGTGACGAGACGCGCGCGGCGACCCGGCAACCGGAACGACGCGGCAACCGGGGCGCAGCAGACGCCGAGATGCCATCGCCGGATTCCCGACAGATCGGCTCACAGCCCACGAGGAACGCCGAGAGCCGCAGCGCAAAGTCGCACCGCCGCGGGCAGGAGCACCATCGCTCGCCACCTGTCAACCACGGTACCCGCCCCCGTTACCCCTGGCGTAAATATTCGGTCAACCCGTGGG
>NZ_CAAAFO010000031.1:82973-83707 GCF_900634715.1 Candidatus Protofrankia californiensis | reverse complement strand
GCAACCGCAGGATCCTCGGGTTCTCACTCAAGATCCGCAGGCATGGGAAAAGAGCCACGAGCGTACACCGTGTGGCCAACCAGAACACAAAAAGTTTTGACTATACCGCCTTTGCGCTGCTAAAGCGGCCGACCAGACTTCATCTCCCGAAGAAGGACGTCGACCACCGCAGCAAGATCCCCGTCGGCCCGTTGCGCCGCCGCACGCTGACGGTCGCAGCTCGAGCCAACCTCCAGAATGTGCAGGACGTCGGTGAGCTCGTCGACGCATTCCAGCCGCCGTGCGACGGGCAGCAGATCGTTCACGAGACCGGCGACCTCGTCCCGGACTCCTCGGGTCGTGCCCTGCTCGTCGAGCAGGATCTCGGCGTCCAGGCCGTACCGCGCGGCCCGCCACTTGTTCTCCTGCACGACCCAGCGCTGTGGTGTCGGCAGCCGGTAACCCTCGTCGAGCCGGGTGTTCATCCAGTCGACCAGGCACTGTGTCAAAGCGGCGATCGCCCCGACCTCCAGCAAGGTCGGCAACCCGTCACAGATGCGCAGCTCCACCGTGCCGAAGTCCGGGTGGGGTCGAACGTCCCACCACACCTCACGGATGGTCTCCACCGTTCCGGACGACACCAGCGTCGCCATGAACTGCTCGAACTGCCCCCAGTCCGAAAGAAGGTACGGCGGGCCGGCGGTGGGCAGGCTCTCGAACACCTTCGAGCGTGACGACGCAAGCCCCGTGTCCAG
>NZ_CAAAFO010000031.1:79992-82496 GCF_900634715.1 Candidatus Protofrankia californiensis | reverse complement strand
TACTCGTCGAGGATGACGGTCGCCGCCCCGCGAAGCTGACGAGTACGACGATCAACCAACGCCAGCTCCCACTCGATGCCAAGACTGGACGTCGGCGACGGCGAGAACGGTATCTGCATTCCCGGGCCTCCTGTCGTATCCGGCGCGTGATCCACAACCAGCCCCGTCCGAAGCCGAACCATCCGACTCCGATGCCCGTCCGGAGGCGGATTCACCGGTCATACCCACAACACGGCGTGCGATGCGGCCAGGTAACCGTAAAACGGCCGGGGGGCGTCCGGATGCAATTTCACCTGCCGCACCTGCCGACCCGGGCGGAATGTGCGAAGACGGCGGGTGAAGGCGGCGAGCTTTACGCTGTCGGGAGTACGCGGATGCCCAGCTCACGCAGCTGGCGGGCATCGATCGGGGTCGGTGCGCCGGTCATCGGGTCAAGCCCGGACTGAGTTTTCGGGAAGGCGATGACCTCGCGGATGTTGTCCTCGCCGGCCAGGATCGCGACGAGTCGGTCGATACCGACGGCGAAACCACCGTGGGGCGGGGCGCCGTAGGAGAACGGCGTCAGGAAGAAACCGAACCGGCGGTCGGCCTCCTCCGCCGAGATCCCCAGCGCGGTGAAGATGCGCTGTTGCAGGTCGGGCTCGTGGATCCGGATCGACCCCGAGCCGAGCTCCCAGCCGTTGAGCACCAGGTCGTAGGCGCGGCTGCGGACGGCCAGCGGCTCGGTCTCGAGCTTGTCGAGGTCGTCGGGATGCGGCCGGGTGAAGGGATGATGGCCGGGCTTGGGACGTCCGGTCTGCGTGTCGACCCCCACGAACAGCGGGAAGTCGGTGACCCAGACAAAGCGGAACCCGCCCTCGCCGGCGGGCGGGCGGCCGATGTCGTTACGGAGCTGGCCAAGCACCTCGCAGACCGTCGCCCACTCGTCGGCGACGAGCAGCAGCAGGTCGCCGTCCTCACCCCCGGTCGCCTTCACGATCGCGGCCAGCTCGGCAGCGGAGAGGAACTTCGCCACCGGCGACTCCAGCGATCCGCCGGCGCCGACCCGCATCCACACCAGGCCCTTCGCGCCGAGCTGCTTGGCCCGCTCGGTCAGCGCGTCCAGGGCCTTGCGGTTGTGCGCGGCCGAACCGTCCGGCACGCGGATACCCTTCACTGACGGCGCCCCGGCGAATGCCTGGAAGGCGCTGCCCGTGAAGACCCCGGTCAGCTCGACGAGCTCCATGCCGAAGCGCAGGTCGGGCTTGTCCACACCGAAGCGGTCCATGGCCTCGTGCCAGGTGATGCGCTCGATCGGCGGAACCGGCCCGCCGGTCACGACCTGGGCGGCAGCCAGCACGGCAGCAGAGATCACCTCCAGGACGTCGTCCTGGTCGACGAAACTCATCTCGACGTCCAGCTGGGTGAACTCGTACTGCCGGTCGGCCCGCAGGTCCTCGTCGCGCAGGCAGCGGGCGAACTGGAAGTAGCGGTCGGTACCACCCACCATCAACAGCTGCTTGAACAGCTGCGGGGACTGCGGCAGCGCGTAGAAGCTGCCCGGGAACTGCCGGGACGGCACGACGAACTCCCGCGCACCCTCCGGTGTGGACGGCATGAGCAGCGGAGTCTCGACCTCGACGAACTCCCGGGGCACCAGGACGGAGCGCAGCGCGGCCAGGACCGCCGAACGGGTGCGCAGGTTGCGCTGCATACGCTCGCGGCGCAGGTCCAGGTACCGGTAGGTGAGCCGGGTCGCCTCGTCGACCGAGTCCGCCCGGTCGTCGATCGGGAACGGCGGTGGGATCGCCGGGGAGAGGACCGTCACCGTGCAGTCGTGCAGTTCGACCTCTCCGGTGGCCAGGTTGGGGTTCGTCGTCCCCTCGGGCCGGGCCGCCACCGTTGCGGTGACGACGACGACGTACTCGGACCGGACGTCCACGGATCCGTCCACCACGCACTGCACCTGGCCGGAGTGGTCCCGCAGGTCGACGAACATCAGCGACTGGCCGTGCTGGCGGCGGCGAGCCACCCAGCCGCATACCGTAACCGTCTCACCGATGTGCTCCGTGCGCAGCGCACCGCACAGGTGTGACCGCATCGCCGTCTTCATCGACCGTTCCGCCCGTTCGCTGTAGTTCCTGAGCACGCCCGTATCACGGCGCCTGTACCGCGACCGACCTTACCGGCCACCGCCACCACGACCGAACGAACGTTCACGCGCACCACACGCCACCGTCACGGACCCGCCCGCGGCCGAGCCGGACCGGCCGCGGGCCCGCCGACAGCCGTCCATCCAAGCTATCGGGCACGTCTCCACGATCAGGATCCCAGCGACCAGCCACCCACGTGTCGAGCGTCCAATTCACCACGATCCATGCGACCAGATGTCCATGCAGTGTGCGTCCAGATGCCCACAGGACCTGCGTCCAACCGTCCACGAACCACGCGACCAACTGACCACGATCATGGCGGCGAAGTGACCATGATGCTGGTGTGAACGAGCCCAGCTGACGGGAGCGCAG
>NZ_CAAAFO010000031.1:79170-79666 GCF_900634715.1 Candidatus Protofrankia californiensis | reverse complement strand
TGCGCGGATGAAGCGGGCGACCTCGCTGCGGACAGCTGCCGGTACCCGCAGCACCTGGCGTCCGGCCGGGGTCATCAGGTCGACGGTGATCAGATCACCGTGCTTGCGCCCCTGGGACGCCGACACCACCCGCCGGTCGAACGCGACGTCGAAGTAGTCACCCGCCCGCGGGAACGGCGCGACGACCAGCAGCCGACGGGTGGTGAGCAGGATCCAGCGTGACGTCCCGAGCCGGTGCCCGATGAACCGCTCGGCATGCGCGGTGAGCGCACCCGGGCCGGAGGGGTCGGTGAGCCGGCCCCGGAGCACGACCTCGGTGAACTCCCCCGGCTCCAGCGGAACCTCCGGCGGGCTGACCTTCCGTGCTGGTTGTACGCGCACACCGTCCAGCCTTCCACCGTGGGTGCCGTCCACGCAGGGCCATGCCTGCCTCGGACGAGCCGGCCACCGCCTCCGGCGCAGCTCGGCGTTGTGATACTTATCGACCACTGGCGAA
>NZ_CAAAFO010000031.1:76862-79025 GCF_900634715.1 Candidatus Protofrankia californiensis | reverse complement strand
GGGCGCGCAGTGCCTCCTTGAGCGGGTAGAGGACGTTGTCGGTTCCCTGCGCGGCTGCCTTCACCGCGTCCAGATGGCGGGTCACCTCGGTGTTGTCGCGGTCGGCTCGCAGGGTGGCCAGCCGGGCCGACTGATCGGCTTCGATCGCCGGGTCGACCCGCAGCGGCTCGTAGAGCTCCTCCTGCTCAGCGCGGAATCGGTTGACGCCGACCACGGTGCGTGAGCCGTCCTCGATTCCCTTCATGACCGCGTAGGCGGAGTTCTCGATCTCGCTCTTCTGGTAGCCCTGCTCGATCGCGGCGACGGCTCCCCCGCGCTTCTCGACCTGTTCCATGAGCTCACGGGCGGCCTGCTCGACATCGTCGGTGAGGGCCTCGACCGCGTAGGAACCGGCGAACGGATCGACCGTGGCGGTGATGTCCGTCTCGTAGGCGAGAACCTGCTGGGTGCGCAGTGCCAGCGTCGCGGCCTTGACCGTCGGCAAGGCGATGGCCTCGTCGTAGGAGTTCGTGTGCAGGCTCTGGGTGCCTCCCAGCACCGCGGCGAGGCCCTGTACGGCGACCCGGACAAGGTTGACCTCGGGCTGCTGAGCGGTGAGCTGCACGCCCGCGGTCTGGGTGTGGAAGCGCAGCATCATCGACTTGGGATTCGTCGCGCCGAAGGTGTTCTTCATCACGTCTGCCCAGATCCGGCGGGCGGCGCGGAATTTCGCTACCTCCTCCAGCAGGGTCGTGCGGGAGACGAAGAAGAAGGAAAGCCGGGGGGCGAATTCGTCCACGGCGAGTCCCGCTTCGACGGCGGCCCGGACGTAGGCGATGCCGTTCGCGAGGGTGAAGGCGATCTCCTGCGCGGGTGTGGCCCCGGCCTCGGCCATGTGGTAACCGGAAATCGAGATCGTGTTCCATCGGGGGATCTCGTTGCGACAGTATGCAAACGTGTCCGAAACCAGCCGCAGGGACGGTGCGGGCGGATAGATGTAGGTACCGCGGGCGATGTATTCCTTGAGAACGTCGTTCTGGATGGTTCCAGTGATCTTCGAGCCGGGGACGCCCTGTTCCTCGGCAACCAGCTGGTACAGCAGCAGCAGGACCGACGCCGGCGCGTTGATGGTCATCGACGTGGAGACCTTGTCCAGCGGGATACCGGCGAAGAGCACCCGCATGTCCTCGATCGAGTCGATCGCCACCCCGACCTTCCCGATCTCGCCGTGAGCGATCGGTTCGTCGGAGTCGTAGCCCATCTGGGTGGGCAGGTCGAACGCGACCGAAAGCCCTCCGGTGCCCGCGGCAACGAGCGAGTGGTATCGCTCGTTGGACTCCCTGGCGGTGCCGAAACCGGCGTACTGCCGCATTGTCCACGGCTTGCCGGTGTACATGGTCGGGTAGACGCCCCGGGTGAACGGGTACTCACCGGGCGAACCCAGGCGCTCCGCCGAACCCTCAGGAAGATCGGACGCACTGTAAACTGGCTTGATCGGCTGGCCGGACTCCGACAGACGCTCGCTCATGGCCAGATCGTAGGGAAACCCTGCCTACTCATGCGCGATTCCCGCGCCGGGTTCACCGTCACGTACGGCGCCGCCGCGGATCGGTGGCGGGGGGCAAGCGAGTCGGTGCCCGGTGCCGCCATGCGCCGGCCCGCAGGCCTACCGGCTCCACCAGCCAGCACCGTCCATCCCGGCACCAACCCGAACCGAGCCGAGCCAGTGGCCGGAGCCCTTGCCCGGACCCGACCACAAAGCAGGCAAAAGCGGTTATTCTCGTCGGCTTCCGTTGGAAAAGCGCACACGTGACTGCCGTTACGTCTACCGTTGACGGAAAGGCTCCACGGCGCACGCCACCGGCAGAACCGACGCGCGGCCGCGCGGGTTCATACTGCCCGGCCGACGTGGCCCGCCGGGAGTCCGGTCGGTTATCTCCAGGACGGGAACGGGGCTGCCCATGACCGGCGACACCATGACCCAGTTGACCGTCGAGACGATCAGGACGGAGCTCGTCGCACTCTCGGCCGGATCGGGTGTGAACGTCGAGAAACTCGAGAGATCGCCGCTGGTGAAACTGCTGCCGGAAACACCTGAGGAATGGTCGGACAACCAACGCGCCGCGGCATTACAGAAGATCATAGTCGAGTGCTGTCATGCAATTACTCAGGAAAAGCTGCGGA
>NZ_CAAAFO010000031.1:74218-76538 GCF_900634715.1 Candidatus Protofrankia californiensis | reverse complement strand
CGAGGCCGGCACGAGCGGACGGTACGAGAATGGTTCTACCGGGGGACCGTCGAGGCGGCGCTCCTGCTCAGGCAGCGGGTGACGGAGCTGAACGGTCGTGCCGGCTGGCAGGACTACCTGCCGGGGAACAGTCCGCCGGACCTCCTCGACGCCGATCGGCCACGGTTCCTCCTCGACCGGACCGAACTGCTGGTGCGGCTTTCCGGCCGGATCCCGGCGGAGGTGCTGATATTCCGCTCCCTGGTCGCGCTCGACGACGGGATCGACCGTTACGTCGCTACTGCCCGATATCACAGCGACCCGCGCCCCGGGGTGATCTCCGTCGAACCGCTGGCAAACTGCGCGGTCCGGCGTTCCGCATTCACCCCGAACGGGTACGAGATGACCGAACTCGGATTTTCCACAACGCTTCAGCCCGGCCACCGTATTTCCTTCGCATACCGGCTGCTGATACACACCGACCGCGAGATGACACCGGTCCTGAACTACTCGCCGAAAGCACAGCAGAACAGCCGGTACATATTTCAGCTCCAGTTCGACCCGACAGCACCGCCGGTGCGCGTGTGGTATTTCAACGGGGTGCTCGGCCCGGAGACGCGCCTGCATCCGGACAACGAGGACCACTGGCTTGAGCCGAGCAGCCTCGGATACGTCCGCAAGGACTTCGTCGAGCTTTCCCGCAGGCTTCACTACGGGGTGGCGTGGGACTGGCCCCAGGACTCGCTCGGACCAACCGCCCAGGGACGGCCGGACCATGATTTTCGCGCCGCCGCGGGCCCCCCGGGACGTTGACGCTCTTGGTGTAGCCCCACAGAACTTCTGCCGGGCCGCACCAGCCGGCCAAAGAGCGCGCGATCATGGATCTTTCTGCGCGCTCGGAGGCCCCAGGCGCCTAAAGTCACTGCATGCGGCACACCATTGTCCCGGACACGACGGCTGCCCCGGACGCGACGGCCTCCGCGGCCTGCCTGGCCGAGATCACCGGTGTCGGAGGTCACGACATCGCCATCGTGCTCGGCACCGGATGGCTGCCCGCCGCGGACGTGCTGGCCGCGGCCGGAACCGTGACGGGTGAGGTGGCCGTCACCGAGCTCGGCGGCTTCCCGCCGTCAAGCGCCCCCGGTCACGCCGGGACGGTGCGCTCGATCTTCCTCGGTGGCCGTCATCTCCTGCTGTTTCTCGGCCGGGTCCATGCCTACGAGGGCCATCACCCCCGCGTCGTCGCCCACGGTGTCCGCACGGCCTGCGCCGCGGGCGTGTCCACCGTGGTGCTCACCAACGCCGCGGGCGGGCTGCGCGAGGACCATACGGTCGGCCAGGCCGTGCTCATCTCCGATCATCTGAATCTCACCGGTCGCAGTCCCCTGGTCGGACCGCGGTTCGTCGACCTCACCGACGCCTATGCTCCGCGCCTGCGCGCACTGGCGCGTACCGCCGACCCGACCCTCACCGAAGGGGTCTACGCGGCACTGCCCGGACCGCACTTCGAGACCCCGGCCGAGATCCGGATGCTGCGGACGCTCGGTGCGGACCTGGTCGGCATGTCGACCGTGCACGAGACGATCGCGGCCCGGACGGAGGGCGCCGAGGTCCTGGCGCTGTCCCTGGTGACCAACCTCGCCGCCGGCATGACCGGCGAGCCGATCGACCACACCGAGGTGCTGGCCGCCGGTGCCGGCGCGGCCGAACGCATGGGCGCGCTGCTCGCCTCGGTCGTCACCAGACTGTGAGCGGTCGGGGTGGACGCGTCCGTCGGGGATGACGCGGACCTGGACCTGCTCGCCCGGGCCCGGCAGTGGATCGCCGACGACCCGGAGCCGGCCGACCGGGCCGAACTGACCGCTGTGTTCGACGCCGCGTTCGACGCCGGTGACCTCGAAGCCCTGCGTGAGCGGTTCTCCGGCGCCCTGCGCTTCGGCACGGCCGGGCTTCGTGGACCGCTTCGCGCCGGCCCGACCGGGATGAACACCGCGGTCGTCCGGCGGGCGGCGGCGGGTCTGGCCGCCTGGCTGCTCGTCCGGCAGGCCGGTACGGCCGCTTCAACCACGTCAGCTCCGACCGGATCAGCTCCGGTGACCCCAGCTCCAACGGCGTCACCGTCAACCACACCCACCACACCCACCACGTCAGCCACGTCAGCCACGCCGACCGCTTCGGGGCTGCCGCCGCGTGACGATCGTCCGCCCCCGCTGGTCGTCGTGGGCGCGGACGCCCGGCATGGCAGTGAACGGTTCGCCTTCGACAGTGTTCGGGTGCTGGCCGGCGCGGGGTTGCGGGCGGCCCTGCTACCGGTCCCGGTGCCCACGCCGGTGCTGGCGTT
>NZ_CAAAFO010000031.1:73216-73850 GCF_900634715.1 Candidatus Protofrankia californiensis | reverse complement strand
CGGACGCCGGCATCATGGTCACCGCAAGTCATAATCCGGCGACCGACAACGGTTACAAGGTGTACCTGGGCGCACCGTCCGGCGATCCGGCGAACGGAGCGCAGATCGTCGCTCCCGTCGACAGCGAGATCGAAGCCGCAATCGACGCTGTCGGGCCGGCGGCGTCCCTCCCTCTCGGCGACGGCTGGACGCGCCTTGGCGAGGAGATCCGTTCCAGCTATGTGGCGGCGGCCGCGGACACGCTGCGGACGGACGGCGCAGGCGGCCTCGCCGACGTCCGGGTGGCGTACACCCCATTGCACGGTGTGGGCGCGGACACCTTCGAAGCCGTGTTCACCCGCGCGGGCCTCACCGCGCCGTTCATGGTTGCCGAGCAGGTCCGTCCCGACCCGGACTTCCCGACGGTCCCGTTCCCGAACCCCGAGGAACCCGGCGTGATGGACCGGGTGCTCGCGCTCGGCCGTGCGGTGGGTGCCGATGTCGTCATTGCCAACGATCCGGACGCGGACCGCTGCGCGGTCGCGGTGAATGACCGGATCCTCACCGGAGACGAGGTGGGCATGCTCCTCGCCGAGGAGACACTGCGCACCCGACCCGGGCCGGTTGCGACGACGATCGTCAGCTCCCGCGCGCT
>NZ_CAAAFO010000031.1:64352-72854 GCF_900634715.1 Candidatus Protofrankia californiensis | reverse complement strand
CAACCTGCGGTTCTCCGAAACCCTCACCGGCTTCAAGTGGATCATGCGGGCGCATCCCGACCTGGCGTTCGGTTACGAGGAGGCGCTCGGCTACGCGGTCGCCCCCGATCTCGTCCGCGACAAGGACGGAATCACCGCGGCCCTGGCCGTCGCCGGGATCGCCGCGGCGGACAAGCGCCGCGGCCGGACCCTGCTCGACCGGCTGGACGACCTCGCCCGCCGGTATGGGCTGTACGTCACCGCCCAGGTGTCGATCCGGCTGACCGGCTCGAGCGACTCCACCGAGCGGATCTCCGCCATCATGACCGCGCTGCGGGCCGATCCCCCCAGCCGGTTCGGGGACACGGCGGTTGTCGGCGTCCACGACCTCGCCGCACCATCCGCGCACGGTCGGACGGCTGGCAGCGTGCCACCGGCCGACGTGGTCGTTTTTCTTCTCGCGGACGGCGGACGGGTGGTCGTCCGCCCCAGCGGCACCGAACCAAAGATCAAGTCATATCTGGAAGTGATCGCCCCGGTCGACCCTGGAGCCGACGCGGAGGCTCTCGCGGCTGCCCGCCAGCAGGCGGACACCCGCATGGCCACCCTCCGCGACGCCGTCCGCCGGCTCCTCCTCGATCTCTGAAGCCGCGGGAGGTACCCGCGCATACCGTATGCCGCGGCAGTCCTCAGGAGCACAACCCGCTGTGAACCGGGGGCTTGGGGCCCCGGCAGCGAAAGGAACATGATCCTGTCGCCCTTGGCCCTTCAGAACGCGCCGAACTGCCGGTCGCCGGCGTCCCCGAGACCGGGAACGATGAAGGCGTTGTCGTCGAGCCGCTCGTCGATGCCGGCGGTCACGACCCGTACGTCGAAGCCGCCCGCGTCCAGCGCGGCGATCCCTTCGGGCGCGGCGAGCACGCAGACCAGGACTATGCCCGTAGCCCCACGCTCGGCCAGCAGGTTCAGACAGTGTGCCGCTGATCCGCCGGTGGCGAGCATCGGGTCGAGGAGCAGCACGGGATAGCCGGCAAGGTTCGCCGGCAGCGACTCCAGGTAGACATGGGGCTGGAAGGTCCGCTCGTCCCGGGCCAGGCCGACGAAGCCGGTCCGGGCCTCGGGCAGCAGGCTCAAAGCCGCTTCCAGCATCCCCAGACCCGCCCGCAGCACCGGCACGACGATCGGTGCCGTGGCCAGCCTGCTGCCTGCGGTCGGGGTGAGCGGGGTGGTGACCGGGTACCGGACCGTCGGCAGCTCCCGGGTGGCCTCGTAGATCAGCATCGTCGACAGTTCACGTAGCGCCGCGCGGAACACCGGCGGTTGCGTCGCCTTGTCGCGCAGCACGGTCAGCCGTGCGGCCACCAGAGGATGTTCGACGACGTCGACCCGCACGACTGCCTCCTGCCAGGGCCCTGCCCGGTAGAACTCCGACCGCTGCTCCCACCCGCAATGATGGCCCGCAATGATGGAGGCTATGACGAACGTCCCCGCCGGAGCGGACCGTCCCGCCGGAGCGGGTGGAGCGGTGCCGGGTCCCCCTGCTCCGCCACGCCGGTCCGAACTCGCCCGGATGATCGACCACACCCTACTGCGTCCCGAAGCCACCGGGGAGGAGATCCTCGCGCTGTGCACCGAAGCCACGGAACTGGGCGTCGGCACGGTGTGCGTCGCGCCCACCCACGTCTACCTGGCGGCCGCCGCGGCCCGCCGGGAGCGTCCGAAGGACACGCAAGACCAGCCGGACGATCCGGCGTTCGCGGTGGCCTCGGTGATCGGATTCCCCCACGGCACCCATCTGACCGTGGTCAAGGCGCAGGAGGCCCGCCGGGCCGTGGCCGACGGGGCGGACGAGATCGATCTGGTGATCGACCTGGCCTGCGCGATGGAGGAGAACTGGCGGTCGATCGAGGCCGAGATAGCCGAAGTGCGGCTGGCCGTCCCACCGCACGTGATCCTCAAAGTGATCATCGAAAGCGCACTGCTGCCGGACGCCGGCATCGCGGCGGCCTGCCGGGCCGCGGAGGCGGGCGGCGCCGAGTTCGTGAAGACGTCGACGGGGTTCCACCCCGCGGGCGGGGCGAGCCTGCGGGCGGTACGGGCGATGGCGGCGACGATCGGCGGTCGGCTCGGCATCAAGGCCAGCGGAGGTATCCGTACCGCCGAGCAGGCCCTTGCCTTCGTCAGTGCCGGTGCGACCAGACTGGGAATGTCCGCCACCCGGGATGTCCTCGCTGCCGTCCCGGAGTGAAACCTATCCCTGGGCCGACACGGCCTTCTTCGCGGCGTTGAGGAATCTGTCGCCGGCGGCGGTCAGTTCCGCGGACTCGGCGCCGGCCTGGTGTTCCCAGGCGTCATAGGTGTCGCCGGCACGATAGCCCCGTAGTACGTCCGTCAGCCGGCGCATGCACTCGATGGCGTCGTCATAGTGACGCGCGACCGGTGCGGCCGGGCCGAACCTGACGCACAGCCGTCCATAGGCGGTCCGGGCCGATTCGTTCGCCTGGTTCCGGCGCTTCAGATATTCTTTTGCCTCGTCGTCGCCGTCCATGATCCCTCGGGACCACAATGACATGCAGTAGGCCGTGGCCCGTTGGGATCTCGCCAACTGCTCGGCGGCGAAGTCCAGCGCGTCACGACATTCCTTCTGGATGGCGAGACGATGTGACCGTCGTGCTTCTATACGGCCGGAAAACGCGGTGATCCCCGGCGCGCCGATGCCGGTGACGACAACGCTGACAATCGCAAGTACCATCACATCCGACATGATCAACCATGGTAGCGGACCGGCCCGCTCCGTCCGCCTCGCGCGAGGCGCGGCCGGGCGGCCGACGGCGTCGCCGGCACCATTGACACGGGCGGCGCTCCCGCCCGAACTACCTGACGGCGCAGGCCGCAAGGTGGTCGTTGACCAGACCACATGCCTGCATCAGCGCATAGGCTGTCGTGGGACCGACAAAGACGAAGCCGCGGGTTTTCAGCTCCGTTGCCAACGCCGCCGACTCAGCCGTGGATGCGGGCAGGTCCGCCGTGACCACCGGCACTGTCGTGACCGCGGGCCGAAACGACCAGATCACCTCCTCGAACGGTACGTCCAGGGCCAGGACCACCCGGGCGTTGGTAATCGTCGCGATGATCTTTCGGCGATTGCGAATGATTCCCGCGTCCGCCGCCAGCCGCTCGACGTCGGCCGGGCCGAACGCCGCGACGGCTATCGGATCGAAATTCGCGAACGCGGCCCGGAAAGCATCCCGTTTACGCAGGACGGTGAGCCAGGAAAGACCGGACTGGAATGCTTCCAGACTGAGGCGTTCGAACAGCCCGACGCGGTCGCGGACCGGGCGTCCCCATTCGCCGTCGTGGTAGGCGATGTATTCCGGGTATTCCGGCGCGGACAGCGCCCACGGGCAGCGTGGGCGCCCGTCCGGCCCGGTCATGATGCCGTCCGACGCGACGGCCTGGCCGTAGCCGCCCGGATCGGCCGGTTCAGCCGGTTCAGCGGTACCGGCCGGTGAGTCACTCATCGTGGCACAGCACCTCGAATCCAGGCTTGATCACGTCGTTGATGAGCGCCAGGCGCTGGTCGAACGGGATGAATGCCGACTTCATCGCGTTCACCGTCAACCACCGGATATCCGACCATCCGTAACCGAAGGCTTCCACCAAGGCGGCGAACTCGCTCGACAGCGTCACCCCGCTCATCAGCCGGTTGTCGGTGTTGACCGTCACCCGGAAGTGGAGCCTGCGCAGCAGCCCGATCGGATGCTCGGCGATGCTCGCGCACACGCCCGTGTCCACGTTGGACGTCGGGCACATCTCCAGCGGCACCCGGACGTCCCGGACATAGTTGGCCAGCTGCCCGAGGGTCACGTTCGCATCGGTGTCGATGGCGATGTCGTCGGTGACCCGGACGCCGTGGCCGAGACGGTCTGCGTTGCACCACTGCAGAGCCTCCCAGATGGACGGCAGCCCGAACGCCTCCCCGGCATGGATCGTGTAGTGGCCGTTGGCCCGCTGCATGAACTGGAAGGCGTCGAGGTGACGGGTCGGCGGGTAGCCTGCCTCGGCCCCGGCGATGTCGAAACCGACGACTCCCCGCTCCCGCCATCGCACGGCGGCTTCGGCGATCTCCAGCGACCGGGCCGCGTGGCGCATCGCGGTCAGCAGGGCGCGGATCTTCAGCCCGGTACCGGACGAGCCGGCCCGGAACCCGTCGATGACGGCCTCGATCACCGCGTCGAGCGCCAGCCCCCGCTGGACGTGCAACTCGGGGGCGAAGCGGACCTCGGCGTAGACGATGCCGTCGGCGGCAAGATCCTCGGCGCACTCGCGGGCGACCCGGGCGAGCGCGTCAGCGGTCTGCATCACCCCGACGGTGTGGCTGAAGGTCTCCAGATAACGCACGAGTGACCCGCTGTGGGCACCGCCGCGGAACCAGGTCGCGAGCTTGTCCGCATTGGTGGTGGGCAGGGCGTCGTATCCCACCTGGTCCGCGAGCTCGACGACGGTCGCCGGTCGCAGCCCGCCGTCGAGGTGGTCGTGCAGCAGCACCTTGGGTACCCGCCGGATGGCGTCCACGGTGGGCAGGGACGTCACGGACGCATTCATCGTCCGAAGATATATCCGAAAGTACAGGAACCCGCTTCAGATCCTGCGTTCGATCGGCGAGCCGGGACGAGGATCTACCAATGAGCCCCTGTTCAGCGGGGGCTACAGGTGGACGCGGCCGCGGACGAGCGGCTGGACGGCCGGCGGCGTGTCCGCGATCTCGACGGCGTCCGTGAGCGCCTCCATGGCGGAAGCCATCCGGGCCGGATCGTCGGTGTGCAGCTGCAGCAGCGGCGTCCCGGCGACAACCCGCTCGCCGGGGCTTGCGAACCATCGCACGCCCGCGGACGCCGACACCACGTCATCCTTGCGCGAGCGGCCCGCCCCCAGCCGCCAGGCCGCCACGCCGACAGCGCGCGCGTCCAGGGAGCACAGGAAACCGGTCACGGGCGCGGGCACCGTTTCGACGTGCCCGGCCACCGGCAGGGCCGCGTCCGGATCGCCACCCTGCGCGGTGACCATCCGTCGCCACACGTCGTACGCCTTGCCCGCCGCAAGGACGTCCGCCGGGTCCGGGCCCCCCTCCAGCCCGGCGAGCACGAGCATCCGCCTGGCCAGCGCGACCGTCACCTCGACCAGGTCGGCCGGGCCGCCACCGCGCAGGGTCTCCACCGCCTCGACGACCTCGAGCGCGTTTCCAGCAGTCCGCCCGAGTGGGGCGTCCATGCCCGTCAGCAGCGCCTCCGTGCGTACACCGGCCGCATCACCCAATGTGACCATGGTCTCGGCCAGCGCACGGGCCTGCGCCTGGGCCGTCATGAAGGCGCCCGAGCCGACCTTGACGTCCAGTACCAGGGCGGACGTCCCCTCGGCAATCTTCTTACTCATGATCGACGAAGCGATCAACGGGATCGATTCCACCGTGCCGGTCACATCCCGCAACGCATACAGCTTCCGGTCCGCCGGCGCCAGACCAGCGCCCGCAGCGGCGATGACCCCGCCGACGTCGGTGAGCACCGACCGCATCCGCTCGGAGGACAACGACGCCTGCCAGCCGGGGATGGCCTCCATCTTGTCCAGGGTCCCGCCGGTGTGGCCGAGCCCGCGCCCGGCAAGCTGTGGCACCGCCGCACCACAGGCCGCCACCAGCGGCACCAGGACCAGCGAGACCTTGTCGCCGACACCGCCGGTGGAGTGCTTGTCCACAGTCGGGCGGCCGAGCCCGGACAGGTCGAGCCGCTCGCCGCTTGCGACCATCGCCGCGGTCCAGCGGGACAGCTCCGCAGGCTGCATGCCACGCCACAGTACGGCCATCAGATAGGACGCCATCTGCTCGTCGGCGACGGCTCCCGCCGTGTAAGAGTTGATCAGCCAGTCCACGGCCTCATCGGGCAGCCGGCCGCCGTCCCGTTTCGTCCGGATCAGGTCGATGACGTGAAAAGTCACGGACTGTCACCCCCGTCCTGGTCCGTATCAGCATCGTGGGTACCCGGCGGCGGCAGATCGGCGGGGCCGAAGGCGTCCGGGAGAAGATCCCCCAGCCGGCACGGGCCACCGGCCACCGCCACCGAGAGATCCGGGCCGCCGTGCTCGTACAGAAGCTGCCGGCACCGGCCGCAGGGCACGAGCGGCGCGCCGGCACCGTCCACGCAGGCGAACGCGACCAGCCGGCCGCCCCCGGAGGCGTGCAAGGCCCCTACCAGCACACACTCGGCGCACAGCGTGAGGCCGTAGGACGCGTTCTCGACGTTGCATCCGACGACCAGCCGGCCGTCATCGACCACCGCGGCGGCGCCGACGCGAAGCCGTGAGTACGGAGCGTACGCGCGGGCCGCCACCCGGGTCGCCTCGTCCCGTAGCCGTTCCCAGTCGACGGCACTCACCATGGGTGCGCCCGCGGTACCGCCCGCAGTGCCGCCCGCCCCGACCATGCGACACCTCCTCCGCCCGGACTCGTCAGAGGTCAGCATGCCTCCCTCAAGCAGGTCACGGTGTCGGAATGACGACCGTCCGGGAGCCAACTGTTGGGACGGCGACGGCAGCGGCAGATGTAATGATGCTGATTCACAGGGTAAGACGACCGAGGGCAGGGCGTTCGATCAGCGAGCGGCGTCCCGGTGGACGGATGGCACCGCCGCGCTCGCACGCTGCCGGTCACAGGAGGACGCGTTGGATCCCGCCGACACGGACACACCTGCGACCGGGCATATCACCACGCCGGCGGCCGTCCACCGGGCAATGCCGGTCGCGGCACCCGATGCGCCCGATGCGCCCGATGCGCCCGCCGCAACCGCAGGCACGGCGGGCCGGACGCGGCAGGGCCGGAGCATCAGGTCATATCTGCTGGTCGGGTCGAGTTACCTCCTGCTGGCCCTGCTGCTGACCGCCCGGGTGTGGTCCGACCCGACCCGGAACATCATCGCCGGTAATCCGAACGACACCGCTCTGTACTGCTGGTGGCTGGCGCATACCTCACATGCCGTCACGAGCCCGGCGAATCCCTTCGTCACGCACCTGGCGAACGCGCCGGAGGGAATAAATGCGCTGTGGAACACATCCGTTCTGTTTCCCGGCCTGTTACTGACCCCGTTGACCCGGGCCGCCGGGCCGGTGGCCTCCTACAACCTGCTTGCCGTACTGGCGTTCGCGCTTTCCGCATTCGGCGCCTACCTGTTCGCGCGGAAACTGCGGGTACGGGCCGCGGCGGCCTACGTCGCCGGGCTCGTGTACGGTTTTTCACCGGCGCTCGTCGCCGCCGGAACAGGGCATCTGAGCATAGTTCTGGCGCCGGCCGTGCCGTTGCTGCTCTGCCTTGTCGTGGACACCGTCCGGGGGACATACCGACCGCTGCGAACCGGCGTGCTGCTGGGCGTCGGAGCCGGCCTGCAACTGCTGACCGGCGAAGAGGTGCTGTTCATCACCGCGGTGACGGCCGTTGTCGGGATCGCCCTGCTGCTGCTGAGCCGACCGGGCCACCTCCGCCGGGCCGGCGGCCCGCTGCAAACGTTGGCAGTCGCCTTCCTGTCCTGCCTGGCGCTGACCGGGCTGCCGCTGGGAGTTCAGTTCCTCGGATCGTTGCGGGCCCACGGCAGCCCGTTCCTAGCAAATTTCTTCAAGAGCGACCTGACCGGCCTGTACGTCCCCTCCGGGCGCCAGCTGCTCGCGACACCCCCGCAGACCGCGCGAGCGGCCGCGTTCCCGGGCGGTCCGCCGGAGTACATGAACTTCTTCGGCTGGCCCCTACTGATCGTGTGCGTGTCCGCCACCGTCCTGGGCTTTCGTGATCTGCGGTTGCGGATAGCCGGGCTCACCGGCGCGGTCCTGGCCGTCCTGTCGCTGGGCGGCACGCTGCTGGTCAACAATGTGGAAACAGGCCTGCGGCTGCCCTGGAATCTGGTTTCCGGTCTTCCGGTCTTCGACTCCGCCCTGCCGAACAGATTCTCCCTCGGCACGGCCCTGATGGCCGGGCTCATGCTCGCCCTCGTCCTGGACCGCCTGCCTGCCCAGCTCGGCACCGCCGGGCCGCTGACAGCGGTGGCCCTCACCACGGCCTGTATTCTCCCGCTGATTCCTCGACCGTACGCCGTCGAACGGTCGCCCGACGTCCCCGCATTCTTCACCACCGACGCCGTGAAAACTCTTCCGGCAGGCTCCAACGTGCTGGTCCTGCCGTATCCGACCGGAGTGCAGACCGCTGCGCTGGCCTGGCAGACGGCGGCGGACTTCCGTTTCTCGATGCCGGGTGGCTACTTCATCGGCCCGGGAAGCGACGGGAAAGCATACATGGGCGGAAAAAAGCCGACGGCGACAGCGCAGCTGCTGAACGACGTCGAGAACGGCAGGTTCTCCGGCCCGGTGACCCCGGCGCAGATCACCCAGGGTCGCGACGACTTCGCCAGACTCGGCGTGCGTGCGGTCGTACTCGGCCCGGCGAAGCACACGGACGCACTCCTCAACACGGTGACGTTGCTGGCCGGG
>NZ_CAAAFO010000031.1:55121-64041 GCF_900634715.1 Candidatus Protofrankia californiensis | reverse complement strand
CACCGGCGGGCCCCGCTCGCAGCGACACCGGCGGGCCCCGCCCGCAGCATGCCGGTGCGCGATGAAGCCGACGAAGCCGACGTGTGATGAAGTAGGCCGAGCGATGTTCATGGGGAGGTGAGATGGCCGGATGCCGCTGGAGCGCCACGTGACGTCGAAAGCCGGGCAGGACGCACACTCCGGCCGGATTGTTGGAGGTCGTTACCGGCTCGGCGCCGAACTCGGCCACGGCGGTTTCGGCGTGGTGTACGCGGCAACCGACGAACTGCTACGGCGGGATGTCGCCGTCAAGGAGATCCGCCTCCCGCGGTCGATCTCTGCCGACGAGCGGGCGGTCCTGCGCCAGCGGGTGCTGCGCGAGGCACGCTCGGCAGGCCGGCTCCAGCATCCCGGGCTCGTCCCGGTCTTCGACGTGCTCGACGCCGACGGCCGCCCGTGGATCGTCATGGAGCTCGTGGACGGCCACTCCCTGGCGGAGATCATCCGCGACGAGGGGCCGTTGCCGCGTGAGCGGGTAGCCCGGATCGGCATCAGCCTCGCCTACGCCCTGGAGGCCGCACACCGGACGGGGATCGTCCACCGGGACGTGAAACCGGCAAACGTCCTGATCAGCGCGGACAGGCGCGCCCGGCTGACGGACTTCGGCATCGCCCTGTCCGCCGGGGATCCGACCCTGACCCGCACCGGTGTCCTGCTGGGTTCACCTTCCTACATCGCCCCGGAAAGGGCTCGCGGGGAAGCGGGCGGTCCGGGCAGTGACGTCTGGGCGCTGGGCGCAACCCTGTTCACCGCCGTCGAGGGTGGTACGCCGTACGAGCGCGACAGCGCCATCGCGACGCTGACAGCGATTGTCGACGGCAGGCGCCATCCCTTCCGGCTGGCCGGGGCCCTCGCGCCGATTCTTGATGATCTTATGGCGGTGAATCCGTCCGAGCGCCCATCGCTGTCCCTGACAAGGCGGCGGCTGCGGAAGGTCAGCGAGCGGGAGACCTCCCGCCGGCTGTCCGGCCCGCGCGTGAACCACTCCGACCGGGAGCGTTCCCCCCGTGCGCCGGCGGGTCGTGCCGGCACGGCACCAAGCGCGGCCCCGGTCGGGTTCGTCCCCGCCGGGACAGGCCCCGCGCAGACGACCGGGACGAACCCGGCAGCGGGAAAAGCACTGGTTGCCACCGGCACCGGCGACAGTCCCGAAGCCGGCCACCCACGAACCGGCCACCCACGAACCGGACGCCCCGCCGACGCCCCGGCGGCCGACACCACGGCAACGGTGAGCGCCGTGGCCACCGACCGGCAGCCGGCCGCGCTCCCCGCCGAGGAAGCCGGGGCAACGGTCACAGCGCCGTCACGCGTCCGCGATCAGGCTCCTCCCGCACACACCGGAGCGGCAGGGACGGCCGAAGCGGCAAAGGCAGCCGAAGCGGCAGAGACGGCCGAGGCAGCCGCCGCACCACCGCCGACTCGACCGCCGGCTCGACCGGCAGGTCCCCACGCCACCCGCCGGCGCCGGACCACGGTCGCCGCGATCCTCGCGGCGGTGCTGGCGGGTACCGCCATCGTCCTCGGAGCAGTACTGGCATCGGGTCCGGACGGGCCGAAAGTGGACGGGGCGGCATCAGACGGGGTTGCCGCGAACCAGGCCGGCCCGCAGCCGGCGTCCACGGGCACGGTTGCCGGCCCGTCGGCTCCCACCGGGGCGTCATCCACCGCGAGCACCCCGGGCGCACCGATCACGGCAGATCCAGGTCTGGCGCCGCCGGACACCACACCGGTGACCCCGCCACTGGGCTGGCATACCTACTCCGCCCCGTCGGGCTGGTCGATCGCCTATCCGGACGGTTGGGAGGAACGGCCCGCCCCCGGAAACGAAGGAAGGAACTTCAGCAATCCGCAAACCGGCGCCTACCTTCACATCGACATCACCATGCAGGCGAATCCGTCCGCGCTGGCGGACTGGATGACGCACGAGGACGACGTCCGCACCCGGGTGCCGGACTACCGGCGGGTGAAGATCGCGGCAAGTGACGGCGGCAACGGCGCGATCCAGGCGGACTGGGAGTTTACTCACACATCCGGAGGGAAGACGGTGCACGTTCTCAACCGCGGATTTGTGCGTAATGGCCATGGCTACGCGTTGTACTGGCGTACTGCGGACTCCCGCTGGGAAACCGACCTTCCGTTGATGTGGCAACTTTTCTCGACGTTCCGGCCCGGTCCCTGACCGCGCAACGAGCCGGACCGGATGAGGGCTGTCTGCACATCCGGTCGCACATCTGCAAGACTTGACGGTGATGGCCAGATCGGCGCGCCCGCCCGGAGACTCCTCGCGTCACAACACACCCCGATATGTATCTCAGCGTTATCGTTTGGATACTCCTATCGGTCGAGGTGGCGCCGGTGTCGTCTGGTGTGGTGAGGACGAACTTCTCCAACGCCCTGTCGCGGTCAAGGAAATTCTCATTCCGCATGCCGGCTCGCAGGTTGAACGTGACGGGCTGCGAGCACGGGTGCTGCGTGAGGCCCGCGCCCTCGCCCGTCTCAACAGTCCGGCGATCGTCTCCGTCTACGACGTGGTCGAAGAGGCCGAGCGCCACTGGATCGTCATGGAACTGGTGGACGCCGACAGCCTCGGCGAGGTCATCCGCGCCGAGGGGCCGCTGCCACCGGAGCAGGTGGCGGCCATCGGGCTGACGCTCACCGAGGCGCTCGCCGCCGCCCACTCCGCGGGCGTGCTGCACCGTGACGTCAAGCCCGGGAACGTGCTACTCGGCCGGGACGGCCACGTCCGGCTGACCGACTTCGGCATTGCGGCCACGGACGGCGACTCGACCCTCACCGGAACGGGTGCGCTTGTCGGTTCCCCCGCCTACATCGCCCCGGAACGGGTTCGCGGCTCCTCCGGCAGCCCCGCGAGCGACCTGTGGGGGCTGGGCGCCACGTTGTATGCGGCGGTGGAGGGGCAGCCACCGTTTGAAGGGCCGGAGACCTACGCCGTCCTCACCGCGGTGGTGGAGGGACGCAGGCGTCCGTTCCGGCTCGCCGGCCCCCTGCGCGGCCTGCTCACCGACCTGCTCGACCGTCCGGCTGAGGCCAGGCCGGACGTGGTCGAGGTACGCCGGCGCCTGCTCCCTATCGCGCACGGGGTGGCGCCGGTACCGGCGTCGGTCACCGGCTCCCAGCCGAAACCGGGCGTGGACGCGAGCGAGAACCACAACCCCAAGCCTGGTGCGGGCGTCCTGGAGTACGTCGGCAACGATCCGGCATCCGGCGGGGACCCGGACGCCCACGGGTCCCAGATCAGCCCCACTGCCACCGGCGCAACCACGGCGGACCCGGCAACTGTGGACCCGTCGGCGGACGGCGCGACCACGGGTGGCGGATCGGTGGGCAGCGGATCGGCAGGTGGCGCGTCCAGGGGTGTGGCCGACGAGCCGACCGAAACCGGAACGATGATCGCCAACAGGGTAGCCACCGCCGCGACGGGCGCAGGTGAGCTGGGCACCGAGCGGACGGCTCCCGGCCCGGGGCAGTCTGCATACCGAGAGGGTTCCGGCCACCTCGAGGAGCCGGTGACCGCTGTAGCGGTCGGGACGCGGTCCGAGCGCACCCCGCTCCCGGGTGCCTCGGGAGCGACCACCCTGGCAGGCGGCCGGCTCGCCCCGCCCCCGTTCGACTTCGGTGGATACGGCACCGACGGCCAGGCTGATCCCGATGACGGTCTGCTACCGGTTGCCGGCGGTGTCGTGGGTGGTCCGCCCGGCAACAGCACAACTCATGATCGCCTGGAGAGCAGGAGAGCGTCAACCACCCGGCAGGGTGACGGACCTCCCCTGCAACACGGTGTGATCATGGCTGTGGCCGCGTCCGTGATTGTAAGCGTGGCGATCATGCTGAGCGTGCTGCTCGGCTCGGGGCCCAACAGTGATTCACAGTTACAACCCAGCGGGGACGGCAGCCCGCCGGCAAGCACGATCGCCGGGCAGAGCAGCATCAACTCCTCCGCACTCGCTTCCGGCCTGAAGGTTCCTCCCGGCGTGGACAAGTTCTCCACCCCACGCTCACCCTCACCGTCCGTAGCGAATACATCGGCCGAGCCGATACCAACCGCGACCGAGGCGGTGACCCCGAGCCCCTCACCCACGCAGGTGGGCGCGAGCCCGACCACACCGGTTACGACGACTTCGCCGACACCGGTCGAGCCGACGACTCCGGCTCCGACGGCACCGGTCGACCCCCCCACTCCGACCGCGGGAACCTGATGCCGCGACGCCGCGTCCCTGTTGCCGGGCGCTCCTACCCTTCGGAGCGCTTCGTCACACAATGAAGACGATCACTATCTGTGACATACCTCACCTAAGTGTCACGGAAGCTGGCATGCCCCGCCAGGAGGCCAGCACTAGCATCGGGTGCACACAAACCGTCGTCCACATGATGTCTCCGGGTGCCTTGGTTCTTCGGTGACGCGAGCTGCCTGCCCGTCAGATCATTGCCCGGACCATCGGTTCGAGCGTGACCTTCCAGACCTCGGTCATGAACTGGCGGATTCCATGACAGCCGCATCACCTTCAGCCAAACAGGTCACTGTGAGTCATCGGACGGATCATCAGGACCAGCCTGTCGGAAGGCCGGTCCGGAGGAGCTTTCAGTGCCGAAGGCACCAGCGGGCACGCTCTACCGCGGCCGCGAGGGTATGTGGTCCTGGGTTGCCCACAGGATCACAGGCGTACTGATCTTTTTCTTTCTGTTCGCCCACGTCCTGGACACCGCGCTTGTACGGGTGTCCCCGTCGTCCTATGACACCGTGATCGCGACATACAAGAGCCCGATCGTGAACCTGATGGAGGTGGGACTTGTAGCGGCGGTCCTCTTCCACGCACTCAACGGGATCCGGATCGTACTGATCGACTTCTGGGGGTCCGGTCCTCGCTTCCAGCGCCAGATGCTGTACACCGAGCTCGTGGTGTGGGTCATCCTGGTCGTCCCCGGCACCTACTACATGATCAAACATACGATCGAGACCCTGTTCGGGAGCGCGTCCTGATGGCGACAACGATCGACGGCGCGCCCGCCCCGGTCATCGAGGCTCCGCGCAGCCCACGACGCCGGCCCACAAGCTCGAAGGCGCGAACGAACTTCGAGCTCTACGCCTGGCTGTTCATGCGCGTCTCCGGGATTCTGCTGGTCTTTCTGGTGCTCGGCCACCTGTTCATCATGAACATTCTTGATGGCGGTGTGCAGCGGATCGGCTTCGGCTTCGTCGCTGGCCGCTGGGCCTCGCCGTTCTGGCGAACCTGGGACCTGCTGATGCTCGTTCTCGCCGAACTACATGGGACTAACGGCCTGCGAACCGTCATCAACGACTACGCTGAGCGGCCACAGACCCGGTTCTACCTGAAGATGTTGCTGTACGTGTCGACGTCCCTGGTGGTCACTCTGGGAGCACTGGTCATCTTCACCTTCGACCCGAACATCTCCTGATAGCGCCTGGGAAGGCGGAGGTCCAAGCGGTGCAGATTCACAAGTACGACACGGTCATCGTGGGTGCCGGCGGCGCGGGTATGCGCGCGGCACTCGAATCCGGCAAGCGGTGTCGCACCGCCGTGCTGACCAAGCTGTATCCCACCCGCTCCCACACCGGCGCGGCCCAGGGCGGTATGTGCGCGGCCCTGGCCAACGTCGAGGAGGACAACTGGGAATGGCACACCTTTGACACGATCAAGGGCGGTGACTATCTCGTAGATCAGGATGCCGCCGAGGTCATGTGCAAGGAGGCCATCGACGCGGTCCTCGACCTGGAGAAGATGGGCCTGCCGTTCAACCGGACCCCCGAGGGCCGCATCGACCAGCGCCGGTTCGGCGGCCACACCCGTGACCACGGCAAGGCGCCCGTCCGCCGCTCGTGCTATGCCGCCGACCGCACCGGCCACATGATCCTGCAGACTCTCTACCAGCAGTGCGTCAAGCACGACATCGAGTTCTACAACGAGTTCTACGTGCTGGACCTGCTGATCAGCGAGGGTGTCGCCGTCGGCGTGGTCGCCTACGAACTGGCCACCGGCGAAGTACACGTCTTCCGGGCCAAGTCGGTGGTGTTCGCCACCGGCGGTTTCGGCAAGGTCTTCAAGGTCACCTCGAACGCGCACACGCTGACCGGTGACGGCATGGGCATCATCTTCCGGCGGGGGCTGCCTTTGGAGGACATGGAATTCTACCAGTTCCACCCGACCGGTATCTGGAAAATGGGCATCCTGCTCACCGAGGGCGCCCGCGGTGAAGGCGGAATCCTGCGTAACCGGGACGGCGAGCGCTTCATGGAGCGCTATGCGCCGACCATCAAGGACCTCGCCCCCCGAGACATGGTGGCCCGGGCCATCTACACCGAAATCCGCGCCGGCCGCGGCTGTGGCACCGACGGCGACCACGTCTACCTCGACCTGACGCACCTGCCCCCGGAACAACTCGACGCAAAACTCCCGGACATCACCGAGTTCGCCCGTACCTACCTGGGCATCGAGCCCTACACGGACCCGATCCCGATCCAGCCGACCGCCCACTACGCCATGGGCGGCGTCCCGACGAACATCAACGCCGAGGTCCTGCGGAACAACACCGACATCGTCCCGGGCCTTTACGCCGCGGGCGAGGTGGCATGCGTCTCCGTGCACGGCGCGAACCGGCTCGGCACCAACTCGCTGCTGGACATCAACGTCTTCGGCCGCCGGGCCGGAATCGCCGCGGCGCAGCACGCGGTGGAAGTTCCCGCCCATGCCGAACTCCCGGACAACCCGGCCGATTTCGTCGAGGGACTGCTCACCCGCCTTCGCGACGGCGCCGGATCCCAGAACGTGGCGGCGATCCGCCGCGAGCTTCAGGAAACAATGGACGTCAACGCGTCGGTGTACCGCACCGAGGCGACGCTGAAGCAGGCGGTCGGCGACATCGCCGGGTTGAAAGCCCGATACCAGCATGTCGGCGTCATCGACCGGGGCCGCCGTTACAACACCGAACTCCTGGAAGCGGTCGAGCTGGGCTTCCTGCTCGACCTCGCCGAATGCCTGGTCACCAGCGCGCTGGCCCGCAACGAGTCCCGCGGGGGGCACTCCCGCGAGGACTATCCCACCCGTGACGACGTGAACTTCCTGCGTCACACCATGGCCTACCGCTCCGGGCCGCTGGCCGCCGCCGCACCCGACGCGGAGATCCGGCTGGACTACAAGCCCGTGGCCATGACCCGTTACCAGCCCATGGAGCGCAAGTACTGACCGCGTGGCCCGGGTGGCCGGCGGACCCGCGGGGACCCTGCCCGGTATCGAGGGTCCCCGCCCCGTAGCGGCCACCCGGTTTCGCGCCGCTCCACGACGCCGTGAGAAAACGTAAGAAGACGTCGTAAGAGCCCGTGACCGATGAGATCGCCTGTACCTGCACCAGCGCGCTCCGGCTCCCTCGGACCGCGGCCACGATCCCTGACACGAAATCCTTTTCGAGTCCGGGGTGCGAGGCTTCGACGTTCGGGGCACTCGCAGCGCGGTCTATGATTTGCTGACCCGCGTTGCGGGTCCGATGTGAGAAAGGTCCGGCGTGACTGTCACCGACGATCTATCAACCACCGTACCGGCCGACGCCAGCTCCAACACCTCGGGTGGACGGACCGTCACGCTGAAGATCAGGCGCTTCAACCCCGAGGTGAGCAACGAAGCGCACTGGGAGAGCTACTCGGTCCCGTTCGACCCCAGTGACCGGCTGCTGGACGCCCTGCACTACGTGAAATGGAATCTCGACGGGTCGCTGTCCTTCCGGCGGTCATGCGCGCACGGCGTGTGCGGCTCGGACGCCATGCGGATCAACGGCGCGAACCGGCTCGCCTGCAAGGTGCTGGTCAAGGACCTCGGCTCGGAAATCTCGATCGAACCCATCAAGGGACTTCCGGTCGAGAAGGACCTCATCGTCGACATGGAGCCGTTCTTCGACGCGTTCCGGGCGGTCAAGCCGTATCTCATTCCCGAGGGACACGAACCGACCCGGGAGCGGCTGCAGTCCGCCGCCGACCGGGAACGCTTCGACGACACCACCAAGTGCATCATGTGCGCGGCCTGCACCACGTCGTGCCCGGTCTTCTGGAATGACGGCGACTACTTCGGACCGGCCGCGATCGTGGCCGCGCATCGCTTCATCTTCGACAGCCGGGACGCCGCCAGCGACGAACGCCTGGAAATTCTCAACGAGCGCGAAGGCGTCTGGCGCTGCCGGACGACGTTCAACTGCTCGAACGCATGCCCGCGTGGGATCCAGGTCACCAAGGCCATTGCGGAGGTCAAGCGCGCGCTCATCTTCCGGCGCTTCTAGCGGACCGACTCGCGTCGGCCGGTACGCGACGCAAGCCGGGTCGGCCGGTACACGCAGTCGGGAAGGACGGACGGCGATGACCCTCAAGGCCGTTGCGCGGGTCACGGTATCCGCTGTCGTGCTACTTGCGCCAGGCCTGCTGCTGGCCGGCGCAGCCGGCTGTTCGTCCGACTCCCCCACGCCCCCACCGGCCGCGATCCCCACCGGCATCGCACCCACCGAGGCCGGTGGGGTGCCCGCGCCCCTTGCCGACGCCTACCACGCGACCATCACGCGGGGGACGGCACGAATCCGCTTCAACGATCAGGCGAGCTTCGCGTCCGCGTCCGGACGTAAACAGATCGTCTCCATCAGCGGTACCGGCACGGTCGACTTCGCCAACAGCACCAGCCAGACCGTGCGTGACGTGGCCGGCGGGGGCAGGAGCGAGATCCTGCTCATCGGCCCCGACCTCTACCAGCGCAGGGTCCCGCCCGCCGATGCGCCGAACTCCACCCGCTGGACCCGTGTCGTCCCAGGCGCCGGTGGCAACAACTCGGCGACACCCGGCCCGGGAACAACCACCCAGCCCGGGGCCGGC
>NZ_CAAAFO010000031.1:51005-54505 GCF_900634715.1 Candidatus Protofrankia californiensis | reverse complement strand
CCACCCATTACACGTTGTCCGTGAACCTGGACGCAGCCGCTGCCCGGGGAAACATCAGCGCCACGACGGTCGAGTACTACAAGGGCACCCTGGGGACGGCGATCCAACCGACCGAAGCATGGATCGACGCCGAGGGTCTCGTCCGCCAGCTCCGCGTCACCGTCGCCAGCGCCGGCTCCGACAACGGCGCGGGACGCAGTGAGATCGTCCGGACGGTGACCTACTCGGACTTCGGCGTACCCGCGCGCATCACCGCACCGCCGGCCGACCAGATCGCACCCGGCTGACCGGCTTTCCCCGTGTAACGCCTCCGGCGTGGCACGGGGCCCCGAGCTCTGTGGCGGGCCGCCGTCCGGGAGCCCGCGCAATCGTCTTCGACGATCGCACGCCACCAACAGACAACCGCCGCGGCTACTCCGGCGGGCTCTTCTCCCCGCGGCTGCCCACGTCCATCACGACCTCGCCAGGCGTATCGGCGGCACGTGCATCCGGCGCCGGCTCCGGTACGTCCGATACACCTTCCAGCGCTGGGTCCGGTACGTCCGGACGCTCGTGTGCCTCATCTGCGCTCACCGGCTCCTCGCGGCGATCGGCCGCGGGAGTGAGATCGGTCGCCGGAGTGGACGTGGGGGCGACCCGCCCGAATCCGGGGCGTACCAGCCGGGGTTTGGCAGCGGCCGGCTCCCCGAAGTCCGCCCGACGGATCCGGCAGTACACGGTCTGCAGGTCGCCGGCCGACCGGCCGATACCGAAGGCAGCCGCCGCGGACAGGTAGGCGAGAGCGTCCGCCCGGTCCATCCCCAGCCGGGTGGACAGGAAGACCACCGCCGACCGCGTGGTATGGCGGACGGCATCGGCGAGATCGGCATGTGCCCCCAGCGGAACCCAGTGGGTGTCGGTTTCGACAAAGGGTTCGCGCAGCATCCCGAGAGCGGCCCGGGCGGCGGGTTCCTTCAGGACGGTCAGGCGGAACGTCGCCCGCAGCGGCCCTTCCAGGGCGACCATCGCGACCTTTCCGTCACCCAGGGAATAATGTGGGTCACCAACGGCAAACAGTGCGCCGGGGACCCGCACCGGGAGAAACAGCCGGGCACCGACACCCAGTTCCCCGCAGTCGAGGGCTCCGCCATGCGTCCCGACCGAGGTCGAACGGAGCGGGCCGGGGCCGTCGAGGGCAACCGACATGATCCCCATGAACGGCGACAGCGGAAAACGCACCTTCCGCCTCCCAGCTCCCCCCAGTGAGCCGAAGAGCCTGCCCCGACGCCGTTCGACGGCGCAGAAGCTGCTCGTCGTCCGGAAGGCCGTCCAGTTGCGGGCGTTCGCATCCGGGCCGGGAGGGTCGTTTTCGGGAAACTCTCCGGCGAGCAGCCCCGCACCGTGACGGGTCGACACCACCCCGTACCTGGCCCGCGGATGCAGCGAAACGACGTCCACCCGCAGCACATCGCCGGGCTCGGCACCGCGAACGAGCACCGGTCCGGTCACCATGTGCGGGCTGTCCACCCCGAACCGGTGCGGGATCCCGGAGGACGCGATCATCCGGGCGTCCTCAAGCACCTCGGGAGCCGGGACACCGAACCCGCCGAAGAAGGCGTCCGGGTCACGCCCCTGATCGTCGAGGATTCCCTCCTGACTGACCGTGTCGACCGTCACCGTGGCCCCCGACTCCACGCTCAGCACGGGCCGGGTGTCGGCGGTTGGCAGCCGCCCCCACATGACCGTCTCGGGGGTGGACGGCAGGTAGTGCTTTCCGTCCACCTTTCCCTTGCCGGGCTGCAGTGCCACGACGGCGCCGCTACCGCGACGTCCGGGGCCACCCGCGGCACCCGGTATCGGAAAGCCCTGGAGGGCCAAAGGCAGAGCGATCATGTTTTTCTCGCGCTGCCGGCGGCCCAAGTCCCCAGAAGGCTCCGAGGGGCGCGGCCATCCCGGACATCGAGCAGGGGTAGCTTCCCCTGGCAGATCGTCGCCCGACGGGCTGGTGATGACACGACACGGGCGTCAGAGTCGCAGTGAAATATGACACATATGTTTCTGATGCGTTGCAGTCATCCTCATTCACCAGCATGAAGCCCGTATGGCAGTGATCCGCCAGGTAAAACAGTTTCTCGACCGGGCGGCCCGGGTGGTCGTCCGGCGTATGAGGGGGCCGAGCCACCCGGAACGCGCCAGGCGCGCCCGACCGTTAGCCGAGCCACCCGTCAGGCTCGCATGAGCAGCAGGGAGCCGACCGCGTCCACTTCGGCGCGCCAGCCGGGGCGTATCAGGCAGGTCGCCTCGGCGAACTCGACGACGGCCGGCCCCGCCACGCCGCTGCCTGCTCCCAGCGCGGCGCGGGGCACAACGTCCACGTCCTGCCAGGAACCGTCCAGGTAGACCGACCGGCGGCTGCGGACCGCGGTGGGATCGGCGGCTGGCGCCCGCAGCTCGGGTCGCAGGCCCGGCACCGTGGCCACCAGCCGTACGGCCACCACCTCGACCTCCCGGTCGTGCGCGGTGTGCCCGTAGCGGCGCAGGTGCTCGGCCTCGAAGGCCGTCCGTATCCGCGAGGCGGAAAAGTCACCGTCCGCGACGCCGCTACCAGCCCCGTCGCCGAGCTGCTCAGCAGCCGGCAACCCGCCACCGGAGGAAGCCACAACCGTCAGCTCATGCGCCTGGCCCACATACCGGCAGTCCGCCTGGAGTTCGGTCGCAAGTGCGGGAATGTCCGTAGTGGGGGTGTTTGCGCGGGCGGTCCGGGCCAGCTCGGCGAAGGCGGCGCCCAGATCGACCTCTGCCAGCAGACCGTGCAGCGGATAGAGGTAGTCCCGACGGACGTCGCCGATGGCCAGCCCCAACGCAGAGAGCACCCCGCAGGCCAACGGCACCAGCACCCGGCGTATCCCGAGCTCCTCGGCCAACGCGCAGGCGTGCGTTCCGCCGGCGCCGCCGAAGGCAACCAGGGTCAGCTCCCGCGGGTCAAGGCCGCGTTCCACCGAGACCACCCGCAATGCCCGGATCATCTCCGCGTCGGCGACCGCCACCACCCCGGCCGCCGTTTCCTCCGCCGACAGGCCGTCCGGGCCGGACCCGAGTATCGCGCCCAGGGTGGCCAGCGCCTTGTGAGCGGACGCCCTGGACAGGGTGACCTCGCCGCCGAGGTTCGCCCCGTCGGCCAGATAGCCGAGAACCAGGTCCGCGTCGGTCACCGTCGGCTCGACGCCTCCGCGGCCGTAACAGGCCGGGCCCGGATCGGCTCCGGCCGAACGGGGCCCGGCACGCAGCGCTCCACCGGAGTCGACCCACGCCACCGATCCACCGCCGGCGCTCACCGAGTGGACGTCCACCGTCGGCAACGTGATCGGTATGCCGGCGAGCACCGACTCGGCCGTGGTCTGCACCCGACCGCCGAGCACCGGGGCGACATCCGTCGACGTCCCGCCCATGTCGAAGGTCAGCAGATCGGCCAGGCCCGAGCGGGCCGCGACATAGGCGGCGCCGACCACTCCCGCGGCCGG
>NZ_CAAAFO010000031.1:37458-50714 GCF_900634715.1 Candidatus Protofrankia californiensis | reverse complement strand
CCGGCTGCGGCCTCGAGCTCCACCACTCCCCCGGAGGAGCGCATGACCAGCGGTGACGGCAGACCCACCGCGACGCACCGGCGAGCGAGCGCTCTGAGATAGGCCGACAGCGTCGGCGTCAGGTAGGCGTCGGCGACGGTGGTGGCGAACCGCTCGTACTCCCGGAACTGCGGGAGCACCTCGTGCGAGGCCACCACGGTCACGCCTGGTAATGCGGCACGCAGCGCGTCGGCGACCTGACGTTCGTGCTCGGGATGCGCGAAGGAGAACAGCAGGCACACGGCAACAGCCGCCAGACGCTCAGGTGCCCCGGAAACCTGGGCCGCCGTCAGCGCGCCGGAAACGCCGGAAACACCGGAAACGCCGGAAACGCCGGAAACGCCGGAAACATGGTCACGCTGCCCCTGGCCCTCGTGCGCGGTGAGGGCGGCGACTACGTCACGCAGGCTGCGGACGTCCAACGGGACGATCACCCCGCCCGGTCCGGTACGTTCGATCACGGTGTACCGCAGCTCACGGGGCACCAGCGGCGACGGGCGGTCCCGGGTGAGGTCGTAGAGCGCCGGCCGGTTCTGGCGGCCGATCTCGATGACGTCGGCGAATCCGTGGGTGGTCACCAGGGCTGTCCGCGCCCCACGCCGCTCAAGCAGGGCGTTCGTCGCTACGGTGGTGCCGTGGGCGAACCGCTCGACGACATCGTGTCCCTCACCGGAGCCGGCAAGACCAGCCCTGTGGACGGCGTCGAGCACCGCCTCGGACGGGTCGGCGGGCACCGACGGCACCTTCTCGAAGATCATCCGGCCGTCGCTGCCGACCGCGACGAGATCGGTGAAGGTCCCACCCACGTCAACGCCGAGCCACACCGCCACGTGATGATCCTGGCACGTCGAGGCAGCCTACTCACAGCCATCCGGGACACAGGTCCGCAGTGTCGTCCAGGACGGACACTGGGAGTAGCAGGACCCCTCACCGCCCGTGGCCCGGCTCACGGGCTACGACCTTCGGCCGCATTCAGGTGAAGGTGACGAGTAGCCTGATTACACAGCAGTGAAAGGGCCCGCACCCGGGGCCATAACAGAAGGTGGATAGAGGGGAACGCCCCCGTGACAGCACCGACGGTACCCGAGTCTGGACCCGACTTCGGCCCTAACGAGTGGCTGGTATTCGAGATCTACCAGCAGTATCTCGCCGACCCCGAGAGCGTCTCGCCGGAGTGGCGCGAGTTCCTCTCCGACTATCAGCCCGAGGGTGTCAACGACCGGCCAGGCGCGAAGGTGCCCGTCCCGCCCGCCGTTGCCAAGGGTGCGGTACCGGCTCCCAGCAGGGCCGGTGACACCCCCGCCGGCGGGCCGGCGTCCTCTGCGGCCAACATCTCCGTGGCCCCACCCCCACCGGCTCCCGACCATGTCGCTCCCGCTCCGGCCAGCGGCGTCCCGAGCTCACCACTGCGTGGCGCCGCCGCCCGCGTTGTCGCGAACATGGAGACGTCGTTGCACGTCCCCACGGCGACCTCGGTCCGTGCGGTGCCCGCCAAGCTGCTCGCGGACAACCGGATCGTCATCAACCGGCATCTGGCCCGTTCCCGTGGCGGCAAGGTGTCGTTCACACACCTGATCGGCTACGCGATGGTCAGGGCGCTGCAGGCCGCACCGGCCATGAACTTCTCCTACGCGGAGGTCGACGGCAAGCCGGCCCTGGTCACGCCGGAACACGTCAACCTGGGCATCGCCATCGACCTGGTCAAGGGCTCCTCACGCCAGCTGGTGGTCGTCGCGGTCAAGCAGGCCGAGACGATGGACTTCAGCCAGTTCTGGCTCACCTACGAGGATCTCGTCCGGCGCGCCCGGACAAACAAGATCACCGCCGATGACTTCGCCGGCGTGACGATCACGCTGACCAACCCCGGCGGTATCGGCACCGTGCACTCGGTGCCACGCCTGATGCAGGGCCAGGGGACGATCATCGGGGTCGGCGCGATGGAGTACCCTGCCGAGTTCCAGGGCGCCTCCCCCGAGACCCTGTCGAAGCTGGCCGTCTCAAAGATCATTACTCTGACCAGCACGTACGACCATCGGATCATCCAGGGCGCGCAGTCCGGCGAGTACCTGCGCCGCATACACCAGCTGCTGCTCGGCGCGGACGACTTCTACGAGGAGATCTTCCGCTCACTGCGCGTCCCGTACGAGCCGGTGCAGTGGGTTGCCGACATCACCTCGTCCCACGAGGGCGATCTCGATCACGGCACCCGGGTGCTGGAACTGATCCACGCCTACCGGGTCCGCGGCCACCTGATGGCCGACACCAACCCCCTCGAGTTCGCCATCCGCAGCCACCCCGACCTCGACATCATCAGCCACGGCCTGACCCTGTGGGACCTCGACCGCGAGTTCCCCGTCGACGGCTTCGCCGGCCAGCGGACGATGACGCTGCGCGACATCCTGGGTGTCCTGCGGGACTCCTACTGCCGCCGGGTCGGCATCGAGTACATGCACATCCAGGAGCCGGACGAGCGGGTCTGGATCCAGCAGCGGGTCGAACGGGCCGCCGAGCGGCCCGACCCCGCCGAGCAGCTGCACGTCCTCGAACGCCTTGGCGCGGCCGAGGCGTTCGAGTCCTTCCTGCAGACCAAGTACGTCGGGCAGCGGCGCTTCTCCCTCGAGGGTGCGGAGTCGGCAATCCCGCTGCTGGACGAGGTCCTGCAACGGGCCGCCGAGGCGGGCATGGACGAGGTTGCCTTCGGGATGGCCCACCGCGGCCGGCTCAACGTCCTGGCGAACATCATCGGCAAGTCCTACCGGCAGATCTTCGCCGAGTTCGAGGGCTACGTAGACCCGCAGACCGCGCACGGCTCCGGTGACGTCAAGTACCACCTCGGCGCCGAGGGTGTCTACACCGCCCCCGACGACCGCGAGGTGGCCGTCTCCCTGGTGTCCAACCCCTCCCACCTGGAGGCGGTCGACCCGGTGCTGGAAGGTGTCGCCCGCGCCAAGCAGGACCTGCTCAACAAGGGCCCGGAGGGGTTCACCGTCCTGCCCGTGCTCATCCACGGGGATGCCGCCTTCGCCGGCCAGGGCGTGGTTGCCGAGACGCTGAACCTCTCCCAGCTGCGCGGCTACCGCACCGGCGGCACCGTGCACGTCGTCATCAACAACCAGGTCGGGTTCACCACGTCGCCGATCGCCAGCCGGTCGTCGGTGTACGCGACCGACGTCGCCCGGATGGTGCAGGCGCCGATCTTCCACGTCAACGGGGACGATCCCGAGGCGTGTGTGCGCGTCGCGCGGCTGGCCTTCGAGTTCCGGCAGGCGTTCCACAAGGACGTCGTGATCGACATGGTGTGCTACCGGCGGCGTGGCCACAACGAGATGGACGAACCGTCGTTCACCCAGCCGCTGATGTACGACACCATCGCCGCGAAGCGGTCGGTGCGCAAGCTCTACACCGAAGCGTTGATCGGTCGCGGCGACATCACCCCGGCCGAGGCCGAGCAGGCCATGAAGAACTACTCGGCGCAGCTGGAAAAGGCGTTCGCGGAAACCCGCGACACCACCGACCGGCCGCCCGCGCAGCCCCGGCTGGTGACGACTCCGGCGGAAGCCGCCGCCGCGGCCGCCGTGTCCACCGCCGTGTCACTGGACGTCGTCAAAAAGGTCATCGATACCCAGACCACCTTGCCGGCAGGATTCACAATCCACCCGAGGCTGCGCCCACAGCTCGAACGCCGGGCCCAGATGGTGGCCACCGGGATGATCGACTGGGCATGCGCCGAAACCATCGCCTTCGGATCGATCCTGCTGGACGGGCGGCCCATCCGCCTCGCCGGGCAGGACAGCCGGCGCGGTACCTTCGGCCAGCGGCACGCCGTCCTGGTCGACCGGTACACCGGCGAGGAGTACTCGCCGGTGAAGTCGCTGGAGACCGAGCCGGGCGCCGGCACCTTCTACGTCCACGACTCGCTACTGTCCGAGTTCGCCGCAATGGGCTTCGAGTACGGCTATTCGGTGGCCCGTCCGGAAGCGCTCGTGCTGTGGGAGGCCCAGTTCGGCGACTTCGCCAACGGCGCTCAGTCGATCATTGATGAGTTCATCGCCGCGGGCGAGGCCAAGTGGGGGCAGCGCAGCGCGGTCGGCCTGCTGCTTCCGCACGGCTACGAGGGTCAGGGTCCGGATCACTCCTCGGCGCGGATCGAGCGGTTCCTGACGCTGTGCGCCGAGAACAACATGCTGGTGTCGGCCCCGTCCAGCCCGGCAAGCTATTTCCACCTGTTGCGCCGGCAGGCACTCTCGCCCGTACGCCGCCCACTGGTCGTCTTCACCCCCAAGTCGATGCTGCGGCTGAAGGCGGCGACGTCGACGGTCGAGGATCTGACGTCTGGCTCATGGCTCCCAGTAATCGACGACGCCCGTGTCGGTGACCACGCAGGCATCCGCAAGATACTGCTGTCCAGCGGGAAGGTCTACTACGACCTGCTGGCCGCGCAGACCAAGAACCAGATCACCGACACCGCGCTCGTCCGGGTCGAGCAGCTCTACCCGACCCCTGTTGAGGAGCTGCGCAAGGTACTCGAGAGCTACCCGAACCTCACCGACGTGGCATGGGTGCAGGAAGAGCCCGCCAACCAGGGCGCCTACCCGCACATGGCCATCCAGCTGCCGGAGGCTCTGCCCGCCGGTCTGCGGCTGCGCCGGGTGTCCCGAAAGGCGTCGGCCGCGCCCGCCGGCGGTTCCTCCTCGGTACACGAGAAGGAGCAGGCGGCTCTGATCGAGGCCGCGTTCACCGGGTGATCTTCTCGTCACGGCACAAGGCGGAGCAAGCGGTGTATTTCACCGACAGAGGTATCGAGGAGCTCTCACAGCGTCGCGGTGAGGAGTCCGTGACGCTCGACTGGCTCGCCGACCAGCTGCGCACGTTCGTCGACCTGCATCCTCAGTACGAGGATGCAGTCGAGGAACTGGCGACCTACCTGGCCCGCCTCGACGACCCGGACGACTGAGAGCTCAGTCTGTTCAGCCTGTAATTACAGGCTGAACAGACTGAACAGGTTGTTCAGACCGTGAGGACGAGCTTGCCGAAGACCTCGCCATGGGCAAGTTTCGCGAACGACGCGCGGGCGTCGGCGAGGGGACGGACGTCGTCCACGATCGGACGGACCCCGACCCGGTCGGCGAAGGCCGCGAGCTCAGCCAGCTCGTCCCGGGTGCCCATGGTCGAGCCGATGACGGACAGCTGCAGGAAGAAGAGCCGGTTGAGGTCGGCCGGCGGGTTGGCGCCGCTGGTCGCGCCCGAGCAAACGATCCGGCCACCCGGCCGCAGCGCCCGCATGGAGTGTTCCCAGGTCGCCGCCCCCACGGTTTCGATCACTGCGTCGACCTTGACCGGCAGCCGCACCCCGGGCTCGAACGCCTCGTCCGCACCGAGCTTGATCGCCCGCTCCCGCTTGGTGGCGTCCCTGGACGTGACGAGAACAGTGTGGCCGGCAGCCTTCCCCAGGATGATCGCGGCCGTGGACACCCCGCCGCCGGCGCCCTGCACCAGCAGCGTCCCACCACCGGCGGCCGGCAGGCCGGCGCGGTGGACAACCATACGGTAGGCCGTCAGCCATGCGGTCGGCAGGCACGCGGCCTCCTCGAACGACAGCGACGCCGGCTTGGGCACCAGGTTGCGCCGCGGTACCGCCACCATCTCGGCAAGCGTCCCGGGGTACCGCTCCGACAGCAACGATCGCCGCGGATCAAGGGTCTCGTCCCCGTTGCCGGCGGCCGGGTCACCGATGACGGCATGGACGATCACCTCCTCGCCGTCCGCGCTCACCCCGGCCGCGTCACAGCCGAGAATCATCGGCAGCCTGTCCGCGGGCAGCCCGACCCCGCGCAGACTGAACAGATCATGATGGTTGAGCGTCGCGGCCCGGACGGACACGGTCGTCCATCCGTCGGGGACGTCGGGGGCGGGCCGCTCACCGACGTACAGGCCGGACAATGGGTCGTCGGCATTCTGGGACACGACAGCAACTGCGAGCACCAACCAACAGTAAAGCCGCGGCCGGCATGACGCCCGTGATCGCACCGACCGGAAGGAACAGCCATACTTTCTCATCTACATCCATCAGAGCAACAACAAATGAACTACTAAATAACTACACACACATGAAAAACCGTGTGTACTGCACAGCCTCCATCGCGCGGCGGGCCGAGCTGTGCTCCACTCTTCGACGTGGCGACACACAGGCGGGTACCGGCGCCCAGCTCGGGTACATCCCGGTGGTTCCGCCGGAGACAGCAAATCCTCGTGCCGGCGGCCGAGTCCGTGCCGGCCGTCCATGCCGACGGCGACACGATCGTCGTCTCCGTGACGGACTTCGTCTCCTGCAGCTACAAGGGATGCGGGACGCTACGGCCCCTGGTGGAGGTGTCCGAGAACCGGCGCTGCCCCGGCTGCGGTCGGGTCTGACCGGGACGACGGCAACAGGGATGGCGGCGGACCTGTCGGGCGGATTCTCGGCCTCCGGGTCCGCCGCGCGAACACCTCCCCGGCACGTCTACCGGCGGGCCACCCCGTCGGCATGAGCCTGGCGAGCCACCGCGGCTGCGACCGCCGGCGCCACCCGATCGTCGAAAACGCTCGGGATGATGTGCTGCTCGGTCAACTCGTCCACGATCACGGCGGCGAGCGCATCGGCCGCGGCCAACTTCATCGACTCGGTTACCCGGCTCGCGCGCACGTCCAGTGCCCCGCGGAACACGCCCGGGAAGGCCAACACGTTGTTGATCTGATTCGGGTAGTCGCTACGCCCGGTGGCGACGATCCGGGCGTAACGGTGCGCAATCTCCGGATCGACCTCGGGGTCGGGATTCGCCATCGCGAACACGATCGCGTCCGACGCCATCGACGCCACGGCCTCCTCGGGCACCTTCCCCGAGGACAGGCCGAGGAAGACGTCCGCCCCGGCCAGAGCGCTGTTGATCGAACCGGTGAGACCGGCCCGGTTGGTCTCGGCCGCAACCGTCGCCTTGATCGCAGTGAGACCGGGACGTCCCGGGTGCAGTATTCCACGACTGTCACCGACAGCAATATCGCCGATGCCGGCAGCAAGCAGGATACGGGTCACCGCCACGCCCGCGGCACCCGCGCCGGAGACGACGGCGCGCAGGTCACCGAGACGCCGGCCGGTCAGACGCGCCGCGTTCTCCAGCGCGGCGAGCGCCACGATCGCCGTCCCGTGCTGGTCGTCATGGAAGACGGGGATGTCAAGACGGTCCTGCAACAGTCGTTCGATGGCGAAGCAGCGTGGTGCGGAGATGTCCTCCAGGTTGATGCCGCCGAAACTGGGTGCCAGCCGGGCAACCGTCTCCACAATCTCCTCGGTGTCGGTGCAGTCCAGGCAGATCGGGACCGCGTCGACTCCGGCGAACTGCTTGAACAGCGCCGCCTTGCCCTCCATGACCGGCAGGGCCGCGGCCGGGCCGATGTCGCCGAGCCCCAGCACCGCGGTGCCGTCGGTCACCACCGCGACGACGTTCGACCGCCAGGTGAAGTCGTCGGCCAGGCCGGGCTCATCCGCGATGGCCGTGCAGACCCGCGCGACACCAGGAGTGTAGGCACGCGACAGGTCGTCACGGTCGTTGAGCGGGACTGTCGGGGCGATTCCGATCTTGCCACCCTTGTGCAGGGTGAACACGGGGTCGGTGTCGCGGGCTGCCGGCTCCGACCCGCCCGGCTCGAAGGCGGGTCGGGGCACGGACGGCACCTGCGCCGGCGCATCGGGAACGGTCTGGTTGACAGAACGGTCGGTTGTAGCGGTCATCACATACTCCCTCGGACGAGATGCCTCGACGGGTGGGAGGCGTGGACGGCAAGGCCGGGGGTCGCCCGGGGATGCCGTCCAATATGGCACGCGGGCCCTTCTACCTTCTCCGCGGACGCCTCTCGACTCTGACTGAAGCATGCGCACGCCACCGGGCGTCCAAGGTAGGCGCCGAAGTCCACTCGGCGTGCCGAAACGCCAATGGATCGGCACCGGAACGCCAATAGATCAGCGGCGACCAGGGTGTCTGCTGACAGCCACGGACACATCAACCACCCATGAGGCATCGTTACCGGGTACGGTGCGCGTTCGTGGAGGTTCATGAACTTGCGATAGCCGGCGCATGGGTGTTCACCCCCCGCCAGCACACCGACGATCGGGGCACCTTCCTGGAGTGGTTCCGATCCGAGACCGTGACCAAGGTGATCGGTCACCCGCTCAACCTCGCCCAGGCGAACCACAGTGTGAGCCGGCGCGGGACGCTACGCGGTGTCCACTACGCCGCCGTACCACCCAGTCAGGCCAAGTACGTCACCTGCGTCCATGGTCAGGTTCTCGACTGTGTGGTCGACATCCGCCTCGGTTCACCAACCTACGGGACGCACCAGGCGGTGCTGCTCGACGACGTGAACCGCAGGGGCCTCTACCTCGCCGAGGGACTCGGTCACTCCTTCATGGCGCTCACCGACAATGCGGCGATCTCATACATCTGTTCGACGCCCTACAACCCCTCGCGCGAGCACGGCGTCGACCCGCTCGACCCCGATCTGGCACTGCCCTGGCCACGGGACCTGACTCCGCTGCTGTCCGAGAAGGACGCGCAGGCTCCGTCGCTGAAGGAGGCGGAGGCCGCCAGCTTGCTGCCGTCCTACAGTGCGTGCACGGCCTACTATGAGGCCCTGCGGATCCAGGCGGGCCGCGGCCAGTAACGCGCGACCACCCGCCCCAGCATGTCCTCGGACGGGACCGAGCCGAACGTCGCGCTGTCGGTGCCGGCTGTCACGTTGTCGGATCGCAGCCACCACGACCCGTCCGGTTCGACGAAGGCCGCCCGCTTCACCCCGAGTCCACGACCGGGCAGCCGTGCGACAACCACGTCGCCCACCCGCGGCAACACGCCCCATAGCACCACGCAGGCGTCCCCGTCCCGCAGTGTCGGCGTCATGGACCGGCCGCTGACAGAGACCATCCGCACGGCAACATGTCGGCTCACACGGGTAAGTTGCCACAAGGTGGAGCCATGCCTCGACACCGTCCGGGGCCACTGAGGGCATGCCCGCTGTACCCCGACTTGCGACCGACAAGCATGTGCACCCACCAGAGTTGCCTCAGACGTCCAACGAGACGAGAAAGGATGGCGGTATGAGCCTCCTACGTCCGAAGACAACGGTCAGCGCCCACTGCGACCTGCCCTGCGGAGTCTACGACCCGGCCCAGGCGAAGATCGAAGCGCAATCCGTGAAGGCGATCCAGGAGAAGTTCCAGGGGAACGACGACCCGGCCTTCCGCACCCGTGCCCTGGCCATCAAGGAGGAGCGGGCAGACCTGGTCAAGCACCACCTGTGGGTGCTGTGGACCGACTATTTCAAGCCCAACCACCTGGAGAAGTACCCCGAACTCCACGACCTGTTCTGGCAGGCCACCAAGGCGGCCGGCGCAGCCGGGGCCAAGGGCTCGGTCGACCCGGCCGACGGGCAGAAGCTGCTCGACCTCATCGACCGGATCTCCACGATCTTCTGGGAGACCAAGGCCGCGTAGCCCCCTTACAATATCCGGAGATATCCGGGGACCCGGGCCCCGGCAGCGCGAAAAAATCATGATCGCGCTGCCTTTGGCCAGCTGGTAGCCCCGGGACTCCGGCCTGCACAGTGAGGCCGGTCCGGTCGGTTGCGATGACGAAGATCCGCCGGACCGGCCGTGGAACACGATGATCCCGTCGTGGATCACGATCCCGGCCGGAGCCGGCGGGTGGGATCATCCGCGGGACGACGAGACGTAGTCGGAATCACCTTCACAACCTTCAGAATTGATCACCCGACCTGCGGTGGCACCTCGGCGCTGGGTACGGTGGTCCTCAGGTGGCATGAGCTGAGCACGGATACTCGAGCCTCGACTAACGCGGCTGCTGCTGCTCAGGTGGAGGCTGAGAGGCCAAACGGGACGCAAGCGCACAAGTCATACAAGGGGGTAGCGTCGTGGACACAACGCCGAAGACCGAAACTGCCGGCGGTCAGGGCGGTGTCCCCAAAACCGGGGTTCCCGGTGGGCGGCTGCGAGACGTCGTCCAGCTCACACTGCCCGCGGCGAGTGCCTACCTGTCGGTCCTGCGGACCGCCACGGCCTCACTGGCGGCCCGCGCGGACTTCACCCTCGACGACATCGAAGACCTGCGGATCGCCGTCGACGAGGCATGCGCGCTGCTGCTGCTGTCGGCTGTTCCCGGTTCGGACCTGGAATGCACCTTCGAACTCTCCCCCGGTGTCATCGACGTCTCGGTCACGGTGCTCAGCCTGGACGGCGAGTCTCCGTCCATCGAGACGTTCGCCTGGACGGTACTGACCGCCCTGGCCGACGAGGTGTCCAGCTCCGTGGACGCGGACTCGCGGGTCACCATCGGGCTGCGCAAGCGGCGCGGTGTACCCGAGGAATACATCCACAGTCCCCAAACCGCAGCACCCAAGACACCATGGACCGAGAGCGCCGGCGCGCCGGCTACCGGACCGGTGGGCACGCCGTGACCGCAGGGCCTACCCGACCGCTTCAGGACGCCGTGGCCACGACCACGCAACACTCGAAGGCCCTTCTCGAGGACACCCCTGATCTTTTCCTCACCGCGGACAAGGAGGCCACGGACGAGACACCGCCCGGCACGTCAGTGACGGACAGTGCCCTGACGCCGCACCCGCCCGAGCGCGCGCCGACGGTCGCGGCCCAGACCCACCCGGGCCACGACCCCAACCATCCTGGTCATGACCATCCTGGCGAGACCAACGATCGGGTACGCGCCCGGGAACTGTTCGCCCAGCTGGTCGCTCTCCCCGAGGGAAGCGCGGATCGGGCTGAGATCCGGAACCAGCTCGTGCGGATGCACCTGCCGCTCGTCGAGTACCTCGCGCGTCGTTTCCGCAACCGCGGCGAGCCGCTGGACGACCTGACCCAGGTGGCGACGATCGGGCTGATCAAGTCGGTGGACCGCTTCGATCCCGAGCGCGGGGTGGAGTTCTCCACCTACGCGACGCCGACGATCGTCGGAGAGATCAAGCGGCACTTCCGGGACAAGGGCTGGGCGATCCGGGTCCCGCGGCGGCTGCAGGAACTCAAGCTGTCGCTGACCAAAGCCACCTCGGAGCTCTCCCAGACGCTCGGCCGCTCACCGACGGTCAGCGAGATGGCGGCTCATCTGCAGATGAGCGAGGAGGAGGTGCTGGAGGGCCTGGAGTCCGCCAACGCCTACTCGGCGGTCTCGCTGGACGCGCCGGACTCCGGCGACGACGAGGCTCCGGCAGTGGCCGACACCCTGGGCGTCCAGGACGAGTCCCTGGAAGGTGTCGAGTACCGGGAGTCGCTCAAGCCGCTCCTGGAGAAGCTGCCTCCACGGGAGAAACGCATCCTGCTGCTGCGGTTCTTCGGCAACATGACCCAGTCGCAGATCGCCACCGAGCTCGGGATCTCCCAGATGCACGTCTCGCGCCTGCTCGCCCGCACGCTGGCCCAGCTACGCCGCGGCCTGCTGGACGACGCCTGACGGCTGTCTCCCCCGACGGCCGTCTCCTGAGAGAGTCGGATCGGTCGTAACAGGCATGCAGGTCGCAACGGTCATGCAAGGGGATCACCGGGACCCGGAGGCTGGCGGGGACGGTAGCCGCCGGCCAGGCCGATCAGCACCAACACCCCGACCGGGACCACGACCAGCGGAACACCTTCGCCATAGCGGTGAGCCTGCAAAAGACCAACACCGACCGGAAGGCACAACATTTGCACAACGACGAGAGGTGAGCGGGCCCACCGGCGGTGGGCGAGCAACGCCCCCGCGAGCAGCCACAGGACGACCCCGGCGACGACGGCGAGCAGACCTCCGAGCTCGGCCCGGCCACGATCGTCGGTGTCCGCCCCGAAACCCCGTACCACCAGGAACATGCCAAGGGCGACAAGCAGTAATCCCTCGGCGGCCAGTAGCACCACAGCGGCCCGCAGAGCGTGTACGGCATACCGAGCACGGTCACGCCGCCAACGGGTCGGCGCGACCCGCTCGGATTCAGCCCTGGAACGCACATGCCGACAGTACGTGGTCGCCACGACCGCGTAATCCCGCCGGGCCCAGCGGCCGCGGCGGACCATCCCGGCGGACCACCGCGGCGCGCAGATGTGCGTGCGTGGCAAGGATTACCTCGTGGGACCTGAAAAGGTCCGAACAGCTAACGTAGACATCATGCGCGCGTTGTTGGTCGTTAATCCCATCGCCACGGCTACGACCCAGCGCATCCGGGACGTCCTGGTCAGCGCCTTGGCCGCCGGCCTGAGCCTCGAGACCGTCGTCACCAAGGGTCGGGGCCACGCTGCCGAGCTCGCCGAACGCGCCGCTGACAACGGCCTCGACCTTGTTGTCGCCCTCGGCGGCGATGGAACGGTCAACGAGATCGCCAACGGTCTCCTGCGGGCGGGACCGGATCCGGGCACGCCGGCACTGGCAGTGGTACCCGGCGGGAGCACCAACGTCTTCGCCCGTGCGCTCGGCTGCTCCGCGTCCCCGGTAGAGGCCACGGGAGAACTTCTGGAGGCTCTGCGAGAGGGCCGAAGCCGCCGGATCGGGCTCGGGCACGCTACCTTCACCAACCGGTCAGGCAGCAGCCAGTCCCGGTGGTTCACGTTCTGTGCCGGTCTCGGCCTCGACGCGGCTGTCGTCGAGCGGGTGGAGCGCAAACGGGTCCACGGGCGCCGCAACACCCCGGGGTTGTACCTGCGCTCGGCGGCCAGCCAGTTCGTCCGCAATGCCGGGCGCCGCCATCCACCCATCACCATCACCACCGACGAACCAAGCCAGGCGGCAGAGGCAACCGTCGACGGAAGCGGTCCGGGCACCGCGGAGCCGGACACCGTACTGGTCGCCGTGGTGTGCAACACGACACCCTGGACGTACCTCAACTCCCGGTTGGTGCGCGCATGCCCGGCAGCCTCGTTCGACACCGGTCTGGACCTTGTCGGCCTGCGCCGGCTGACGGCCATGACGACAACCCGGATCGGCCTGCACATGCTGCACAGCGCCCGGGGTCCACACGGTAGGAATGTCAGTACCCTGCACGACCAGCGCACGATCACGCTGACGGCCACGCAGGAGCTCCCGTTCCAGATGGACGGCGAGTACATCGGCCCGCAGACTCAGGTGACACTGCGATCCGAACCCAGGGCCCTGCGCGTCATCGTCTGACCCGAACGTGTGCTCAGGCCGCTCCAC
>NZ_CAAAFO010000031.1:33745-37145 GCF_900634715.1 Candidatus Protofrankia californiensis | reverse complement strand
CCGGGTCGTCACAGATCACCGCGTCCACACCGGCCTGCCGCAACTCATCGGCGTCCCGCACCGACGTGACGGTCCAGGTCACCAGGCTCACACCGGCTGCCCGGACCCGCTCGGGCACCTCCGAGGAGCCCAGCACCGAGGAGATGTGGGCGTGCAGCTCGTGATGCCCTGCCGAGCGCACATAGGCGATGCCTCCGCTCACCGACATCCGCGGCATGGCGAGGAACGCGGTGGACACGCCGATCCCGGCGTCGCGCACCGCCTCGATCGCGAACCAGTCGAACGAGGACACGGTCACGGCCGCGGGTGCGACAGCACCGGAGGCCCGGGCGAGCCCGCGGGCCTGCAGGAATTCGATCAGGGTCCGGGCGGTCCTTTCCCGGGGGGCGTCGAAGTCGGGCTGACCCGGCTGATTCTTGACCTCGAGAATGATGCGGCCACGACCGTCCCAGACATCGAGAATCTCGGCCAGGGTGGGCACACCCAGGTGGGTGAGTTCGCGGGTCGTCCGGCGTACCACGGCCCGGCCGGTCAGCCGCCCCGGCAGCCGGGGATCATGCACACAGACCAGATCCCCGTCGGCGCTGCGCCGCACGTCCACTTCTATACCATCAGCGCCGGCGCGCAACGCGGCGTCCACCGCCTCGACTGTGTTCTCCGGGCCGGGGATCCGGCTACCGCGGTGACCAAGAACCTGCATGAGCCAACGATGCCATCACGGCCATACCCGGTAACGCCAGGGCCTCGGCGCAGGATCCGCTACAGGGCCAAAGGCAGCGCGATCATGTTCCTTTCACACTGCCGGAGGTCCAGATCCCCGGGTCGGTAAGCCAGAAACCGATGGATGACAACATCCAATGCCAATTCGGCATGTTGCCCGGCTCTGCCGGGCATGCGTGTTCACTGAGTTGGCAGTACTAGGACGGTCTGTGTGTCGCCGTCGTTCGACCAGCCGCAAAGAGTGGTCCACCTGTGTCTCTAACGGACGAAGGCGGGCAGGCAGGGGTCAGTAAGGGGTGGGAAGCCACTTACAGGTTCTTGCGCCCATGGCAGTTGCGGTGGGAGGGTGGCGAATGTCCGAGGTGGATGGACCGCATCCACCTCGGACTCACACGCGACGGTGCATCTGGTCGAAAGATCGAGAAGCCGCACGGACCCGGTAGCCGTTTGGCCGCCGGAAAGTGCGACACAACCGTGGCGACTCGCAAAGCGTCTCACGTGCAGTGTGGCCCGAGACGAGAGAGGGAGTTGTACGCATGGACTGGCGCCACAGAGCGCTCTGTCGTGACGAGGATCCCGAGCTCTTCTTCCCGATCGGTACTACCGGTCCGGCTGAACGCCAGGTCGAAGAAGCAAAGGCCGTCTGCAGACGGTGCGCTGTAACAAGTGATTGCTTGAGCTGGGCTCTTGACACCGGGCAGGACTCCGGGGTCTGGGGCGGTTTGAGCGAGGATGAACGCCGAGCACTCAAACGCCCTGCGCGCACCCGAGTTCGCACCGCCTGAGCAGTACCCCCCAGCACCAAACCAGTTCGAGCCACACGACGACTTCCCAGGTGACCTCGCCGTGATGTATTGGTCATCGGGGTGCTGTCGTGTGCCTTAGGGCTGCTTCCGTCCGTGTCCGCTTCGTTTGTCAGCGGAGCCATCAGCACCCGCTGTACCGGTGTTGAGACGGTAGGAAACGACAGGCCGGGACGGGGTGGGACGGCGCCAGGCACGATGGTGCTGTACCCACCTCGACGGTCCACATAACACCGATCTTGAAAAAAATTCTCAGCCGCGCAACGGGATGGACAGCAGGGCCTCTGTTCCACGCTCTGCCCCCGCCTGGAGCCGGATCGCTCCCTGCATCTCACCGAGGACGAGCTGGCGCACGATCTGCAGACCGAGCCGGGGTGAGTGCTCCAGCTGGAAGTCCTCGGGCAGCCCGGCACCGTTGTCGGCGACCACCACGTCCAGCCGGTCGGCATACCGTCGGACACGGAGTTCGATCGAACCTGCCGAACCATCGAACGCATGTTCGACAGCATTCTGCAAAAGTTCGGAGAGCACAAGTGCCAGGGGCGTGGCGAGTTCACCGGGCAGCTGGCCGAATGATCCTTTGCGGGTCGTACTCGCCCGGGTCCCGGTCGAAGCGAGATCCACTGTTACCGACGTGATCTGATCGGCGATCTCGTCGAAGGGCACCGACTCGCCGAGACTCTGCGAAAGAGTTTCGTGCACGACGGCGATCGAGGTCACCCTTCGCACCGACTCCCGCAACGCCAGGCGCGCCTCGTCCACCTTGGTACGACGCATCTGCAGGCGCAGCAGAGCCGCGACCGTCTGCAGGTTGTTCTTCACCCGATGATGGATCTCTCGGATGGTCGCGTCCTTGCTCAGCAACTGCGCCTCACGACGCCGGAGATCGGAAACATCACGGACGAGGACCAGCACCTCACGAGTGGCACCGGGAAACAGCGGGATCGCGCGCAACAGCACCACCGTGCTCCCGACCGCGAGCTCCACCTCGACCGGCCGGCGACGCCCGATCGCGTGCCACACGGCCGGTGTGGTCGCGGGCAGGTTCAGCGTCCGGTGCACCGACCGCAGGTCTTCACCGGTGACATTGCCGGTATAACCAAGGCGGCGGTATGCCGACAGCGCGTTCGGACTGGCGAAAATGACCTTTCCCGAGCCGTCCAGGCGGAGCATCCCGTCACCGACGCGCGGCGCCTCGGGCAGCTCGGCGTTGCTCCCCCGGAACGGGAACGCTCCCTCGGCGATCATCAGTGCCAGGTTGTTCGCGCACTGCAGGTACGCCGACTCCAGCGCGCTCGGTGTCCGGGTGGTGGCAAGGTTGGTGTCCCGCGCCAGTATGGCGATCACGCGGTCGGAGTGCAGCACCGGGATCGCCTCGGTCCGGACCGGCACCCCGCCGTCCCATTCCGGCTCGCCCTCCCGGGCGATCCGGTGCTCACGCCACGAGTTCTGCACCACCCACCTGTTAATCACAACGCTACCGACCTCGTCGTTGTGGTAAGCCGTCGGCCCGGTGGTCGGCCGTACCTGCGCGACCACGAGGAAGTCGGCCCCCGGGCCGGACCCCCCTCGGGCCACCGCGGTCCGGCTGGGCACGAGCAGTAGGAGGTCCGCGAAGGACAGGTCGGCCAACAGTGCCCAGTCGGCCACCAGGGCGTGCAGGTGGTCGATGTCGTCCGCACCAAGATCGGTGCTCTCGCGCAGAAGGTCCGCCAGCGTTCCCACGCAGGCAGACTGCCAGACGTGGCGCCGCACCGGAGCGCGGGTGCCGGATCAGCTTCCCCAATCGCGGCTTCGCCGTGATCCGGGCACCAATCCGCGGCGCAGAAACCATGATCGCACCGCCTTTGACTCCGCCAACCACCTTCGGCGTCTCC
>NZ_CAAAFO010000031.1:32854-33686 GCF_900634715.1 Candidatus Protofrankia californiensis | reverse complement strand
CCTAGGCTTCCTGGTGTGCATCCACGTACCACCGATGTGGTCGGCAATCCGCTTGGATGGCTGGACAGCCATGCCCGTCGCCGCGAAGAGGCCGGGCTGCGCCGAGTCGTGCGCCCACGCACGCCCGACGGACGGACGCCGGGCAACCCACCTCACGAGGATCCCGCGCACCCACTGGACCTGGCGAGCAACGACTACCTGGGCCTGTCCCGCCATCCCGAAGTGATCGAAGGTGGGGTGCGAGCGTTGCGCACCTGGGGCGCAGGCTCCACCGGAAGCCGGCTGGTCACCGGGACGACCACCTTGCACGGTGACCTTGAGAACGCCCTCGCCCACCACACCGGCTTCGCCTCGGCGCTGGTCTTCGCCTCCGGGTACGCGGCCAACCTGGGCGTGCTCACCGCGCTCACCGGACCCGACGACCTCATCGTTTCGGACGAGCGCAACCACGCGTCGCTGGTGGACGCCTGCCGGCTGTCACGGGCGCGGGTGCTCGTCATCCCGCATGCCGACGTCGAAGCGGTCGACAGCGCGCTGGCCGAGCGGTCGTGGCAGCACGCCGTCGTGGTCACCGACTCGGTGTTCTCCGCCGACGGCGACCTGGCACCGCTGGCCGCGTTGCATGCGGTCACCCGGGCCCATGGAGCGCTGCTGGTCGTGGACGAGGCGCACAGCCTCGGCGTCGTCGGCCCCGGCGGTCGGGGGGCGCTCGCGGACGTCGGGCTCGCCGGCGAGCCGGACGTGATCGCCACCGTCACCCTGTCCAAGGCGCTGGGCAGCCAGGGCGGTGCCGTGCTGGGCCCGCCAGCCGTGCGCGCGCACCTCATCGACA
>NZ_CAAAFO010000031.1:30035-32214 GCF_900634715.1 Candidatus Protofrankia californiensis | reverse complement strand
CGGAGATCTGCCGTGCGCACGGGGTGGCCGTCGGTTGCTTCCGCCCCCCGACCGTGCCCCCGGGCACGAGCCGGCTGCGGGTCGCGGCCCGCGCCGACCTCACCGAAACCGACCTGGCCCAGGCCGCCGCTGCTTTCGCCGCCGCCCTCGGTACACCCCCTCCCGGCGTACCCGGCCCTCCTGGCACACCCAGATGACGGTCCTCGTGGTGACAGGGACCGGGACGGGCGTCGGGAAGACGGTCGTCACTGCCGCGGTGGCCGCCCTGGCCCGTGATCGGGGCGTCGACGTCGCCGTGGTGAAGGCCGCCCAGACCGGCGTCGAGCCCGGCGAACCCGGCGACCTCGACCATGTGCGCGACCTGTCCGGGGTCGAGGACCTGCATGAATACGCCCGGTTCCCGGCGGCGCTGTCGCCGGCTGCCGCGGCCCGCCTCCACCGGTGTGCTCCGGTGGAGCTGTCCGACGTCGCCCAGCGTGTGGCGGAACTCGCCGAGCACCGCCGGCTCGTCCTGGTGGAAGGAGCGGGCGGACTACTGGTCCGCTACGACGACGAGGGCACCACCGTGGCCGATCTCGCCCATACGTTGGCCGCGCCGGTGCTGCTGGTCAGCGAGGCCGGGCTCGGCGCGCTCAACACCACCGCGCTGACCCTGGAGGCACTGGCGAACCGTGGACTGGAACTCGCCGGGCTCGTCATCGGTTCATGGCCACCCGTCCCCGACCTCGCCTGTCGCTCGAACATCATGGACATGGAGATGCTCGCCGCACGTCCGCTCGCCGGAGCAGTGCCGGCGGGAGCGGGGCAGACCGATGCCGCGGTGTTCCGCGACACCGCCCGGGCATGCCTCGCGCCTGCCCTCGGCGGCACCTTCGACGCCCACGACTTCCGGGAGAGCCACAAACCGTGACCCATCCTTTGGCCCTCCAGCGATCCCAGAGACTCGGACCTCTCGGACCTCCGGAGGAGTCGAGGGCCCGTAACCGACCTACCACAGGGAGACCGCCTTGCCGCCGTCGTCAGCAGCAGCCGCACCCATGACCCTGCCGCCAACAACGCAACCGCCGACAACCAACCCGCCGCCAGCCCTCGGGGGGCTCGACGAGAACGTAGGGACTGCCGCCGACATCCTCCGGGTAGCCCGTGAGCAGGTGCTGGAGCGCGGCCAAGGGCTGTCGGCCGAGCAGACGCTGGAGGTGCTGCGGCTGGGCGACGACCGGATCAGCGAGGCGCTCGCGCTCGCCCACGAGGTACGGATGCGCTGGTGCGGCCCGGAGGTCGAGGTCGAGGGAATCGTCAGCCTCAAGACCGGCGGCTGCCCCGAGGACTGCCACTTCTGCTCCCAGTCCGGCAAGTTCGACTCACCGGTCCGCGCGGTCTGGCTGGACATCCCGTCGCTGGTCGAGGCCGCGAAAGCGACGAGGGAGACCGGCGCGAGCGAGTTCTGCATCGTCGCCGCCGTCCGAGGCCCGGACGAACGCCTGATGGAGCAGGTCCGAGCGGGGGTCGCGGCGATCCGTGCCGCGGTCGACATCAACATCGCCTGCTCGCTCGGGATGCTCACCCAGGAGCAGGTGGACGCGCTCGCCTCGATGGGCGTGCACCGCTACAACCACAACCTGGAGACGGCGCGCTCGCACTTCCCGCAGGTCGTGACCACCCACAGCTGGCAGGAACGCTGGGACACCTGCGAGATGGTGCGAGCCGCCGGCATGGAGCTGTGCTGCGGCGCCATCATCGGGGTCGGCGAAACGCTGGAACAGCGGGCGGAACTCGCCGGCCAGCTTGCCGAGCTGGAGCCCGACGAGGTTCCGCTGAACTTCCTCAACCCGCGGCCGGGCACACCGTTCGCCGACCTTCCGGTGATCAGCCCGCAGGAGGCGTTGCGCACGATCGCCGCGTTCCGGCTCGCGCTGCCACGCACCATCCTGCGCTATGCCGGCGGACGCGAGATCACCCTCGGCGATCTGGCCGTCGACGGGATGCTCGGCGGCATCAACGCGGTCATCGTCGGCAACTATCTCACTACTCTGGGTCGACCCGCCGAGGCGGATCTGGAGATGCTCGTCGACCTGAAGATGCCCATCAAGTCCATGCAGTCCACGTTCTGACCAGACCGGCCCCCAGATCGGACGGGCTGACCCGTGCCGAGCAGGGGACAACCGAAGCGGAGGACACC
>NZ_CAAAFO010000031.1:25598-29750 GCF_900634715.1 Candidatus Protofrankia californiensis | reverse complement strand
GGTCCGGGTAGAACATCGGACGGCCCGCCCGATGTTCTACCCTCGGTACCATGACTCCAGAGGGTCTCAGGCAGCGCGATCATGCTTCCCCCGCGTCCGGGTCGCTCAGCGGGACGGAGACGGCCTTCTGCGACCGGTGCGGGCAGTCGCTCGCGGACAGCGGGCACGACACCTGCATCCAGGCACGGCTGTTGGAACCACCGCGGTTCTGCCGGACCTGCCGGCGACGGATGGTCGTCCAGATCACGCCGACCGGATGGACGGCCAGCTGCACCGAACACGGCACAATCGCAGGTTGACCTCCGGCCCTGCCGGCCGCAGGCCCGCGGTCAGGCCACCGGAAGCTGGTCGAGGAGGGCGATCAGGTCCCCTTCCTGAACGACGTCTCCTTCCTGGACCGCGATCTGGGCAACCCGACCACCGTCCTCGCTGAGTACCGGAATCTCCATCTTCATGGAGTCGAGAATCACCAGCGTGTCACCGGCCGACACAGTGTCACCGACACCGACCACGACCTTCCACACGTTGGCCACCATCTCAGCCCGAACTTCCTCGGCCACGGCTCCCCTTCCCTGTCCCGAGCGTTCCTTCTCCCGCGCAGACATGTGCACAGCGTGAGCGTAGTGTGTGGCCGCACCCGGCCGCTGCGCGCCACGTCGACAAAGAAAGTCCCTGTTCGACCGCTGATTCACCCAAGCTCTTAACGCGGCGGTAGCAACTCCCACCCAAAGCCCGGCAACGATCTTCCCTGAACGGTCGGGGGAGCCGGCGCAGGCAGCACAGACATGCCGGAATGCCGCGCTTGCGATCGAAGGCCCGCCGGACGACGCACACTACGAGGGTGTTCGTTCTCCTTGTGCTTGCCCTGGTGGGCGGTGTCACCGTAGGACTGATCCGCGGTGGCACGCTGGACGCTCTGGTCCGTGTCTATGTGTCACGCCCGTGGGTGTTCGTGGCCGCGATCGCGACCCTGATCGCCGGCCGGCTCGTCCCCGGCCTGCATGCGGCCGCATGGGTGGTGGCCACGGTGGCAATCGTGCTGTTCGCCGCGGCGAACTCCCGTCTTCCCGGCGTCGGCCTGCTGTGGGTCGGGATCGCACTGAACACCGTGGTAATCCTCGCCAACGGCGGCCGGATGCCGGTTTCACTGTGGGGAGCCGAGCGGGCCGGGGTGCCCGTCAGCGAGCTGCGAGCCTCCGCCCAGCACACACCGGGCGGTGCCGACACGGTCCTGCGCCCGGCCACCGACGTGATTCCGCTGGCGTTTCCCAACGCGGCAGCCGTCGTCAGCATCGGCGACGTCCTGGTCGCCTCCGGCATCGGACTGTTCGGCGCGGTCGCGCCGGTACGGGCGCGCCGAGCTCTCGAGTCCCGCCGCGTCCGTGACACGCCGGCCGCCGGCGTCCGTCCCGACGATGATCCGAAGGCCGACGATCCGGACCTCGCCTCCGCCGAACCCGCGGATGCTCACCTCGGCCAGTAGCCATGACAGGATGGCCCGAGCAGAAAGGAGGTCCCTGACGTGGCGAAGAAGAAGCGCAAGCGGCGTGCACGCGCCAAGCACAAGGCCAACCACGGCAAGCGCCCGAACACCTGAGCCGTTCGGACCGCGGTCGGTCTCAGGCACCTATATTGTCAATTCGGCTACTGTTCGCGTCCTTTATATGATTTTGAGTAATATTTGGGGTGCGGCAATGGCCCGGTGAGGCCTCACCGGGCCACGGCGATCGGCGAACAGCGGCGATCGGCGAACAGGCCGGTAGCGGGAGAAAGCGCCGATCAGCCGGTGGCGGTGTGGGCTCGCAGCCATTCGACGGTCTGCCTCAGCCCGCTGTCCAGATCGACCTGGGGCCGCCAGCCGACCAGCCGGGCCGCCTTGCTGACGTCGAGTGCGATCCGCTGCAGCTCACCCGGTCGGGGCGGGACGAACTCGGGAGCATCCGCCACCCCGACGATCTCCGCAATTGTGCGATGCAGATCCCGGACGGCCGTCTGGGTGCCTGTGCCGATGTTGAGGCGTTCGCCGTTGGCGGCATCCGGCGGGACGGACCGGGCGAAGGCGTCCGCGACATCGCCGACGAAGACGTAGTCACGGGTGGTCGCGCCGTCACCGAAGATCCTCGTCGGGCGGCCCTCGAGCATCGCCGTCCCGAAGATCGCCACCACCCCGGCCTCGCCGTGCGGATCCTGCCGGGGCCCGTAGACGTTCCCCAGTGCCAACGCCGTCGTGGCCAGCCCATATGTGGACCGGTACACGGACAGGTAGAGCTCGCCGGCTGCCTTGCCCGCGGCGTACTGCGACTCGGGAGCTACCGGCGCGGTCTCGTTGACCGGCAGCTGCTGCGGCGTCCCGTAGATCGAACCGCCGGACGACGTGTGGATGAATTTTGCGACGCCGGCCAGCCGGCTCGCCTCAAGCACGTTGATCGTTCCCAGCACGTTCAGCCGGGCGTCGAGCAATGGATCGCTGATACTCACCCGCACGTCGATCTGTGCCGCCAGATGCAGGACGACATCGGGACGGATCCGCCCGATGACACCGAGGAGCTCGGCAGACGTTATATCCACCTTCTCGAATGAAAATCGGTGGTCACGCAGGGCGGGGCCGAGGTTCTCCAGCCGACCGGTGGACAGGTCGTCGATCCCGACGACGTCGTGGCCGTCGGCAAGCATACGGTCAGTGACCGTGGAACCGATAAAACCGGCCGCGCCGGTGACGAGGATACGCACGGCATGAGAGCCTAACCGCCATCAGACGGCCGGCCGCCACAGGCAAGCCCTATTCGGTGCGGAACTCTGCCGCGTCCGCGTCGATACGGGCGGCACGCAACCGTTCCAGAACGCTCTCCCTGAGGGACTCGGGAGCACGCTCGCCGCCGCACCTGCGGGCTACCAACAGCTTCACCTCGTGTTCCACGCCGAACTCGCGAAGGCATGGGGAGCATTCGTCCAGATGTGAACGAACCAGGTGCTTGTGGTCGAAGTCGATCTCGCCGTCGAGGTAGAGGTAGACCGCTTCCAGCACCTTCCGGCAGTCGACCGCGTGCGGGCCCCCACAGCTCACAACCCACCGCCGTCGGCCTCGGAGCTGCCCGCTCGGACAAGGCCACGTTCCCGGGCGTAGTGCCCGAGAGCCGTGCGCAGCCCGCGGCGGCCACGATGCAGGCGTGACATCACGGTACCGATCGGGGTACCCATGATCTCCGCGATCTCCTTGTAGGCGAACCCCTCGACATCGGCAAGATACACCGCAATCCGGAAATCCTCGGGCAGCGCCTGGAGTGCCTCCTTGACGTCGCTGTCCGGCAGATGCTCCAACGCCTCGGTCTCAGCGCTCTTCAGGCCGCTGGACGTGTGCGACTCCGCATCGGCAAGCTGCCAGTCCTCGACCTGCTCGGTCGGGCTCTGCAGCGGTTGGCGCTGACGCTTGCGGTAGGTGTTGATGAAGGTGTTCGTCAGGATGCGGTAGAGCCATGCCTTGAGATTTGTACCTTCCTGGAACTGGTGGAAGGCCGCGAACGCCTTGACAAAGGTCTCCTGCACCAGATCTTCGGCATCGGCGGGGTTTCGCGTCATCCGCAGCGCCGCCGCATAAAGTTGATCAAGAAAAGGCAAGGCGTCTCGCTCGAAGCGGCTGCTCCGCTCCTCGACGGTCTCGTCGACCAGGACCACTCCCTCGTTCCTTGGGTCGTCCGCGGCGTGCCGGCTCACGGACGTGCCGGCGGCCCCTGAAACGGACGATACCCCGGCAGGTGCGTGCGCGCGTGCAGAAAAGTCACCGGTGACGGCAGGTTCCGGGACGGTCGGCCACCGATCGAGAGGGCCGATCGGACCATCATGGGGACGGGGAGCCGGCGCGGGCGTCGATGCGGTGTTGCGGGCACAGGCAACCAGCGACCCGGGGACCTGGGCCTCCGGCCGCGCGAAAGAAACATCATCGCGCCGCTTCTGGCCCTCTAGCCCGGTTGCGAACTGGGCAGTCATCGAACCTCCGAGTGGATGTCCCTGCCGGCCGAAATCAACACGATCATGGGGGCCGGCGAATCACGGAACGATCCCCCCGGCCCGTCTGTTCTCCCGTGTCGCGGACGGCTCCAAGGATCCTTGCAGGTGACGTAACTGTCCGACCAGCCGTCGGATTCCCGCCCGTGG
>NZ_CAAAFO010000031.1:24178-25240 GCF_900634715.1 Candidatus Protofrankia californiensis | reverse complement strand
CCTCCGGCAGTGCGAAAAAGCATGATCGCACTGCCTTTGGCCCTCCAGCGACCCAGCAGATCACTATCCGGCATCCACGCTCCCTGTCGAAGCAGAACGGTCACCCACCGTCCGCCGCACGCTCGTAGGCCCCGAGGAACCCAACCGCCTGATGATCCACTCTGTCCCGACGGTCGCCGCTTCGTCGACGACCTCGGTTTCAGTGCGGCCGTCCCTACGACGCGTCCGCATGGCATGGTCGGCGCCGGCCAGGACGTGTACCTCGACATGACGGGCCGGGTCCGGATCGGGCATGCCGAACGCGTCCCGATCACCTTGGACCACGAGCACGGGGACGCCCGCGGCAAGCAGCTCGGGCAGGCGTGACGGTCGATTCCCCCGCGGATCCCGCCCAAAACCCCGGCTAGGATCTTCTCTAGCCGGGGCGGCGGGCCTTCCAGGGGGATACAGCGGGAAGCCGAAGGCCACGACTGCGGCGGCCCCGACCGTACGGGCGCAGCGGCAGGCCACTCTCGATCCCATGGAACGGCCGACGAGGACAACAGGCCGCGGCTGCCCCAGAGCGTCCATGACCGCGTGCAGCACGGCGTCCAACCGGGCCGGGCGATCCGGCGCACGGCGTCCCGCGACCCGGTAGGGCATCTCCAGGCGGGCAACGCCGACCCCACGCCCCGGCAGCCGCGCCGCGAGCTCGGACAACACGCCGACATCCGTTCCACTAGCAGCGCCATGCAGAAGAACAACAAATCCGATCGGTGTCCTCGCCGCGGGAACCAGAAACACTCGCCCGCCGTCGACATCCAGGGAAGTCCGGTCGGTGGAGGAGGCACCGACCGCGATCATGCCCGAGAGAAAAATGTCACCGCTGCCCGTGTGCATCTGTCAGACTTCCCGTGAGTGTGTGTGACTTGTTTCGCATCTTCTCCCCTGAAGGGTAGGTAAAGGTCCATGCTGCCGCGTCTCGACGCCGAGCCAGATCAGCCGCGCGGACGAACGCCGACCCTCGTCTACGAGGCCCCCACGGACAGCGATGATCCGTACTGGGCGTTCTACGAAGATGTC
>NZ_CAAAFO010000031.1:22407-23916 GCF_900634715.1 Candidatus Protofrankia californiensis | reverse complement strand
GTGCGCGTTGTCCCGTCCTCGGATCGCCCGAGCGCCCGCAGCGTCGGCAGACGCGAAGACAGCCATGCTCGCCCATCCCGGGTTCCCTCGCGTCCCGGCGAGGCCGGCGGACGAGGTCCGGCCCGGCCGGGCGACCCCGCGGGCTGCGGACGGCTGGTGCAGGTGGCCGGTGACGCCCGGTCGCTGGACTGGTTCGCGCCGGAGAGCTTCGACGCCGTCCTGGCAGAGGGCCGCGCGCTGTCGTTCTGCCTGGCCACGGAGACGACCCTGGAAGAGATCTACCGCATGCTGCGCCCTGGTGGGCGGCTGCTGCTGTGCGTCGACTCGCTGCTGCTGGGCCTTGCCCGGCTCGCCGAACAGCACCGCTGGGCGGAACTGTCCGACGTCCCGCGCGCCGACGTCGTCCTCGTCCCCGCCGAGGACGGGTCCATCACCCGCTGTTTCTGGCCGGAGGAACTGCACGCCCTGCTGACCAGCGCCGGCCTCGACGTCGACTGGATCCGACCGCGGACGGTGCTGTCAGCCGAGGCGGTGACCCGCGCGGTCGCCTCCGACGTGTCCTGCTTTCCCACCCTGGTCCGGACAGAGGTCGAACTCTCGGCCGAACGCGAAGGCGAGTCGATCGGCATCCACCTGGTCGCCAGCGCCCGCCGCCCCGACTGAACAACGTCACAATCGTCGCGTCCGCACGCAATGATTGCCCTCGACAGGCAGTTATCCGGCATATACCCGGCACATATCCGGCATATATCCGGTATGAACCGCGAACGGGTACGGCCGCGGTACCCGGCCGCGGGATATGACCGCGGTACCCGGCCGCGGCTTGACAGCCCCGGGAGGCGGTGCCGACCCCCTGCGTCCGGCATGCTGAACTGGTGACCGTCACCACGGACGTACCCACGGATCCCTGGCCGGTGCCGACAGCTGATCGGCCGGTCGACGCGACCGTGACCATGCCGGGGTCCAAATCGGCGACGAACCGCGCGTTGATCCTCGCGGCGATCTCCGCCGGGACCAGCCGGCTGACCAGGCCGCTACGGTCCCGGGACTCCCTGCTCATGGCCGCTGCCCTCGGCGAGCTCGGCGTGGCCGTTGTCGACGATCATGATGACTGGCTGGTCCATGGCCGCTGTCCGCTGCAGGCGGCCCCGGCCGCCCGGATCGACTGCGGCAACGCCGGTACCGTCGCCCGGTTCACCCCCGCGCTGGCCACGCTGGCGCACGGTGACGTGGTTTTCGACGGCGACGCGCGCATGCGGGAGCGTCCGCTCACCCCGCTGCTGGACGCGCTGCGGACCCTGGGCGCGTCCATCGACGGCGACCGGATGCCGTTGACCGTGCACGGCCGGGGTCACCTCACCGGGGGCGAGGTGACGGTGGACGCCTCCACGTCCAGCCAGCTCGTCTCCGGCCTGCTGCTGGCGGCTCCCCGCTACGACAGGGGAGCCGCCGTCCGTCATGTCGGCCCGCGGTTGCCGTCATGGCCGTACCTGGAGATGACCGTCGCGG
>NZ_CAAAFO010000031.1:18934-22097 GCF_900634715.1 Candidatus Protofrankia californiensis | reverse complement strand
CTGGCGGCAGCGCACGCTGGTCGGTCGCTGCGGGGCCGCTGCACGCCCATGACCGTGTCATCGAGCCCGACATCAACAGTGCGTCCGCCTTCCTGGCCGCGGCCGCGGCGACCGGTGGCCGGGTCGTGCTCGCCGGCTGGCCGAGCGGGACCGTCCAGCCCGGACGCATGCTGCCTGACCTGCTGGCCGCCATGGGATGCACCTACACTCCGACCGCGGCCGGTCTGGAGGTCCGTGGACCCGACCGCCTGCGCGGCATCGACGTCGACCTCAGCGACTACGGCGAGGCTGCCCCGACGCTCACGGCGCTGGCCGTCCTCGCCGACTCGCCCAGCCGCCTGCGCGGCATCGCCCACCTGCGCCTGCAGGAGACCGACCGGCTCGGTGCGCTCGCGGCCGAACTGGGACGCCTGGGCGCGGCGATCACCGTGACCGACGACGGGCTGGCCGTCTCCCCCGCGCCGCTGACCGGCGCCCGCCTCGACCCGCGGGCCGACCACCGCCTGGCCATGGCCTATGCCGTCGTGGGGCTGGTCGTGCCGGGCGTGCTCGTCGACGACATCGGTACGACCGGTAAGACCGTGCCGCAGTTCCCCCGATTGTGGGCACAGATGCTCGGCGGGACGGGCTCGCGCCCGTGAGAGCCGGCCGTCGTCGCGACCTCGAACGGCACGTCTGAATGCCTCGGGAACTCGACGAGGACGATGTCCGGGTGCGGGCCGGACGCGGGTCTCGGCCACGCACCCGGGAACGTCCCGACCACGCCGACGCGGTGGCGGCGACCGTGGTGGCGGTCGACCGGGGCCGTTACACCTGCCATGTCGTCGGGAAGGTGGCGGCGAAAGCCGGCTGGAACGCGGGTGCGGGCACGGACACGCACGCGGGTACGGGCGCGGAGCCAGGTGCGGGCTCGGGCGCAGCCGGGAGACCGCCTCGCCCGCCCGCGTCCACCGGTGTTCCATCCGCGTCCACCGGCGCTCTGGTGGCTGCCGTTCGCGGCGGTTCGTTGCGCCGGACCAGTGTGGTCGTAGGCGATGAGGTCGCCCTGGTCGGGGACGTCTCCGGCACGCCCGGCAGCCTCGCCCGGATCGTCGGGCGGGCCGAACGCCACAGCGTGCTGCGCCGCACCGCCGACGACACCGATCCGGTGGAGCGCCCGATCGTGGCCAACGCCGACCGGCTCGTCATCGTCTGTGCCCTCGCCGACCCACCGCCGAGGACGGGGCTGATCGACCGGTGCCTGGTCGCGGCCTACGACGGTGGGCTGGAGCCGCTGCTGTGCCTGAGCAAGGCCGATCTCGCCGACGATGCGCCCCTGCGCGCACTTTATGCACCACTTGGCCTACCTGTGGTGACCACCAGGCCGGACGCCGACCTGTCCGGGCTGACCGCGCTGATGGCGGCCCACGTCTGCGTCATGTTCGGTCATTCCGGGGTGGGTAAGTCGACGCTGGTCAACCGCCTGGTGCCCGACGCCGCCCAGGCGATCGGTGCGGTCAACGCGGTCACCGGCCGCGGCCGGCACACCTCGTCCGCGGCGATCGCCCTGCCGATGCCGGGGGGAGGATGGGTCGTCGACACTCCCGGGGTGCGTTCGTTCGGGCTGGGCGCGGTCTCCACCGACCGGCTCCTTCGGGCCTTCCCCGATCTGGCCCCGGCCGCGGCGGCCTGCCCCGGCGGCTGTACCCACCTGGCGGGTCTCGCCGACTGCGCGCTTGATCAGACGGTCGAGGACGGCCGGGCGGACCCGGCCCGGCTGGCCAGCCTGCGCCGGCTGCTTGCCGCCCGCTCCGGCGCCGACCCGTCATGACGATCGGACCCGGGTACGGCGACGTCGTTCGTTTCCCGGTGCCGCCGGAGAGCGGCGAATCGCCTCCGGTATCGGAGGTACCTTCACCGCACCTGGCGCGCCTCATCCGCGAAGGCCACCTTCTGCCCGGGTACGTGCGTCACGCGGGTACGCTCCCCGCGTGACCAATGCTGTGCGAACAGACGCTGTGGGAACAGACACGCTGGGAACAGGCCAAGAGCCGGTTCACGGTGGCACGCAGGCCGCCGTCGAGGGGTACGCGGCTGCCGCCAGCGGGTATCCGGTCGGTGACGACCTCGCCCTCGCCCTCGCCCTCGCGGACGCCGCCGACGCGATCACACTCGCCCGTTTCCAGGCCGTTGACCTGCACGTCGAAGCGAAACCCGACGCCACCCCGGTCACCGACGCCGACACCGCCGTGGAGGCTATGATCCGCGAGCGACTGGCCGAGGCCCGGCCCGGCGACGCGGTGCTGGGCGAGGAGCAGGGCCTGATCGGTGATGACGCCCGGCGCCGCTGGGTGGTCGACCCGGTGGACGGCACCAAGAACTTCGTGCGCGGGGTGCCGGTATGGGGGACGCTGCTCGCCCTCGAAGTCGACGGCGAAGTCGTCGCCGGGGTGGCGAGCGCCCCCGCGATGGGCCGGCGCTGGTGGGCGGCGCGCGGCCAGGGCGCTCACACCCGGACGGCGGTCGGCGAGATCCGCTCCCTTGCCGTGTCCGCGGTGACGGACCTGGCCGACGCCTATCTGTCCTTCGCCTCCATCGAGAGCTGGTCGGCCGCCGGACGGCTGGAGCCCTTCATGGCACTGGTGGCGGCGGTATGGCGAACCCGCGCCTACGGCGACTTCTGGTCCCACATGATGGTCGCCGAGGGCGCTGTCGACCTGGCCTGCGAGCCCGACGTCTCCCTCTGGGACATGGCCGCGCTCCAGGTGATCGTCGAGGAGGCCGGCGGCACCTTCACCGATCTCACCGGACGCCGCGGGCCCGGTGGCGGCTCGATCCTGTCAACCAACGGCCGCCTGCACACCCGGACGCTGGACATCCTCAACCAGCCCGCCCGGCCCACCGCTCGGTGACCCGTCCCGCCGGGCGTCCGATCGGATTCGCCCACCGGGGCGCGCCAGGCCGCTTCCAGCGGGAGAACACCCTGGCGGCGTTCAGGCGGGCGCTGACCGGCGGTGCGGGCGGTCTGGAGTCGGACGTGTGGCTCACCGCCGACGGCGTCCCGGTACTCCACCACGACGGTGTGCTCGGACCCCCGGGCCGCCGCCGCCGGATCAGCGACCTGCCCGCGGCACAGCTGCCGGACCGGCTTCCGAGCCTGGCCGGCCTCTACGCCGCCTGCGGC
>NZ_CAAAFO010000031.1:14528-18538 GCF_900634715.1 Candidatus Protofrankia californiensis | reverse complement strand
GCCGCAGGCCACCCGGCGAGCCGCTCAGGCTGTCGTCGGTGTGGCGCGGACCGCGGGCGCGGCAGGACGGCTGTGGCTGTGCGGGAGCCTCGTAGCGATCCGCTGCTGGCGATCGCTCGACGACGTCACCGGACCCGATCAGGTGAAACTGGTCAACTCCGCGTCCGCGCGGGATGCTGGCTTCCGCGGGCACGCCGGCAGCGGCAACCTGGACGCGTATGTGCGCGATGCCGCGGCCTCCGGTGCCACGGTGCTGAACCTACGGGCCAACGAGTGGAGCGCACCGATGGTGCGGTCGGTTCACGCCGGCGGGCTGCTCGCCTTCGGCTGGCATGCGCAGACGTCCGGGACGCTGAATCGGCTTGTGGGATTCGGCTTGGACGGCGTCTACTCGGACCACCTCGATCGGCTTGTTCGTGCCACGGGCAGCGAGACAACAATCACGTACACGCAGCATACCGACGTTAAGTGATCGGAAGAGGACGATCAATCATCATCGCCGGGGAATGACCGGCGCGAATCGCCGGGCCCGCATTAGGACCCGGACGCGGATGCCGGCGCAATCCAGCGGACCAAAGGCAATGTGATCATGCTTTTTTACGCGCTGCCAGCGGCCCAGATCCCCGGATCGCTGTCGGGCTCCGCAGGGTGACCGACCCAGAACGTCGGCGTAGCGCTCCTCACTTCCCCGGTCCGGCTCGGCGAACCCCGCCGGAGCCTGCCTCTATACGCGTCGCCGAGAGTGCTTATTTCACAACCGGAGCGCGTGGTGACCGAACGACTCACTCGTCGGCAGCCACTTCGGCGACTTTCAACATCTGCGGCGGAAATCCTGTGCGTTCCGCTACATGCTCGACAGAGTAGCCCTGCCGCACCAGGTCACGGGCCTGCTCGAGGGTCCAGCCACGGCCGGGGTCAACCCGGCGGACGACGACCTCACTTGCTTGGCGACGCTCTTCTGGCCAGCTCAGACGCGCACGACGTGCCAACGGTCGACCTCCGATATATCTCTGACTTCAGTTACTACGGCAAGGATAGGCCATATTGGCATGACCGTGCTCGACGAACTCCACGATAGCGGGCAGCGGCGTCCCAATACGACACCGGGTTGGAACATAGAAGTGGCATCTGTCTCGACGATCTGGCGCGGCAGCCGACTGTGCAGGCAGGAGCGGGCCATCATACCCGGCTGATCACGGACACTCGACCAGCCGACCCGCGGTTGTTCATGCCCGAGAACAGCATGAGGCTTCCACCAGTATGAACGGTTGCCGGTACGGCTCAAACACAACTCTCGGCAAGACGATGCCCACGATCGGCAGGCCGACAACCCGAACCGACAACCGCCGTGAGTTCACCGCCGGCTGAGGGGCTACGGACGCATCTTCGTTTCTGGCTTCACCTTCTTCACCTGGGTTCCTTCACCTCGGTTCCCGTCCGGTCCGGACCTGGCCGGGCGGGCCCGATCCCTTGTTGCCACCGGCGTCGACGGGCCGGCGGTGGCACCGGCACCGGGCCACCTGTCAGCGGTTTCCCACCGCCGGCGGTCACCGACATCCGACCGTGCCCCGGTCACGGGTGGGCCGCTGGTCCACCCGTCCCCTTGAGCACAGCAGATCCCGCCATTGCCGGGCGGAGTACGTTGCCGGGCGGGTGGAGGACAAAAAGTCCTCCACCACTGCCCGAAAGCGCTCCGGGTCACTCCGATGGGGGAAATGTCCGGCATCCTCGAAGATCTCGAGGCGGCTACCCGGCATCGCCGCGTGTGCAATCCGCGCGTGCTCGACCGGAATCACCGCGTCATGTCCACCCCAGATGATCATAGACGGCATTCCGGCAGAAAGATAGCAACGGTCCAACATGGTGATTGCCTGACCATGGCCGTCCACCGAGGCTCGCAGCGTCCGCAGAAATGCCGTACGGGCGGTGTCCACGTACAGAGTGTCAAACGTCCGCATCAGGTCGTCGGCATCCCGGCCCAGGTCGGTGTGCAGCCATCGCAGCGCCCGGGTCGCCGCCCAGCCGAGCTGACGCAGGGGCGCCGCGGCGAGCAGCGAAAGCACCAGCCCCGACCCGGGAGTCGCCGCGGCCCGCAGCAACGGATGGATGTCCGGACACACCCCGCCGGTCGCCACCAGCACCACACGCTCGCAACGCTCGGGGAACTGATAGGCGAACTGCATGGCGACGCCGCCACCCAGGGAATGGCCGAGCACCGTCACCCGGTCGATACCGAGCACCGTCAAAAGGTCACGCATCCCACATGCGTATCCACCGATGGAATAGTCACCACGCGGCTTGTCGGACTCACCGTGACCAAGAAGATCCGGTGCAATCACCATCCGCCCCTGGGCGAGCAACGGAATAAGGTCGCGCCAGGTCTGCGAACTGTCCCCGATCCCGTGGATGAGCAGCAGTGCGGGGCCGCGCCCCGCCCGTATGTAGGCCCTTCGATATCCGTGCACCGTCACATATCGAGTGGCATAGCGCAACGAACCCGGCGGGCGGACGGCCCGCGCCGCATCCGCGCCGTCCACCACGGTCAGGTCATCCTGACCATCCGCTGGTAGACGAATCAGATCGTGCATCTTACGGGTACGAGTCTCATCCATAGCCGCCCTCCGACCGCTCGTCACCGGTCGGCCGGGTGGAGCAGGATGCCTGGCTTGACACCCCTGCGACCCAGTCGGCCTCGACAGCCCGGACCGGTCAGAACTCGATGTTGCTCATCACGTGTTTGACCCGGGTGTAGTCCTCAAGACCGTAGATCGACAAATCCTTCCCGTATCCGCTCTTTTTGAAGCCTCCGTGCGGCATCTCAGCCACCAACGGGATGTGGGTGTTGATCCACACGCAACCGAAATCCAGACGGCGGGCAACCCGCATGGCCCGCCCGTGGTCGTGCGTCCACACGCTGGACGCGAGCCCGTACTCGACCCCGTTCGCCCAGGCCAGCGCCTCGTCCTCGGTGCTGAACCGCTGGACGGTCACAACCGGGCCGAAAATCTCGTGCTGGATCATCTCGTCGTCCTGACGCAGGCCCGCTACCACCGTCGCCGGGTAGAAGAACCCGGGCCTGTCCACCGGCGCCCCACCGGTGAGCACCTCGGCATGGGGCGGCGTGCGGTCCACCATGCCGTGGACGCGGCCGAGCTGGCCCAGGTTGTTCAGCGGGCCGTAGGCCGCATCCGGCTCCTGTGGCGACCCCGTCGGCGTCGCCCGGGCCTGCTCGGTGAGGGCCGCGACAAGGTCGTCGTGGACGCCCGGGGCGGCCAGTACCCGGGTGGCGGCGGTGCAGTCCTGGCCGGCGTTGAAGTAGGCCGCGCCCGCGATCCCCCGCGCGACCTCCTCGGCGTCGACGTCGTCGAAGACGATGACCGGCGCCTTGCCCCCGAGTTCCAGGTGGACCCGCTTGAGGGAATCCGCGGCCGCTCGGGCAACCTCCATACCCGCCCGGACACTGCCGGTGACCGATGCCATTGCGGGTAGCGGGTGAGCCACCAGCGCCCGACCGGTGTCCCGATCCCCGCACACCACGTTCAGGACGCCGGCCGGCAGGAACTCGGCGGCGATCTCGGCGAGCAGCAGCGTGCTCACCGGAGTTGTCTCCGAAGGCTTGACGACCACGGTGTTCCCCGCGGCGATTGCCGGCGCGAACTTCCACACCGCCATCATCATCGGGTAGTTCCACGGCGTGACCTGCGCGCAGACCCCCACCGGCTCACGGCGCACGAAACTGGTGTGGCCAGCCAGATACTCGCCGGCCGAGCGGCCTTCGAGCAGCCGGGCGGCACCGGCGAAGAAACGGATCTGATCCGCCGTCGGCGGGATCTCCTCGGTCAGGGTGAGCGCGATCGGCTTGCCGGTGTTCTCGCACTCCGCCCGGACGAGGTCCCCGGCGTGCTCCTCGACCGCGTCGGCCAGCCTGAGCAGCGCCCTGGCCCGCTCGCTCGGCGTGGTGTCACGCCAGGACTCGAAAGCCCGCGCGCCCGCTCGGACCGCGGTGTCGA